>JAIUOP010000011.1 GCA_020161815.1 Actinomycetota bacterium | reverse complement strand
CACCACCGCGGTCAGCATGCTCGACCGGCTCCTGCACCACTGCCACACCGTCATCACCGACGGCGACTCCTACCGAATGAAACAGGCCAGAGCGAACGGAGGAACCCGACTCAAGACCACCTGAAACTCAGCGAGGGGTGGGGACTTTCAGTTGGCCACCAGCGGGGACCGCGACATGGCCATTGACACCCCGGCGGCTCCGTAGGTGTCGATATACCGTTCGCGGCGACAGGCTCGGCGTCCAAGGGATCGGTAGATGTCGAGACCTTCCCGAGCGACATGTTCGTCTCTCACTCGGACCGGTGTCCGGGGCGACCGGGCAGGGGCGCTTCAGCAGCTCAGTGGTCGGGGCAGAGGCCGAAGATCTCGACGAGGTGGCTCAGTCCGGTGAATCCGTGCTCGGCGCCGACCTCGGCCGACCAGGCCTCGAAGGAGGGTGGGACGGCGACCTCCACGGTCCGGCCGCACTCACGGCATACGAGGTGGTGATGGTGGTCCTCGGTGCGGCAGGCGCGATAGAGCGCCTCGCCGTCGTCGGTGCGCAGGGTGTCGATCTCGCGCTCGGCGGCCATCGCCTGCAGGTTGCGGTAGACCGTCGCCAGGCCCACCGAGCTGCCGTCGGCGGCCATGCGCGCGTGCAGCTGCTGGGCCGAGACGAACTCGTCGATGCCGGCCAGGGCCGCCGCCAGCGCGAGCCGCTGCTTGGTGGGCCGCCGTGCGGGGTGGCTCGTCGTCATCGGTGCGCTCCGTCCGCGTGCTCGTCCCAGTGGTCGTCGTGCGCGGCGTGCCGGTGCCCGTCGTGGAGGTAGTCGACGTGGTCGCCGTGCGCGATCGCCGCGTGGCCACAGTCCGGGCCGTGCTCGTGCAGGTGCCGCTCGGCCTTGGCGTGCGCAGCGCGCGCCCGCCGCACCGACACCATCGAGATCGCGGAGGCGAGGAGGAAGGCGGCGATCGCGACGAGGACGATGGTCGCTCCGCTGGGCGTGCCGCCGTAGAAGGACGCCGTCACCCCGACGATGGCGCTGAACACGCCGATCGCCACGGCCCAGCGGCTCGTCGCCGCAAAGCTCCGCCCGAGCAGCTGCCCGGTCGCATTGGGCAGGATCATCAGCGCCGAGATGAGGAGCAGCCCGATGATCCGCATCGACACCACGACCGTCATCGCCGTGAGCACCGAGAGCGCGATGTTGTAGGCCGCGACAGGCAGGCCGGAGGCGCGTGAGTACTCCTCGTCCTGGGCGACGGCGAAGAAACGCGGCCTCAGCACGAAGGTCACCAGGCTCACCACGGCCGTGAGGGCCGCGAACACGTAGAGGTCGTTGCTGCTCGTCGTGAGCAGTGACCCGAACAGGTATGCCGTGAGGTTGGCCGGGGTGCCCGAGGGAGACAGCGAGACGAGCACGACGCCGAGCGCGATGCCGCCGTAGAACATCACCGCCAGCGCAAGGTCGCCACCGGTGCGACCCCGCAGGCGGATCAGCTCGACGGCGACGGCGGCCAGGACCGCCGCGATCAACGCCGTGAGGAGGGGCTCGGTGCTCGTGAGGAACCCCGCCGCCACGCCCGCCAGGGCCACGTGCCCGATGCCGTCACCGATGAGCGACATCTGGCGCTGCACGAGGAAGATCCCGATGAGCGGGGCGGCGATGCCCACGAGGACGGCGGCGAGCAGCGCCTGCCGCATGAAGTCGAGCGCGAGCATCAGTGCCCTCCCGCTGCGTGGTCGTGGTCGTGGTGGTGCCCGCCGTGGATGTGTGGGTGGTCCGCCTCGGCGAGGTGCGCGGCATACGCCTCGGGGTCGCCGTCGAAGTCGATGTGGCCACCGTCCAGGCACACGATCCGCGTCACCACGCCGGCGAGCACGTCGAGCTCATGGGTGACGACGAGCATCGCGGTCCCGTTGGCCGCGAGCCGGGCGATGACGTCGGCGAGGACGAGCTGGTTGGCGTGGTCGACCCCTGCCGTCGGCTCGTCCATGACGAGCAGGTCGGGGTCCCCGGCCAGGGCCCTCGCGATCAGGGTGCGCCGCTGCTGACCACCGGAGAGGGTGGACACCTCGGCATGGGCGCGATCGCCGAGGCCGACGAGGTCGATCGCCGCGGCCACGCGCTGCCGATCGTCCGCCGACGCCGGGCGCCACCACGGGCGATGCGGCAGTCGCCCCGCAGCGACGATCTCGGCCACGGTGGATCGCACCGCCTGGGCGAGCGAATGACGTTGTGGCACATAGCCGATGCGCGTGTGCTCGGTGAACTGCGACTGCTCCACGCCGCAGAGCTCGATGCTCCCGCCGAGCCGGGGGACCAGGCCGAACAGCCCCCGCACGAGCGTGGACTTGCCCGAGCCGTTCGGGCCGAGCAGGGCGATGACCTCGCCGGCCTCGATGGTGAGGTCGACATGGTCGACGACGGCGTGGTCGTCGTAGCCGAGGCTGAGGCCACGGGTCTGCACGAGGGGCGGTGTCATGGGCAGTCCTGTCCGGAGCGGAGGGCGGCGAGGTTGGCGCGCATGACCTCGAGGTAGTCCCGGCCGGCGCTGGCGTCGGTGATGCCCTCGATGGGGTCGAGCACGGCGACGCGTGTCCCGGTCTCGCGCGCGAGGGTCTCGGTGAGCGCCGGGTTGGCCTGCGCCTCGGCATACACGGTCGTGATGCCCCGCTGGCGCACGAAGTCCACGACCTGGGCCATGCCGCGGGCGGTCGGCTCCTGCTCGGGGCTGAGCCCACTCACCGACTCCTCGACCAGGTCGTAGCGGTCGGCGAGGTAGCCGAAGGCACGGTGCCCGGTGACGAACTCGCGGTTGCTGCACTCGGCGAGCCCGGCGCTGAACTCCGCGTCGAGAGAAGCCAGTTCGCCGGTGAAGCGGGCGGCATTCGCCGCGTATGCCGTGGTGCCGGCGGGGTCCTTGGCGCTCAGTTCCGCGGCGATCGCCCGGGCCACGTCGGCATAGCGGGTCGGGTCGAGCCAGAAGTGCGGGTCCACGCTGCCGTGGTCATGGCCGTCGTGCTCGTCATGGCCGTGGTCGTCGGCTGGTGCGCCGGGCTCAGCGCCCAACTCGAGCAGCCGTGCCGCGGGTGCGACATCGAAGGCGCGATCGCTCGCATGCGCCTTGACCGCCGCGTCCACGACGGGCTGGAAGCGGGGGAGGTAGACCACGGCGTCCGCCTCGCGGAGCTGGACGACCTGGCGGGGGAGCAGCTCGAGGTCGTGCGGCTCGCCGCCCGGTTTGGTGAGGGAAGCGACGGTGACGCGGTCGCCGCCGACCTGCTCCACGGCATACGCCAAGGGGTAGAAGGCGGCGACGACGGAGAGCCGGTCCGACTCACCCGCGGTGGCCGGCCCGCCGCACCCGGCGAGCGCCAGCGCGGCGGCGACGAGGAGGGCTGGGCGGTACATGACAATCATTCTCATCACTGATGAGAATGATTGTCAAAACGAGAGTCAGGCCGGCGGGAAGATCCGGGTCGCGGTGACGGCCGCGGTCAGCGCGAGGATCGCGGTGCGCATGAGCTTCTCGGCCGTGGTCAGGCGCGGCCAGCCGAGGTAGAGCATCCAGGCAAGGAAGAGCCCGACGACCGCGAAGAAGATCCACCCCCAGCCCTCGATGAGGATGCCCGCCACCATGAGCCCCAGGACCACGAGGAACGGGACGAACCGGGGCAGCCCGGCCAGCCACTTCACGGCGGGGAGGCTGGCCTGCTCGACGGACTCACGCATGCTCGACACGGGCAGGAGTCTAGACACCTGCGCGGCCCACCTATCCTTGACCGCATGGCTGCACCCTCCACCGTCGACACCGTCGTCTCCCTCTGCAAGCGCCGTGGCTTCGTCTTCCCCTGTGGCGAGATCTATGGCGGCACGCGCTCCGCGTGGGACTACGGGCCCCTGGGCGTCGAGCTCAAGGAGAACATCAAGCGCCAGTGGTGGAAGTCGATGGTCCACATGCGCGAGGACGTGGTCGGCCTCGACTCCTCGATCATCCTGCCGCTGCAGACCTGGGTCGCCTCCGGGCACGTCGGCGCCTTCTCGGACCCGCTCATCGAGTGCCTCCAGTGCCACAAGCGGCACCGCATGGACCACCTGCAGGAAGCCGTTGCTGAGAGGGCGGCAAAAAAGGGCCGTCAGGCCTCTGTGGTCAACCCCGACGAGGTCCCGACGAGCGAGCTCGGGTGCCCGGACTGTGGCACCAAGGGCCAGTGGACCGAGCCGCGTGCCTTCAACATGATGCTCAAGACCTACCTCGGCGTCGTCGACGACGAGTCCGGGCTGCACTACCTCCGGCCGGAGACCGCGCAGGGCATCTTCATCAACTTCCTCAACGTCATGCAGGCCTCGCGCAAGAAGCCTCCGTTCGGCATCGCCCAGACCGGCAAGAGCTTCCGCAACGAGATCACGCCCGGCAACTTCATCTTCCGCACGCGGGAGTTCGAGCAGATGGAGATGGAGTTCTTCGTCAAGCCCGGCGACGACGAGTACTGGCACCAGTACTGGATCGAGGAGCGCACCCGCTGGTACGTCGACCTGGGCATCAACCCGGACAACCTGCGGCTCTACGAGCACCCCAAGGAGAAGCTCTCGCACTACTCCAAGGGCACGACCGACATCGAGTACCGCTTCAACTTCGCCGGCAGCGAGTGGGGTGAGCTCGAGGGCATCGCCAACCGCACCGACTTCGACCTCGGCACCCACACCAAGCACTCGGGCACCGACCTGGTCTTCTTCGACCAGACGACGAACAGCAAGTACACGCCCTATGTCATCGAGCCCGCGGCCGGCCTGTCGCGCTCGCTCATGACCTTCCTCGTCGACGCCTATGCCGAGGACGAGGCCCCGAACACCAAGGGTGGGGTGGACAAGCGCGTCGTCCTCAAGCTCGACCCACGCCTGGCCCCGGTCAAGGCCGCCGTGCTGCCGCTCTCGCGCAACGAGGAGCTCTCCCCGAAGGCGCGCGACCTCGCTGCGCAGCTGCGCCGCAACTGGAACATCGAGTTCGACGACTCCCAGGCCATCGGCAAGCGCTACCGCCGCCAGGACGAGATCGGCACGCCGTTCTGCATCACCGTCGACTTCGACACCCTGCAGGACCAGGCCGTGACCATCCGGGAGCGCGACACGATGCAGCAGGAGCGGGTCTCCCTGGACCAGGTCGAGGGCTGGCTGGCCAGTCGCCTCATCGGGTGCTGACCCGCCCGACCGGCGCGGCTCCTGACCGGGCACGCAGGGCCGGTCTGGCGCTCACGGTCGTCCTCGCCGGCATGGCGATGATCGGGCCGTTCTCGATCGACACCCCGTTCCCGGCGTTCCCGGCGATGGGGGCCGACTTCGGCGTCGGCAGCGACGCGATGCAGTGGGTCGTGAGCGCGTACATGTTCGCGTTCGCGGTCATGACCCCTTTCCACGGGCCGCTCTCGGATGCGCTCGGTCGCCGTCCGGTGATCTTCGGCGGCCTCGGGGTCTATGTCCTGGCCAGCATCGGCTGCGCCCTCGCGCCCTCGCTGCCGGTGCTGCTCGCCTTCCGGGTGCTCCAAGGCCTGTCCGCCGGGGGCGCCACGATCATCGGGCGCACCATCGTGCGCGACCTCTATGACGGCCCTGAGGCCCAGCGCCTGATGAGCAGCATCATGATGATCTTCGGGGTGGCGCCGGCGATCGCCCCGATCATCGGGGGGTGGCTGCTCGGCCTGGGGCCCTGGCCGGGGATCTTCTGGTTCATTGCGACCTTCGCCCTGGTGCTCATCGTCGCGGTCGCCCTCGTCATCCCCGAGACCCATCCGGTCGAGCGACGCACGCCGTTGCGGGTCGGTGCGATGGTCTCGGACCTCTGGCGGGTGGCGACGCATGGCGAGTTCCTGCGCATGAGTGGAGCGATCACCCTCGCCTTCGCGGGTCAGTTCATCTACATCGGCGCCGCGTCGATCTTCGTCGTCGACCTGCTGGGCAAGGGAGAGCAGGACTTCTGGATGTTCTTCGTGCCGATGATCTCCGGCGTCATCGTCGGCGCGTGGATCAGCGGCCGCGCCGCCGGCCGCGTCAACGGGCGTCGCCTCGTGATGGGTGCGCTCACCTTCTCCGTGGCCGCCGCCGTGCTCAACATCGTCCTGGCCCTCACCTTCGGGCCACGCCTTCCGTATGCCGTGATCGGGCCCATGCTCATCGCGCTCGCCACCGGCACGGCCTTCCCGACGGTCCAGATCGCCCTGCTCGATGTCTTCCCGCGCATCCGCGGCGCGGCGGCCTCGGTCGCCGGAATGAAGCCGCTGGCCCTCAACGCCGCGATCGCCGCGCTGGTCGCCCCGCGGGTGACCGGCACGGTCGTCCAGCTCGCGGTCGCGAGTGCGCTGCTCTGCCTGCTCGGGGCCCTGCTCTGGCTCTGGCACCTGCGCGCGTCGGCGATCGATCACCAGCCCCCGCCCGATCCCGAGAGCCACGAACCCCTCGACCAGCTCTGACCCGCTCCGAGCCCCCGGCACGCCTCGCCCGCCGCCCCGACCACCGGCTGGATCGAGGTATTACCGCCGCACAATCTGGGGCGCTAATACCTCCAATCGGCGGGGGAGTGGAGGTATGACCGCCGCACATACTGGGGCGGAAATACCTCGAATCGCGATGTGGCTGGGGGGTGGGGGAGGTCTAGCCTGACGTGCATGGCCGACGGCGGCAGGCATGCGTGACGAGGCAGCCCGGGCACGTATCGACGTGGCTCGGGCCCGAGTGCCCTCGCTCCTGGCCGTCGCGCACCTGACCCTGGGCGACCCCGGCCGCGCACGCGCCGTCACCACAGCAGCCGTCGCGGATGCCCTGGGTCACCCTGCCCCGGAGGACAGCCAGCCGGCCCAGCACCTGCGGGATGCCCTCGTCGTCGCCCTCTTCCGCGAGATCGCACCGGCCCGAGGCTCCACCGCGACGGCGCCCCCCTGGAGCCTGGCCGGACCGGGCCACCACGCGGCCGGGGCCGACCTCGACGCAGACCCCCACGCGGACGCCGGAGCAGAGCCCGAGGAGGCGGGCGAGGCGGCACTCCTCAGGCACCTGCGCGACAGGTCCGCGATGGAGCGACTGACCCTCGGCCTGGTCGAGTTCGAGGACCTGGGTCCGGACCAAGCCGGCGCGCTGCTCGCGAAGGCGCGCACCCGGCAGACGGAGAGCCCACCCGATCCCCAGGCCACGCTCGAGCGCGCGCGAGCGGCGGTCGCGGCCTCCGGCAGCCCCGTCCCGCTCTCGCTGGCGCTGCGGCGACTGCTCGATCGAGTCCAGGGGAGCGATCCGGAGTCGGTGGTCGATGACGCCCTGGCCCTCGTGGGTGCCCGGAGGCGGCGACGACTCCGACTCCTCGGCCTGGCCGGCGCGACAGCGGCGGCGATCGTCGGCGTGGTCGCGCTCTCCGTCGTCGCTCCGCAGGAGACTGCGCCCAATCCCACTGCCCGCTCCACCCTCCCGGCAGCGCCCGGGAGCATCGTCATCGACGGCGTCCGCTTCACCCTCGGGGTCCCCGTCTCCGCGGAGGGGTCCCTGCCGCCACTCCCGGGCGCGGTCGAGGACACCGCTTTCCCCGCCCGGCTCGCGATCCCCGAGGGGGAGATCACGCCGCTCACCGAGGGCGTGCTCGCCGGTCGGAGCGTGCGGGCGGTCCTCGTCCGCCGCCTGCCCGACGGGACCGGCCGGGCCGTGCTCCACGTCCCGCGCGGCGCGCCGGAGTACGTCGAGGTCACCGACGTCACGCTCCCGCCGCCGACGCCCGGCGAGGGCACGGTCGGACCGCGCACGATCAGCGACGACCGCCACCGCATCGTCCTGCACTACACCGCCGGCATCGCCATCGTCGACACGGACACGGCCACCGTCACGCGCATCCCCGTCGCACTCGACGGCACCGAGCTCGTCGGGTGGGCCCAGGGATCGTCACTGGTGGTGGTGGAGAGCCTGCACCGCCCCTATCGGATCGACCCGGCGACCGGCGACGTCCAGCCCATGGCACCTCCGGGTGGCGTCGGGCGCGAACGCATCATCGTCGACCAGCTCGCCTCCGTGCTCCGCTTCGACCGCCGGGGCGTCGTCACCGGCCAGCGGGAGCTCCCCGGCCCGCTCTCCGGCGTCCTCGGCCCGACGGCCACCTCGCAGACGGGGTGGAGCGCGGCCGGGGCGGTCTTCAGCTCCCAGCTCATCCCGGCCGGAGCCTCCAAGGGCCTGTATGCCGTGTCCTTCGACCTGTCCGCCAGCGCGGCTGCGCTCGTGGTCCGCCCCGAGGACCGGGTCGCGGGGGAGTGCTGTCGCGTGCTCGGGTGGGCGCCGCAGGATCGCGTTCTCCATCTCGCCCCCGCGCCCGATGCGCTGCGGATCCTGGCCTTCGACGTGAACACGGGCGCGCAGTACCTCGTGAGCACCCTGCCGGCCCCCGGCACTCCGGGCTGGTGGGGTGAGTTCGCGCTCTGACCGGACGCCCTCGCCGGGCTCAGGGCCCGGTCGCCACCGGTCGCTCCGGGTCGGTGATCCAGCCGCTCCACGACCCGATGTAGGGAATCGCCTCGATCCCGGCCTCCCCGAGCGCGAGGACCATCTGCGCCGCGGTCACGCCGGAGCCACAGGAGGTCGTCACCGGCACCGGCCCCTCGACCCCGTGCTCCCGGGCGATCGCCCGGATCTCCTCGGCGCTGCGGAACGTGCCGTCGACGCGCTGCATGAGCCCCATCGGCAGGTTGATGGCGCCCGGGATGTGGCCGGCGACCGGGTCGATCGGCTCGACCTCACCGCGGAAGCGCTCGGCGGCGCGCACATCGAGGAGCACCCCGTCCTCCGCCGCCGCCGGGACGTCCTCGACCTCGACCACGGGCACCGCCCCCGGGCGGACGACGACGTCGCCGGGCGCGACCGCCACCGGCGCATCGGACACCGGCAGCTCGGCGAGCTTCCAGGCCCACAGGCCCCCGTCGAGCACCCGCACGTCGGACAGCCCGGCCCAGCGCAGCGTCCACCACGCGCGCCCGGCCGACAGCGAGGTCGCCTGGTCATAGACGATCACCGCGTCGCCCTCGTTGATGCCGCACTTCCGCAATGCCTGCTCCAGGACCGCCGGATCCGGCAGTGGGTGGCGACCACCCAATCCGGCGGGCCCGGCGAGCGCGTGCTCCAGCGGCAGGTGCGGCGCCCCGGGAAGGTGCTCCACGGCATACAACTCATGGCTCGGCGGCCCCATCAGGGCGTACTGCACGTCGAGGACCTTCACCTCCCCACGCTCGAGCAGGTCGGCGAGCTCGGGGGCGGAGACCAGCTGAGACATGCCTCCAGTGAACACCAGCAGCGAGAATGGCGGCATGGGATCGCGCGTCCGACTCGTCCTCGTCCACGGCACCCTCATGTCGGCGGCGCAGTGGCACGGCTATGCCGAGCGCCTCGGTCCCGATGTCGAGGTGGTCGCGATCGACCTGCCCGCCAACGGGGCGCGCCGCGACGAGGAGTTCACCTGGGAGGGCGCGCTCGCCGTCATCGACGAGGCGGTGCGGGGCACGACGCTTCCCGTCGTCCTCGCCGGGCACTCCCTCGGTGGCTACCTCGCCGCCGCGTATGCCGCGCAGCACCCCTGTGACCTGGCCGGGCTCGCGCTGCTGGGCGCCTCGGCGACGCCGAGCGGGCCCGGGGCCACGGCATACGCGATGTTGGGGCGGGTGCAGCAGCGGCTTGGGGGAGAGCGGCTCGCGGCACTGACCGACCGGCAGTGGCAGCGGCTGCTCGATGCGGAGTGGGCCGGCGCCGTGCGCGACGGGGGCTACACGATCACCGGGGTGCCGGCGGCGTGGGCCGGGGTGATGGAGCGGTGCGGGCCGCACCTGCTCGCCGAGGTCACCTGCCCGGTGCTGCTGCTCAACGGCCAGTTCGACCAGTTGCGGGTCCATGTGAAGGCGTATGCCGCGGCAGCGGTGCGGGCCGAGCGGGTGGAGGTCGTGACGCTGCCTCGGGCCCTGCACATCTTCCCGCTGACCCGGCGGGAGGAGACGTGCAATGCGCTGGCCGCGTTCATCTCCTCGCTCGCGCTGCCGGAGCTGCCCCCAACGTGACCGACAATGGATCGGTCATGACTGCCGCCACCGCCACCGACACCGTCACTGCCACGCCCGTGCTGCCGCCCCTGCAGATCGGGCGCCATGTCATCGAGTCACCCGTCGTGCTCGCACCGATGGCCGGCATCACGAACCGGGCGTTCCGCCGGCTGTGCCGGGAGTACGGCTCGGCGGGGCTCGCCGCGGGTGGGGCGTCGGGCGCGACGAGCCTCTACGTCAACGAGATGGTGACATCACGAGCGCTCGTGGAGCGCAACGAGGCGACGATGCGGCTCATCTCGCACGGGCCGGAGGAGCACCCGCGGTCGGTGCAGGTGTACTCGGTGGACCCGGTCACCGCCGGGCAGGCGGCGCGACTGCTCGTCACCGAGGACCGGGCCGACCACATCGACCTCAACTTCGGCTGCCCGGTGCCCAAGGTGACCCGCAAGGGCGGCGGCTCGGCGCTGCCGTGGAAGACGGAGCTGTTCCGTTCCATCGTGGCTTCCGTTGTGCGAGAGGCCAGTCCGTATGCCGTGCCGGTCACCGTGAAGATGCGGGTCGGGATCGACGCGGACCACGTGACCTACCTCGAGGCGGGCCGGATCGCCGAGGGGGAGGGTGCGGCGGCCGTGGCGCTGCATGCGCGCACGGCGGCGCAGGCGTACTCGGGCGTGGCCGACTGGTCGGCGATCGCGCGCCTGAAGGAGGCCGTGACGTCGGTGCCGGTGCTCGGCAACGGCGACATCTGGTCGGCCGAGGACGCACTGCGCATGGTGGCCGAGACCGGGTGCGACGGGGTCGTGGTCGGGCGGGGGTGCCTGGGGCGTCCGTGGCTCTTCACCGACCTCGCGGCAGCGTTCGCGGGCTCGTCGGTGCGGGTGACGCCGGACCTGCGGGAGGTGACGTCCGTGCTGAGGCGGCACGCGGCATACCTGGTGGAGTTCCATGGGGACGAGGTCAAGGGCTGCCGCGACATCCGCAAGCACATCGCGTGGTACCTCAAGGGGTTCCCGGCGGGGTCGACCGTGCGGCACCAGCTGGCGCTCGTGGACTCGCTGCAGGCGCTCGATGACCTCATCGGGGGCATGGACCTCGGCGCGCCCTGGCCGGGCGAGGCGGCCGAAGGGCAGCGGGGCCGGGCGGGTTCGCCGCGCGTGGTGGCCCTGCCCGAGGGCTGGCTGGACTCGCAGGAGCTGACCGCGGCGCAGCGCGAGGTCGTGGCGCAGGCCGAGCTCGACGTCTCCGGCGGCTGATCCGCGCCTGTCAGGGCTTGGGCCCTTGGCTCGGCACGGTGCGCCGACCGGCAGCGCTCCTGTCCGAGGAACACGGTGTGACAGGTGTGTTGTGACTGAACCGGGACCATGACCCCGGTTGAGTCACACCGTGGCGTGTGACAGGTGGGTTGTGACTGAACCGGGACCATGGCCCCGGTTCAGTCACATCCTGATCCCACCGCCGTGGCCCCTGTGGATGAGCTGACGCGACGGTTGCCCATCTCGGGCATCGTGGGGCGATGGACCTCGACCAGATCATCCGGCGTCAGCACGGCGTGGTGAGCACCCGTCAGGCGCTCTCGGCCGGCCTGACGCAGGAACAGATCCGCTGGGCGCTGACGTCCGGGCGATGGGTGCGGCTGTGTCGCGGCATCCATCGAGCCCAGACCGGCGACCTGGACTGGATGGGCCGCGCGCACGCCCTGGTCCTGCGTGCCGGTGACGACGCGGTCCTCACTCTGGAGTCGGCCTCGTACCTGCACCGAGTCGCCTCTCGACCGCCGCAGATCATCACGGTGGCCGTGCCGTCAGCGCGGCAGGTTACGCGTCTTGCCGGCACACGTATCGCTCGACGGGACCGGCTCAGCATCGTCACGAGGCAGGGCCTGCCGGTCACCACCGCGGCCCAGACGGCCCTCGACCTGGCCGATGTCCGGGGCGCGAGCTGGCGCGACGCCGTGGCGGAAATGGCTCTGTGGGTGCGCAAGGGCCGGGCCACGGCCGAGGAACTGTCCGCGGCACTCGAGGCCAGGTCGCGGCACCAGCACCGGAGGGTGCTGACGCTGGCCCTGGACCCCGTGGCCTGTGGCGCCGAGGACCTGATCGAGGTCCTGTACCTCACGCGCGTCCAGCGACCCCACGGACTGCCTGAGGTGCAGATGCAGGTTCCCGACGTCCTCGCCGTCGGTGTCATCAGGCGGGATGCGGTGTACGAGGCGTGGGGTGTCGTCCTCGAGCTCGACTGGCTACTCGGTCACACCGGCGAGAGCATGCACCGTGATCGGCGGCGCGATCGGGGCACCGCGCGCACCGGGCGGATCACCCTGCGTGCGGGTCTCGTCGAGCTCGAAGCCGACCGGTGCGAGCTGGCCGCGGATGTCTTCGCCACCCTGAGGGCGCGCGGTTTCACGGGGTCGGCGCGAATGTGTAGGTCCGCGTGCGCGGTGCGACACGCACTGGGCGCCGCCTGAGCGTGACCGTTGTGATGTGACTGAAGCGGGGCCATGACCCCGATTCAGTCACACAGTGACCTGCCGCGCGCCGGTGCCAGGGCACGTGGGCGCCTGCCGATGGCAGATGGGGGTCGGGACATGGAGGCGGGGTGGGCAGGAGGAGGCCGATACGCTGTCGCCCGTGATCGATGCGGCGTCCGACCCAGGCGCGGCGGGCACTCCCGGGGGGACACCGGAGAAGCCTGCGATCTTCTTCCGGGACGGTGCCGAGTTCCGGGCCTGGCTGGAGGCGAATCACGACACGGCCGGCGAGCTCTGGATGGGCATGCCGAAGAAGCACCTCGACCGGCCCTCGGTCACCTGGGCCGAGGCCGTCCCCGAGGCCCTGTGCTTCGGCTGGATCGACAGCAAGTCCGAGTCGATCGACGAGGACCACCGGCGCCAGCGCTGGACCCCACGCAAGGCCGGCAGCACGTGGAGCCGGATCAACATCGCCCATGTCGAGCGGCTCACCGCCGAAGGACGGATGCACCCGGCGGGTCTCGCCGCCTTCGCCAAGCGGCGCGAGGACCGCACCGGCACCTACTCCTTCGAGCAGGAGAGCGCCGAGCTCGCTCCGCATCACGAACAGCAGCTCCGCGCCGACCCGGCCGCGGCGGCGTTCTGGGACGCGGCCACCCCGGGCTACCGCAAGACCTGTGCCCACTGGGTCGCCTCGGCCAAGCAGGAGGCCACGCGGGACAAGCGCCTCGCCGACCTCGTCAGCGACAGTGCTGCCGGGCGGCTGGTGAGCTTCCAGCGCTACGGCACGCCGCCGGCCTGGCTCACGCGCGCCGCGGAGGCGGCCCGCGTGGCCCGCATCGCCTGCGTGGCCCGGGACGCGGGTGCCCACGAGGCTCCGGATACCGGAAGACCCACTGGAGCCACCCCATGACCGCCCCCCCACCCAACGGTCACGACCCTTACAGCCCCGCCGATCGTGAGCGCTGGGTGGCCGAGGACCCGGCCCAGAAGCGTTCCGACCGCGACGACTTCGCGCGCGACCGGGCGCGCCTCGTCCACTCCGCCGCGTTGCGACGACTGGCGGCCAAGACCCAGGTCCTCACGCCCGGCGACGACGACTTCGTCCGCAACCGGCTGACCCACTCCCTCGAGGTCGCCCAGATCGGGCGCGAGTTCGGCGCGGCCCTGGGCTGCAACGCCGACGTCGTCGACAGCGCCTGCCTGGCCCACGACCTCGGGCACCCACCCTTCGGGCACAACGGCGAGGTCGCCCTCGACGCCCTCGCGGCGGGCATCGGAGGCTTCGAGGGCAACGCCCAGACCCTGCGGATCCTCACCCGCCTCGAGCCCAAGCGCACCCACCCTGACGGACGGCCGGCGGGCCTGAACCTGACGCGCGCCACCCTCGATGCCACGACCAAATACCCCTGGCGGCGGGGTGAGGGACCAGGGGGCACGGCCAAGTTCGGCGTCTACGAGGACGACCTCGAGGTCTTCGCCTGGTTCCGGGACGGCGTCGCACCGGGCCACCGGGCCTTCGAGGCCGAGGTGATGGACTGGTCCGACGACGTCGCCTACTCCGTCCACGACGTCGAGGACGCCATCGCCTCGGGCCGGCTCGACCCGCGGGCCCTGCGTGACCCCGCCGAGGTCTCGGCCTTCCTCTCGGTGGCCCATGACTCCTACGCCCGCGACCTCCCCGTCGACTCCCTGGGCGCCGCTCTCGAGCGGGTCCTGGCCACCGGGACCGTGCCGAGGGCCCACTCGGGCAGTCGCGCCGACCTGGCCGACCTCAAGGACATGACCTCCCGACTCATCGGCCGGTTCACCCTTGCGGCCGAGGTCGCCACGCGAGCGGCTTACGGTCAGGCCGCCCTCCTGCGCCACGAGGCCGACCTGGTCGTGCCCGACGACACCCGCGCCGAGTGCGCCGTCCTCAAGGCGGTGGCCGCCCACTTCGTCATGCGGGCCGATGACCGCCTCGAGATCCAGGTGGGGGAGCGGGCTGTCGTCGAGGCGCTCGTCGCTGGCTACCTGGAGCAACCGTCCCGCCTCGATCCCGACCTGGCGGCCGACCACGCCCAGGCCGACTCCGACGCGGCGGCACTTCGGGTCATCGTCGACCAGGTCGCCTCGCTCACCGACGTCCGCGCCCTGGACCTGCACCGGAGGTGGTGCTCATGAACGACCGGCTCGACCTTGCCGCGGCCACGGGCGACGAACGCACCCTCCTGCTCGGCTTCCTTGCCGAGCACCGGCGGCTGCTGCGCGAGACCGTGCTCCGGCTCACCGACGAGGAGGCCCGGCGCCGGCTCGTGCCCTCGCTCACCACCCCGATGGGGCTGCTCAAGCACGCCGCCTTCGTCGACACCGTGTGGTTCGTCTGCCGATTCGGTGGCACCTCGCGCGTCGAGGCGGGCGTGCCGGAGAGCGTCGACGAGAGCTTCGCCCTCGATCCCGAGGACACCCTGGCTGGGCTGGCAGCCGCCCACGTCGAGGCCACCCAGCGCGCGGATGCCGTGATCGCCACCCTCGACTTCGACGACACCTGCGAGCACCCGGTCATGGGGACCCTGTCCGTGCGATGGGTGCTCACCCACTGCGTCCGTGAGCTCGCCCAGCACACGGGGCACGCCGAGATCCTCGTCGAGCAGCTCCTCGCCCAGCGGAGCACCTGACGCGATCTGGGGACGACGCTCGGGCGGGCCGGCCTCGCCGCCTAGACTCACGGCATACGAAGGGAAGGTGCCTTGGCGGGACGGATCAACGCCGAGGACGTGGCCACGGTCAAGGAGCGCAGCTCGATCGAGGACATCGTCCGCGAGCACGTGACCCTGCGCCCGGCCGGCATCGGGACCCTCAAGGGGCTGTGCCCCTTCCACGACGAGAAGACGCCGAGCTTCAACGTCCGCCCCGCGATGGGCACCTACCACTGCTTCGGCTGCGGCGAGGGCGGGGACGTCATCTCCTTCGTGCAGCAGGTCGAGCACCTGACCTTCGCCGAGACCATCGAGCGCCTCGCCGGCAAGTTCGGGATCGAGCTGCGCTACGAGGACGGCGGCTCCGGACGTCGCGACGAGGTCGGCACCGGCCGGCGACAGCGCCTCCTCGACGCCCACCGGGTCGCCGAGGAGTTCTACCGCGAGGTCCTCGTCGACATGACCCGCGGGGACGCGCGCGCCGGCCGGGACTTCCTGCGGGACCGCGGCTTCGACGGCGCGTCGGCGGCCCAGTTCGGCGTCGGCTTCGCCCCTCGTGGTGGGGATGACCTGGCCCGCCACCTGCGCGGACGCGGGTTCACCGAGGACGAGCTCACCCTCGCCGGGCTGTGCGCACGCGGCAGCCGGGGCCTCTACGACAAGTTCCGCGGGCGGCTGCTCTGGCCGATCCGTGACATCACCGGCTCGACCGTCGGCTTCGGGGCGCGGCGCCTCTTCGACGACGACCGGATGCCGGCGAAGTACCTCAACACCGCCGAGACCCCGATCTACAAGAAGTCCCAGGTCCTCTACGGCCTCGACCTGGCCAAGAAGGCGATCGCCGCGGACCGTGAGGCGGTGATCGTCGAGGGCTACACCGACGTCATGGCGGCCCACCTCAGCGGCGTCAAGGGCGCCGTGGCCACCTGCGGCACGGCCTTCGGGGTCGACCACATCAAGATCCTGCGGCGGATCCTGCGCGACGAGGCCGACCAGGCGCCGGCCCGAGTCGTCTTCACGTTCGATGGCGACGCTGCGGGCCAGAAGGCTGCCATGAAGGCCTTCGGCGAGGACCAGCGGTGGGCGGCGCAGTCCTTCGTCGCCGTGGCCCCCGAGGGCATGGACCCGTGCGAGCTGCGGATGGCCCGGGGGCCCGAGGCGGTCAAGGCCCTCGTCGAGGACGCCCAGCCGATGTTCGAGTTCGCCGTCCGCACCACCGTGGCCCGCTTCGACCTCGACACTGCCGAGGGCCGCATCCAGGCCATGCGGGCGGCAGCGCCGATCATCGCCGCCATCCGCGACAACGCGCTGCGGCCCGAGTACATCCGCACCGTCGCGGGCTGGCTCGGCCTCGACATCGACCAGCTGCGCACCGAGGTCAGTCGGGCCGCTCGCCGCGCCAGCGCGCCGCCTGCCGAGGGCGGTGGTGGGCCGGGCGCGCGAGGCGAGCGGACGGCATACCCGGAGCCAACGGCGGCCGAGGAGGAGGCGGCGCTCGCGGCCCCCTCGGTCACGATGCCCGACCTGCGCGACCCCATCGTGCGTGCCGAGCGGCAGCTGCTTCAGGCGATCCTGCAGTACCGCACCCAGTTTGACGTGACGACCCTCGAGGCGATCCCGAGCGAGGCGTTCACCGCGGCCGCGCATGCCGCCGTCTTCGACGGCATCCGCACCGTCGTCGGCCGGGCCCAGTCGTTGTCCAGCGTCGCGTGGATCACCGAGGTCACCGAGACAGTGGCCCTGCCGGTGCGCGCCCTGACCCAGGAGCTCAGCGTGGCGCCGCTGCCGACCAAGCTCGACCCCGAGACGGGTCTGCCGCCGCAGCGCTACCTCGACGCCCTCGTCCTCGGGGTCCACGATGCCCACTTGAGCCGCCGGATCGCCGATGCCACCTCGGTCGTGCGCCGGCTCCAGCACGACCCCACCGGCGATGCCGACCGACTGCGCGCCGTCACCGCCGAGCTGCACACCCTTGAGCTGACGCGCGCCCGACTGCGAGAGGTGCTCACCCCATGAAGCTGCCGTGGACCGCTGCCCGAGCAGCCGCCCTGCCCGAGGCGGCCAGGGCCGCGATGGGCGCGGACCGCCCGTTGGGCTGGGCGCGCGACCTCCGCTCGGGGGCCACCGTCGTCGCCGGCACCGCCCAGGTGTATGCCGTGGGGCCGGCCGGGGAGGTGCTGCTGGCGCGGCCGTGGCACCTGGTGGACGGGGGCTCCTGGGACCGGGACGCCGCCACCCTCACCGTCACGTGGGTGGACAAGGAAGCGCCCGCGCGTTGGCGCTTCGACCTGGACTCCGGCTTCCCCGAGGTCTTCCGCGCCCGCGTGCAGGCCTCGGTCGTGCTCGTCGAGCCGGTCGAGCTCCCCGCCGGCACGGCCCGCGTGGTCGTGCGCAAGGACCTCGCCGACCAGCGACTGCTCACCCAGGCGATCCTCGGGCCGGGGGTGCGGGCCGCCGACCCGACCGTGCGTCAGGCCCTCGACGCCGCCCTGGCGCGGGTCAGGGAACAGGTGGGGCTGGACTGAGCGGGACCTCGGTCTCGTAGTCGTCGTAGCTGCGCGGGTCCTCGACCGGCTCGATGTGGGTCGAGAGCGTGACCGAGGGGACCTCCTCGGCGAGGCGTTGCTCGATCCGCTCGACGACGTCATGGGCGCGCTGGACGCTCCAGCTGCCGGGGACGAGCACGTGCAGCTCGGCGAAGCCACGGTGACCCGAGGCGCGGGTGCGCAGGCCGTGGAAGGTGACGTCCTCGGTGGTGAAGTCGTGGAGCACCCGCACGATGGACTCGTTCTCCTCGGCCGGGAGCGCGGCGTCCATGAGGCCGTTGGCGGACTCCTGGAGCAGCTTCCACCCGGTCCAGATGATGTTGAGCCCGACGAGCAGCGCGATGACCGGGTCGAGGCGGACGATGCCGGTCAGTGCGACGACGACGACGCCGACGACGACCCCCACCGAGGTCCAGACGTCCGTCATCAGGTGCTTGCCGTCGGCGACGAGGGTCAGCGACCGGTGGGCACGGCCGGCCCGGAGCAGGACCAGGGCCACGAGCCCGTTGATCACCGAGGCGCCCACGGAGATCGCCAGGCCGATGCCGACGTTCTCCAGGGGCTGGGGGTGCAGGAAGCGGTTGACGGCGCTGACGATGATGAACAGGGCCGCGACGAAGATCATCGTCCCCTCGGCCGCCGCCGAGAAGAACTCGGCCTTGGTGTGACCGTAGTGGTGCGTGTCGTCGGCCGGGCGCGCGGCGAGACGCAGGGCGAACAGGGCCACGATCGCGGCCACCAGGTTGACGCTGCTCTCGGCGGCATCGGAGAGCAGGCCCACCGAGCCGGTGAGCCACCAGGCACCCGTCTTGAGCACGATCGTCGCGATCGCGGCAGCGATCGAGAGCCAGGCATAACGGGTGAGGTCGCGCCGCTGGGGCGGCTGACCCGTCGTGGGTGTCGAGGTGGTCACGGGCCCATCCTCGCACTGGCCGGACCGGTGCTGTCGGCGGTGCCCGAGGGCCGGCTGCCACGGGGTTGGAGGCGGAGGAGGCCGGGCCGACGACGTGGTGGGCGGGTGTGGGAGACGGCGTACGGCATTCCTCGCTTTTCGTCTCGCGCAGGAGATTTGCTATGGTTTCCCAGCGCCTCGGGGCGATCCCCTGGGGACTTTCCTCCATAGCTCAATTGGCAGAGCAGCCGGCTGTTAACCGGCAGGTTCTTGGTTCGAGTCCAAGTGGGGGAGCACCACGAGAAGGCCCCACCCGAGTCCGGGTGGGGCCTTCTCGTCGTGGGTGGTGCGTCACCAGCCGGGGTCGTTGCGATTGCGCCGCGCCTGCTGAGCGGCTTCACGGCGGCGGTGGGCGGCGTCCTCGACACCCTCGACCATGATCTGGGCGCCTGCCGCAGCCGGGCCGCCCGGCTCGCCGCCGCCCTGGACGACGGTCGGCATCGCGTTGGTGATCGGTCCCGCCGTGGCGCCGGAGCGCTTGAGCCGACGCTCGACCCAGGTGGCCAGCCGCGTCATCGCGTAGTTGAGGATGATGAACAGGATCGCGACGACGATGTAGGCCGGCACGGTGTTGCCATAGGCCGAGCCGAGCGTCTTGCCCCAGGTGAGCAGCTCTTGGTACGTGATCGCCGTGCCGAGCGCGGAGTCCTTGAGGACGACGACGAACTGGCCGATGAGGGCCGGGAGCATGGCGGTGAGGGCCTGGGGGAGCTGGATCGAGCGCAGGGTCTGCGCGGGCGTGAGGCCGATCGACAGGCCGGCCTCGCCCTGGCCCTTGGGCAGGGAATAGACGCCGGATCGGACCAGCTCGGCGATGACCGAGCCGTTGTAGAGCGTCAGGGCCAGGACGACGGCGGCGAGCGGACCGTACTCCTGCGGCACGATCGAGCTGTTGGCGAAGTAGCCGAAGAACGCGAACACCATCATGAGCAGCACCGGCACGGCGCGGAAGAACTCGACGACGACACCGCAGATCCAGCGCACCCAGCGGTTGCCGGAGAGGCGGCCCATGCCGAAGACGATGCCGAAGATGCCGGCGAAGACCACCGAGAGGATCGCGGCCTTGAGGGTGTTGATCAGGCCGGGGATGAGGTACTCGGTCCAGATCGTCGGTTCGGTGACGAAGGGCGTCCACAGCGCGGGGTCGAGCTGGCCGGTGTCCTTGAGCTTGCCGACGACCACCCACAGCAGGCCGAGGGCGAGGATGGCCCCGACGACGGTGAGGAGGCGGTGGCGGCTGCGAGCCTTGGGGCCGGGCGCGTCGAAGAGGACGGTTTGAGCGCTCATCGCTTCACCGCCAGCTTCCGGGAGAGGTTGGTGCCGAGCACGCCCAGCGGCAGGGTGAGGACGACGAAGATCAGGGCGAACACCAGGAACAGCGGCAGGCTGCCACCCTCGTTCTCGGTGATGGTCGCGAGGATGCCGGCGGACTCGGCGACACCGATGACCGCCGCGACCGTCGTGTTCTTGATCAGCGCGATGTAGGTCGAGACCAGCGGCGCGATCGCTCCCCGGAAGGACTGGGGCAGGATCACCTCGAGCAGCGACTGCTTGAAGGTCAACCCGATCGAGCGCGCGGCCTCGGCCTGGCCGGCGGGGACGGTGTTGATGCCACTGCGCAGGGCCTCGCACACGAACGCCGCGTGGTAGAGCGAGAGCATGATGACCGCCCACCAGAAGGCGTTGTCGGCGAAGTCCTCACGGATCTGCAGCCCCAGGAGGAAGGAGAAGCCGAGCACGCTCATGATCATGAGCACCGTCAGCGGGGTGTTTCGGAAGGTGTTGACGAACGTCGTCCCGATCCCGCGCAGCACCGGCACCGGTGACACCCGGAGCACCGCCACGATGGTGCCGATGACCGTGGCACCGATGGCCGACAGCACGGCGAGCTGGATGGTCTTCCAGACGGCGCCGACGATGTCGTAGTTGGCGAAGATCTCTCCCATGGTCACCTTTCGCTTCGGTCGCGACCTCGAGAGGTATGCCGTCCGCTCGGGTGAGCGGACGGCATACCCCTCATCCGTGGATCAGGAGCAGGCCGCCGGAGTGGGCGGGTTGCCCGTGGAGGGCTTGTAATTGGCGGGGCCGAAGTTCTTGTCGACCGCCTTCTGCCAGGCACCGTCCTTGATCATCTTGTTGATCGCGTCGGTGACCTTCTGGCACATCTCGGTGTCGCCCTTCTTCAGGCCGATGCCGTAGTTCTCCTCCGAGAAGGTCTTGCCGACGACCTTGAGCTTGCCCTTGAACTGGTCCTGCGCGGCGAAGCCGGCGAGGATCGTGTCGTCGGTCGTGACGGCGTCGACGGCCTTGGAGACCAGGCCGGCCACGCACTCGGAGTAGGTCGCGAACTCCTGGAGGTTGACGCCGGGGTACTTGTCGGCGACCTTCTGCGCGGGGGTGGAGCCCTTCACCGAGCAGAGCTTCTTGCCGACCATGCTCTCGGGTCCGGTGATGTCCTTCTCGTCGGCGCGGACGAGGAGGTCCTGACCGGCGATGAAGTACGGGCCGGCGAAGGCGACCTGCTCCTTGCGCTTGTCGGTGATCGAGTAGGTCGCGACGATCATGTCGACCTGACCGCTGGACAGGAGGGTCTCGCGCTGGGCGGAGACGGCCTGCACCCACTCGATGTCGGGCGCGTTGGACCCGAGCTCCTTGGCGACATAGGTCGCGACGTCGATGTCGAAGCCGGACATCTCGGTGCCCTTCTTCAGGCCGAGACCGGGCTGGTCGAACTTGGTGCCGATCTTGATCTTCTTGCCGGTCGCCTTCTCTGCCGCGGCGTCTCCCGAGCCGTCGGACGAGCTGCCGCAGGCGGCGAGTCCGAGGGCGATCAGTACGGCGGCGCCGGCCGCTCCCATGCGTCGAGCGTTCACGTGCATCTCCTCCTGGTTGGTGCCCGGTGTGGGTCAGTGGGTGAGGATCTTGCCGAGGAAGTCCTTGGCGCGATCGCTCTTGGGGTTGGTGAAGAACTCCTCGGGGGTCGCCTGCTCGACGATCTGCCCATCGGCGAGGAAGACGACACGCTGGGCCGCCTTGCGGGCGAAGCCCATCTCGTGGGTGACGACGACCATGGTCATGCCTTCGCGTGCGAGGCCGATCATGACGTCGAGGACCTCGTTGATCATCTCGGGGTCCAGGGCCGAGGTCGGCTCGTCGAAGAGCATCACCTTGGGGTCCATCGCCAGCGAGCGGGCGATGGCGACGCGCTGCTGCTGGCCGCCGGAGAGCTGGGCGGGGTACTTCGCGGCCTGGTGGGCGACGCCGACACGCTCGAGCAGCTCCATGGCGCGCTTCTCGGCCTGCGCCTTGGGCACCTTGCGGACCTTGATCGGCCCGAGCGTGACGTTCTCGAGGATCGTCTTGTGGGCGAAGAGGTTGAAGGACTGGAAGACCATCCCGACGTCGGCGCGCAGCTCGGCCAGGGCCTTGCCCTCCTCGGGGAGCTCCTTGCCGTCGATGGTGATCGACCCGGATTCGAAGGTCTCGAGCCGGTTGATCGTGCGGCACAGGGTCGACTTGCCCGAGCCGGAGGGTCCGATGAGGATCACGACCTCGCCCTTGCCGATCTCGAGGTTGATGTCCTTGAGCACGTGGAGGTCGCCGAAGTGCTTGTTCACGTCCTTGAGGACGACGAGGGGCTCAGCCATGCCCGAAACCTACCGATTCCGCAGGTCCGATGGGAGACCTGACGCGGCGCGGATCTTCGCCCGAGACCCAACCGAGACCTCATCCCCGGGGGAGGGGCCGTCGTGGTGGGGTGTGTCGGGCTTGAACCGACGACCGACGGATTATGAGTCCGCTGCTCTGACCGACTGAGCTAACACCCCGGGGCGCAAGGCGCCGCGCCGAAGACTACCCGCCTCCCGGTGGCGTGGTGTCTGGTGCTGTCGGTGCCGGTGGGGCACAATGACTTCCTCGGGGCAGAAGTTGCCTCCGTGACCACAACGGCACCCGCGGGTGCCCACAGACGGCGAGCCCACGGCATACGAGCTTTGTATGCCGTGGCGAGACCACCACAGACGGCTCACGGTTCACGCGCACTGGCGTTGGGGAAGACGTCCCTTGCACGTGAAGGAGGCCAGGATGTCGGTGGCAATGCCGCACAGCCAGACGCGGGGCGTGGTGTTCATCCACAGCACCCCGGCCGCGCTGTGCCCGCACATCCAGTGGGCCCTCGAGGCCGCGCTCGGTGGTCGGGTGCAGGTCGACTGGATCAAGCAGCCCGCGGCGCCGGGCCTGATGCGCATGGAGCTCACCTGGCACGGGCCGGCGGGCACCGGTGCGCGGATCGCGAGTGCCTTGCGCGGCTGGGAGAACCTGCGCTACGAGGTGACCGAGGAGCCCAGCGCCGGCACCGACGGCTCGCGTTGGCAGCACACGCCCCACCTGGGGATCCACCACGCGACGATGTCGGCCAGTGGTGACGTCCTGGTCGGGGAGAACCACCTGCGCGAGGTCGTCAAGCTGGCGCAGGGGTCGCCGGAGGCGTTCGCCGAGATGGTCGACGAGCTGCTCGGGCGCGACTGGGATGCCGAGCTCGAGCCGTTCCGGCTGGCGGGCGAGGGCGCTCCGGTGCGCTGGCTGCACAAGGTCGGCTGAGTCGGCCACCCGAGAACCAGTCGAGGAGTCGCAAAACGCCCGGGAAGCGCGACTTCCCGGGCGTTTTGCGACCCCTCGACTGAGGTCAGATGCTCTTGATGACGAGAGCGACGTTGTGACCGCCGAAGCCGAAGCTGTTGTTCAGCGCGGCGATGTCACCGGCGGGCAGCTCGCGGTGTGACCCGCGGACCACGTCGAGGGTGATCGCCTCGTCGAAGTCCTCGATGTTGATCGTCGCGGGCGCGACCCGGTCGGCGATCGACTTGGCGGTGAAGACCCCCTCGAGGGCCCCTGCAGCCCCGAGGAGGTGGCCGGTCATCGACTTGGTGCCCGAGACGGCCATGCCGTCGGCGGCGTCGCGGAAGGCGCGCCGGATCGCGTTGGCCTCGGCGATGTCACCGACGGGGGTCGAGGTGGCGTGCGCGTTGACGTGCACGATGTCGGCCGGGGTGAGCCCGGCGCGCTCGACCGCCTCCAGCATGGCGCGCGAGGCGCCGGCGCCCTCGGGCTCGGGTGCGGTGATGTGGTGGGCGTCCGAGGACATGCCGATGCCGGCGAACTCGGCATAGATGCGGGCGCCGCGGGCGCGGGCGTGCTCCTCGGACTCCAGGACCATGACCCCGGCCCCCTCGCCCATGACGAAGCCGTCGCGGCCCTTGTCGTACGGGCGGGAGGCGCCCTGCGGGTCGTCGTTGCGGGTCGAGAGCGCCTGCATCTGGCAGAAGCCGGCGAAGCAGATCGGGTGGATCGCGGCCTCGGTGCCGCCGGCGATGACGATGTCGGCGCGGCCCTGGCGGATCATCTCGTAGGCCGTGCCCATCGACTCCGCGCCGGACGCGCAGGCCGAGACGGTGGTGTGGGCGCCGGCGCGGGCGCCGAAGTTGAGCGAGACGGTGCCCGAGGGGGAGTTCGGCATGAGCATCGGGACCGCGAGCGGGAAGACGCGGCGCACGCCCTTCTCACGCAGGGTGTCCCACTGGCCGAGGAGCGTGTGGAGGCCGCCCATGCCGGTGCCGATGGCGACGCCGAAGCGCAGCGGGTCGACCTCGGGGGAGCCGGCATCGGCCCAGGCGTCCTTCGACGCGACCATGGCGTACTGCGTCGAGGGGTCCATCCGGCGGCACTCGACCTTGGAGAGCACCTCCTCGGGGGAGGTGTGGATCAGCGCGGCGAACTTCGCCGGCATGTCGAACTCCTCGACCCAGTCGAAGTCCATCGTCCGCATGCCGGAGCGGCCCGCGAGGATGCCTTCCCAGGTCTGCTCGAAGGAGCCGCCGAGCGGGGTGGTGGCGCCCAGGCCGGTGATGACGACGCGGCGTTCGCTGCTCATGTCTGCTCTCTGCCTTCCGTGCGTGGTCGACGCTCGTTGATGTGTGCGCACCTGGTGGATGCAGTGCGGCCTACCGTGCAGGACGTGTCGTGATCACGACCCTTCCTGCACGGTAGGCGGGAGGGCAGGATCAGGCCTGCGACTTCTGGATGAACGCGACGGCGTCGCCGACCGTCTTGAGGTTCTTGACCTCGTCGTCGGGGATGCGCACGCCGAACTTCTCCTCGGCGTTGACGACGATCGTCATCATCGACAGCGAGTCGATGTCGAGGTCGTCGGTGAAGGACTTGTCGGCCTGGACGTCGCCCTGGTCGATGCCGGTCTCCTCGTTGACGATGTCGGCGAGGCCCTCGAGGATCTCCTGCTCACTTGCCATCTGATTTCTCCTTTGTTGTGTATGCCGTGACTTGCGTTGGTCGGTATGCCGTGTCGTGCCTTGGCGGGGTCGGCCCGGTCCGTCGGTGGCCCGGACCACAGCGAGGGGTCAGGGGATGACGACGACCTGGGCGGCATACGCCAACCCGGCGCCGAAGCCGATCTGGAGCGCGAGGCCGCCCCGGGGGATCTCCTCGTGGCGGATCATCCGCTCCATGGCGAGCGGGATCGAGGCCGCGGAGGTGTTGCCGGTGTAGGCGATGTCGCGGGCGACGGGGATGTCCTCGGGCAGCTTGAGCTGCTTGATCATCGCGTCGATGATGCGGACGTTGGCCTGGTGGGGGATGAAGGCGTCGAGCTGGTCGGCGCTGATGCCGGCCGCCTCGAGGGCGCGCTTGGCGACCGGCGCCATGCCCCACACGGCCCAGCGGAAGACGGTCTGGCCGGCCATGCCGATCGTGGGCCAGCCGAGGTCCTTCTCGTGGACGTCGATCCACGACTCGCGCTGGCTGATGACGTCCCACTGGGCCCCGTCCGAGCCCCAGATCGTCGGGCCGATGCCGGGGGTGTCGGAGGCGCTGACGACGGCCGCTCCGGCGCCGTCGCCGAAGATGAACGCGGTGCCGCGGTCGTCCTTGTCGGTGAAGTCGGTGAGCCGCTCGACCCCGACGACGAGGACGTTGTCTGCGCGGCCGGTGCGGACCATGTCCGAGGCCAGGCCGATGCCGTGGCAGTAGCCGGCGCAGGCGGCCGAGATGTCGAAGGCGGCGGCCTTGGAGCCGAAGTGCTCCGCGAGGAGCGGGGCGGCTGCCGGTGTCTGGTAGGGCCAGCTCACCGTCGCCATGACGACGGCGTCGATGTCGGAGCCCTCGATCCCGGCCATGGCGAGCGCCGGCTCGGCGGCCCAGGCGGACATCTCGATGATGCCCTCGTCGGGGCCGGCCCAGCGCCGCTCGATGATGCCGGAGCGCTCGCGGATCCACTCATCGGAGGAGTTGATCCGGTCGACGATCTCGGCGTTCGGGACGATCCGCTTGGGGCGGTAGCCGCCGACGCCGGAGATGCGCGCGTGCCGGGTCGGGATGCCCGAGGACAGGGCGGACGCGAAGCCCTTGGACGTGGCGCTCATGCGTGCTCCTCGATCATCGTGCGGGCGGCCTCGAGGTCGTCCGGGGTCTTCAGGGCGAGCGTCTGCACGCCCTTGAGGCCGCGCTTGGCCAGGCCCACGAGGGTGCCCGCCGGCGGCAGCTCGATCAGGCCGGTCACGCCCAGGGCCGCGAAGCGCTCCATGACCAGGTCCCAGCGCACGGGGTTGCTCACCTGGCTGACCAGGCGCGAGAGCACCTCGGTGCCGTCGGTGACGATCTCGCCGTCCTTGTTGGAGGCGACGAAGACGTTGGGGTCCTGGGGGGTCAGCGTGGCCGCGGCGGCCCGGAGGGTGTCGACGGCGGGCGCCATGTGCGCGGTGTGGAAGGCGCCGGCCACCTTGAGGGGAATGACGCGGGCCCGCGCGGGCGGCTCTGCGCCGAAGGCCGCGAGCTGCTCCAGCGTGCCCGCCGCGACGATCTGCCCGGCGCCGTTGTTGTTGGCCGGAGTGAGCCCGGCGGCCCCGATCGCGGCGAGCACCTCGTCGGGGTCTCCGCCCAGGACCGCGCTCATGCCGGTGGGCGTGACCGCACTGGCCTCAGCCATCGCGCGCCCCCGCAGCGCCACCAGCGTCATCGCGTCGCGGTAGGACAGCACCCCCGCCGCCGCGGCGGCGGTGTACTCACCGACGGAGTGGCCCGAGACGACCTTGGCGCCGCCGAGCCGACCGGCGTCGTCACCCTGGCCGAAGAGGGCCACGAGCGAGACGATGCCGGCCCCGACGAGCAGCGGCTGCGCGACGGCGGTGTCCTTGATGGTGTCCTCGTCGCTGACCCTGCCGTGGGTGACCAAATCCGTCGACGCCGCATCGGAGAGGGCCTCGAGCAGGTCGCGCAGGCCCGGCAGCTCGAGCCAGGGGTCGAGGAAGCCGGGGGTCTGGGAGCCCTGTCCGGGGCAGACGATCGCAAGCACGAATCCATCGTGACGCTTTCGTGATCATCTGTCGCGCTGGACCCGCACCAATCTCCCTCCCTCGTTTTGGAGGGTTCCCACAAACCGCGTGCAGCCTCCCGTCGACTCGGCCGACGTCACGTCTGGGACGGGCGGGTCCCGCTGGAGGCGCTGGTGGCATTGGTGCCCAGGCGGCCGTACGCGAGGGCCAGACGCACCGTGAAGGCGTCGTGGGGGTCGCTGAGGTCCAGGTCGAGCAGGCGCGTGATGGCGGCCAGGCGGTAGCGCACCGTGTTCGCGTGCACGAAGAGCGCCCGGCCGGTGCCCTCGACGCCCTGCCCGCCCTCGAGCCAGGCCGTCGCCGTCTCGAGCAGGTGGGGGGAGTCGAGCAGCGGCCGGTAGATCCTGCTGACGAGGGCATTGCGCGCCGGACCGTCGCCGATGAGCGCCCTCTCGGCGAGCAGGTCGTCGGCGAGGACGGGACGGTTCTCGCCGGGGTGGGCGGCCACCGCGGCATACCCCGACTGGGCGGCACGCGCACTCCGACCGGCCGCGAACAGGTGCGGCACGCGGGGCCCCACCACGACCGCCCCCTCGGCAAACGCGGGCAGCAGGTCCTCGCTCGCAGCCAGCGGGTCGGCGACCGCGCCGAGGATCACCACGACGCGCGTTCCCTGCACGGCGGCCAACGCGGGACGCCCGCTGCGACGAGCCTGTCGGTGCACCTCGGCGATGACGCGCTGGGTGTCGGCCGAAGGCGTGGGTCCGACGATGACGGCCACGTCCTGCACCGACCCCCAGCCGAGCGCGGCGGCCCTCGAGTGCATGGCGTGGTCGGCCTCGCCACGGAGGACGGCATCGACGACCACCGACTCCAGGCGCGCATCCCAGGCGCCGCGCGCCTCCGCCGCCTGGGCATAGACCTGCGCCGCGCCAAAGGCGACCTCGCGGCTGTAGCGGAGCACCGACTCGCGAACCACCGCCTGCTCGGGCCCCGGCGCCAGCGCGACGACCTCCTCCTCGACGACGTCGACGACGGTGCGGATGAGGTCGAGGGTCTGGGCCAGGCTGATCGAGCGGGTCAGCTCCCGCGGCGCCGTGCCGAAGACATCGGCGGTGACATCAAGGCCCGCACCCTCGTGCCCGAGCCACTCGACGAAGCCGGTGATGCCGCTGCGCGCGACCAGGCCCACCCACGAGCTCTCGTCCGGCGGCATGGCCCGGAACCAGGCGTGGCTGGACTCCAGCCGCGCAACGGCTTTGGCCCCCAGGTCGCCGGACGCCGCGGTGATGGCCCGCCGAGTGGCGGCCGAGGGGCGAAGGCGAGCGGACGGCATACGGAAAGCCTATTTGTATGCCGTCCACAACCTCAGTCGTGGCCGAGCTCGCCGTCGACGAAGACGACCGCGCGCTCCTCATCGCTCGCCGGTTCGTCGGACTCGATGATCTGGTCGCGTCCGCCGGGCGGCAGGGCGCCGAGGAGGATGCCGTGCTCGACGCGGACGTGGCCCTCGTCGAGCGGCTGCATCGCGTAGAGCTCGAGCTTGTCGCGGGTGTCGGCGATGTCGAGGTTGCGCATGGTCAGCTGGCCGATGCGGTCGGCCGGTCCGAAGGCGGCGCTCTCGGTGCGCTCCATGGACAGCCGCTCCGGCTGGTAGGAGAAGGCCGGGCCGGTGGTGTTGATGATCGAGTAGTCCTCGCCGCGGCGCAGGCGCAGGGTGACCTCGCCGGTGACGACGGAGGCGATCCAGCGCTGGATGGACTCGCGCATCATGAGAGCCTGCGGGTCGAGCCAGCGGCCTTCGTAGAGCAGGCGGCCGAGGCGGCGGCCCTCGAGGTGGTAGTTGGCGATGGTGTCCTCGTTGTGGATCGCGTTGAGCAGGCGCTCGTAGGCGATCCAGAGCAGGGCCATGCCGGGGGCCTCGTAGATGCCGCGGGACTTGGCCTCGATGATGCGGTTCTCGATCTGGTCGGACATGCCCAGGCCGTGGCGGCCACCGATGGCATTGGCCTCCAGGACGAGTGCCACGTCGTCGGCGAAGGTCTGCCCGTTGATCGCGACCGGGCGGCCGCGCTCGAAGCGGATCGTCACGTCCTCGGTCTCGATGGCGACGCTGGGGTCCCAGAACTTCACGCCCATGATCGGCTCGACGGTCTCCAGTGAGACGTCGAGGTGCTCGAGGGTCTTGGCCTCGTGCGTCGCGCCCCAGATGTTGGCGTCGGTGGAGTAGGCCTTCTCCTGGGAGTCCCGGTAGGGCAGCTTCCGCTCGGTGAGCCAGGCGCTCATCTCGTGCCGGCCGCCGAGCTCGCCGACGAAGTCGACGTCGAGCCAGGGCTTGTAGATGCGCAGCGCCGGGTTGGCGATGAGGCCGTAGCGGTAGAACCGCTCGATGTCATTGCCCTTGTAGGTCGAGCCGTCGCCCCAGATGTCGACGCCGTCCTCGTGCATGGCCCGCACGAGCAGGGTGCCGGTGACGGCGCGGCCCAGGGGAGTGGTGTTGAAGTAGGACCGGCCACCGCTGCGAATGTGGAAGGCGCCGCAGCTCATCGCGACGAGGCCCTCCTGGACGAGGGCGGCGCGGCAGTCGACGGCGCGCGCGATCTCGGCGCCATAGGCGAAGGCACGACCGGGCACCTTGTCGATCTCGGGCTCGTCGTACTGGCCGAGGTCGGCGGTGTAGGTGCAGGGGATCGCCCCGTGCTCGCGCATCCACGCGACGGCCACGGAGGTGTCGAGCCCTCCGGAGAAGGCGATGCCGACGCGCTCGCCGACGGGCAGTGAAATCAGGACCTTGGACACAAATGCAAGACTATACGGCGGTCTGCATACTCACAAACTGGCGCAAGGGCTGTGCCGCTGGACGCGTCGACCCTGACGCCCCGACCCGGTGTGGACGATGCGGATGCGGTGTTCGCTCTGGGTGGCCAGGTCTGACAGGTCCATCGGGTCGCTCGTCAGGATCACCGCATCGGCCACTGTTTCGGCGAGGGCGACGACGACGGCATCGGCCGCGGAGATCTCGCCCGCCCGCCCGGTGCCCCCTCTGAGTCGGGCCGCGCGCCGCGCCAGCGGGGCATCGACCTCTCGGACCATGCACAGGGCCAGAACACGATTCGTGGCGTGGTCTTGTCGGTGATCGCCGGTCAGGCACTCCACCAGCGCCACGCTGGGGATCTCAGGGGGAAACTGCTCACGGTTGATCAGTTCAGCAATCAAAGCCCTCTTGGCCGCCAGTGCGGACAGCCCTCCGGAGTCCAGGACGTGAGTCATGAAACGCGATCCAGGATGGCCACGGCTTCCGCTCGCTCCGACTCGCTGATCGGCCCGAGTTCCGCCTCGAGTTCGGCGAGATAGTCCTTGGCCATCTCGATCTTCACCTGCCGCTCGAGAGCCTCCTCGAGCGCCGAAGTGGCGAGGGCCGAGACATTGAGCTTGGCCGCACGGGCGCGCTCGATGACCTCATCGGGGATGGAGACGTTGACGCGAGCCATACACAAAAGATACACAACTTGCCGGGCAGACGTTGGTGGGTGGGTGAGCAACGTCGCCAGTCCCTGCTTCGGTCAGGGTGTGAGTGAACCGGGACCATGACCCCGGTTCAGTCACAGGGAAAGCCATCGCCTCCTGGCGCGACGGCTCGCCTCGACCTGCCTGGAACCCGCAACCGCCACAACGCCGTATGCCGCGCGCTCACCGAGAGGGGAGCGCGCGGCATACGAGGAACTCACCGCTGAGGGAGGAGGCTCAGGCGTCGCCGCCCGCGTTGCCGGAGGTGCCGGCGGTGATGTCGTGCAGCTTGTACTTCTCGATCGCCTTGGCGAGGCTGTCGGCCGGAACCGAGCCCTGCGCGGCGAGCATCTGCAGGGCCTTGGCCGCCATCGACGGGCCGTCGATGTGGAAGTAGCGACGGGCCGCCGGGCGGGTGTCGGAGAAGCCGAAGCCGTCGGCACCGAGCGAGCCGAAGTCCCCGGGCACCCACTCGCGGATCTGGTCCTGCACCGCGCGCATCCAGTCGGACACGGCGACGACCGGGCCCTGGGTGCCCGTGAGCTTCTGCGTCACCCACGGCACACGCGCCTCGCGCTCCGGGTGGAGGTAGGCCTCCTTGTCGCAGGCCAGGCCGTCGCGGCGCAGCTCGTTCCACGACGTCACCGACCAGACGTCGGCGGCCACGCCCCAGTCCTGCTTGAGCAGCTCCTGGGCCTCGAGCGCCCACGGCACACCGACACCGGAGGCGAGCAACTGGACGCGCGGGGCGTCCTCCGGGAGGCCGTCCATGATCGCCGAGGCGTAGAGGTACATGCCGCGCAGGATGCCCTCGCGGTCGACGTTCTCGGGCTCCGCCGGCTGGGGCATCGGCTCGTTGTAGACCGTGAGGTAGTAGATGACGTTGCGCTCGTCGTCGGTGAGGTCCTCGCTGCCGCCGTACATCCGATGCAGGCCGTCCTGCATGATGTGCGCGATCTCGTAGGAGAACGCCGGGTCGTAGGCCCGCACCGCCGGGTTGGTCGCCGCGAGCAGGTGGCTGTGGCCGTCCGCGTGCTGCAGGCCCTCACCGGTCAGCGTGGTGCGACCGGCCGTGGCCCCGATGAGGAAGCCGCGCGTCATCTGGTCGGCCGCCGCCCAGATCGAGTCCGCCGTCCGCTGGAAGCCGAACATCGAGTAGAAGACGTAGATCGGGATCATCGGGGTCTTGTGCGTCGAGTACGACGTGCCGACGGCCGTGAACGCCGCCGTCGAGCCGGCCTCGTTGATGCCGAGGTGGAGGATCTGCCCCTGCGCGGACTCCTTGTAGGCGAGCATCAGGTCCGCGTCGACCGAGGTGTAGCGCTGCCCGTGCGGGTTGTAGATCTTGATCGTCGGGAAGAACGAGTCCATCCCGAAGGTGCGGGCCTCGTCCGGGATGATCGGCACGATGCGGGGGCCGAACTCCTTGTCGCGCATGAGGTCCTTGAGCAGGCGCACGAAGGCCATCGTCGTCGCGACGTTCTGCTTGCCCGAGCCCTTCTTGACCTGCGCGTAGGCGCTGTCGTCGGGCAGGTGCAGCGGGATGTGCGTCGTGTTGCGGCTGGGGACGCCACCGCCGAGCTTGGACCGGCGCTCGAGCGCGTAGGCGACCGCCTCGTCCTGCGGACCCGGGTTGTAGTAGGGCGGAAGGTAGGGGTCGTTCTCGAGGACCTCGTCCGAGATCGGGATCTTCAGGCTGTCGCGGAAGGTCTTGAGGTCGGCCAGCGTCAGCTTCTTCATCTGGTGGGTCGCGTTGCGACCGGCGAAGCTCGCGCCCAGGCCGTAGCCCTTGATCGTCTTGGCGAGGATGACCGTGGGCTGGCCGGTGTGCTCGGTCGCCGCCTTGTAGGCCGCGTAGACCTTGTGGTAGTCGTGCCCGCCACGCTTGAGCTTCCACCAGATGTCGTCGTCGGACCACTTCTCGACCATCTTGCGCGTGCGCGGGTCACGGCCGAAGAAGAAGTCCCGGACGTACTTGCCGTCGTTGGCGCGGAAGGTCTGGTAGTCGCCGTCGCTCGTGGAGTTCATCAGGTGCACGAGGGCGCCGTCACCGTCGGCGGCGAGCAGCGGGTCCCAGCCGCGACCCCACACGACCTTGATCACGTTCCAGCCGGCGCCGCGGAAGTAGGCCTCGAGCTCCTGGACGATCTTGCCGTTGCCGCGCACCGGTCCGTCGAGGCGCTGGAGGTTGCAGTTGACGACGAAGGTGAGGTTGTCGAGCTCCTCGCCGGCGGCCCACTGCAGGGCACCGCGGCTCTCGACCTCGTCCATCTCGCCGTCACCGAGGAAGGCCCAGGTGTGCTGCTGGCTGGTGTCCTTGATGCCCCGGTTGTGGAGGTACTTGTCGAACTGCGCCTGGTAGATCGCGTTCATCGGCCCGATGCCCATCGAGACCGTCGGGAACTCCCAGAAGTCCGACATCAGGCGCGGGTGCGGGTAGGACGGCAGCGCCAGCGGCTTGCCGTCGACGACGTGGCTGTGCTCCTGGCGGAAGCCGTCGAGGCGCTCGCTGCTGATCCGGCCCTCGAGGAAGGCGCGGGCGTACATGCCGGGGGAGGCGTGGCCCTGGAAGAAGACGTGGTCGCCGCCGCCGGGGTGGTCCTTGCCCCGGAAGAAGTGGTTCATCCCCACTTCGTAGAGCGTGGCCGCGGAGGCGTAGCTGCTGATGTGGCCGCCGACGCCGATGCCCGGGCGCTGGGCGCGGTGCACGATCATGGCGGCGTTCCAGCGCAGGTAGGCGCGGAAACGGCGCTCGGCCGCCTCGTCGCCGGGGTACCACGGCTCGTGCTCGGGGTCGATGGTGTTGATGTAGTCGGTCGTCGTCAGCGAGGGCACCCCGACCTGCATCTCCCGCGCCCGCTCCAGCAGGCGCAGCATGAGGTAGCGGGCCCGCGTGCGGCCCGGCCCGTCGATGACGGCGTCGAGGCTCTCGAGCCACTCCTGCGTCTCGGCCGGGTCGATGTCCGGCAGGTGGGAGGGAATGCCGTTGAGGATCGGGCTGGCGTCTTCGCGGTAGGCCACGTCCTGTCCTTTCCTGGACTCGGGGGTGGAGGGCGTGCCCCATCTTGCTCCCCCGAGGTGGCCCCCGTCACGTTCACCCCCGAGGACGAGACACCGCGGTGCCCCGGGAGCGGGGGAGGGCCTCACTCCCCGAGGCGCTCCGGATGGGCGTATGCCGAGAAGCTGGCTCCCCGGGCGAAGGCCACGAGGGTGATGCCGGACTCCACCGCCAACCCCACGGCGAGGGATGACGGGGCGCCGACCGCGACGACGACCGGCACGCCGACCATCGCCGCCTTCTGGAGGATCTCGAAGCTGGCCCGCGCGGAGACCACGAGCACGAGGTCGTCGAAGGGCGGGGCGTGCGTCCGGGCGTGCGCCCCGAGGACCTTGTCGACGGCGTTGTGGCGCCCGATGTCCTCGCGCACGGCGAGCAGCTCACCGGCCGCGGTCGCCAGGCCGGCGGCGTGGACGCCGCCGGTCTTGTCGAAGGCGGCCTGACGCTCCCGCAGGGCCTCGGGGAGGGCCGCGACGACGGCAGGGGACAGGCGCTGCGGTCCGGGCCCGACGGCATACGGGCTGCTCGTCAGGACGTCCTCGACCGAGCGGGACCCGCAGACCCCGCACGCGCTCGTGCCCTGCTCGGTGCGGGCCCGCGGTGGGGGCAGGGACACGCCGGCGCGCAGGGCGATGTCGACGACGTTGAAGGTCGGGGAGCCCGAGGCGTCGACATCGGTGCAGTGCATCATGCCGGCGACGTCCTCGGCGGACCGGATCAGGCTCTCGGTCAGCAGGTGACCCAGGGCGAAGTCGAAGTCGTCGCCGGGGGTGCGCATCGTCGTGCCCACCACGGTGGCGCCGACCCGCAGCTCCAGCGGCTCCTCGACGACGACCGTGTCCGGGCGCGGCGTGCCGGCGCCGGTGGCGGCGTCGAAGCGCACCCGAGGCACGCGGGTGGTCACCCGTCCCATGACGCAGAGGATAGGTCGTGCAAGGCTGGGCGCATGAGTGAGCCTGACAGCCAGGGCGTGACCGGCACGACGGAGGACCTCGGTCCCGAGCCGCCTCGGGGCAGCGGCGAGCAGGTCACCCTGCACGGCGGGGACCTGCCGTGGCGGACGGTCTCCTCGAAGCTGGCCACGGTCCGCCTCCTCGGGCTGGCCGCCGGGAGCCTGGTCCCGATCGTCGCCGCGGCCGTGGTGGCGGTGATCTTCACCCGCTGGGCCTGGCTCGGGGTCGCCGCCTTCGTCGTGATCGCCCTCGTCGAGGCCTGGGTCGTGACCCGGCAGGTGAGCGCGATCACCTTCGTCGAGCTCGACGAGGAGCTCGTGATCCGGAAGGGCCGGCTCCTGCGCACGCTCGTCAGCGTGCCGTACGCGCGGCTGCAGTACGTCGACGTCCAGTCCGGGCCGCTGATGCGCGCCTTCGGACTGGCCAGCCTTCAGCTCCACACGGCGAGCCCGGCCAGCGGCGGCTCGTTGAGCGGCCTGCCGATCGCCGAGGCCGAGGCCCTCCGGGCCCGGCTGATGGAGCGGGGCGAAAGCCAGCGGGCCGACCTGTGAGCCAGGACCCGCAGCACTTGGCACCGACGGCCGAGGCGCCGGCGTGGGAGCGGCTCTCCCCGCTCTCGCTCGTCCTGCGCGGGGGCCTGGTCCTCGTGGCGGCGGTCGGCTGGTTCGTCAGCCAGTTCGTCGACAACGTCCTGCGCAGCGCCGGCGGTCGGGTGCCGGGTGGCCCCGAGGACGGCGGCGACGGCGTCCTCTCGGGCCTGCTCGACCATCCATGGATCGCGCTCGGCCTGCTCCTCGCGGTCCTGGCAGCGGTGGCGGGCGGGGCCTGGCTGAACTGGCGGTTCACCCGCTTCCGGATCTCGCGCGGTCATGTCGAGCTCCGCAAGGGCTGGTTGTTCCGGGAGCAGCGGCAGGTTCGGATGGAGCGCATCCAGGCCGTCGAGATCGGTCGGCCGCTCCTCGCGCAGCTGCTCGGCCTGGCCCAGGTCGTCGTCCAGTCCGCCGGCGGCAAGGACTCCAATGTCACCCTCGCCTTCCTGCCGCTCGCCCGGGCCCAGGACGTGCGCGACCGGATCCAGCGGGCGGCCGCCTCCTCCCGGCAGGGCCCGGCGCACGTCCCACCCCCTGGCCCGTTGCTCCCCGTCCCGGTCCCGGCCCCGAGGCCCGCCGCGGCGACCCCGGAGACCGGACCGGACGGCATACCGGCACCGCCCGGGGACGCCAGCGGGATCCCGCCGGTCCCGAGCCGCGCCGAGGCCCAGGCCGCGCCGCGTGCCGGTCGCCTCCCGGGCGACCTGCTCGGCCTCGCCCCGGACAGCGGCCGCCCGGTCCTCACCGTGCCCAACGCCCGGCTGCTCGCCGCGACCCTCCTGCACTCCTCGGTCCTCTGGCTGGTCATCGGTGGAGCGGCCTGGATCGGCGGCGGCTACGCCCTCTCCAGCGTCATGGGGTCACGAGCCGGATTCCTCGGCAGCCTCCCGGCCATGCTCCCGGCGCTCGCCGCGCTGCTCTCGGGGCGGGTCAAGGAGCTGCTCAAGCACGGCAACTTCTCGATGACCGACCACGGTGAGGCCGTGCGCGTGCTGCACGGACTGACCGACCACCGCACGACCACGGTCCCGCTCCACCGGGTCCAGGCGATCGAGCTGGTCCAGCCGCTGTGGTGGCGGACCTTCGGCTGGTGGCGCGCCCGCGTCAACGTGGCCGGCGTGCACGGCGAGGGCAACGACCTGACCAACGAGACCGTTGTCCTCCCGGTCGGCACCTTCGAGCAGGCCGCCGACGTCCTCACCCTCCTCGACCCCCGGGTGGACCCCGCGGCCGTCACCGTGGCCGCCTTCGGGGAGGGGGGCGAGCCCGGCTGGGACGGCCCACCGCGCAGCGCCCGCTGGTTCCACCCCTGGAGCTGGCGACGGCGGGGGTATGCCGTCTCCGGCCACGGCCTGCTCATCCGCTCGGGGCGGTGGACCCGACGGGTCGTCTCGGTGCCGCACGCCCGGATCCAGTCGCTGACGCTCGACCAGGGGCCGATCGACCGGGCGCTCGACCTCGCGAGCGTCCACCTCGTCTCCACGCCCGGGCCGGTGTCACCGCAGGTTGAGCACCTCTCGCTCGGCCAGGCCGAGCGCCTGCTCGCCACGGAGTCGGCGCGCTCCGCCGCGGCCAGGGGTGGTGCACCCACACCTTGCGCGACCCCCTCCGACTCGGGTGGACTGTCATCCGTGAGCACAACTGCCTCCCTGAACGGTCGGTCATGACGCCGCATCCGGCCTCGGGCGTGGACGATCCCGGCCTGGTAGCCCGCCTGGGCTTCGCGGCCGAGCAGATCGTGCAGGAGTTCGGCTACGACGACGACTGTGCCGAGGCCCTGCGCGAGCAGGTCGAGGCGCGCGTCGCCGGGCCCCTGGAGGACGAGGACTACACCGGTGAGGTCGATGCCGTCCTCCTCTGGTGGCGCGGCGACGACGGTGACCTGACCGATGCGCTCGTCGACACGGTGAGCGTGGTCGCCGAGGGTGGCTTCGTCCTCCTCCTCACCCCGCGCACCGGGCACGGGGTGGTCGTCGACCCGAGTGACATCGACGAGGCCGCGGCGACCGCCGGCCTGCACGCCGCCGGCAGCTTCAAGGTCGACGCCGGGTGGCGGGCCGTGAAGCTGGTCGCACCCAAGGCGGGCGCACGACGCTGACACCGGCAGGTGCGACACTGGCGCCATGCCTGACGGACGCGACACCCCCCTCTCGATCGGCGACCTCGCACCCGACTTCACCCTGCTCGACCAGTCCGGGTCGACCTTCACCCTGTCCAGCGCCCGCGCGGACCGCGCCGTGCTGGTCGTCTTCTTCCCGTTCGCCTTCAGCGGCCTCTGCACGGGGGAGCTCACCGAGATCCGTGACGACCTCGGCCGCTTCGACAACGACCGTGTCCAGGTCGTCACGATCTCCTGCGACCCCTCGTTCTCGCTCCGGGCGTGGGCCGACCGGGAGGCCTACTTCTTCCCCCTCCTGTCCGACTTCTGGCCGCACGGCGAGGTCGCGCGCTCCTTCGGCGTCCTCCACGAGAGGGGCTTCGCCGTGCGCGGCACCTTCCTCATCGACACCGACGGGGTCGTGCGTTGGGCGCTGGTCAACGCCCCGGGTGAGCGCCGCGACTTCAGCGGATTCCACGAGGTCCTCGGCGACCTCGCAGAGGGCGCCCTCCCGGCCTGACACAATGGGGCACCCCGCCGCCGCGACTTCGGCGGCGCGGGCCTGTAGCTCAGTTGGTAGAGCGCCACGTTTACACCGTGGATGTCGTCGGTTCGAGCCCGGCCGGGCCCACCACCACCCGCTCGAGAAACCCCATCGGAGGTATGCCGTGAAAGCCGCTCCCGAGCGTCAGCTCCGCCTGCTCGACCTGCAGTCCATCGACACCCGCCTGGCCCAGATCGCCCACGCGCGCAGCCACCTGCCGGAGCTGGTCGAGCTCGCCGACCTCAACCACAAGGCCGGCCTCATCGACGACCAGCTGATCCGGGCCCGCACCGAGCTCGGCGACATCCAGCGCGAGATCGCCAAGGCCGAGGCCGACGTCCAGCTCGTGCGCGACCGGGCCGCGCGCGACCGCGCCCGCCTCGACGCCGGCACCGGCACCGCCAAGGACCTGCAGGCCCTGCAGCACGAGCTCGAGTCGCTCGCGCGGCGTCAGGGTGAGCTCGAGGAGGTCGAGCTCGAGGTCATGGAGCGGGCCGAGGCCGCCGAGTCCGACGTCCGCAAGTTGGAGCGCGGTCGCGGCGAGCTGGGGGAGCGGATCGCCGGTCTCGAGGAGCGGCGGGACGCCCGCCTGGCCGAGCTCGATGCCGAGGCCCGATCGGTGGCCGCCCCACGGGCCGACCTGGTCTCCGGGGCGGGACAGGACCTCGTGGACCTCTACGACAAGATCCGGGCCACGAGCGGGATCGGGGCAGCGGCCCTGTCCCGGCGCCGCTGCGGCGGCTGCCAGCTCGAGCTCAACCAGGTCGACCTCGACCGCATCCGGGCCGCGAGCGCTGACGAGGTGCTTCGCTGCGAGGAGTGCCGCCGCATCCTCGTGCGGACGGCCGAGTCCGGGCTGTGAGCCGGCCGGGGCGAGCGGGGCCATCGGGGCGACCGGGTCGTCGCCTCGTCGTCGAGGCCGATGGGGGCTCGCGGGGCAACCCGGGTGTGGCCGGCTTCGGCGCCCTCGTCCGGGACGCCGAGACCGGTGCACTCCTCGCCGAACGTGCCGAGCCCCTCGGCCTGGCCTCGAACAACGTGGCGGAGTACACCGGGTTGATCGCCGGACTCGAGGCCGCGCTCGCCGTGGACGAGGGTGCGCACATCGAGGCCCGCATGGACTCCAAGCTCGTCGTCGAGCAGATGTCGGGCCGGTGGAAGATCAAGCACGAGGACATGCGCCGCCTCGCACTCGAGGCCCGCGACCTCGTCCAGCGCTGCCGAGCGGCGGGTGGGTCGGTCACCTTCACCTGGATCCCGCGCGAGCAGAACAAGGCCGCCGATGCCCTCTCCAACATCGCCATGGACGGGGAGAGCGTCGACCGGACCTTCGGTGGGGAGGCGGCTGTCGACGACCTGCCCACGGTCGAGGAGGCACCCGAGGGGCCCGGGGTCACCGAAACCGGTGGGTCGTCCATCCCCTCGCCCACGCCGCGGGGTCCGGGGCGGGGGGCCGTCACCCGCGTCGTCATCGTCCGCCACGGAGTCACCGCGTTCACCGAGGAGGGACGCCTCGACGGCCGCGGCGGCGCCGACCCCTCGCTCTCGACCGCGGGCCAGGCCCAGGCCGCCGCCGCCGGTCGCGCCATCGGCCACCTGCTCGCCGGACGCCCGGCCCGCGTCGTCACCTCCTCCCTCGCTCGGGCGATCGAGACCGGCGCCGCCATCGCCGAGGCGATCGGGGCGGAGGCGTGTGCCGACGCCGACTTCGACGAGCAGGGCTTCGGGTCCTGGGACGGGGCGCTCATCAGCGACCTGCTCAAGGACCCCGAGCGCGGCTTCCAGCGGATGCGCGTGGACGGCAGCTACGCCGCACCCGGAGGGGAGTCGCGCATCGACCTCGCCGCGCGCGTCATCCCCGCCTGGGAGCGGCTGCTGGCCGAGGGGGGCACGACGATCCTCGTCTCCCACCGGATGGTCATCTTCGTCCTCCTCGCCCACCTGCTCGGGCTCGACGACGACAAGGCGTGGCGGCTCGCGATCGCGCCGGGCTCGCTCACGGCGGTCGAGGCCTGGGAGAACGGCGAGATCCAGCTCGCCTTCGTCAACCGCACCTGAGCGGGGCGGGAGCCGGCTGCGGAAGCCCGGCCCACGGCATACCGCCTCGCGAGTCGAGACGGGGACCGCGGCACCCGCGCGTCGGCCTACGCTGTCGCGCATGACCTATGCCGGAGATGTCACCCCCCAGGACGCGTATGCCGCGGTCACCGGTCCCGAGCGCGGCGTGCTCGTCGACGTCCGGACGCGCGCCGAGTGGACCTACGTCGGCGTCCCGGTGCTCCCGGAGGACTGTGCGCCGCTGGTGCTCGTCGAGTGGCTGGGCTACCCCGACGGGGCCGTCAACCCCGCCTTCGTGGAGCAGCTGCGGGCCGCCGGGGTCGAGGAGGGGCGGCCGATGTACTTCCTGTGCCGCTCCGGCGTGCGCTCGCAGGCGGCCGCGGCGGCGGCCACGGCCGCCGGTCTCGGACCGGCGCACAACATCCTCGACGGCTTCGAGGGCGCCCACGACGCGCAGGGCCACCGCGCCGTGAACGGGTGGAAGAACGTCGGCCTCGCCTGGAAGCAGGGCTGAGTGCCATGACCGACCACGCCTGGTCGCCCGACACCATCGCCGTGCGGGGAGGGTTGTCCCGCAGCGGTTTCGACGAGACCGCTGAGGCGCTCTACCTGACTTCTGGCTTCGTCTACGAGTCGGCGGAGCAGGCCGAGGCGGCCTTCAAGGACGAGGTCGAGCACTACATCTACAGCCGCTACAGCAACCCCACGGTCACGATGTTCGAGGAGCGGCTGCGTCGGCTCGAAGGGGCTGAAGCCTGCTACTCCGCGGCCTCGGGGATGGCGGCGGTCTGGCTCGCCCTGGCGGCACTCTGCGGGCAGGGCGATCGGCTCGTGGCCTCCCGCGCCCTCTTCGGCTCGTGCTTCGTCATCGTCGACGAGATCCTGCCGCGGTTCGGGGTGGAGACCGTGCTCGTCGACGGCAGCGACCTCGACCAGTGGCGCGAGGCCCTCTCGGTCCCCACGACGGCGGTCTTCTTCGAGACGCCGAGCAACCCGATGATGGAGCTCGTCGACATCGGCGCGGTCAGTGCGCTGGCCCACGCCGCGGGCGCCAAGGTCGTCGTCGACAACGTCTTCGGCACCCCCGTGTTCAGCCGGCCGCTCGAGCACGGCGCCGACATCGTCGTGTACTCGGCGACCAAGCACATCGACGGCCAGGGACGGACCCTCGGTGGAGCCGTGCTCGGCCCGGCGGACTTCGTCCAGGGCCCGGTCAAGAACCTCGTCCGCCACACCGGACCCTCGCTCTCGCCGTTCAACGCCTGGGTCCTCACCAAGGGCCTGGAGACGATGCGCCTGCGGGTCGAGCGGATGCACGACAGTGCCCTGGCCATGGCGGCCGCCCTCGAGGGACGGGCGGGCGTCCGGCGGGTCCTGCACCCGTGGCTGGACTCGCACCCGCAGCACGAGCTGGCCCGCCGCCAGATGACCGGTGGTGGCACCGTCCTCACCCTCGAGCTCGATGGTGACAAGGAGGCGGCGTTCCGGTTCATGAACGCACTCACCCTCATCGACATCTCCAACAACCTCGGAGACGCGAAGTCGCTGACGACCCATCCGGCCACGACCACCCACCGCCGGCTCTCGCCCGAGGACCGGGCGAAGGTCGGCATCGTCGACGGCACGGTCCGGATCTCGGTGGGTCTCGAGGACCCGGCCGACCTCAGGGCCGACATCGAGCAGGCGCTCGCGGCCGCCGGCTGGTAGGTCGGCCCGCATGCCTCGGCTCCTCCTCGTCCACCACACGGTGTCGCCGGCGCTCGACGAAGTCCTCGAGTCGGCGCTCGCCGGGGCGAGGCATCCCGACCTCGAGGGGGTGGACGTGGTCACCCGCGCAGCCCTCTCGGCGACCGCGGCCGACGTGCTGACGGCCGACGGGGTGCTGCTCGTGACGCCGGCCAACCTGGGATGGATGTCCGGTGCCCTCAAGCACTTCTTCGACACGATCTACTACCCCTGCCTGCGCGAGACGGTGGGACTGCCGTATGCCGCGATCGTGCACGGCAACAACGACACCACCGGGGCCGTGACGTCGATCGAGCGGGTCGTCACCGGACTCCAGTGGCGCGCTGTGGCTCCGGCACTCGAGCTGGTCGGGACGCCGGGTGCGGCGGCCCGCGAGGCCGTGCACGACCTGGCCGCCACCGTCGCCGCCTCGCTGACCTGAGTTGGGTGCGCTCATCGGGGTCAGGGATCCCGCCCTGCGCACCCACCTCGGTGAGGTGAGGAAGAGTCCGGCTGCTCAGGCGGGCGTGGTGGAGAGCGTCCACGGACGGCCGGGGCGCGCAGGCTCGGCCAGGGACACCTCGAAGCGGCCCGATGCGGCCAGCGCCGCGGCCAGCGCCGCGGGGGTCCCGGGTTCACGGTCCAGCTCGCAGATGGCCGCAGCGACCAGTCCACGTGTGTGCTTGGCCATGTGCGTCGCGCCGGGCACGTGGACCTGCACCCAGCGGGAAGCGAGCTCCCCTGTGGGAGTCCAGGCTGCGGCATACGTGCTCGAACGGCAGTCCACGACCAGGCCGCGCCCGGCGGCCTGGGTGAGCAGCGGCGCCAGGTGCGGCTTCCACACCGACGCGAGTGGTCCCACACCCGGCAGGTTGACCGCCATCGAGAGGCGGTAGGGCGCGATCCGGTCCTTGGGTCGGACCGCGCCGTAGAGCGCGGAGACGACGACCAGCCAGCGGTTGGCGCGACGCCGAGCGGCCGGGGAGAGGTCGGCATACGCCAACGCGTCGTAGAGGACGCCGCTGTAGCACTCGAGCGCCGGCAGCGTCGGTGCCGTGGCGAGGACGGTGTTGCGGGCGATCTCGTCGACGAGGTTGGCGCTCACCCCGAGCACGGAAGGGGCGTCGCCGGCGGCGCTCACGTCGGCGAGGGCGGTGGCGACTCTCGCCCGCACCGTCTTCAGCTCGGGGAAGGAGAGGGATGCCGGGTCCAGGCGCGCGCCCCGCACACGGCCGGTCTTGCCCTCGGAGGGCGGGAGGAGGATGAGCACCGGACCACGGTACGGCCAACGCCGGCGGCCGGGAGCGGGCAGGTAGGTTGCCTTCCATGCCCAAACAGATCGTCAGAGTCGCCCCGGGCAGCACCGAGCTCCTGCAGCGGTATGCCGCGATCCGGGCGGAGCTGAAGGTCCCGGGTGCCTTCCCGGCCGAGGTCGTCGAGGAGGCCCGCCGGGTGGCGGCCGATCCCGTCGAGGAGGTCACCCGCGACGAGACGCACGTGCCCTTCCTCACGATCGACCCGCCGGGGTCCATGGACCTGGACCAGGCCCTGCACATCGAACGCGTCGGGCCCAACTACCGGGTCCGCTATGCCATCGCCTGCCTCACCGCCTTCGTCGCCCCCGGCGGCGCCATCGACACCGAGGCGCGTCGACGCGGCCAGACGATCTACAGCCCGGACCAGCGCAACCCGCTGCACCCGCCGGAGCTCTCGGAGGGGGCCGCGTCCCTGCTGCCGGACCAGGTGGCGCCGGCCTACGTCTGGGACATGAGCGTCGACGCCTCGGGGGAGGGGACCTCGGTCGAGGTGTACCGCGCTCTGGTGCGGAGCCGGGACCGGTTCGACTACGAGCAGGTGCAGCGGCTCATCGACGAGGGCACCGCGGACGAGCGCCTGGTCCTGCTCAAGGAGGTCGGCCTGCTGCGACTGGCCCGCGAGGCGGCCCGTGGTGGCGCCAACCTGCCGATGCCCGACCAGGTCGTCGACCACCTCGAGGACGGGTCCTATGCGATCCACTTCCGGCCGCCGCTCGCCGTCGAGGACTGGAACGCCCAGATGTCGCTCATGACCGGGATGGCGGCCGCCGAGCTCATGCTCGGCGCGGGGATCGGCATCCTGCGCACCATGCCGCCGGCCGAGCAGCGCACGATCGACGCCTTCCGGCACATGGCCAAGGCGCTCGGCGTTCCCTGGTCGGGGAAGCAGAGCTACGGCGAGTTCCTCCGCTCCCTCGACCGCGACAACCCCGAGCACCTGGCGCTCATCTATGAAGCCACCGGCCTCTTCCGTGGTGCGGGCTACACCCCCTTCGACGGTGAGCCGCCCGAGCAGCCCCTCCACGCCGCGGTCGCGAGCACCTACGCCCACGTGACGGCGCCGCTGCGTCGCCTCGTCGACCGCTTCGGGCTGGCCCTGTGCGCCGCCATCTCGGCCGGCGAGGAGATCCCGACCTGGGTGCGCGAGGCCCTGCCCACGCTGCCCGAGATCATGCGCACGACCGACTCCCTGGCCAACGCCGTCAACCGGGCGTGCGTCGACGCGACCGAGGCCGCCGTGCTGGAGCGTCGGGTGGGGGAGGACTTCGACGCGGTCGTCGTCGAGCGCAACGAGCGGCGCAAGGACTCGGCCCTCATCCAGTTGATCGAGCCTGCGGTCGTCGCCGGCGCGACCGGTCCGGGGGAGCCGGGCACCCAGGTGCGGGCGCGCCTGACCGAGGCCGAGATCGCGACGAGCACGGTCCGCTTCACCCTCACCCCTCCCGATTCGAGGTAAAACCGCCGATGATCATCGGCGGTTTTACCTCGAATCGGGGGATGAGTCGGCCGATACGCCGGGTTCTGTTCTCCCGCACCGTTGCCGGCGGGGGAGCGACGGTCATCCATCTACGAGCGCCGTTGCCGACGCCCTCCAGCGCTCTACCCGGATGCTCGGGCGGGCCGCCCTCAGCGCATCCTGTCTGAGCTTGCTCCAGGTGGGGTTTACCGAGCCGATCCGGTCACCCGGATCGCTGGTGGTCTCTTACACCACCGTTTCACCCTGACCCCGCTCCCGGCCGAAACCGGGCGCGAGGCGGTCTGTTCTCTGTGGCACTGTCCCGCGGGTCGCCCCGGGTGGGTGTTACCCACCACCTTGCCCTGTGGAGCCCGGACGTTCCTCGGCGGTGATGGCTCACCGACGCGACCGCCTGGCCGACTCATCCGTGCACCAGTCTACGGCGGCCGTGGCCCCTCAGTACCAGTGCGGGCTGCGCGACTGCCAGGCGTCCCAGGCCCCGCAAGGGGTGCCGTAGCGTCCCTTGATGTAGGTCAGGCCCCAGCTGATCTGGGTGCGCGCGTTCGTCAGCCAGTCGTCGCCGGCGGTGGACATCTTGGAGGCCGGCAGGGCCTGCGGTATGCCGTACGCCCCCGACCAGGGGTTGCGCGCCGACCAGCGCCAGCCGCTCTCCCCGGTCCACAGCGAATCCAGACAGGGCCACTGGGCGTCGGTGAAGCCCCACGCCGGCAGCATGCCCCGTGCGGCGGCACGAGCCTGGTCCGGGGTGAGGCCGGTTCCGCTCCCCGTGGCGCCCGGGGTCACCGTGCTGCCGGTGCCGCCCGTGGTGCCGCTGCTCGGTGGCGGGCTCGCGGTGCTGGACGTGCTGGAGGTGCTGGTTGCCGGCGTTGCCCCCGCCGACCCGCTGCTGCTGCTGGTCACCGTGGTGGGTGAGGGCGCCGCCGGTTTGGCGGCACGGGCCGCCTCGGCCGCCCGTGCCGTGCGCGCCGCCTCGGCCGCGCGGGCGGCCTCGACCGCCGCGGCCTGCTCGGCGGCTCGTCGGGCGGCGTCGGCGGCCAGGCCGTCCTGACGCTGTTGCTCGACGCTCGCGGCCACACCGCGGAGGCGGGCCAGCTCGGCGACCTGGGTGTCCTGCTCGCGCTGCAGCTCGAGCGCCCGCGCGGTGGCCGCGTCGAGCGTGGCCCGCGCGCGGTCCCGGGCGTCACGGGCGGCGACCGCCGCTTCTTGCTGTTGCTGCTGGGCTCGCTCCGCCCCGCGCCTGGCCTCCGCCGCCATCCGGCTCGCGATGGTCGCGCGCTCGAGCCGGGCCTGGCGACGCATCCCGAGCTGGTCCAGGGCGCTCAGCCGGTCGGCGACCTCCTGGGGACCACCGCTGGAGAGGTAGACCTCGGCCCCCTCCAGGGCGCCCTGGCCCTGCCACACGAGGGCGGCGTCGCGGCGCAGCTCGCTGCGGGCCTGCTCGGCCGTCGTCGCGGAGGTCGCCGCCTGCTCCGCGGCGGCGCCGGCATCGGCCGTCCGTCGCGTGAGCGCGGCCTCGGCGGCGAGGACGTCGGCCTCGGCGGCGGCGACGGTCCCCTGCACCCGGGAGAGCTCGAGCCCCGCGGCGTCATAGGCGGCCTGGGCCCGATCGGCCGCGGAGGATGCCCGACCGACGGCGGCCCGGGCCGCGTCGACCTGCCCCTGGCTGGGTGTGACGTCGGCGCCCAGGCCGCTGAGCGCCGAGCCGGACGGCTGCGCCAGGGCGGGCGGGCCGAGGGCGCCGACGACGAGGACGAGGGCCGCCCCAGCCAGGACGGCGCGCGTGCGCCCGGTGGCTGCCGATCGGAGGCGCGCACGAGGCATCGGGCGAGTCTCCTTCCGGCACAGGGGTTTTCGAGACGAGGTCCGTGGATGCGTGGGTTGTCTCGGGCGTGGCTTCCTCCACCGTAGGACGCGAAATCACACCTGTCACTGGGTTCACATGAGTCACATCCATGTAATTCGCCGAGGTCATGTCGGGGCCCGCCGCGAGGTCCCTCCGGCTGCCACGGTGGCCTAGCGTGGGTTCATGGAGCTCACCCACCTCGGTCATGCCTGCGTCCTCGTCGAGAGCGCCGACGTCCGCGTCCTCATCGACCCGGGCACCTTCGCGGGTGACTTCTCGCCCGTGCGGGATCTCGCCGCGATCGTGGTGACCCACCAGCACGCCGACCACCTCGATCCCGACCGGCTGCCCGAGCTGGTGCGCGCCAATCCCCAGGCTCAGGTCCTGTGCGACCCCGACAGCGTCGCCGTCCTCGCCGGGCTCGGCGTGGACGCCACCACTCATGCGGCCGAGGGGACGAGGATCGGCGACCTGCGCATCGACCCGGTCGGCAAGGTCCACGCCCTCATCCACGAGGACATCCCGCGGATCTCCAATGTCGGTGTCCGCCTCAGCGCCCCCGGCCAGCCGACCTTCTTCCACCCCGGGGACGCCCTCGACGCCGATCCGGGCGAGGTCGACGTCCTGGGCTTCCCGCTCAACGCCCCCTGGCAGCGCAGCCGCGAGATGACGGCCTTCCTACGGCGCCTGGGTGTCGCCCGTGCGTTCCCGATCCACGACTCGCTGCTCGCCCCCCACGGCCGCGCGCTCTACCTGGGGCAGGCGCGCACGCTGGGGTGCCCCGACACCGAGGTCATGGACCTCCTGGGCCGGGGCGCGGTCACCTTCTCCTGACGCCAGGCCCGATCAGGCCGTATGCCGTCCGCGCACCTGCTGGGCGTCCGCCGCCATCCGTGCGGCACCGATGATGCCGGCCTCGTTGGCCCGGGTCGCGGCGATGACGGGGGTGCGGCACTCGATGAGGTGCAGGAACTTCTCGGGCTTCTTCGACACGCCCCCGCCGATGACGAACAGGTCCGGCCAGGTGACCGACTCGAGGAACTGGTAGTAGCGGCTCAGTCGCTTGGCGTACTGCTCCCACGACAGTCCCTCACGCTTCTTGGCCGAGGCCGCTGCCCGGCTCTCGGCGTTGTGGCCGTCGATCTCGAGGTGGCCGTACTCCGAGTTGGGGACGAGCCGGCCCTCGTGGATCACTGCGCTGCCGATGCCGGTGCCGAGCGTGGTCATGATGACCAGCCCCTCGTGGCCCTTGGCCGCGCCGTAGTGCAGCTCGCCGACCCCGGCGGCGTCGGCGTCGTTGACGACGACGACGTCACGCTGGAGCCGGTCCTCGACGAGCTTCTCCATGTCGCAGTCGATCCAGCCCTTGTCGATGTTCGCGGCCGTCTTGACCACGCCCCGCATGACCACCCCGGGGATGGTGATGCCGATCGGAGCGGTCGGCCCGACCTGGTCGGCGAAGGCGTCGACGATCTGGGCGATGACACCGACGACCGCCTCCGGCGTCGAGGGCTGGGGGGTCTCGATGCGGAGCCGCTCGGCCGTCAGCTGGCCGGTGGCCAGGTCGACGGGCGCGCCCTTGATGCCGCTCCCGCCGACGTCGATGCCGAGGGGGAGGCTGGACTGCTGGGCCATGGGGACTCCTTGTCGGGTCACGGGAGGGTCAGGATCTCGTTGCCGGTCTCGGTGATGAGGATGGTGTGCTCGAATTGTGCCGACCGACGCCGGTCGCGTGTCACGACCGTCCAGCCGTCGTCCCACATCTCCCACTCGGGCGTGCCGAGGTTGAGCATCGGCTCGATGGTGAAGGTCATCCCCGGCTCGATCACGAGGTCGTAGGCCGGGGCGGCGTCGTAGTGGGGGACGATCAGCCCGGAGTGGAACTCGGTGCCGATCCCGTGGCCGGTGAAGTCGCGGACGACGCCGTAACCGAAGCGGGCGGCATACGACTCGATGACCCGCCCGATGACGTTGATCGCTCGACCGGGCAGGGCCGCCTTGATGCCCCGCATCATCGCCTCTTGGGTGCGCTCGACGAGCAGCCTCGACTCCTCGTCGACCTCGCCGACGAGATAGGTCGCATCGGTGTCGCCATGCACGCCGCCCACGTAGGCCGTGATGTCGATGTTGACGATGTCGCCGTCCTCGAGCCGGCGTGAGTCCGGGATGCCGTGGCAGATCACCTCGTTGACCGAGGTGCACAGCGACTTGGGGAAGCCCTTGTAGCCCAGGGTCGAGGGATAGGCGCCGTGGTCGAGGAGGTACTCGTGACCGACCCGGTCGATCTCGTCAGTGGTGACCCCGGGGGCGATGACCGCCGCCGCCTCCGCCATCGCGCGGGCCGCGATCCGGCCGGCGACACGCATCGCCTCGATCGTCTCGGCACTCTTGACATTGGGCTCGCGGCCCTCGACCGGCGTGGGGCGGTCGACGTACTCCGGAGCCACGATCGAGGCGGGTACGGCGCGCCGCGCAGACACCGATCCGGGGGCCACACTTGCGAAGGTCACCGGCATACGGTGGAGTCTAGGCAGCCACCCGGTCCGCCCGACAGTCGGACGTGCGGCGCACCCCTCGCGCCGACGACGACCCGAGCCCAAGGAGAGCACGATGGCCTTCTGGTACAACCTCGCCACCAAGAGCGTCGAGACCGACGAGACGCGCGGCCCGGGAGCCGACGTGCTCGGCCCCTTCGCGACCCAGGCCGAGGCCGAGAAGGCCCTCGAGCACGCCCGGGAGAACACCGAACGGTGGGACGAGGAGGACGAGGAGTGGGAGAGCCGGGGCGCCGCTCCCGGCTGGAACGACGACGACCTCGAGGACTGACCGCAGACCAGACCTCGTCAGTCCGGTCGACGGTGGACCGTGACGACGTAACCCGCGCTCGCCGTCCACGGGGCACGGTCCCATGAGGACCACCGCTCGACCCGCACCAGCCCGGCGAGCGCACAGGCCCGCTCGAGGTCGGCCAGCGGGGTGACCGGGCACCCGTCCGGCAGGTGGGCGGAGTCGGTGCCGAAGCCGCAGACGACGAGCCCGCCCGGCACCGTGTGCGCCGCCATCCGCTCGACCGCCGCGTCGAGCGTGCCCGGGGCGAGCAGGGGGATGACATTGCCGGCCGCGACCACGAGGTCGAAGAGCTGGGCGCGCAGGTACATCGTGGCCAGGTCCTGGTGGATCAGGTGGATGCCCGGGCCGCGCACCCGAGCGACCTCGAGCATCTGGCTGTCGGCGTCCACGCCGACGCAGTCGTAGCCGCGCCGCGCCAGCTCGATCGCCACGCGTCCGGTGCCGCACCCGGCGTCGAGGACCCGCCGAGGCGGTGGGCCGACGAGTGCGGCGACGAGGGCGGCCTCCCCGTGCACGTCCTGGCCCTCGGCGGCGAGCGCGTCGAAGCGCTCCTGGTAGTGCGCGGCGCCACCCGAGCCGTCGGAGATCTCCCGCCAGCGGGTGAACGGGTCGTAGGGCAGGCCCATCGTCGGCTCCGGGCTCAGGACTCGAAGCTGTGCTCGGCGGCCGGGAACGAGCCGTCGGCGACGTCCGCGGCATACGCCTTGGCCGCGTCGCCGAGGTCCTCGCGGAGGTTGGCGTACTTCTTGACGAAGCGCGGCGCCCGACCGCCGCGCAGGCCGGCCATGTCCTGCCAGACGAGCACCTGGGCGTCGCAGTGCGGGCCGGCGCCGATGCCGACCGTGGGGATCACGAGGGCCTCGGTGATCTCCTTGGCCAGGGGAGCGGGCACCATCTCCATGACGATGGCGAAGCACCCGGCCTCCTGGAGGGCGAGGGCGTCCTCGAGGGTGCGTCGCGCGGCCTCGCCGCGGCCCTGGACGCGGTAGCCGCCGAGCACGTGCTCGCTCTGCGGGGTGAAGCCGATGTGGCCCATGACCGGGATGCCGGCGCGCACGAGCAGCTCGACCTCGGGGACCATCGCCTTCCCGCCCTCGAGCTTCACCGCGTGGGCGAGCCCCTCCTTCATGAAGCGGGTCGCCGTCGCGAGCGCCTGCTGGGGGCTGGCCTGGTAGGACCCGAAGGGCAGGTCGGCCACGACCATCGCCCGCTTCGCCGCGCTGGTGACGGCCCGGCACAGGGGCACGAGGTGGTCGACCGTGACCGGCACGGTGGTCTCGAAGCCGTAGACGTTGTTGCCGGCACTGTCCCCGACGAGCAGCACCGGGATGTCGGCCTGGTCGAAGATCTCCGCGGTGTACATGTCGTAGGCGGTGAGCATCGCCCACTTCTCGCCCCGCTCCTTCATCGCCATCAGGTGCGGGATCCGGATGCGGCGTTGGGGGGCCGCCTGCGCCCCGGTGCCGTAGGGGGCGGTGCTCTCGGGGGCGGGGGACGCAGGCGTCTGGCTCATGTCCCGATCCTAGGGCGAGCCGTATGCCGTGGGGACATGCACGAGGGCCCCGTCACCTTCCGGTGACGGGGCCCTCCTGTGGGTCGATCAGCCGACCGTCGTCAGGTCACTTGGCAGAGACGGTGACGTTGAGGTGGCTGTTCGTGGTGGCGCCGTTGACGGTGATCGTCGTCCCCGTCTTGGGCACGTCGACACCGGTCCAGCCCGGCTGGTAGCGACCCTGGTGGGAGCCGGTGCAGGCGTCGGTGTCACAGTCGAACCACCAGTCCCTGGTGTCGTCGAAGACGTTCACCGCGGGCTGCGACGGGATCGTCGACGGCTGGCTGTTCTTGTGGACCGTGATGGCGTCGGTGGCCTCGGTCCCGAAGGTCGAGTCGTAGCTCAGCAGGCGCTGCCGCATCAGCGTGCCATCGGCGTAGTGGTGGAAGCTCGGGTGCGCGTCCACCGGGAGGAGCAGGCCGCCACCGGGGTGGTCACCGACGTTGTTGTCGGCGTACTGCTCGTTCCAGTACCAGATCAGCAGGCCGTTCTGGTAGGGGAAGTTCTCGACCCAGTCCGGCTTGCTGTCGAGGAAGCCGAAGTTGTAGGCGCTCTTCAGCGAGGCGTCGTACCCGTCGTACTGCCGGTTCTCGGCGACGTAGGCGTTGAAGAAGGCATCCTTGACCATCCCGTTGACCGCGAGCTGGAAGCCGTCGAGGCTCCAGGCGCTGTCGGCCACGGGGGTGCCCCCGACCTTGACCGCATCGACGCCGAAGCCGTCTCCGAACTCCGCCGGGTCGTTGGTGTAGGCGAAGCGAACGGCCGTGGTGCCGCTCGGAAGCGTGGCCGTGAGGTCGACCCACGCGCCGGTGGCATAGCCGGCCGACGTACCGGTGATGCCCGTTTTGTCCGGGTTGTTGCCGTTGGGGTCCGACGTGGTCGACAGGTTGGTCGAGACGTTGACCCACACGCCACCGACCTGCGCCTGCAGCCGGGCGTAGTCGTAGTCGACCTCGATGTCGTAGCGGACCTTGGCCGTCACGGTGGCGCCCGTGACCGAGGCCGTCATCGTGGACGTGGTGTCGGCCTTGCCGGTGGCCCAGAAGAAGTCGCCGGCCTCCGCGCCGGCGCCGAGGTTGCGGTCGACCACCTTGTCCGGGAGGACGGTGAAGATCGCCTGCGGGGACTTCGTCGCCGGGACGTTCGGTCCGAGCTTGACGTTCTTCTTCTCGCCAGGCTTCACGACCTCGTAGAACGGGCCCTTCGAGCCCTGCGGGCCCAACCAGCCGAGGGTGAGCAGCTCCCAGGCCGACAGGTCGGTCGGGGCATCGCCGATGCCGTCGGGTGAGCCGCTGCCGATGTTGGCGCCGGAGGACATCAGGGTCCAGAAGGCGGTGGAGTTCTCCGCGCCGCCGGTGTTGCCGGAGGTGTCGTAGAGGTCCGGCAGGCCGAGGTCGTGGCCGTACTCGTGGGCGAAGACGCCGAGGCCGCCGTTCTCCGGCTGGATCGTGTAGTCACCGAGCCAGACGCCGGTCGGGTTGTTGGGGACCATCGAGGAGGAGACCAGGCCGCCATTGGCGCCGATCTGGACACCGGCCAGGCCGCCGGGCCCGCCTGCTTGCAGGTTGGCGTACCAGCGGTGGCTCCAGATGGCGTCGGTGCCCTGGTGCGGGTCGCCCGCGGCCTCGTCGCCGCCGGCGTGGACGATCTGCATGTGGTCGATGTAGCCGTCGGGCTCGTTGAAGTTGCCGTCGCCGTCGAGGTCATAGCGGTCCCAGACGTCGTACTTCTTCAGCTCGGCCTGGACGTCGCTCATCGTCAGGCCGGACTTCAGCTGCTGGTCGACCCAGACGGCCATCGCGTCCCGGGCCAACGCCTTGGAGGTGGGGCAGACGATGCCGCCGCAGTAGTTGCGGCCGTAGAGCGCCTCGTTGAAGGGCACCTTGACCCAGCCGTGGACGTCACCGGTCACGGAGTACCGGTTGGAGGACTGGGCCTTGTAGTAGTTCGCCATCCGGTTGAAGTACATGTCGACGTAGTGCTCGCGGTTGTAGTCCGCCTTCCACAGCGTGGAGTTGTCGACTGACCGGTCCGGCTGGGGGATCTCGTTGTGGAGGGGGCCGGTGACATCGGTGGCGGAGCCGTCCGGGGGCGGTCCCTGGAAGATTGGGTTGGGGTGCTGCGCGTCACCGAACTCGACGATGATCACGAAGACGGGGTCGGTGGCCTCCCGCTGGAGCTCGACGTACTGACCCTTGCCGACCTTGACCACCTTGCCGGTGGCGCTCTTGTCGCCCTTGAGCTGACGCTGGATGACGGAGTCCTTGAGGGCCCCCTGCTTGCGCGCGACGCTCAGCGGGTGGGTGGGGACGTGGCCCCCTCCGGCTTCGCCACGGTCGGCGAGAGTGGCCACGGCGGAGTCGGCCGGCGAGGGCGCCGGAGCCGCTGATGCGGCGGGCGCGGCGGCGAAGAATCCTGCGGTCAGCAGGCCTGCAGACGCAAAGCTCAAGGCCCTGGCGCCGCGATGCAGACGTTTCGTCACTGTGCATCCTGTCTGTGCGGACATACGTCGGAGCGACGTGGGCCACCGATCGGCGCCCGTGTGGGATCGTCGCTCTCGGCGCCAGCGGGCGCGATCCGAGTCGGCAATCGTTATCTTGCCGTGACCAAGCACGAGGCGAGAGCCACCCCGAGGGGTGGAGGCGGGCGTCGTCGCCGGCGACGTAACGCGACCGAAACACGGCTGGTGCAGGATGCGCCCATGGATCGTCAGCAGGAGTTCGTCCTTCGCACCATCGAGGAACGCGACATCAGGTTCGTCCGACTGTGGTTCACCGACGTCCTCGGCACCCTCAAGTCCGTGGCCGTGGCTCCGGCCGAGCTCGAGGGGGCCTTCGCCGAGGGCATCGGCTTCGACGGCTCCGTCATCGAGGGCTTCGCGCGCGTCTACGAGGCCGACATGCTCGCCAAGCCGGACCCCTCGACCTTCCAGATCCTCCCGTGGCGGGGCGACCGGCCGGGAACGGCGCGGATGTTCTGCGACATCACCCTGCCCGACGGGGCGCCGAGCATGGCCGACCCGCGCAACGTCCTCCAGCGGATGCTGGGGCGCGCGGCAGACCTGGGCTTCACCTTCTACGTCCACCCCGAGATCGAGTTCTTCCTCCTCGAGAAGGAACCCAAGCCCGGACGCACGCCCACCCCCGTGGACCAGGCCGGCTACTTCGACCACGTCCCGCACGGCACCGGGCACGACTTCCGGCGGGCCGCGATCACGATGCTCGAGTCGATGGGGATCTCGGTGGAGTTCAGCCACCACGAGGGCGCCCCCGGCCAGAACGAGATCGACCTGCGCTACGCCGATGCGCTCACCATGGCCGACAACATCATGACCTTCCGGACCGTGGTCAAGGAGGTGGCCCTCGAGCAGGACCTCTATGCCACCTTCATGCCCAAGCCCTTCGCCGACCACCCCGGCTCGGGCATGCACACCCACGTGAGCCTCTTCGAGGGTGACCGCAACGCCTTCCACGAGCCCGGTGCGCCCTACCAGCTCTCCAAGGTCGGGCGGCAGTTCATCGCCGGGATCCTGCACCACGGGGCGGAGATCACCGCCGTGACGAACCAGTGGGTCAACAGCTACAAGCGGCTGTGGGGCGGGGGAGAGGCGCCGGCCCACCTGACCTGGGGGCACAACAACCGCTCGGCCATGGTGCGGGTGCCGATGTACAAGCCGAACAAGGGCAACAGCACGCGGGTCGAGGTCCGGACCATCGACCCGGCGTGCAATCCCTACCTCGCCTTCGCCGTCCTCCTCGGGGCCGGCCTCAAGGGCATCGAGGAGGGCTACGAACTCCCGCCGGAGACCGAGGACGACGTGTGGGGCCTCACCGAGGTCGAGCGCAAGGCGATGGGCATCAAGGCCCTTCCCTCCTCGCTCCACCGGGCCATCCAGGCGATGGAGTCCAGTGAGCTCATGGCCGACGTCCTCGGCGAGCACACCTTCGAGTTCTTCCTGCGCAACAAGCGGCGCGAGTGGGACGACTACCGCGCCCAGGTGACGCCCTTCGAGCTCGACCGCTACCTGCGGCTCTGAGGCGGTGACCGCCCCCCGCGGGGAGTCCATCCCCGGCGCCCTCACGCGGCTCGGCTTCGACGAGCCGCGCCGAGCCCTCAGCCTGCTCGACGACCCCGTCCTCGAGCGGGTGATCCAGCGTCGTGACGCCATCGAGGACGACGGCCTGGCCCGTGCCCTCGCCGAGACCGCCGACCCGGACCAGGCCCTCCTCGGCCTGGTGCGGCTCATGGAGTCCGTATGCCGTGGGCCGGCGCCCGCGTTGCGGACCCGGGTCGAGCGGGTCCTCGTCGAGGGCGGCGTCGGTCGACGCCGCATCCTCGAGGTCCTCGGCGCCTCGCTCGCGTTGGCCGACCACCTCGTGGCCCATCCCGAGCACGTGCTCGACCTGGTCTCGGCCGAGCCGTTGCCGGTGGAGTCCCGCGGCGAGCTCCTCACGGCCGCAGCCCTCACCGCGCCCGAGGGCGCCACCGCGGGGGAGGACGCCCTGCGTGTGGAGTACCGTCGCCAGCTCCTCGGGATCGCCGCCCTCGACCTCGAGGCCGAGCACCCCACCGACCAGCTGCCACGCACCGCGGCTGCGCTCGCCGACCTCGCCCAAGGGGCGCTCGCCGCCGCGCACGCCCTCGCCGTGCACCGGGCCGGGGAGCGCGCGCAGCGGTGCCGGCTCGCCGTCATCGCGATGGGCAAGACCGGTGGCCGCGAGCTCAACTACATCAGCGATGTCGACGTCATCTTCGCCGTGGAGCCCGCGGACGGCGTGCCCGAGGAGGAGGCGCTCGCGATCGGTGCCGACCTCGCGACGTCCCTGATGCGGATCTGCTCGGCCAACACCGGCGCCGGCACGCTGTGGCAGGTCGACCCGGCCCTGCGTCCCGAGGGCAAGCAGGGCCCGCTCGTGCGGACCGTGGCCAGCCACCGTGCCTACTACGAGCGGTGGGCGAAGACGTGGGAGTTCCAGGCCCTGCTCAAGGCGCGGCCGGTGGCCGGCGACCCCGAGGTGGGCGCGGCCTACGTCGAGGCGATGTCCCCCTTCGTCTGGACGGCCGCCGGCCGCGAGAACTTCGTCAGCGACGCCCAGGCGATGCGGCGACGCGTCGAGGACCACGTGCCGGCCGCGGAGGCGGACCGGCAGATCAAGCTCGGCAAGGGGGGCCTGCGCGACGTCGAGTTCTCCGTCCAGCTCCTCCAGCTCGTCCACGGGCGTGCCGACGACAACCTCCGGTCGGCGACGACGATCCCGGCGTTGGAGGCGCTGTCCCGGGGTGGCTACGTGGGGCGGGAGGACGCGGCCGCGCTCGCCACGGCATACCGCTTCCTGCGCACCCTCGAGCACCGCATCCAGCTGCAACGGATGCGCCGGACGCACCTCATGCCGACGGCACCGGCCGACCTGCGGCGCCTCGGGCGGGCCCTGGGGCACCGCACCGACCCGGCGACCGAGATCCTCGCCCGCTGGCGGTCCACCGCGCGCGAGGTGCGCCGGCTCCACGAGCGGATCTTCTACCGGCCGCTCCTCGCCGCCGTGGCCAAGCTGTCCGAGGGTGAGGTCCGGCTCACCCCGGAGGCGGCGCAGGCCCGGCTCACCGCGCTCGGCTTCCGTGACCCGAAGGGGGCCTTCAACCACCTGCGGGCCCTCAGTGAGGGCGTGAGCCGCCGCGCGGCGATCCAGCGCCAGCTGCTGCCGGCGATGCTCGGGTGGTTCGCCGACGAGGCCGATCCCGATGCCGGCCTGCTCGCGTTCCGGCGGGTCAGCGACGAGCTCGGGACGACCCACTGGTACCTCAAGATGCTCCGCGACGAGGGTCGCGCCGCCGAGCGGCTCGCCCACACGCTCGGACGGAGCCGGTTCGCGGCCGAGCTGCTCGAGCAGGCCCCGGACTGCGTGCAGTTCCTCGGCGACGGTTCCGGGCTGCGGCCACGGACCCGTGAGGAGGTCGAGTCGCGGATGCGGGCCGCGGCCGGTCGCCAGGGCAGCCTCGACCAGGCCGTGCAGGCCGCGCGCACGATCCGCCGCGCGGAGCTCTTCCGTCTCGCCGTCGCCGACCTCGAGGGCTCGCTCACGACGACCGACGTCGGGCATGCCCTCAGCGACCTCGCCGGCGGCTTGATCCAGGTGGCCCTCGAGCAGGTCGTGCGGGCTCACGTGGCCGAGCAGGGCCGTGACCTCGTGACGCGGCTGCTCGTCGTCGGCATGGGTCGGCTCGGGGGTCGCGAGGCGGGGTACGCCAGTGATGCCGATGTCCTCTTCGTCCACGACCCCGTCCCGGGCGCGGACGACCAGCAGGCCCAGGACGACGCCCTCGACGTCGTGCGGGAGCTCTTGCGCGTCCTCGGCCTCCCCGGCCCGGACCCGAGGCTCGAGATCGATGCCGACCTGCGCCCCGAGGGCAAGAACGGCCCGCTCGTGCGCTCGCTCGCCTCGTATGCCGCGTACTACGAGCGCTGGTCCCTCGTGTGGGAGGCCCAGGCCCTGGTCCGGGCCCGTCCGGTCGCCGGCGACCCCGAGCTCGCCGACCGGTTCCTGGCGCTCATCGACCCGATCCGCTGGCCGCGGGAGGGGTTGACCGCGGCGCAGGTCCGGGAGATCCGCACCCTCAAGGCACGGATGGAGTCCGAGCGGTTGCCCCGCGGAGCGGACCGCAAGACCCACTTCAAGCTCGGGCACGGGGGCCTCTCGGATGTCGAGTGGTGCGCCCAGCTCGTGCAGCTCCGCCATGCGCATGCGCATCCCGAGCTGCGGACCACCTCCACCGTCGAGGCCCTGACGGCGGCGCGGGCCCTCGGACTCGTCGCCGCGACCGACGCCGAGGAGCTCCTCGAGGCATGGACGATGACCTCCCGGCTGCGGAACGCGGGGATGCTGTGGCGGGGCCGGTCGCTGGAGTCCCTGCCCTCGGACGTCCGTGACGCCGAGGGCGTCGCGAGGGTCCTGCGCCGGCCGCCCGGGAGCGGCCACCTCCTCGACGAGGAGTACCGCAGGTTGACCCGCCATGCGCGCACGGCCTACGAACGGGTCTTCTTCGAGCAGTGAGGCCGCACGTCGTGGGCGACGGGCGTGGTTCCATGGGGCCGTGCCCCACGACGAGCTCACCGCTGCGCAGACCGCCGTCATCGACGCCCTCGACGAGCAGGCCCTCGTCGACGACCTCGTCGACCTCGTGCGCGTCCCGAGCATCACCGGATCGGACGCCGAGTCCGAGCTCCAGGGGCGGCTGAGCCATCGACTGAGCGGTCTGGGCCTCGACGTCGACCACTGGGCCCTTGACCTCGACGCGCTCGCCGCCGACCCGGACCATCCCGGCATCGAGAGCGAGCGCTCCGAGGGGTGGGGCCTGGTCGGCACCTCCGAGGGTGAGGGCGAGGTCGCCCTCGTCCTCCAAGGCCACAGTGACGTGGTGCCGACCGGCGACCTCGGGCTGTGGTCCGCCGGTGGACCCTTCAGCAGGGAGATCCGCGGCGACGTCCTCCATGGCCGGGGCGCCTGCGACATGAAGGCCGGCGTCGCGGTCAACCTCGCGGTCGCCACCGCGCTGGTCCGGTCAGGGGTGACCCTCACGCGACGGTTCGCGCTCCACCACGTCATCAGCGAGGAGGACGGCGGCCTCGGGGCCTTCGCCACCCTGCGCCGAGGGCACCGGGGCGAGGTCGCGGTGATCACCGAGCCGACGAGCGGTCACCTCGTCGTCGCCAACGCCGGCGCGCTCACCTTCACCCTGCACGTCGAGGGGCGCGCTGCCCACGGCAGCACGCGTGCGGAGGGCGTCTCGGCGCTCGAGGCCTTCTGGCCGGTCCACACGGCGATCCGGGCGCTCGAGGAGCGGCGCAATGCCGACCGACCGGCCGCCTTCGGCGACAACCCGCTGCCCTTCGGCATCTCCATCGGCCGGATCCGGGCCGGTGACTGGTCGAGCTCGGTGCCCGACGCACTCACCGCCGAGGGCCGCTACGGCGTGCGGCTCGGTGAGGACGTGGAGGAGGCCCGCACCGCCTTCGAGGAGGCCGTGGCCGATGCGTGCGCTGCCGACCCGTGGCTGCGCAGCCACCCGGTGCGGGTGGAGTGGACCGGGGGGCAGTTCGCCTCGGGGGCGCTCGAGGGGGCCCTCGAGGGCGGGCACCCCCTCGTCGACGAGGTGCGTGCGGCGATCGCTCTCACGGCCGGACGACAGGCCGCGCTCGCCGCGGCGCCCTATGGGTCGGACCTGCGGCTCTACACCGGCCTCGGCGGCATCCCGACGCTGCACTACGGCCCCGGCGACGTGCGATTCGCCCATGCCCCGCGCGAGCAGGTCTCGATCAGCGAGACGATCGAGGTGGCCCGTGCCCTCGCGGCCATGGCCGCGCTGCGCCTGACCAGGCCGGCGGACTGAGACGTCCGTCCGAGGGCTGGGATGGCCTACCTAGACTGGGGGCCATGCTCTCCGTCCTCGACCTCCGTGGCCGCACGCTGACCCTGAGGGAGCTCCGGCGGGCGATGCCGCGGGCCGCGTTCGACGTCGAGGCGGCCGTGCAGGCCGTCGCACCGATCTGCGACGACGTCCGTGATCGCGGCGCGGCCGCGCTGCTCGAGCTCGCCGAGCGCTTCGACGGGGTCCGTCCGGAGCGGCTGCGCGTCCCGGCCGAGGTGATCGAAGGGGCCCTGGCCACCCTCGACCCCGAGGTGCGCTCCGCCCTCGAGGAGGCGATTCGGCGTGCCCGGCTGGTCCATGCCGACCAGCGCCGCCAGGACACCGTCACCACGGTCACCGAGGGCGGCACCGTCACCGAGCGCTGGGTCCCGGTGGACCGGGTGGGCCTCTACGTCCCCGGCGGCCTGGCGGTCTACCCCTCGAGCGTGGTGATGAACGTCGTCCCGGCCCAGCTGGCCGAGGTGGGTTCCCTGGCCGTGGCCTCCCCACCCCAGCGGGAGCACGGCGGCTGGCCGCACCCGACGATCCTCGCTGCCTGTGCGCTGCTCGGTGTCGACGAGGTCTATGCCATGGGTGGCGCCCAGGCGATCGCCGCCTTCGCCCACGGCTTCGAGGAGGAGGCGAGCCCGGCCACGGGCGGTGACGGCACGGCATACGAGGCCTCGACCTGCGAGCCGGTCGCCCTGGTGACCGGCCCGGGCAACATCTACGTCGCCGCGGCCAAGCGCCTCCTCAAGGGCCTGATCGGCATCGACGCCGAGGCCGGACCGACCGAGATCGCGATCCTCGCCGACGCCACCGCCGACCCCGGGCACGTGGCCGCCGACCTGATCAGCCAGGCCGAGCACGACCCGATGGCCGCCTCCGTGCTCGTCACCGACTCACCCGACCTGCACATGCGGGTCGAGGCCGAGCTCGCCGCGCGGGTGGCCGCGACCAAGCACCACGAGCGCGTCCTGACCGCCCTGACCGGGCCGCAGAGTGGCGTCGTCCTCGTCGACGACGTCGAGGCCGGCCTGCGCGTCGTCGATGCGTATGCCGCCGAGCACCTCGAGATCCAGACCGCCGACGCCGCCGCGGTCGCCGCCAGGGTGCGCAATGCCGGGGCGATCTTCGTCGGGTCCTTCTCGCCGGTGAGCCTGGGGGACTACTGCGCCGGCTCCAACCACGTCCTGCCCACCGGCGGCAGCGCCATCCACTCCAGCGGCCTGTCGGTGCAGTCCTTCCTGCGCGGGATCCACGTCGTGGACTACTCGGAGGCCGCGCTGCGCGAGGTCGGTGGGCACGTCGTCACCCTTGCCCGCTCCGAGGACCTGCCCGGTCACGGTGACGCGATCATCGCCCGACTCCCCGAGCTGGGCTGAGCCGTGCGTGCCGAGATCGAGGGCCTGCTCCGCCCCGACCTGCGGGGCCGATCCGCCTATGGCGCACCGCAGCTCGACGTGCCGGTCGCGCTCAACACGAACGAGAACTCGTATGCCGTGCCCGACGTCGTCGTCGACGAGATCACGACGGCGGTGCGCAAGGCCGCGAGCGGCCTCAACCGCTACCCGGACCGTGAGTTCACCGAGCTGCGGACCGTGCTCGCGGACTACCTCTCGCGCACCGGCACGCCGATCGGCGTCGAGCAGGTGTGGGCGGGCAACGGGTCGAACGAGGTGCTGCTCCACCTCCTCCAGGCCTTCGGCGGTCCGGGGCGGGTCGCGCTCGGCTTCACGCCGGCCTACTCGATGCACCCGATCATCACGACGACGACCGGCACGACCTGGGTCGACGGGATGCGTGGCGTCGGCGCGGAGGGGGCCTTCGACCTCACCGTCGACTCCGCCGTCGAGCAGGTGCGCGCCCACCAGCCCCAGGTCGTCTTCCTCTGCTCGCCGAACAACCCGACGGGGACCGCGCTCGGCCTCGATGTCGTCGAGGCGGTCCACGATGCCGCCCCGCAGGCCTTGGTCGTCGTCGACGAGGCGTATGCCGAGTTCGCTCGCCCCGGCACGCCGTCGGCGCTCACCCTGCTCCAGGGTCGTCCCCGGCTCGTCGTCACGCGGACGATGAGCAAGGCGTTCGCGCTCGCCGGCACCCGCCTGGGCTACCTCGCCGCCGATGCCGACCTGGTCGACGCCCTGCGGCTGGTGCGGATGCCTTACCACCTCGGCACCCAGACCCAGGCGGTCGCGCTCGCCGCCCTGGCCCACACCGAGCTCATGCTCGACACCGTCGACGCGATCAAGGACCAGCGCGACCGCATCGTCGACGAGCTCCTCGGCATGGGCCTGTCCCCGGTGCCCAGCGACGCCAACTTCGTCCTCTACGGCCACCTGGTCGACAGCCACGCGACGTGGCAGGCCCTGCTCGACCGGGGGGTCCTCATCCGCGATGTCGGCATTCCCGGATATCTTCGAGTCTCGGCCGGCACCCCGGAGGAGACCACCGCCTTCCTCCGCGCCATGGCCGAGCTGGCCCCGACCCACCGCAAGGAGAGCGCCCGATGAGCACGGCGACCCACCGCACGGCGACCGTCACGCGCGCCACCTCCGAGAGCTCGGTCGAGGTGAGCGTCGACCTCGACGGCACCGGCCGGGGCGAGGTGAGCACGGGTGTCCGCTTCTACGACCACATGCTGCTCTCGCTGGCCAAGCACTCGCTCATCGACCTCACCGTGAAGGCCGAGGGCGATGTCGACGTCGACGCGCACCACACGGTCGAGGACGTCGCGATCGTGCTCGGGCAGGCACTGCGCGAGGCCCTGGGGGACAAGCGCGGGATCGCCCGCTTCGGCGATGCCGCGGTGCCCCTCGACGAGGCGCTGGTGCAGGCGGTCGTCGACGTGGCCGGGCGCCCCTATGTCGTGCACGACGGGGAGCCGGCCGGGCAGGAGCACGTCCTCATCGGGGGAAACTTCGTCGGCTCGCTCACCCGGCACGTCTGGGAGTCGTTGGCGAGCAACGCCCAGATCGCGCTCCACGTCCGCGTGCTCTCCGGACGCGACCCGCACCACATCGTCGAGGCCCAGTTCAAGGCGGTCGCGCAGGCCCTGCGCGCGGCCGTGGCCCGCGACCCGCGGGTCGAGGGCGTCCCGAGTGCCAAGGGTGCGCTCTGAGCGCCACCATGACCGAGCCGACATCGGGCAGGACGGCCTCCTCCACGGTGGGGCACGGCCTCGTGCTCGTCCGCGGAGAGGCACGCGCCTCCGCCCGGTGGCTGCGACGCGGCCTGGTGCCCGCGGCCGCCGTCCAGCTCCCGGGCTGGACCGGGGTGTGCCTGACCGAGGTCGTTGCCCGGACCCGCGCGCCCTATGACGTGGGGCTCGAGGTGCTCGCGGCCCGGCCCACGCCCCGGAGCCGGCGCCCCTCGATCGGGCTCTTCGTCCTCGACGGCTGCGCCGTCGTGACCGTCCAACCCCGCGGTTGGCGGGCCGAGCAGCGCTGGCTGGTGTGGGAGCCGGGCCGGGGCGTGCGCCGCACGCCCGACCTCGCGCCCTTGCCGGCCGGACTCATCGTCCAGGTGGCCGGCCCCGGCTCGGGCGCCACCACGGCCGACGTGGTGGCGCACTTCCGCGACGTCTCGGGCACCCCCCTGACCCGGCTCACCGGGCTGCTGCACCTGGTGGGCCTGCCCGGTGCCGACCTGCTCCGCCACGGTCCGGCGGGCGCCCCGGGACCGGTCGAGGGCATCGAGCCCGACGCGCGCGCCGTGCGTGCCTTCGACGCCCTGCACCACGACGAGGACCCCATGGCGGGGCAGCCATGAGCCCCACGGTCGTCGTCCTCGACTACGGCAGCGGCAACGTCCGCTCGGCCGTGCGCGCGCTGGAGCACGTGGGCGCCTCCGTCGAGCTCACCGCCGACCCCGGGGCCGCCCTGGGCGCCGACGGCCTTTTCGTGCCCGGTGTGGGCAACTTCCATGCCTGTGCCGCCGGGCTGCGAGCGGCGGACGGCCCGCTCCTCATCGGTCGGCGGCTCGCCGGTGGGCGTCCGGTGCTCGGGGTCTGCGTCGGGATGCAGGTGCTCTTCGAGGGCTCCACCGAGCCCAGCGAGCGCACCGAGGCCGGGCTGTCCGAGTGGCCCGGCACGGTCGAGCGGCTCCGGGCGCCGGTCGTCCCGCACATGGGCTGGTCCACGGTCGAGGCCGGCGTCGGCTCCCGCCTGTTCGCGGGCGTCGAGGACCAGCGTTTCTACTTCGTCCACTCGTATGCCGTCCACGACTGGACCCTGGAGCCCTCCTCGCCGACCTTCGCGCCGGTGGCGCCCGTGGTCACCTGGGCCACCCACGGCGAGCGCTTCGTGGCGGCCGTGGAGAACGGGCCCCTGACCGCGACCCAGTTCCATCCCGAGAAGTCCGGCGAGGCCGGACTGGCCCTGCTGAAGAACTGGATGGAGACCTTGTGATGGCGACGCGCAAGCGCAAAGCCCGCACCACCTCGTCGCGGACGTCCACGAGCCCCCGCCGCACACGCACCCGGCACGCCACACGCACGGGAGCCGGCGCCCGTCCGCGTCGCCGCACGCCCACCGTGGCCGCCGGCGTCGGCACGGCCCTGGGGCTCCTTGTCGTGACCTGGCTCCTCGACCTGTCCGGGCCGGTGCGCATCGGGGTGATGGTGCTCGCGGCGATCCTCGCCCTGGCCTTCTGGGCGATCCGTCGTCAGGGCACCGACCTCACCGGCGTGCCGCGAGGCCATGAGGGCACGCTCACCGCCCCGATGCCACCGACCGACCAGCCGTGACCACCCCTGACCACCGATCCCACCCGGAGCACCAGATGACCACCCCGCACCCCCGCCTCGAACTCCTCCCTGCCGTCGACGTCCGCGACGGACGCGCTGTGCAGCTCCAGCAGGGGATCTCGGGCAGCGGGTGGGACTTCGGCGACCCGATCGAGGCCGCGCTCGCCTGGCAGGAGCAGGGCGCCGAGTGGATCCACCTCGTCGACCTCGACCGCGCCTTCGGCACCGGCAGCAATGCCGAGCTCCTCGCCGAGATCGTCGGTCGGCTCGACATCAAGGTCGAGATGAGCGGCGGCATCCGCGACGACGAGAGCCTGAGCCAGGCACTGGCCACCGGCTGCCGGCGGGTCAACATGGGCACCGCCGCCCTCGAGCACCCCGAGTGGACGGCTCGCGCGATCGCCGAGCACGGCGACCGGATCGCCGTCGGTCTCGACGTCCGTGGCACGACCCTGGCCGCGCGGGGCTGGACCAGCGAGGGTGGTGACCTCTGGGAGACCCTCGACCGCCTCGACCGCGAGGGCTGCGCCCGCTACGTCGTCACCGACGTGAACAAGGACGGCATGCTCCAGGGGCCCAATCTGGACCTGCTCCGTGAGGTCTGCGCGCGCACCGCTCGACCCGTCGTGGCCAGCGGAGGCGTCTCCACGCTCGCCGACCTCGAGGCGATCCGTGGCCTCGTCGACCTCGGCGTCGAAGGAGCCATCGTCGGCTCCGCGCTCTACAAGGGAGCCTTCACCCTGCCGGAGGCGCTCGACGTCGCCGGCCGAGCGTGAACCCACGGGGCGCGACCGACGACGCCTGCCCGATGACGCAGTGCCTGATGACCACGACCCTCACCCGCCCGACCCGATGCATGCCATGAGCAACCCGCGCGACCACGCCCACCACCCCCAGCACGTGCCGGGGGAGGAGGCCACCGACTCGGCCGGCGCCACCTGGGGCGGCCGAGTGCTCTCCCCGAGCGGCTTCGAGACCGACACCGGCGTCGCCGACCCCGGCCTCGTCGCCGCGCTTGTCGCCGACGACGCCACCCTCATGGCCGCGGTCGAGTCCGGGCGCTTCCTCGTCCCGATCGTCGCCGAGCCGGTCGCGGTCGACGACTCCGGCCCGCTGGCGGTCGACACCCACGTCGACATGGCGGTCGTGACCCTCGTCGCTCCGGACGGGCAGCGGGCCCTCCCGGTCTTCACCGGTCTGGAGGCCCTGGCCGCGTGGGACCCGCAGGCACGCCCCAGCCCCGTCACGCCGGCCCGCATGGCGAAGGCTGCCGTCTCCGAGCGCTGTGACGTCATCGTCGTCGACCTCGCCGGGCCCGCGCGCGTCCTGCGACCGAGCATGGTCTGGTCGCTCGCCCAGGAGCGGCCCTGGCAGCCACCGGCCACGGACCCCTTCGTCGACCACAGCGTCCGCCGCGCCGTGGCCGACGAAGGCGCGATCACGGCATACCGGCTCGCGGACGCGACGGACGGCGTCCTGGTCGTCGAGCTGACCCTCGCTCCCGGCCTGGCCACCGACCACGTGCAGGCCTTGGCGACCCGGGTGGGGGAGCGGCTCGCGACCGACGGCGAACTGCGGGCCCGCATCGACGGCCTGACCTTCCGTCTGCGTTGATGTCGCTGCGCTGATTTCGAGGCGCAGCCCCCTCGCTGGTAGCCTTGGGTGTTGACCGGCCGCGGTCTCCTCCCCGGAGGGGCCCACGGCGTGCAAGAGAAGCCCCGCTTCCACCCGCGTCGACCTTCTGGTCGCCGGGTCCCGGTCCGGCCGCGTGGCCGTGCGTCACCCATCGGTGACGTCGCCTTCACGCGTCCCCGGACGGTTGCTGGGCTCCTCGCGCACTCGCACGAGGAGCCTTCTTCGTGCCGACGGACCTCAGACGCACGAAGGAGAGCAACATCAGCGAGCCTCGCATCAACGACCGCATCCGGGTTCCCGAGGTGCGGTTGGTCGGCCCGAACGGAGAACAGGTCGGCATCGTCCGCGTCGAGATGGCCCTGCAGCTGGCCGCCGAGGCCGACCTCGACCTCGTCGAGGTGGCCCCGATGGCGAAGCCGCCGGTCGCCAAGCTCATGGACTTCGGCAAGTACAAGTACGAAGCCGCCATGAAGGCCCGTGAAGCCCGCAAGAACCAGGTCAACACGGTCATCAAGGAGATCAAGCTCCGCCCGAAGATCGACCAGCACGACTACGCCACCAAGAAGGGGCACGTCGAGCGGTTCCTCAAGGGCGGCGACAAGGTCAAGGTGACGATCATGTTCCGCGGTCGGGAGCAGTCCCGACCCGAGCTGGGCTTCCGACTCCTCCAGAAGCTGGCCCAGGACATCGCCGAGCTCGGTGTCGTGGAGTCCGCGCCCAAGCAGGACGGCCGCAACATGATCATGGTGATCGCGCCGACCAAGAAGAAGTCCGAGGCGATGGCCGAGCAGCGCCGCCGGCGCCGCGAGGAGCACGACGCCGAGCCGGCCGCGAACGCCCCGGCGAGCGCTGACGGGCTCGACGCGCCGACGACCGAGACGACCGAGGCCACCCCGGCCTGAGGGCGCGAGCCCCACCCGACGACAGCAACGCACCACCAGCAGCGAAGAGAGATATCCACCATGCCGAAGAACAAGACCCACAGCGGCGCCAAGAAGCGCTTCCGGGTGACCGGCTCGGGCAAGATCATGCGCGAGCAGGCCGGAGTGGTCCACAAGTTCCACGAGAAGTCCCCGCAGAAGGCCCGCGCGCTGTCCAAGGACATCGAGGTCGCCAAGGCCGACGCCCCCAAGATCAAGAAGATGCTCGGCCTCTGAGCCGCGCCACGTCGACGTAACAACAACCAGCAAGGAGTACTCACGTGGCACGCGTGAAGCGGGCGGTCAACGCCCAGAAGAAGCGCCGGGTCGTCCTCGAGCGCGCCAGCGGCTACCGCGGGCAGCGCTCGCGCCTGTACCGCAAGGCCAAGGAGCAGGTCACCCACTCCCTCGGTTACGCCTACCGTGACCGCCGCGCCAAGAAGGGTGACTTCCGTCGCCTCTGGATCCAGCGGATCAACGCCGCGGCTCGCGCGAACGGCATGACCTACAACCGGTTCATCCAGGGCCTGAAGAACGCCGAGGTCGAGGTCGACCGTCGCATGCTCGCCGAGCTCGCGGTCAACGACGAGGCGGCCTTCGCGGCGCTCGTCGAGATCGCCAAGGCGAACGTCCAGGCCGAGGCTGCCTCCGCCTGATCCACGAGGAACCACCCACCCCATGACCGCCCTGACCAACCCCGGTTCCGACCGGGTGCGGGCGGTGCGGGGGCTGGCCCAGCGGCCGGTGCGCAAGCGCACCGGCCGCTTCCTCGTCGAAGGACCGCAAGGGGTCCGCGAGGCGGTGCGGTGGGCGCCCGAACGCGTCGTCGACCTCTACCTCACCGCCGACGCGATGCAGCGGTATGCCGTGGACATCGTCGAGCCTGCGCGCGCCGCGGGGTTGTGGGTCCACGAGGCCACCCCCGAGGTGCTGGCCGCGATGGCCGACACCGACGCCCCGCAGGGCCTGGTGGGCGTGGTCGAGCGGAGCGAGCCTACGCTGGCCGAGGTGCTGTCGGCAGGTCCCCGGCTGCTCGTGCTGCTCACCAATGTCCGTGACCCGGGCAACGCCGGCACCGTCATCCGCGGCGCCGACGCCGTCGGCGCCGATGGGGTCCTGGTCTCCGACTCCTCCGTCGACGTCACCTCGCCGAAGGTGGTCCGCTCCACGGCCGGCTCGCTCTTCCACCTGCCAGTCGTCACCGGGCTGGCGACCGGGGTGACCCTCTCGACCCTGGCGGCGCACGGCATACGGACCCTGGCCGCCGATGGCGCGGGAACGGTCGACCTGCCCGACGTCGAACTCACCGGTCCACACTGCTGGGTCATGGGCAACGAGGCCTGGGGGCTGCCCGAGCGCACCCGGTCCGCCTGCGACGAGGTGGTCCGCGTGCCGATCCACGGCAAGGCCGAGTCCCTCAACCTCGCGATGGCCGCGACCGTCTGCCTCTACGCCTCCGCCGGAGTGCTCCGCCCACGCTGACCCCGGCCGCCGGTACGCTCAAGGGTCATGGCCGAGCCCGTGACCTTCCCCGATCCCGAGGTCGCGCACCAGGTCTCCGAGTTCCTGCCCGACGGGCTCATCACGGCGGTGGCGCCCCACGGACTCATCGAGCGGGTCAACGGGCGCGCCTGCCAGATCCTCGGGCTGCCGGCGGCAGACCTCGTCGGCCGCCGCCTCGAGGAGGCCCTGCCCTTCGTCGATGCGTCGGGGGAGCCCTGGTGGCCGCAGGCGAGCCCGTGGCAAGGCCTGGCGATCCGCACCGGGTTCCGCGAGAAGGTCGTCCTCCTGCCCAATGGCCGGGACCTGCTCATCACGGCGAGGTACCTGCGCCCGGTGGCCCGCGGACCGGTCGTGGCGGTCCTCGTCGGGGTGCGCTCGGCCGACGGTCGCCGGCGCGCGGAGGCCGAGCAGGCCGCCCTCATCTCGACGATCGCGCACGAGCTGCGTTCGCCCCTGACCGGCGTCAAGGGCTTCTCCGCGACCTTGTTGCGTCGGTGGGACCGCTTCACCGATGAGCAGAAACGGCTCATGATCGAGACGATCGAGGCCGACGCCGATCGGGTCACGCGCCTCATCACCGAGCTGCTCGACGTCTCCCGCATCGACGCCCGCCGGCTCACCCTCCACGCGCGAGAGATCGACGTGGCCCAGCTCTTCGGCCGTCACATCGAACGCATCGTGGCCAGCGGGCACGCGGGCACCTTCGCCACGCACGTGGGCGTGGACACGGTGTGGGGGGACCCGGACCGGATCGAGCAGCTGCTCGCCAACGTGGTCGACAACGCCCTGCGGCATGCCTCGTCGCGGGTCCACCTCTCCTCCCAGCCCGGACCGGGCGGGGCGGTCGACCTGGTCGTCGACGACGACGGGCCGGGCGTGCCTCCGGAGCGTCGGGAGCTGGTCTTCGGGAAGTTCTGGCACGGCCGGGCTCCGGGCAGCACCGGCCTGGGGCTCTACATCGTCCGCGGGCTGGCCGAGGCCCATGGCGGGACCGTGGTCATCCAGGAGGCTCCCCTGGGCGGTGCCCGGGTGCGGGTGCGCCTGCCCTCGCACGAGGATCACTGAGCCCGCCGCACGCTCGGGCGTGGAATGACGACCGTGGCCGCCCCGGATCGCTCCGGAGCGGCCACGGTGGACCCGTCGAGGGGTGTGGTCAGAGCAGGTCGCCGTCGAAGTCCGGGCCGGACTCGAGGTCAGCGGTGCCCGCCCTGGGTGCCTCCCCGGCATTGAGGGCATCGATGGCTGCGCGCACTCCCGCACCGTAGGCCGGGTCGGCCGAGGTGCAGTTGGCGATGTGCCGCTCGATGGTCTCGCGCGAGGCCCCCGAGATCGCCCGGGCCGTGTTCTCGAAGAGCCGCTGCTTCTGGTCCTCGGTGAAGCTGTGGAACAGCATCCGCGGCTGGGTGAAGTAGTCGTCGTCGTCCTCGCGGAAGTTGAAGCGATCCGCGAGCGGGTCGATCCGCAGAGGGGGCTCGCGGAACTCGGGCTGCTCCTGCCACCGGCTGTAGGAGTTGGGCTCGATGCCCGGCGTGGGCTCGGAGTGGATCCGCATCGCCCCGTCCCGGTGGAAGGAGTTGACGGTGCCGGCGGCGCCCTTCGGGGCGTTCACCGGGATCTGGTGGTGGTTGACCCCGAGGCGGTAGCGCTGGGCGTCGCCGTAGGAGAAGAGCCGGCCCTGGAGCATGCGGTCAGGGGAGAAGCCGATGCCGGGAACGATGTTGGCCGGGGAGAAGGCCGCCTGCTCGACCTCGGCGTGGTAGTTCTCCGCATTGCGGTTCAGCTCCCACTCGCCGACCTCGATGAGGGGGTAGTCCTCCTTGAGCCAGACCTTGGTCAGGTCGAAGGGGTGGAAGCGGTAGGTCTCGGCGTCCTTCTCCGGCATGACCTGGACGTACATCTTCCACTTCGGGAAGTCGCCGGCCTCGATGGCGTCGAAGAGCGCGCGCTGGCTGGACTCGCGGTCCTGGCCGACGATCTCGGCGGCCGCGGCGTCGGTGAGGTTCTTCAGGCCCTGCTGGGAGCGGTGGTGGAACTTCACCCAGTAGCGCTCGCCGGCGCGGTTGTAGAAGGAGTAGGTGTGGCTGCCGAAGCCGTTCATGAAGCGGTAGTCGGCGGGGATCCCGCGGTCCGACATGACGATCGTGACCTGGTGCAGGGCCTCGGGCAGGTTGGTCCAGAAGTCCCAGTTGTTCTCCGCGTTGCGCAGGTTGGTCTTCGGGTCGCGCTTGACCGCGTGGTTGAGGTCGGGGAACTTCAGCGCGTCGCGGAAGAAGAAGACCGGGGTGTTGTTGCCGACCAGGTCCCAGTTGCCCTGGTCGGTGTAGAACTTCATCGCGAACCCGCGGATGTCGCGCTCGGCATCGGCCGCGCCGCGCTCGCCGGCGACGGTCGAGAAGCGCACGAAGAGCTCGGTCTGCTTCCCGATCTCGGCGAAGATGCTGGCATCGGTGTACTGCGTGATGTCGCCGGTCACCGTGAAGGTGCCATAGGCGCCGGAGCCCTTGGCGTGCATGCGGCGCTCGGGGATGACCTCACGGTCGAAGTGCGCCAGCTTCTCGAGGAACCACACGTCCTGCAGGAGCATGGGCCCCCGCGCGCCGGCGGTCACCGAGTCCTGGTTGTTCCAGACCGGGGCGCCCGCAACGGTGGTCAGGGGCTTGGTGTTGCCCGGCTCCTGCCGGGGTCCTTCGACACTCATCTGGATCTCCTTGATGGGGGTGGAGCAGGTGGGTCAGGGAGGGCTCAGGGCGCCTTGGCCGCCGCCTGGCAGGTCGGGCACAGGCCCCAGTAGAGGACCTCGGCCTCGTCGATGAGGAAGCCGTGGGCGTCGACGACGTCCAGGCAGGGGCGCTGTCCGGCGGCGCATTCCACGTCGCCGAAGGTGCCGCAGGTGCGGCAGACGATGTGGTGGTGGTTGTCCCCGGTGTTGATCTCGTAGCGGGCCGGCTGCCCGGCGGGCTCGAACCGGCGGACGATCTCGTGCGTGGTGAGAACGCGCAGCACGTCGTAGACCGCCTGCGTCGAGACCGAGCCGAGGCGCTCGCGGGCGGCCTGGCTCAAGGTGTCGACGTCGACGTGGGGGAGCCGGGCGAGCTCGGTGAGGATGGCCACCCGGGGGGCGGTCACGCGCAGGCCGGCCTGCCGGAGCAGGTCGGTGGGGTCGATGGTCGCCGTCGTCATGGTCCGTCCATCGTCCCGCCTTTTCTGGAATCAGTCAAGATTTGTGGGCTGGCGCGGCGCCGGGCAGCCGACCACGGCAGTGGAACAATGGGCCGCCCATGCTCTCCGCCTATCGCCCCGTCCTCGCCGTGCCGGCGGTGCGGCGCGCCGTGGTGCTCGGCTTCCTCATCCGGATGCCGATGTTCGTCATCGGTGTGCTCGTCTCGCTGCACATCGTCACCGCGCTCGGTCGCTCGTATGCCGAGGCCGGCCTGGCCGCGACGGTCCTCCTCGGCGGCATCGCGATCGGCGCACCCTGGCGCGGACGGCTGCTCGACCGGCACGGCCTGCGTCGGGTCGTCGGCCCGTCGGCGCTGGTGCAGGTCGGCGTGGCCCTGACCGCACCCTTCGTCCCGTATGCCGTGCTGCTCCTCGTCCTGGCGCTCTCCGGTCTCTTCGTGGTCCCGGGTCATTCGCTGATCCGGCAGACCCTCATCACGGCGGTGCCTCCCGAGCAGCGCCGGACCGCGCTCTCGCTGGACGGGATGGTCCTGGAGTTCTCCGCTGCGATCGGGCCGGCCGTCGCGCTGGCGATCGCGGCCGCGACCTCCACCCGCAGGGTGCTCCTCGTCGTGCTCCTGCTCAACGTGGTCGCCGCGGCCGTGCTCTGGTGGCAGGACCTGCCGATCCATGCCGAGGCCGCACCGGAGGATCCCGTGCCCCGCCGCGCGTGGCTGGGACTGCGCTTCCTCGCCATCCTCATCGCCTGCGCGGCGGCGACCCTCACCCTCTCGGCCACCGACCTCGGGATCGTCGCGGCCGTGCGGGAGTTCGGCCGCCCGGCCCTCATCGGGGTGGCCTTCGCGGGCTGGTGCCTGGGCTCGCTCGTCGGCGGACTGCTCTACGGCGCGGCCGGGCGCGCGCTGCCCCTGGCCGGCCTGCTCGCCGGGCTGGCCGCGACCACGGCCATACCGGTGCTGGCACCGAACCTGTGGACCTTCATCGCGGCCGTCACCGTCGCGGGCCTGTTCTGCCAGCCGACCATCACCGCCGGCGTGGAGTCGCTGACTCGGATCGTCCCGGACCGTGCGCGTGGCGAGGCGCTCGGGTGGCACGGCACGGCGATGACCGGCGGCAGCGCCCTCGGGGCGCCGCTGGCCGGAGTGGCCATCGATGGCGCGGGGGCGGACGGAGCCTTCCTCCTCGCCGCCGTGATCGGCCTGGCCATCGCCGTCCTCGGCGCCCTCGTCGTCGCGATCACGAGACGTCGGCGAGCGCTACGAGGAGCGACGGTAGAGTGAGCGCCATGCCGACCAAAACCTCGCCGAGCACGCCCCGTGCCGTGCGGCGATTTACCGCGCCCTCGGGCGATCGGTGCGTGGCTCGCTGAGGCGAGCCCACGGCATACCTGACCTCGCCCGGGGGCACTCGCCCGCGCACTGCACCCTGCCCGCGAAGAGAAGAGACGATGTCCGGACCCAACACCAACTTCGACCCGGTCGAGGTGGCCGCGCTCGACCCCGCCGCCATCGAGGCCGCGGTGCAGGAGGCGCTCGCCGCCGCCGCCGCTGCTTCCAGCCTCGACGAGCTCAAGGCGGCTCGCGCGAGCCACCAGGGGGACAAGAGCGCCCTCGCGCTCGCCAACCGTGAGATCGGCGCCCTCCCGCCGTCGGCGAAGGCCGAGGCCGGCAAGCGCGTCGGCCAGGCCCGTGGGCAGGTGACCCAGGCGTATGCCGCGCGGCAGGCTGAGCTCGAGGCCGAGCGGGACGCGCGGATCCTCGTCGACGAGGCCGTCGACGTCACCCTGCCGACCGGGCGCCGCCCGCTCGGGCGCCGCCACCCCACCGAGCTGATGAGCGAGCGGATCGCCGACATCTTCGTCGGGATGGGCTGGGAGATCGCCGAGGGCCCCGAGGTCGAGGCCGAGTGGTTCAACTTCGACGCCCTCAACTTCGACGCCGACCACCCGGCGCGCCAGATGCAGGACACCTTCTACGTCGACCCACCGGACGGCGGGCTGATCCTGCGCACGCACACCTCACCGGTGCAGGCCCGCGCCATGCTCGACCGGGGCGTCCCGCTCTACATCGCCTGCCTGGGGCGGGTCTTCCGCACCGACGAGCTCGACGCCACGCACATGCCGGCCTTCCACCAGGTCGAGGGGCTGGCCGTCGACGAGGGCATCACCATGGCCCACCTGCGCGGCACTCTCGACCGGCTCGCCGCCGAGCTCTTCGGCCCGGACATCACGACCCGGATGCGCCCGTCCTTCTTCCCCTTCACCGAGCCGAGCGCCGAGGTGGACCTGCGTTGCTTCGTCTGCCGCGGAGAGGACGCCGGGTGCCGCACCTGCGGTGGCACCGGCTGGATCGAGTGGGGTGGCTGCGGCATGGTCAACCAGAACGTCCTGCGCGCCTGTGGCGTGGACCCGGAGCGCTATTCGGGCTTGGCCTTCGGCATGGGGATCGACCGGGCCCTGATGTTCCGCACGGGCGTCTCGGACATGCGGGACATGATCGAAGGTGACGTGCGCTTCAACGCGCAGTTCGGGATGGAGATCTGATGCGCGTTCCTGTCGACTGGCTGCGTGAGTACGTCGAGGTCCCCGCGGAGGCGACGGGCACCGACATCGCCGCGGACCTGGTGAAGGTCGGACTCGAGGAGGAGGGCCTCCACGGTGGCGGTGTCAGCGGGCCGCTCGTCGTCGGGCGAGTCCTGACCAAGGAGCCCGAGCCGCAGAAGAACGGCAAGACGATCAACTGGTGCTCCCTCGACGTCGGGGTCTCCAACGGCACGGGTGAGCCCCAGTGGGTCGTCTGCGGCGCGCACAACTTCGAGGTCGGCGACCTCGTGGCCGTGATCCTCCCTGGGGGCGTCCTGCCGACTCCGCAGGGCCCGCTCACGGTGTCGGCGCGCAAGACCTACGGACACGTCTCCGCCGGCATGATCACCTCCGAGCGCGAGCTCGGGCTCGGGGACGACCACGACGGGATCATCGTCCTCACCCGCCGGTTCGCCGGTGACGAGGAGTCCCTCGCGCGTCTCGTCCCGGGCGCCGATGCGATCCCGATCCTCGGCCTGGACCGTGAGACCGTCGAGGTCAACGTCACCCCCGATCGCGGCTACTGCTTCTCGATCCGTGGCATCGCGCGCGAGTACTCCCACGCCACCGGTGCCGCCTTCACCGACCCGGTGACGGCGCTTGCCGCCGCGGCGCCGGCCGCGAACGACGAGGGGTATGCCGTCCGGCTGGCCGACGAGGCGCCCATCCGGGGCCGCGCGGGCTGCGGTCGCTATGTCGCGCGCATCGTCCGGGGCATCGACGTGACCGCCCCCTCGCCGGCCTGGATGAAGGCACGCCTCACCGAGGCGGGCATGCGTCCGATCAGCCTGCCCGTCGACGTCACCAACTACGTCATGCTCGGCCTCGGCCAGCCGCTCCACGCCTTCGACCTGGCCCGGCTCGGTGACGCGATCGTCGTCAGGCGCGCTCGGGAGGGGGAGCGGATGACCACGCTCGACGACGTCGACCGCGCGCTCTCCCCTGAGGACCTGCTCATCACCGACGGCGGCGAGCTGCCGATCGCCATCGCCGGCGTCATGGGCGGCGCCTCGACCGAGGTGACCGGGGCGACCACGGACGTCCTCATCGAGGCGGCGCACTTCGACCAGGTGTCGATCGCTCGGTCGGCGCGCCGGCACAAGCTGCCCTCGGAGGCCTCCCGTCGCTTCGAGCGTGGGGTCGACCCGCAGCTCGCGCCGGCGGCGGCTGAGCTGGCCGTCCAGTTGCTCGTCCGCTACGGCGGCGGCCGCGCCGACGCGGGTGTGACCGATGTGGGCACTCCGCCGGAGCCGGTGACGATCAGCCTGCCCACGGCATACGCCTCCGAGCTGGTGGGCGTGGACTACGACGCGGCTACGGTCGAGCGCATCCTGCGCGAGATCGGCTGCACCGTGGAGGGCGACGGGGACCTCCTCTCGGTGACGGCGCCGACGTGGCGTCCCGACCTGCGCACGGCCCCGGACCTGGTCGAGGAGGTCGCACGCATCGACGGCTACGACCGGATCCCCTCGGTCGTGCCGACACCGCCGGGAGGCCACGGCCTCACGCATGCCCAGCGCACCCGGCGAGTGATCGCCAATGTCCTGGCGGCGCAGGGCCTCACCGAGATCTGGAGCGCGCCCTTTGTCGGTGACGACCGGCACGAGGCCCTCGGCTGGAGAGCCGAGGACGCCCGGGCTCGCACGGTCACGCTGGCCAACCCGCTGTCCGACGAGGCCCCGCTCATGCGCGTCAGCATCCTGTCGACGATGGTGGATGCCCTCTCCCGCAACGTCTCTCGCGGAGCCAAGGACGTCGGCCTCTTCGAGCTGGGGCTCGTCGTGGCCCTCGACGGTGCCCAGCAGAAGGCGCCGACCGAGGACGTCGGCGTCCACCCGTCCCCGGAAGTGCTGACCGCGATCCGTGCTGCCGTGCCCCCGCAGCCACGTCACGTCGGGATGCTGCTCGCCGGTGACCGCGATCGCGGTGGCTGGTGGGGCGGTGGGCGCAAGGCGGACGTCGGCGACGTCATCGCGCTCGCGACCTCGGTCACCGAGGCGCTCGGCGTCGAGGTCACGATCACGGCCGTGGACGACGTCATGCCCTTCCACCCCGGCCGCTGCGCGCAGCTCACCCTCAGCGACGGCACCCTCGTGGGCCATGTCGGGGAGCTGCACCCCAAGGTGGTCGCGGCCCTCGGCCTGCCCCCTCGGACCGTGGGTGGCGAGCTCGACGTGGACGTCCTCACCGCGGCGAGTGTCGACCCGGCTCAGGCGCGGACCCTGGTGCGGTCTCCGCTGGCCTACACCGACCTGGCGGTCGTCGTCGACGAGGCCGTCACCGCGGCCTCGCTCGAGTCGTCCCTGCGCGCCGGAGCGGGGGAGCTGCTGGAGTCGCTCTCCCTCTTCGACGTCTATCGCGGCGACCAGGTCGGACCGGGGCGCAAGTCGCTGGCCTACCGGCTCAACGTCCGCGCGCCGGACCGCACTCTGCGGGCCGAGGAGGTCAGCGCCCTGCGCGATGCTGCCATGGCAAAGGCCGCTGCCGACCACGGAGCCACCCAGCGCGCCTGACCCGGGCCGAGTGGCCCGCCCCGCCTGTCTTTGCATGGAATTGCTGATTCATGCAAGACTATGCACATGGTGCGCGTCGCGATTGCCGGAGCCAGCGGCTATGCCGGAGGTGAGCTGCTGCGGCTGCTCATCGACCATCCGGAGGTCGAGATCGGCGCCCTGGCCGCGGCCTCCAACGCCGGGGCCACTTTGGGGTCGGTGCACCCGCACCTGACCCCGCTCGCCGGTCGCGTGCTCACCGACACGTCCGTCGAGACCCTCGCCGGGCACGACGTGGTCTTCCTCGCCCTGCCGCACGGGCACTCCGCGGCCCTGGCCGCGGCCCTTCCGGCCGAGACAGTCGTCATCGACTGCGGCGCAGACTTCCGCCTCACCTCCGAGTCGGCGTGGACGGCCTTCTACGACACCCCGTATGCCGGATCGTGGCCCTACGGTATGCCCGAGCTCGTGCGTCCGGAGGGCGCCAAGCAGCGCGAGGCCCTCACTGGGCAGTCGCGCATCGCCGTCCCCGGGTGCTATCCCACAGCCGTCAGCCTGGCCCTGGCCCCCGGGCTGGTCGCGGGGGTCGTCGCCGCCGACGACATCACCGTGGTCGCCGCCTCCGGCACCAGCGGCGCCGGCAAGTCCCTCAAGCCGCACCTGCTCGGTGCCGAGGTGATGGGCGCGATGAGTCCCTATGGGGTCGGCGGAGTGCACCGGCACACCCCGGAGATCGAGCAGAACCTCACGGCGTGCGGCGGGGGAGAGGTCACCGTCTCCTTCACCCCCACCCTGGCGCCGATGCCCCGGGGCATCCTCGCGACCTGCACCGCCAAGGCGACCGAGAGCGCCACCGCAGCCTCCGTGCGGGAGGCGTGGCGGACGGCATACGCGGACGAGGCCTTCGTCCACCTGCTGCCGGAGGGCACCTGGCCGAGCACCGCGAGCGTCCTGGGTTCCAACACCGTCCACGTCCAGGTCACCCTCGACGAGCGCGCCGGTCGCGTCATCGCCATCGCTGCCGTCGACAACCTCACCAAGGGCACGGCCGGTGCTGCGGTCCAGTGCATGAACCTCGCCCTCGGGCTCCCCGAGACAACCGGCCTGCCGCGGGTGGGAGTGGCCCCATGAGCGAGATCGCACTGCACCTCATGGCCCACCCCGAGGATGTCGCCGTGGTGCGCCTCGCAGCGGGCGAGCAGCCCGAATGGGACTGGCAGCAGGGGCCCTTCGCCACGCTCACCGTCACGGCCGATGAGACCTCCGTGGTCACCCTCGCCTCGGCGGCGCCCGCGGGGCTGCCCACCGAGGGGCCCTTCCGGGTGGTCGAGGTGGCCGGCCCGCTGGCCTTCGGCCTGTGGGGGATCATGGCCGAGATCCTCGCGCCACTCGTCGATGCGCACATCAGCGTCCTGGCCATGTCGACCTTCGACACCGACTGGATCCTCGTCAGGACCGAGGACCTGCGGGCGGCGGGCGAGGCGTGGCGGCGCGCCGGACTGATCTTCACCTCCACCAACCTCTCCGGGAGCCTGCCATGAGCATCACCACGCCACGGGGCTTCCGTGCCTCCGGCGTCACCGCCGGCCTCAAGGCGAGCGGGCGCCCGGACCTGGCCCTGGTCGTCAACGACGGCCCGTCCCACGCGGCCGCTGCGGTCTTCACCAGCAACCGGGTCGAGGCCGCCCCGGTGACCTGGTCACGGCAGGTGCTCTCCGACGGCATCGTCGAGGCGGTGATCCTCAACTCCGGTGGCGCGAATGCCTGCACCGGACCCCAGGGGTTCCAGGACACGCACCGCACGGCCGAGCTGGTCGCCGCCGCGCTGGACATCAGTGCCGGCGACGTCGTGGTGTGCTCGACCGGTCTCATCGGCGAGCTGCTGCCGATGGACCTCATCGAGGCCGGCATCGGGCTGGCCGTGGACGCGTTGGACGCCGACGGAGGGTCCGCCGCCGCCACCTCGATCATGACCACCGACACCGTCGCCAAGGAGGCTGCGGCCACTGGTGACGGATGGTCGGTCGGGGGGATGGCCAAGGGCGCGGGCATGCTGGCCCCGGCGCTGGCCACCATGCTCGTCGTCATCACCACCGATGCCGTCGTCGACGGCCTCGACCTGGACCAGGTCCTCCGCTCGGCGACGGCGGTCTCCTTCGACCGGATCGACTCCGACGGCTGCATGTCCACCAATGACACGGTCGTGCTGCTGGCCTCGGGCGCCTCGGGGATCTCTCCCAGCGCTGCCGCCCTGACCGAGGCCGTGACCGAGGTCTGCGCCTCCCTGGCCCGCCAGCTGATCGCCGACGCCGAGGGGGCGCACCACGACATCGCCATCGAGGTGGTCTCCGCGGCCTCGGAGGCGGATGCGCTCGAGGTCGCCCGGGCCGTGGCGCGCAACAACCTGTTCAAGTGCGCCATCTTCGGCAATGACCCCAACTGGGGTCGGGTCCTCGCGGCGGTCGGCACCACGTCGGCGGCCTTCGACCCGCACGCCCTCGACGTCACGATGAACGGTGTCCAGGTCTGCCGGGCAGGTGGTGTGGGGGAGGACCGCTCGCTCGTCGACCTGTCGGCCCGGGAGGTTCGCCTGGTCGTCGACCTGCACGCGGGGCCCGCGACCGCCACGGTCTGGACCAACGACCTGACCCACGACTACGTCCACGAGAACTCCGCCTACTCCACCTGAGGCCACGATGACCACCACCGATCACCCGCGCCAGACGCTGCGTGGCGCCATCGACGCGGCGGCCCTGCGGGTCGCGCAGGCCAAGGCCAGCACGCTCGTGGAGGCGCTGCCCTGGCTCGAGCAGTTCCGCGACGCCCTCGTCGTCGTGAAGTACGGCGGCAACGCGATGGTCGACGAGGACCTCAAGGCGGCCTTCGCCTCCGACATCGTCTTCCTCCGGTATGCCGGGCTGCGCCCCGTCGTCGTCCACGGCGGCGGTCCGCAGATCAAGGCGATGCTGGACCGCCTGGGGCTGGCCAGTGAGTTCCGCGGCGGTCTGCGCGTGACCACGCCCGAGGTCATGGACGTCGTCCGCATGGTGCTGACCGGGCAGGTCGGCCGCGAGCTCGTGGGCCTGATCAACGCCCACGGCCCGCTGGCCGTGGGGCTCTCCGGGGAGGACGCCGGCCTGTTCGGTGCGCGCAAGCGCGGCGTCGTCGTCGACGGCGAGGAGCAGGACCTCGGCCTCGTCGGCGATGTGGTGACCGTCGACCCGGCCGCTGTCACCGACCTGCTCGACGCCGGCCGCATCCCCGTCGTCTCGACCATCGCCCCCGACCTCGACGTCGAGGGGCAGGTCCTCAACGTCAACGCCGACACCGCCGCCGCGGCCCTGGCCGCCGCCCTGGGCGCCCGCAAGCTCGTCGTCCTCACCGACGTCGAGGGCGTGTATGCCGCGTGGCCCGACCGCGACTCCCTCCTCTCCCGGCTCTCCGTCGCCGGGGCCAAGGAGCTGCTCGCATCGGTCGACGCGGGCATGATCCCCAAGCTCGAGGCCTGCATCCGGGCCGTCGAGGACGGCGTCCCCCAGGCCCACGTCATCGACGGGCGCAAGCCCCACTCGCTGCTGCTCGAGGTGTTCACCTCCGAAGGCATCGGCACCCTCATCGAGCCCGAGCCCGGCAGCCCGGCAGGGGTGCCGGCATGAGCGGACACGAGGTCTCCTTGGGCAACCACGACTGGCTCGAACGCTACGACCACAGCCTGATCCGCGTCTTCGGCACGCCCTCGCTGGTGCTCGACCACGGCGACGGCGCCTGGGTGTGGGACGTCGAGGGCAAGCGCTACCTCGACCTCGTCGGCGGGATCGCGGTGAATGCCTTGGGGCACAACCACCCTGCGCTCGTGGCGGCCGTGTCGAAGCAGGCGGGTCAGGCCCTGCACATCTCCAACTTCTTCACCTCACCGGCCCAGATCGAGCTCGCCGAGCGGATCCTCTCGCTGGCCGGAGGCCCGGCCGGCTCCGGCGTGTTCTTCGCCAACTCCGGCGCCGAGGCGATCGAGGCCGCGATCAAGCTCGCGCGGCGCACGGGACGCCCCGGCCTGGTCGCGGCCGAGGGCGCCTTCCACGGGCGCACCACCGGAGCCCTGGCCCTGACGCACAAGCCGGCGTACCGGGAGCCCTTCGAGCCCCTGATCCCGGGCGTCACCCACGTCCCCTACGGCGACATCGACGCCCTCCGCGCCGCGGTCACCCCGCAGACGGGAGCAGTCGTCCTCGAGCCGGTCCAGGGCGAGGCGGGAGTCGTCCCCGGCGGCACGGCATACCTGCAGGCGGCCCGGGAGATCACCGCGGAGGCCGGCGCGCTCCTCGTCCTCGACGAGATCCAGACCGGAGTCGGCCGCACCGGCACCTGGTTCGCCTTCCAGCAGGCGGGCATCACCCCGGACGCGATGACCCTGGCCAAGGGGCTGGGCGGCGGCGTGCCGATCGGCGCGCTCGTGACCTTCGGTGCGGACGTGACCGGACTGCTCACCGCGGGTCAGCACGGGTCCACCTTCGGCGGCAATCCGTTGGCCGCGGCCGCGGGGCTCGCCGTGCTCGACACCATCGAGCGCGACGGCCTGTTGGCCCATGTGACCGAGGTCGGAGACCATCTCGAGCGCCGGATCGAGGCCCTCGACCACCCGCTGGTCCGCGGCTCCCGCGGCGTCGGCCTGTTGCGCGCGATCCTGCTGGCGGCGCCGATTGCCCCCGAGGTGGCCGCGACCGCCCGGGCCAACGGCTTCATCGTCAACCCGGTCGCCCCGGACGCCCTGCGCCTGGCACCACCGCTGGTCGTCACCCGCGAGCAGGTCGACCTCTTCGTCGATGCCCTGCCCATGATCCTCGAGAGCTTCCCGTCGCACCCCAGGAGCCAGTCATGACCGTCCGCCACCTCCTTCGGGACGACGACCTCACCGCCGCCGAGCAGGCCGCGATCCTCGAGCGCGCCGCCCGGATCAAGGCGCACCCGTTCTCCGACCGCACCCTCGTCGGGCCGGAGGTCGTCGCGGTGCTCTTCGACAAGCAGACCCTGCGCACCCAGGTGTCCTTCTCCGCGGCGATCGCCCACCTCGGCGGCTTCCCGATGATCGTCGACGGCAAGCTCGCCAACATCGGCGTCCGCGAGTCGATCGCCGATGTCGCCCGCGTCCTCGGCCGCGAGGCCGTGGCCATCGTCTGGCGGACGCACGGGCAGGAGCGGATCGAGGAGATGGCCGCCTATGCCGAGGTGCCGGTCGTCAATGCCCTCACCGACGACTTCCACCCGTGCCAGATCCTCGCCGACCTGATGACCATCCGGGAGCACAAGGGGGAGCTGGCCGGGCTGACCTTCGCCTACGTCGGCGACGGCGGCAACAACATGGCGCACTCCTACCTGCTCGGGGGCGCCCTCGCCGGGCTGCACGTCCGCATCGGCACCCCCGCGGCCTACCAGCCCAAGCCGGAGATCCTCGCGCGGGCCCAGCAGCTCGCCGCCGAGCAGGGTGGCTCGATCACCCTGACCGACGACCCGATCGCGGCGGTGACCGGCGCCGATGTCGTCGCGACGGACACGTGGGTGTCGATGGGCCAGGAGGAGGAGCTGTCGACCCGCAAGGGATCGGGCAGCCCGTTCACCAAGTACGCCGTCACCACCGAGCTCATGGCGCACGCCGACGCGGACGCGATCTTCCTGCACTGCCTGCCGGCCTACCGGGGCTTCGAGGTCGACGCCGATGTCATCGACGGCCCGCAGTCGGTGGTCTGGGACGAGTCCGAGAACCGACTCCACGCCCAGAAGGCCGTGCTCTCCTGGCTGGTCGAGCAGCATCGGGACCTCGGGCGATGACCATCTCCACCTCGCGCAGTGCGCGGCAGCAGCGGATCACCGAGATCCTCTCGGCCCACGCCGTCCGCTCGCAGACCCAGCTGCTCGACCTGCTCGCCGCCGACGGCATCGAGGTCACCCAGGCCACCTTGTCGCGCGACCTCGTCGACGTGGGGGCGGAGAAGGTGCGCGTCGGCAAGAACCTCGTGTATGCCGTGCCCTCCGAGGGCGGTGACCGCACCGTCCGCGTCGCGCCGGACGCCGCCGAGGTGTCGACGCGACTCGTGCAGCGCTGCCAGGAGCTGCTCGTCTCCGCCGACGTCTCGGCCAACCTCGTCATCCTGCGCACGCCCCCGGGCGCGGCGAACTTCCTCGCCTCGGCCATCGACCACGGCTCCATGGCGGGGGTGGTCGGCACCATCGCCGGGGATGACACGATCATGGTGATCACCAGTGGTCTGCCCGCCTCTCGCGAGGTCGCGGCCCGCCTGATGTCCTATGCCCGGAAGGATCCTTCGTGACCGACGCCCCGACGTCGTCCTCGTCCACCGCCTCGCCCGAGCGGGTCAGCCTGTGGGGTGGCCGGTTCTCCGGCGGCCCCGCCGACGCCCTGGCCGCCCTGTCCAAGTCCACCCACTTCGACTGGCGGCTCGCGCCCTATGACCTGGCCGGGTCTCGCGCTCACGCGCGCGTCCTGCACGCAGCCGGTCTGCTCGACGAGGAGACCCTCTCGGCCATGCTCGCCGGGCTGGAGACACTGCGGAGCGATGTCGAGTCCGGGGCGTTCGTGCCGGCCAAGGGCGATGAGGACGTCCACACCGCGTTGGAGCGGGGGCTCATCGAGCGCGCCGGTGCCGAGGTCGGCGGACGCCTGCGGGCCGGTCGCTCCCGCAACGACCAGGTCGCGACGCTCTTCCGGATGTACCTGCGCGACCACGCGCGCTCCGTGGGCGGGCTCGTCCTCGACGTCGTCGATGCACTGCTGGCCCAGTCCCGCACCCACCTCGGGGTCGCGATGCCCGGCCGCACCCACCTCCAGCACGCCCAGCCCGTCCTGCTCTCGCACCACCTGCTGGCCCACGTCTGGGCGCTGCTGCGCGACGTCGAGCGGCTGGGGGACTGGGATCGGCGCACGGCGGTCTCGCCCTACGGGTCCGGCGCCCTGGCCGGCTCCTCGCTCGGACTGGACCCCGAGTCGGTGGCCGCCGACCTCGGCTTCGACCGGGCCACCGACAACTCGATCGACGGCACCGCCTCGCGGGACTTCGTCGCGGAGTTCGCCTTCGTCGCGGCCATGACGGCCGTCGACATCTCGCGGCTCGCCGAAGAGGTCGTGCTCTGGGCGACCAAGGAGTTCGGCTTCGTCCGGCTCGATGACGCGTACTCGACCGGGTCGAGCATCATGCCGCAGAAGAAGAATCCCGACGTGGCCGAGCTCGCCCGGGGCAAGGCCGGCCGCCTCGTCGGGGACCTGGCGGGCCTGCTCACCACGCTGAAGGCCCTGCCGCTGGCCTACAACCGGGACCTGCAGGAGGACAAGGAGCCGGTCTTCGACGCCGTCGACACCCTCGAGGTCCTGCTCCCGGCCTTCGCGGGCATGGTGGCGACGATGGAGTTCGACGAGAAGCGGCTCGAGTCGCTGGCGCCCGAGGGCTTCTCGCTCGCGACCGACGTCGCCGAGTGGCTGGTGCGGCAGGGCGTCCCCTTCCGCGTCGCCCACGAGGTCGCGGGGGCCTGCGTACGCCGGTGCGAGCAACTCGGGATCGAGCTGTGGGACCTCTCCGACGAGGACCTCCTCGAGATCTCCCCCCACCTGACGTCCGGTGTGCGAGAGGTGCTCTCGGTCGAGGGCTCCCTGGCGTCCCGGTCGGCCAAGGGCGGCACCGCGCCCGCGCGGGTGGCCGAGCAGCTCGAGGCGGCCACCCAGCGGGCGACGGCGCTGAGGGACTGGACGCAGGTGCGTCCACCCATCCGCTGACCACGGCGGCGACTCGCTCGACGCTGGGGGCGGCTTGGTCAGCTCTGCCGCAGCCGCATCTCGTTCGTCGGGGTGAAACCCAGGCTCTCGTAGAGCGGCCGGCCCGCGTCTGACGCGTGGAGGGTCACCGCGTCGATGCCGCGCGCGCGACACTCCGCGAGCGCCCGGTCCACGAGCGCGCGGGCGATGCCCTGCCCGCGAAAGGCCGGCTCGACGAACATGTTGAGCAGATAGCCCCTCTGGTCGTTGACCGTGTGCATGTTCGGCGGCAGGTCGAGGAAGGTCAGGCCCACGCCGCCGACCACTCCGCTGTCCTCGATGGCGAGCCACCCGAGGTAGCGGCCATCGGCCAGGGCGGCGCGGATCCAGCGGAGCGCGGGGTCACTGGCCGCAGTCACCACGGCCGGGTCGATCCCCATGTCGAGGAACATCCGGTCGCGATGCCCGGAGATGGTCTCGGCGTCGCTCGCGGTGGCGGTGCGGATCTGCATGGACCCATCGTCGCCGATCCGTCGGTCAGCCACTCTCGTTGTCACGCCAGGGCGATGACCATGGCTCCGGCGATGGCCAGGACCGACCCGACGTACTGCACCGGCCGCATCCGTTCCTTGAGGACGAGCCAGGCCAGCCCGGCGGTGACGACGGGGTAGAGCGAGCCGAGGACCGAGGTGAGGCTGACCGACCCGCGCGAGGAGGCCAGGCCGAAGAGGGCGTTGGCGCCGAGGTCACCGATGCCGATGGCCAGGAGCGCGGGCCACTCCCGCCGCTCGACGCCACCGGTCGTCCGCAGCAGGAGGGCGAGGACGAGCAGCAGCGAGACCGAGGTCAGGCGCATGCCCCACAGCGTCATCAGCGTCGAGGACCGTGCGCCCCGGTCCAGGCTGAAGAGGGTGCACCCGAAGCACACCGCAGCGCCCACCGCGAGGAGCACCGGTCGTCCCGAGACGGCACCACTCAGTTCCGGGCCACTGGCCAGGGTGACCCCCACCATGGCGATCACCATCCCGACCCAGGCCCACGAGCTCGGCTGGTCACCGGTGGCCACGCCGAGCGTGACCGGCACGATCACCCCGAGCGAGGCGATCGGCGCGACGACGCCCATGGTCCCCGTGGACAGGGCGGTGTAGAAGCACACCAGTCCGGCCAGCCCGCTCAGCCCGGCGGCCACCGACCACAGCGGCCAGCCGTGCCAGGGCACGGACCCCCAGTTCCACAGCACGAGGGCGGTCAGTGCGACGAGGGCCAGTCCCTGGGTCCACCCGACGACGGCCACCGGGTGGCGCCGCTTGGAGGCCATCCCGGCGAAGAAGTCCGAGGTTCCCCAGACCAGCGAGGAGCCGAGCGCGAACAGGGTGACCATGGCAGCGAACGATAGTGAAGGACCGCCGGCCGCTGCCGGTGCGGTCCAATGGGGGAGTGCCCGTCGCCTTCACCCGCGCCGACCTCTCGGTGCCCTCTCTCGAGCTCGCCCCGCACCTCCTCGGCGCGCGGCTGACCCATGGTGGCGTCACCGTCCGTCTCACCGAGGTCGAGGCGTATGCCGGGGAGCAGGACCCGGGCTCGCATGCCTTCCGTGGGCCGACACCTCGCACGCAGGTCATGTTCGGGGAGGCCGGCCACCTCTACGTCTACTTTACCTACGGCATGCACTGGTGCGCCAACGTCGTCTGCGGGCCGACCGGAGAGGCCTCGGCGGTCCTGCTGCGTGCCGGAGACGTGGTCGACGGTCACGAGGTCGCCGCCCGGCGCAGACCCGGAATCCGTGAGCGGGACTGGGCCCGTGGCCCGGCCCGGCTGGCGCGGACGCTGGCCCTCGGCGGCGAGCACTCCGGGGTGGACCTGCTCAGCACGCCCGGGCTGTCACTGCTCGCGCCGGAGCAGCCCGTGCCGGCTGCGCTGCTGCGCACCGGGCCACGGGTCGGGGTGAGCGGTCCCGGTGGCGACGGGACGGCATACCCGTGGCGCTTCTGGATCGACGGCGAGGCGAGCGTGTCGGCCTACCGGCCGGGGGTGGTCCGCCGCCGCTCCCGCTGACCGACGAGCGCAGCCCTCAGAGCAGGTGGAGGGCTGCGGCCTGGTCGCGAAGCTCGTCGAGGAAGTCGGGGTGGGCGATCTCGATGAGCATCCGGGCGCGGTCGCGGAGGGATCGCCCGCAGAGGGGCCACGCCGTACTCGGTGACGACGTGGTCGACGTCGTTCTTGCTCGTCGTGACGTGGCATCCCGGCGTCAGGGTCGGCACGATGCGCGAGATCGTCCCGCCCTGGAGGAGTTGATCGAGCGCAGGGTGTCGTTGCGACCGGCGAGCCACGCGGTGTCGGTGACGTCGACCGGGTGCATCTCGAGCCCGGCGTTGTGGTCCATGAAGGCGTAGAGCTCCCTGCTCCCGAAGGCGAAGGTCGCGAGCATCTTGCCGGGGTGGACGTTCTTGCGTCGGTTGGTCACGACGCCGGAGCGCACGAGCGAGAGGATCCCTCGCCGAACATCTCTGTGTGGATGCCGAGGTCGTTCTTCGTGCCGAGCTACGCCACCACGGTGTCGGGGATGGCACCGATGTCGATCTGGAGGGTCGCCCCGTCGGGGATGTGCTCGGCGATGTGCTGCGCGATCGCGGTCTCCACCGGTCCGATCGCGGCGGCCCTTACCCGACGAGCGGGCGGTCGTCCTCGACGAGGGCGCTCACCTGCGAGACGTGGACGTGGCAGTCGCCGGCGCTGAAGGGAGCGTTGGAGTTGACCTCGAGCACCACGGTGCGCGCCTTCTCCAGTGCCGCCATCGTGTAGGCCGGCGAGAGACCGAGGCTGAAGTAGCCGTGCTCGTCCATCGGGGCGGCGAGGGCGAAGAGGACGTCGCAGCCGAGGTCGCCGCGGCGCAGGAGGGCGGGCACCTCACTGAAGTGCATGGGCACCACGTCGATCCAGCCGTCCCGCGCGTCGCCACGGCTGGGCCCGCCGAGGAACCACGACGAGTGCCGGACGTGCTCCGCGGTCACCGGGTCGAAGTAGCCGACCGACCGGGTCGGAGCGGCTGCGAGACCGTGACCCCGTGCAGCCGCTCACGATGCTCGGACAGCGCCTCCAGGAGCGTCGGTGTCTCGCCCTCCGCGAGCGGGACCACGATGTCGTCGCCATCCCGGACCAGGCCCACGACCTCCTCGGGCTCGATCCGGAGGGCGTCGTACTGACGGCTGCTCGTCATGGGTGCCTGCCTCGTCCGCGGTGACGGGGTCATTTCGCAGGCTAGGGACTGATCGCCCGGTGTCGCACGCGCTCGGGGCTGACCACGGGTGTGCACTTCACCAGGTGGCCACCAAGGGCTCCGGGACGCGCGTCAGGGACGGTGTGCCGCGATCTCGCCGCGGACCCGTGCCTTCACCTCCGGCGGGGCGAAGCTGACGTCGACGGCCGTGGCCGCCAGGTCGCGCAGGCCCTGCTCGTCGAGGTCGAGCAGGTCGGCGGCGATGGCGTACTCACGGTTGAGGGTCGTCCCGAACATCGGCGGGTCGTCGCTGTTGACCGTGACGACGACACCGGCGTCCCGCAAGGCCCGGATGGGGTGCTCCTCGATCCGCTCGACGACCCGCGTGGCGTGGTTGGACGTCGGCGAGATCTCGAGCGGGATCCGGTGCTCGACGAGGTGGGCCACGAGGGCGGGGTCCTGGATCGAGGCGATGCCGTGGCCGATCCGCTCGGCGCCCAGGTCGCGCAGCGCCTCCCAGACCGACTCCGGCCCGGTGGACTCACCGGCGTGCGGGACGCTGCGCAGCCCCGCGGCGCGGGCGCGCGCGAAGTGCTCCTCGAACTGGCGCCGCGGGATGCCGGCCTCGGGCCCGCCGAGGCCGAAGCCGACGAGGCCCTGAGGGCCATGGTCGAGCGCGTAGCCGATCGTCGCGTCCGCCGAGCCCATGCCCTGCTCGCCCGGGATGTCGTAGATCCAGCGGAGCACGATGCCGAGGTCCCGCTCGGCGGCCGTCCGCGCATCCTCGATCGCCTCGGTGTAACCCTCGATCGTCATCCCGGCCATGACGCTCGTGTAGGGAGTCATCGTCACCTCGGCATAGCGAACCCGCTGTGCCGCAAGGCCTTCGGCCACCTCATAGGTGAGCAGGCGGATGTCCTCGGGGGTGCGCAGCAGCGCCACGGTCGCGAGGTAGACGTCGATGAAGTGGGCGAAGTCAGTGAAGGTGAAGAAGGCGCGGAGGGCGTCGAGGTCCTGGGGGACACCGGAGTCCGGGTGCCGTGCCGCCAGGGCCGCCACCGTCTCCGGTCGCGCCGAACCGACGTGGTGGACGTGCAGCTCCGCCTTGGGGAGGCCGGCGATGAAGGCGGTGAGGTCGGTCATGGGGGAAGTCTTTCAGCCGTTGGCCAGGCACTCCTGCACGGCGCGCGCTCCCAGGGCGGCCAGCGGATGGTGCCGAGGGGCGTAGAACCACTGCGCGAGCAGGCCCTGGGTGGCGGCCAGGGCCCGGCCCCACGACCACGACGCATCGTCCGCGCCCAGGGCCGGGCGGAATCGGGTCCGGCCGGGCCGGTCGAGGACCCACCACGCCGGCGTGAGGTCCCACGCCGGCACGCCGGTCGTCAGGGTCCCCAGGTCGATGAGACCGACGAGGCGGTCACCACGCACGACGAGGTTGCCGGGGATGAGGTCGGCATGGAGGAGCACCGGGTCCACCGGATCGGGCCGCGCCGCCAGGGCTGCCTCGATGACTCCCGCGACCGGGGAAGGGTCGGGTCGACCGGCCAGGGGGTCGTCCATCGTGGCCAGTGCGTCGACGCGATCGCTCAGCGGCCCGCCACGGCCACCGACCGGCCACTGCGACAACGGCACCGCGCCCAGGTCGAAGCGGCCGAACGCCCGGACCAGCTCCGCGAGCTGGTCCGCCCAGCGCCCGGGGACCTCCCCGGCCAGGACCCTCCGGGAGGCGTCCTCGCCCTCGATCCACCGGTGGATGGTCCATGTCCGCGGGAAGACCTCGGTGGGCGTGCCCATGTGCGCGATCTCCGGCAGCTCGAGCGGGATCGCCCCGGTCAGTCGGGGCAGCCACTGCACTTCCTTGGCCAGGCCCGCCTCGGCGTCGTCGTCGCGGGGCAGGCGGAGGAGGAAGTTGCCGACGCGGAAGGCCTCGTGCTCGGTGCCCGACGTGGTGAGCCGCCGCACGTCCTCACGCGCCAAGGACGGGAACTGCTCGGCCAGCAGCGCCCTCACGGTGCCGACGTCCGGGTCGCCAGCGGGAACGGTCACCGCCCCACGGTATGCCGTGAGTCCTATCGGCGGACAACGCCCGAATGGTCTTGGCCGGCCTCGCTCGAGAGAACGCAGTCCTAGGCTGAGGCACATGTGGCGGCTCCTCGAGATCCTCGACCGACTGCGCGCGGCCGGGGTCGAACACGTCGTCGTCGGCGGTGTCGCTGTCGTGCTCCACGGGCACACCCGCCTCACTGTCGACCTTGACCTTGCCTTGGACTTGGCGAGCGCCAACGTACGCGCGGCGGTGGACGTCCTCACCGAGGAGGGACTTGTTCCCAGACTCCCTGTCAGCGCGTCCGACTTCGCCGAGCCCTCCACCCGGGAGGCATGGGTCCGTGACCGTCACTTGGTCGCTTTCACGATGCACGACCCCCGCGATGCGCGACTCGAGGTTGACCTGCTGGCCACCACCCCCATCGCGTTCGAGGACCTCGCTCGCGATGCTGTCGACGTGGACGTTGCCGGTCACCACGTCCGCGTCGCGAGCCTGGATCACCTGATGGAGATGAAGCGGGCCTCGGGCCGCCCACAGGATGTCGCGGACATCGAGGCACTGGAAGCGATCAGGCGGAGATCTACACTCGAGGACAATGACTGATCGGCTCGCTGATGTTTCAGGCTCGCAGTGGTGGGGCACGTCTGACGCTCCCGCCACGGTCCTTCGCCGTGCCGGTGGCACTCCGTCGGAGCGCTGGCTGCTCCTGAGTGACCTGGTGGATCTGGCGCTTGCTTCAGGGGCTCTTGAGCGGGCTCGGCAACTCAAGCAGGCGCACGCCGACGGCTGGGTTCGCTGACAGCGTGGGCGATGCGGCGGTCGGGCGCGGACCGTGACCACCCCCATGCGGCGATCGTGACAGGCTGAGGTGAGCACACGGCATACCGACCCTGAGCGGCAGCCCACCACGAGAGTGAAGGAAGATCCGAGCGTGAGCGACATCCTCGACGAGCTGCAGTGGCGCGGAGCGGTGGCCCAGACCACCGATGAGACCGCGTTGCGGGAGGCACTCGCGGCGGGACCGATCACGCTCTATTGCGGGTTCGACCCCACCGCGCCCTCGCTGCACTTCGGCAACTTCGTCCAGCTGATCGCGCTGCGCCGGTTCCAGCGGGCCGGACACCGGGTCATCTGCCTCGTCGGCGGCTCCACCGGGCTCATCGGCGACCCCAAGCCGACGTCCGAGCGTGTCCTGAAGACCAAGGACCAGACGGCGGCCAATGTCGCGCGGATCAAGGAGCTGGTCCGGCCCTTCCTCGACTTCGAGGGCACCGACCCGGACTGCGCCCACCCGGCGATCCTCGTGGACAACCTCGACTGGACCGCGCCGATGTCGGCGCTGGACTTCCTGCGGGACGTGGGCAAGCACTTCCGGGTCAACCAGATGGTCAAGAAGGAGGCCATCGCGGCGCGACTGGAGAGCCAGGAGGGGATCTCCTACACCGAGTTCAGCTACCAGCTGCTGCAGGCCCTGGACTTCCTCGAGCTCTACCGCGCCCACGGCTGCACGATGCAGCTGGGCGGGTCGGACCAGTGGGGGAACATGACCGCCGGGGTCGACCTCATCCATCGCGCCGAGGGCGGCTCGGGGCATGTCCTCACCTCGCCCCTGCTCACCGACGCCTCGGGCGTGAAGTTCGGCAAGTCCGAGGGCAACGCGATCTGGCTCTCGGCGGACATGACCAGTCCGTACGCCTTCTACCAGTACTTCCTCAACATCGAGGACGCCTCGGTGGTCACCCTGCTCAAGGTCTTCACCGACCGCAGCCGCGAGGAGATCGCCGAGCTGGAGCGCCAGGTCGCCGACGAGCCCTTCCGCCGCGCCGCCCAGAAGGCGCTCGCCGGCGACATGGTGACCCTCGTCCACGGACCCCAGGCGTATGCCGCGGTGCAGGCGGCGTCCGAGGCCCTCTTCGGGAAGGGCGACCTCCGGTCGCTGGATGCCGCGACCCTGCGCGACGCGGTGGCCGAGCTGCCCTCCGGCGTGGTGGCCGTCGGGATGCCGGTGACCGAAGCCCTCGTCGCCGTCGGCCTGGTCGAGTCGCGCAATGCCGCGCGCCGCGCGATCAGCGACGGGGGAGCGTCGGTCAACGGGGTCAAGGTGACCGACGCGGAGGCAGTGCTCCTCGCCGACGACTTCCTGCACGGCTCGATCGCCGTGCTGCGACGGGGCCGGAAGTCGATGGCTGCCGGCCTCCTCGCCGCCGAGGGGTCGTGAGTCCAGATCTACTCGGCAGGTGAATCCGGCTGTGCCACAACAGAATTCGCGGGATCGTGCCGATGCGGCGCGCCTGGCCGCCGAGGCCGATTTGGTTTTCGTCGGGAACCTCCTCTAGTGTTCTCGACGTCAGCCCGACAGGGAGGAACGGACGCCAAGCGGAGAGCGAGAGCTCGCCCCAAGCAGGCCGGTCCCAGGGACTGACCCCCACTCAGACGAGGCGGTGACGCCAAGTTGGAGCAGCGCCCAACCGCTGCTAGAGTGGTGGACCCGCAGAGATCCAAGCGCGCTCGATCGGCTGGTTCGCAAGAACCGCGGATTTGACGCCCAAGCATGGACGCGGGTAAGTTGGAATGGTTGCCCCCAAGCGAGACTCGCCGAGTCGAGTGATGGTGCGCGTCCGAACCTTGAGAACTCAACAGCGTGTCAAAAATCGATGCCAATAACCTCGTCTCGAGGTGATGGCGACCGGGCCACACGGTCCTGGGAGACATCACGTCGAACGAAAATCCTTTGGTTGACAACGATCATCTAGCAATAGCTAGTTGTTCATGCTCAGCCAGTGAAACAACCCTTCGATGGGTAACGATTTCTTGCGCCGCAATGCGCAAGAGTCAAACATCAACGGAGAGTTTGATCCTGGCTCAGGACGAACGCTGGCGGCGTGCTTAACACATGCAAGTCGAACGGTGACGGAGGAGCTTGCTCCTCCTGATCAGTGGCGAACGGGTGAGTAACACGTGAGTAACCTGCCCCAGACTCTGGAATAACAGTTGGAAACAGCTGCTAATACCGGATACGAGACGGAGAGGCATCTCTACCGTCTGGAAAGTTTTTCGGTCTGGGATGGACTCGCGGCCTATCAGCTTGTTGGTGAGGTAACGGCTCACCAAGGCGACGACGGGTAGCCGGCCTGAGAGGGCGACCGGCCACACTGGGACTGAGACACGGCCCAGACTCCTACGGGAGGCAGCAGTGGGGAATATTGCACAATGGGCGAAAGCCTGATG
>JAIUOP010000010.1 GCA_020161815.1 Actinomycetota bacterium | reverse complement strand
CACCACCGCGGTCAGCATGCTCGACCGGCTCCTGCACCACTGCCACACCGTCATCACCGACGGCGACTCCTACCGAATGAAACAGGCCAGAGCGAACGGAGGAACCCGACTCAAGACCACCTGAAACACAGCGAGGGGTGGGGACTTTCAGTTGGCCACCAGCGGGGACCGCGACATGGCCATTGACAGCAGTCCGCCCCGCGCGAGCGGGGATGAGCCGGTCCTCGGGGACCTGGTCGGTGAGGATCGTCAGTCCGCCCCGCGCGAGCGGGGATGAGCCGTCGGGTCCGGTCGGCGTATCGCTTGGCGCTGAGTCCGCCCCGCGCGAGCGGGGATGAGCCCCGAGCCCGGCGGCGGCCGTACTCGCGGGAGGCGTCCGCCCCGCGCGAGCGGGGATGAGCCGGTTCCGCGTCAGCACCTCGTTGTGCCGCTCGAGTCCGCCCCGCGCGAGCGGGGATGAGCCCTGCGGATGCAGAGCCGCGAGCTGACGCGAGCCGTCCGCCCCGCGCGAGCGGGGATGAGCCGGGCTCGACGCCGCTCGTCGCGGGCGTGGTCTAGTCCGCCCCGCGCGAGCGGGGATGAGCCCGTCAGGTACGCCTGGAGCTCGCGGGACTGGCCGTCCGCCCCGCGCGAGCGGGGATGAGCCGGCCCTCCACGCTGGCCTGTCCGACCTTGGGATGTCCGCCCCGCGCGAGCGGGGATGAGCCTCCGGCTTCCACCTTGGCGTAGGTGAGGGAGTGGTCCGCCCCGCGCGAGCGGGGATGAGCCGCAGTACGAGCAGGTCGGCAACGCCGTCCCGCCGTCCGCCCCGCGCGAGCGGGGATGAGCCGGCATGTCGTGAAGGCGTCGAGCCGGGCAGCCTGTCCGCCCCGCGCGAGCGGGGATGAGCCGCGGCGAGATTGGCGGCGTCAACGATCTCCGCGAGTCCGCCCCGCGCGAGCGGGGATGAGCCCAGATTCGACCATCCAAACCCCTCCGAACCCCCGTCCGCCCCGCGCGAGCGGGGATGAGCCGTCCGCAGCAGAGCGCGGGCAGTGGGACCTCAAAGTCCGCCCCGCGCGAGCGGGGATGAGCCGGCGTCGCCACCCTCCCCGGCTGGCAGGAGTCAGTCCGCCCCGCGCGAGCGGGGATGAGCCGTTGGCGGGGAGGCTCATGACGCGACCCTCTCGGTCCGCCCCGCGCGAGCGGGGATGAGCCCCAGCGGGAAGCGCCGCCCAGGAACGCCGGCAGGTCCGCCCCGCGCGAGCGGGGATGAGCCGTGACCGCCGCCACCCTGACCGCGCTTGCGGGGGTCCGCCCCGCGCGAGCGGGGATGAGCCGGCCCTCGCGCCCGTCGTCGCCGGCAATGCACGGTCCGCCCCGCGCGAGCGGGGATGAGCCCCCGATCACGGTCGGAGCCTTCGCCGAATGCAGGGTCCGCCCCGCGCGAGCGGGGATGAGCCGGACTCGGCCTGAGCGGCTGCCCGGCCGGCCTCGTCCGCCCCGCGCGAGCGGGGATGAGCCGGAGGCAGCCGTCCTTGCGCGCCGCCCCGCAATGTCCGCCCCGCGCGAGCGGGGATGAGCCGTCGTCCGGGGTTCCGGTGCCGATGGTGAGAAGGTCCGCCCCGCGCGAGCGGGGATGAGCCCACTTGCCCTCTCCCCGAACGTCACCCTCGGCAGTCCGCCCCGCGCGAGCGGGGATGAGCCCAGTGCTCCCGCGTTGGCGGCGAGTTCCTGCGCGTCCGCCCCGCGCGAGCGGGGATGAGCCGAAGCCGCATGGATTTCGCGTTGCCGTCGTCCCGTCCGCCCCGCGCGAGCGGGGATGAGCCGCGGCGAGATTGGCGGCGTCAACGATCTCCGCGGTCCGCCCCGCGCGAGCGGGGATGAGCCCCGGGGGAAGCCTGACCCTCGCTGAGCTTGTCGGTCCGCCCCGCGCGAGCGGGGATGAGCCCGCTCGCCCAATCGCCAGCGAGACCGTGACCCGGTCCGCCCCGCGCGAGCGGGGATGAGCCTCGGCCCGTGTCGGGCGGTTGGTCAGCGGATGCGTCCGCCCCGCGCGAGCGGGGATGAGCCGTCGTCGACGAGAGCGTCGACGGCGGCCAGGCCGTCCGCCCCGCGCGAGCGGGGATGAGCCGGCGACCAATCCGCGCGTGACGCGCGCACCATAGTCCGCCCCGCGCGAGCGGGGATGAGCCGGCGCGGAGGACGCCGTCGACGCCTCCCTCGTCCGTCCGCCCCGCGCGAGCGGGGATGAGCCCTCGGCCTTGACCCTCTCGAAGTCGTCGATGAGGTCCGCCCCGCGCGAGCGGGGATGAGCCGTGCCCTCTTTGGAGCGTCGCCAACATCAGAATGTCCGCCCCGCGCGAGCGGGGATGAGCCGGCCAGGGCGAGGATGCCGGTGCCGGCCCAGACGTCCGCCCCGCGCGAGCGGGGATGAGCCCCCGCGCCACACCAACCGGGGACGACCTCGCTGGTCCGCCCCGCGCGAGCGGGGATGAGCCGGCACGTCCCACCCCGGAGGCGGCCTATCGTGCGTCCGCCCCGCGCGAGCGGGGATGAGCCGGAATGCCAGTCCGTGGGACTGGTAGTGGGCGAGTCCGCCCCGCGCGAGCGGGGATGAGCCCGGTCGGGGTCGAGCCCTACCGCGACGTGACACGTCCGCCCCGCGCGAGCGGGGATGAGCCGGGCTGGACCTGTGACGACCCCGATCCTGGCCGGTCCGCCCCGCGCGAGCGGGGATGAGCCGCGCGCCTCCGCCGCATTGAAGACGAACCGCGAGTCCGCCCCGCGCGAGCGGGGATGAGCCGGTGGGGGTGGATGGTTTGGTGGTGCGTGCGGCGTCCGCCCCGCGCGAGCGGGGATGAGCCCACCACCACCCCCGCCGGCACCCTCGGCGCGCTGTCCGCCCCGCGCGAGCGGGGATGAGCCGGCCCGCGGATGGGTCGGACAGGAGGAGATCGAGTCCGCCCCGCGCGAGCGGGGATGAGCCAACGTGGATGGCGGCGGGCCGGAACCCCACCGGGTCCGCCCCGCGCGAGCGGGGATGAGCCGTCCCCATGCAGGTGGGGGAAGTCCATGGCGGCGTCCGCCCCGCGCGAGCGGGGATGAGCCCAGCAGCAGCAGTAATCCGCCGATCGCGCTGCGGGTCCGCCCCGCGCGAGCGGGGATGAGCCGTCCCAACGGCCAGCCAGGTGCCGTCGGGGCGGGTCCGCCCCGCGCGAGCGGGGATGAGCCCCATGACCTACCTGGCTATGGCCACCCTAGGCAGTCCGCCCCGCGCGAGCGGGGATGAGCCTCGCACCCGGCCGGCCCCGCAACCTCCCCGCACGTCCGCCCCGCGCGAGCGGGGATGAGCCCCGGCGCCGTCAGAGGTCTCCTGTGCCGAGATTGTCCGCCCCGCGCGAGCGGGGATGAGCCGTACCGCAAGCACAGGAGCGAATGGTCATGCATGTCCGCCCCGCGCGAGCGGGGATGAGCCCTCGCACTACATCCAGTGCGCCAACGTGCAGACGTCCGCCCCGCGCGAGCGGGGATGAGCCCAGGGCGGTCTGTTGAGCGTCGGTCAGTGCCATGTCCGCCCCGCGCGAGCGGGGATGAGCCCCTCCACGGACTGCTGCGGGCGACGCCACCGCTGTCCGCCCCGCGCGAGCGGGGATGAGCCCACCGCCAGGGCCACTGTCACCGCGGCCGCCGGGTCCGCCCCGCGCGAGCGGGGATGAGCCCGGGGTCCGCATGTACCGCTACCTCGAGAACGAGTCCGCCCCGCGCGAGCGGGGATGAGCCCCTCCCCAGCGGAGGCGGCGGGAGCCTGACCCCGTCCGCCCCGCGCGAGCGGGGATGAGCCCACGAGGTACGCCTGCAGCTCGCGGCTCTGGCCGTCCGCCCCGCGCGAGCGGGGATGAGCCGCCGAACTGGACGCCGCCCTCAAGGCAGGCGAGGTCCGCCCCGCGCGAGCGGGGATGAGCCCCGGCCTGCACCTTCTTCAGCCACGGGTCGAGAGTCCGCCCCGCGCGAGCGGGGATGAGCCGGGGTCGAACACGAGGTCGCCGGGGTTGCTGTAGTCCGCCCCGCGCGAGCGGGGATGAGCCGCATCCACTGACAAGACCCAAGCGTCGGCCACCGTCCGCCCCGCGCGAGCGGGGATGAGCCGATCAAGATCGAGGACAAGGGCGACGAGCCTGCGTCCGCCCCGCGCGAGCGGGGATGAGCCCAGACGGGGGCGGCGGGTGCGCCCCAGCGTCGAGTCCGCCCCGCGCGAGCGGGGATGAGCCCGGGCGCGTCATCGGCTCCAGCGTGATCGCGGCGTCCGCCCCGCGCGAGCGGGGATGAGCCGTTCACGAAGCCGTCCGCGCCGAACTCCGCAAGGTCCGCCCCGCGCGAGCGGGGATGAGCCGCGCCGCCCGGTACTTGGAGAAATAGCAAGAGAGTCCGCCCCGCGCGAGCGGGGATGAGCCTGCAAGGTGCCCGAGGAGTGGGTGCGGTTCCGGGTCCGCCCCGCGCGAGCGGGGATGAGCCTGCCGGATCGGCGGGGTCCGGCAGTGGCAGGAAGTCCGCCCCGCGCGAGCGGGGATGAGCCGGCGGACAGAACGAACGGGCGAGCCGGCATGTAGTCCGCCCCGCGCGAGCGGGGATGAGCCCTGGTCCAGTGCCGCCATCGCCCGCAGCACGCGAGTCCGCCCCGCGCGAGCGGGGATGAGCCGGGGCAGCGGGAGCGCGTGGTGCCGTTGCCGGTGTCCGCCCCGCGCGAGCGGGGATGAGCCTGGCGTAGTGAGAGTTGCCCCATACGGTGACCTGTCCGCCCCGCGCGAGCGGGGATGAGCCCTCGCGGCAGTCGCAGATCATGCACATCACGACGTCCGCCCCGCGCGAGCGGGGATGAGCCCCGATACGTCTTGATCGGGCGCTCCCACACCGTGTCCGCCCCGCGCGAGCGGGGATGAGCCCTTCATCTCCGCTGCGGGGCTGCCGGACATCTAGTCCGCCCCGCGCGAGCGGGGATGAGCCGTCGACATCCTCCGTGACCTGTGGAACCTGCTCGTCCGCCCCGCGCGAGCGGGGATGAGCCGTCCTCCCATTGGGCAGACAGGATCCGCTGCTGGTCCGCCCCGCGCGAGCGGGGATGAGCCCTCATCCTCGCCCTCGCCCGCCGCGCCTGGGTCGTCCGCCCCGCGCGAGCGGGGATGAGCCCGGACTGCCGCCCTACGCGCAGACGACGGTGCAGTCCGCCCCGCGCGAGCGGGGATGAGCCCGGGGAGCGGCGCCACCGGGCGCCCCATTCCTCGTCCGCCCCGCGCGAGCGGGGATGAGCCTACGTCGCGGGCCTCGCGCGATGGGCCCTGGCCGTCCGCCCCGCGCGAGCGGGGATGAGCCGGACTCGCGCCTGCACCGTCGTCTGCGCGTAGGGTCCGCCCCGCGCGAGCGGGGATGAGCCGATGGCCGAAGTGTTCGGCGTCAAGCCAACGGGGTCCGCCCCGCGCGAGCGGGGATGAGCCGGCCTCAGTGTGCTTCTTGCCCTCGGACTCGAGGTCCGCCCCGCGCGAGCGGGGATGAGCCGATGACACGGTGGTCATCTCGGGGCAGCAGTCCGTCCGCCCCGCGCGAGCGGGGATGAGCCGGCCGCCGATCAGGCCAAGCGGGTCGGGGCCTCGTCCGCCCCGCGCGAGCGGGGATGAGCCGGTTGCTGACCGGCCCGTGCCCGTCACACAGGCGTCCGCCCCGCGCGAGCGGGGATGAGCCGGTGACCGGCTTCCCCCGATCCACCGTCGCACCGTCCGCCCCGCGCGAGCGGGGATGAGCCGCCCCCGTAGGCGTCGGCGCCGGTGTAGGAGTCGTCCGCCCCTCGCGAGCGGGGATGAGCCCTCGCCGGCGAACAGGCCGGTGGCTTCGAGGTGGTCCGCCCCGCGCGAGCGGGGATGAGCCGAAGCTCGGGTGGGCCGGGAGCGGCTACTCGTGGTCCGCCCCGCGCGAGCGGGGATGAGCCGGCCCGCCCGTGTTCGCCCCGTCCTGAGTCGTCATCCGCCCCGCGCGAGCGGGGATGAGCCGGTCGAGCCGCGTGCGCCGCACTTCTGGCCGTCGTCCGCCCCGCGCGAGCGGGGATGAGCCCCGCTACAAGGAGCTGATCCACTACGCCGGCTTGTCCGCCCCGCGCGAGCGGGGATGAGCCGCCCAGGCCGCGGCGCAGGGCCCGGTCCTGGTGGTCCGCCCCGCGCGAGCGGGGATGAGCCGTTTCGGCGCGAAATAAGCGACGAAGGAGCGCGGTCCGCCCCGCGCGAGCGGGGATGAGCCGGCGTCGAGGCGATCCCGGAGGGCCTGGAGGTGGTCCGCCCCGCGCGAGCGGGGATGAGTCCACGCGGAAGTCGGCTCGTTCGGCGCTCCGATGGTCCGCCCCGCGCGAGCGGGGATGAGTCCACGCGGAAGTCGGCCCGTTCGGCGCTCCGATGGTCCGCCCCGCGCGAGCGGGGATGAGCCTGGCGGGGGTTCTGCTGTGTGTGGAGTTGTGGCGTCCGCCCCGCGCGAGCGGGAATGAGCCTTGCCACGGCTGCACGATCTGATCCGGCCGGCGGTCCGCCCCGCGCGAGCGGGCATGAGCCGGTCGCCCGGATCTCGGTCTCCTTCTTCACCGCGTCCGCCCCGCGCGAGCGGGAATGAGCCGGCGAGCCCTCCGAGGCCGATGCCGACACCCGAGTCCGCCCCGCGCGGGCGGGGGTGAGCCGGCGCTGAACTGGGGCTACCTGTCCACGTTCGAGTCCGCCCCGCGCGAGCGGGGATGTGCCTCTCTTCGGGCGCGCCAGAAGGTCGCCAACCTCGTCCGCCTCGCGCGAGCGGGGATGAGCCGGACGTCGGGCCAACTTGGCGCTTTCACGTCCAACCTGAGGGACCTGGTCTCCGCTTGCCAGACGGAGGTCTTGATGTCTGTCCCCACTTGGATCGAGTGATCGCAGCGTGGGCGGGCGTACGATCGCTCGACGCGAGCCTCGTCGGTCAAACTGCCTTCCTCGTCTCCTTCCCCGTGCTTGCCTCGATCATCGGGGCCCTCATCGCGGTCATCCGGCCCCCTGGGCCCAGGATCGTCAGCGGCATCCAGCACTTCGCCGCCGGTGTCGTCACGGCTGCCCTCGTCGGCGAGATCATGCCCGAGCTGCACAAGGCCGGCCACCTCGTCTGGACCGTCGTGGGCGTCGTCGCGGGCGCGCTCCTCGTCCTCGCCCTCGGCGCCTACGGCCGGCGCACCGAGCAGGCGGCGGAGGTCGCTTCGGAGGCCGAGGCACGTCGGATCGAGGACGTCGCCATGGCCGGGGCCTACGGAAGCACCACCATGGGTGACCTGGCAGCGGCAGCAGCGCCGGCCGGCATACGGAAGAAGACGATCAAGCGAGCGGCGGTCGCCCTGCCGATCGGCATGCTCGCGGCGATGGCCGTCGACCTGCTCCTCGACGGCATCCTCATCGGCGTCGGCGTCCGGCTCGGTGCAACCCAGGGCCTCATCCTCACCGTCGCGCTGACCCTCGAGATCCTCTTCCTCGGGCTCTCTGTGGTCGCCGAGGTGACCGAGGCCGGCGCGAGCAAGACCCGCGCCGTCGTCATCACGATCGTGCTCGGCCTGGTGACGGCGGTCGGCGCGATCGGCGGTGCCGCCCTCCTCGGCGGGGTGTCCGAGACGGTCATGGCCGCGGTCCTCGCCTTCGGTGCGGCCGCCCTGCTCTACCTCGTCGTCGAGGAACTGCTCGTCGAGGCCCACGAGGAGAAGGAGAGCGTCTGGCTCGGCGCGATGTTCTTCCTCGGCTTCCTCGTCATCTACGTCCTCGCCGCGATGGGCGGCTGAGCCCGGATCAGCGCGGGCTAGCGGGAGTCGAGGGCCGCGAGCAGCGCCGAAGCCGGTGACAGCGCGGTGCTGCCGTTGGCGGCAGCAATGACGGCCCACGCCACCGCCACGAGACCGAGTGTCACGGCAGCGGTGGTCCGGCGTCGGACGAGGGCTCGTGCCGACAGGACGCCCAGCCCGAGCGTCGCGATGACGGCGATGATGGCCATCGTCACGTGGAAGCGCGTGAAGTCCTCGAGCAGGAGTGGCCAGGCGGCGGAGCCGGTCAGTTCCGTCGCGAGTGCGGCGTTCGGGTCGTTGCCGCCGCCGGTCCTGATCGGGCCGAAGGACGCCAGCGAGGCCAGCGGCGCGATCGCCCCTTGGACGTTGGCGGCGAGGGCGATCAAGGCCGCCAGAGCGGTTGCGCCGGCAAGCCTCCGACTGACCGCCTGCCCCAGGCGCCGGACACACGCCAGCGCCACGGCGAGCAGCATCAGCGCGAGCACCGCCTTGACCGTGTGGAACAGTCGCCAGTCGGTGACCGCGCGGGCCAGGTCGGCCCCGAGAGTGTCACGTCCAGAGCCGAACCACGCCGTCAGCTCCGAGCGAGCCAACGTGCGGATCGGCCCGTCGTCGAAGGGGTTGGTGCCCAGACGGCCCCCGGTCACCCACACCGGCGCCCAGAGGAACCCGGCGGCGAGCGCGAGGCCGACGAGCGCCCCCGGCGGTGGGCGGAGGCGACCCACGCAGGATCGGCTCGCCGCTGAGGTGTGGCTCATGACGGCTCCCGCAGTCCGCGCAGGATCAGCCACCCGGCCAGTGTGATCTCCCACGCGAAGACCGGCACCACCAGGATCGGCACGATCCCCGTGACGCCGAACATGACCCCCACGTTCATGAGCCCCACGAGCGGGCCGCCGACGAGGCCGAGTGCAGCGATGAACCGAGGCGCCCGACCCGATCGCCACAGGTGGAGTGCGAGCAGGACGGTGTGCACCGGCACGACGAGCCCCGGCCCGATGAGGAAGGTCCAGTCGTGCGCGAGTGCCAGACCCTGCGCGACGTCGGGGGCGAGCCCCGGCAGCGAGGTGGACGCCGGCGCGGCGACGATCGGCAGGATGGTGACCACCCCGGCCAGGATCACCGAGGCCTCGAGGGTGCGCAGTGCCAGATAGCCGCTCGCGACGGCGGGTGCGCGCTCCCGGAGCAGTGGGAAGAGGGCGACGGCCGTGCCGACGACGGCCACTGCCAGGACGATCTCGAGGACCGCTCCGGCCAGCACCGACCCGCGGTGGGCCGCGAGCCAGTCGGCCCCGGTCCCCGAGCCGCCGTAGAGGACCAGGGCGGCCACCGAGGTGACGTGGGTGACGAAGTAGAGGATGCCGGCGGCGACAGCGGTGCGGCGGGTGGGTGACATGAAGCTCTCCGGGACTCAGAGGTGTACGGCGTACACCACGGTGGACGGAACCCTAGGTGTACGATGTACACCTCGTCAACTCGCCCCACCCATCCCTTGCGCCGAGGAGGATCGTGACCTGCCGCGCTCGCCCACCACTGACCCGTGACTCCGTCATCGCCGGAGCCATCGCCCTGGCCGATGCGGAGGGCATCGACGCCGTGAGCATGCGCGCCCTCGCGGCACGTCTCGGTGTGGTCCCGATGGCGCTCTACAAGCACGTGGGCGACAAGGAGGACCTTCTCGACGGGATGGTCGACCAGGTCATCGATGCGTTCAGCGCCGACCCGGAGGCGTCGGAGACGGCCCCTCGCCCGGAGGACTGGAGGGCCGCGGTGCGCACTCGCCTGCTGGCCGCCCGGGCCACGCTGGCCCTCCACCCGTGGGCGCGGCGGGCGATCGAGACCCGGGTGCGGCGGACGCCGGCCGTCCTGCGCCACATGGACGCACTCACCGGGCTCCTGCTGGCCGGCGGCCTGTCCGCGGACCTCACCCACCACGCGATGCACACCTTGGGCAACCGGATCTGGGGGTTCAGCCCCGAGCTCTTCAACGATCCGGGCGCGCTCCCGACCTCGACGCGCAGCAGTGCGCCGGAGCCGGAGCCCGCGGACTACCCGGCCATCATGCGGGTCGTGACGGACGCGCAGCAGCGACGCCCCGGCGGCAGTTGCGACGAGGACTACGAGTTCGTCTTCGCCCTCGACCTCACCCTCGACGCGCTCGCCCGCCTCGCCGCCGACGGCTGGAGCTCACCGGCCTGAGCCGCGAGTCCGGTCGGGTGCCGGCCGCTCGCTACCGTGGAGCATGACCCGAACCCGGTATGCCGTGGCGCTCCTCGCGCTGTCCCTCTCCCTTGCCGGGGTGGCCGGGTGCAGCCCGGCGCCTGCCGTCGACGGCTCGCGGGTCCCGGCGTCGGCGGGTGCGTCGGGGGCCAGTGCCTCAACCCTGCCGGTCGAGGGTGACCTGGACGTCCGGGTCGAGGTCGTGGCCTCGGGCCTGGAGCACCCGTGGGACCTCGGCTTCCTCCCGGACGGCCGGGTCCTCGTCACCGAGCGCCCGGGCCGGCTCAAGCTCCTCTCCTCGGCCGAGCCCGGGGCATCGGTGACGCAGGTCGAGGCCGACCTCGCCGACGTCGGTGCGCGCGGCGAGGGTGGGCTCATGGGCCTGCTCGTCCAGCCCGACTTCGCGAGCAGCCGGGCCTTCCTCACCTGCCGGACCCACGACGTCGGCGGCTCCCTGCGCGACATCCGGATCGTGCGCTGGCAGCTCGCCGCCGACGGCTCGGCGGCCACGCGTCTTGGCGACGTGCTCACCGGGCTGCCGGTGGCCTCCGGCGGCCGGCACTCCGGCTGCCGGATGGCGATCGACGACACCGGAGCCCTCCTCGTGGGCACGGGTGACACCGCGGTCGGCAGCATCCCGCAGGACCGCACCAGCCTCGGCGGCAAGGTCCTGCGCGTCTCGCTGCAGACCGGAGAAGGCCTGGCGGACAACCCCTTTGCCACCTCGGCGGATGCCAACGAGCGCCGGGTCCTCAGCTATGGGCACCGCAACATCCAGGGCATCACCGTCGACGCCGAGGGCGAGGTGATCACCGCCGAGCACGGGCCGTCCTTCGACGACGAGGTCAACCAGATCCGGGCCGGCGGCAACTACGGATGGGACCCGAGCCGGGGAGGCGAGCAGACGGCATACGACGAATCAGTCTCGATGACGGACATCGCGCGCTTCCCCGACGCGGTGCCGGCCCGGTGGACCTCGGGCGAGACGACGCAGGCGATCTGCGCGGTCGCCGTCCTCGGTGGGGACGCCTGGCCCGGCCTCGACGGAGCGCTCGTGGTCACCGCCCTCAAGGGCGCCAAGCTGCTCGTCCTGCCGCGCCGCGACGGTGAGGTGACCGCGGTGAAGGTGCCGCCCCAGTCCAACGGCCCGTTCGGGCGGCTGCGGGCAGCACGGGTCGGGCCCGATGGCGCGCTCTATGTCTCCACGAGCAACGGCTCGGACGATCAGGTCCTGCGGATCACGCCGGCGACGTGAAACGGCCTCGGGCTCAGCCCTGACGGACGACCATGACCGGGCAGGTGGCCGTCTCGATGACCTTGTGCGCCACCGACCCCAGCAGCATGCCGCGGAAGCCGCCGCGCCCGCGCCGACCGATGACGAGCAGGCCCGCAGTGGCCGACGCCTCGGCGAGGACCGCGGCCGGTGAGCCGCGGCGCACGTCGATCTCGCACGGCACCTCGGGACAGCGTTCGCGCAGCGGAGCGACGATCCGCTCGGCGAGGTCGCGGTACTTGCCCTCCACCTGGGCCCACGCCGGGTTCTCGGGAGTGGTCACGACCATGCCGTCGACGATCTCCAGGCTCCACGTGGTGATCACGCGCACCGGCGCCTTGCGGATCTGTGCGATCCAGAAGGCGCGCTCGGCCGCCAACGCGGAGTGCTCGCTGCCGTCGACCCCGACGACGACATCGCCCTCGGCGCCGGTCCGAGCCCCCGCCGGCACGAGGACGACCGGGCAGGCGGCGTGCATGGCGACGGCGAGGGAGGACCGGCCGAGGATCCAGCGCTCGAGGCCGGAGACGCTGCGGGAACCGACGACGACGAGGTGAGCTCCCTCCGAGGCCTCGATGAGTGCGCGCTCGGCGTGGGCCCAGGGGTCGCTGCCGGTGATCTCCAAATCGGGCCACCTCGACCGCGCGTCGGAGAGGGCGGCCGGCAGCACGCCGTCGTCGGCGACGTCCGCGAGGGTGCCGAGTCCGCGCGCGGACACCGCGTCGGACAGGGCGAGCTCGGTGACGAGCTCCTGGGCGTGGAGCAGGTGCAGGGGACACCCGGCACGGGTGGCGGCGCCCGCGGCATACGCAAGGCAGGTCGCGTCCCGCTCGCTGCCGTCGATGCCGACGACCACCGCGTTGGCGGGGATGCTCGTGGTCGGGTTCGTGTCGCTGCTCATCGCCACTCCTTGCCGAAGGACCCGGGTCTCTCTCCACTCTAGGACGAACGCCGCCGTATGCCGTGGGCCCGCCGGGCACTAGGGTCCCGACCATGGCACAGGAGCCGCTCCCGGGATCGGTCCGTCGCGGGTATGCGCTCGGGGGCGTGGCGACCGGCTCCTTCGGCACGGTCCCCGGGCTGCTCCTCCTGCCCTACCTGACCGACCGCCTCGGTGTCGCGGCCGGGCTGGCCGGGCTCATCGTCTTCCTCCCGAAGGCCTGGGACGTCGTGCTCAACCCGATCGCGGGCCGCATCTCCGACCGCTCGACCAACCCGGCCGGACGCCGCCGCCCGTTCCTGCTGCGGGCCGGGCTGGTGCTGGCCGTCGCCTTCGCCCTGCTCTTCGCCGGGCCGGTGGCGCCGACCTGGCTGGGCGCGGGCTGGGTGGTGCTGCTCTTCCTCGCGTGCGCCACGGCATACGCCTTCTTCCAGGTGCCCTATGTCGCGATGCCCGCCGAGCTCACCGACGACTACGACGAACGCACCCGGCTGATGTCCTGGCGAGTGGCGGTGCTGGCGCTGGCGATCCTGGTCTCGGGTGGTCTCTCGCCGATGGTGCGCGATGCCCTCGGCCCGGAGTGGGGCTATCGCGGCGTCGGCCTCTTCGTCGGGGCCCTCATCGCTCTCGGCGCCCTCGGTGCCTGGTGGGGGACGCGTCGTGCAGTCCTGCGGGAGGTGGCCGCCCCGGCCGCCAGCCTGCGTGAGCAGCTGCGGATCGTGGCTGCTGCCAAGGACTTCCGCACGTTGCTCCTCGCCTATGTCCTCCAGGCGCTCGCGACGGCCGCGATGCTCGCCGGTGTCGACTACGTCGCTCGCGGCCTGATGGGCTCCTCAGGTCTGTCCACGATCCTCTTCGTCTGCTTCGTCGCACCGGCGCTGGTCGTCACGCCCCTGTGGCAGCGGGTCGGCCAGCGCGCCGGCAAGCGGACCGGCTTCCTCGTGGCCTCTCTGCTCCTCGGCGGCGGAGCCCTCGCGGCCCTCGTGGGGATGCGGCTCGGGGTGGCGGCGCTCGCGGCTTCGGTGGCGGTGGTCGGCGTCGGCTACGCCGGGACGCAGATGTTCCCCTTGGCCATGCTGCCGGACATCGCCGCTGTCGACGCGGCCCGCACCGGGGAGAACCGCGCGGGTGTCTACACCGGTGTGTGGACCGCTGCCGAGACCTTCGGGATGGCGCTCGGGCCCTTTGCGTATGCCGCGGTGCTGGCTTGGGGTGGGTACGTCTCGTCCACGAGCGGCACTGTGGCACAGCCGGACTCGGCTCTGCGGGCGATGGAGCTGGGCTTCACGGTGCTTCCGGCCGTGCTCGTGGGGGTGTCCCTGGTCTTCCTGCTGCGCTATCGGTTGGATGCCCGTGCCGTCGAGGAGGCGACCCGATGAGGTCTGACGAGATCAGGGCCCGACTGCGCGAGCTGCAGGCGATGGACCTGCCCGCGCATGGCGGCCGCACGCTCGCTTATGTGTATGACTCGGGACTCGCCGAGGCCGACGCTCTCGGGCTCGAGGCCCTGGCGATGTTCTCCGGGTCCAACGGGCTCGACCCGACGGCGTTCCCGTCACTGCTCGCGATGGAGAACGACCTCGTGTCGATGGCCGGTGCCCTCATCGACGCACCTGCGGGTTTCGTGGGGTCGGTGACCTCGGGTGGGACCGAGTCGGTGCTGCTGGCGGTGCTCGCCGCACGCGAAGGGGCGGGTGCAGCGCCGGGCGAGGCCTCGATGGTGCTGCCCTCGACCGTTCATGCGGCCTTCCACAAGGCGGCCCACTACTTCGGCGTCGAGACGATCGTCGTCGACGTCGATCCGGCGACCTTCCGGGCCGATCCGGTGGCGATGGCTGCCGCGGTCCGCGACGACACCGTGCTCGTCGTCGGCTCGGCACCCTCCTACGCCCAGGGCGTCATCGACCCGATCCCCGAGCTCGCGGCGATCGCGGCCGAGCGGGGCCTGCGCTGCCACGTCGACGCCTGCATCGGTGGCTGGGTGCTGCCCTGGCTCGAGACGCCGATCCCGTGGACCTTCACCGTCCCCGGCGTGACGAGCATCAGCGTCGACCTGCACAAGTACGCCTACGCACCGAAGGGGGTCTCGCTCCTCCTGCACCGTGACCCGGCCCTGCGGCGTGGGCACTTCTTCGCCTCAGCCGACTGGCCCGGCTACACGATGCTCAACTCGACGATGCAGTCGACGAAGTCCGGGGGCCCTCTCGCCGCCGCCTGGGCGGTCACCCGGGCCATCGGTGTCGAGGGGTATGCCGAGTTGTCCCGGTCCGCTCGGGACGCGACCCTCGCGATCGCGAGGGGAGCGGACGGCATACCGGGTTTGAGGGTTGTGGTCGAGCCCGACTCGACCCTGCTCGCGTTGGCCACGGATGGGTCGTGCGATGTGTTCACGATCGCCGACGAGATGCTGGCGCGGGGGTGGTACGTCCAGCCGCAGATGGCCTACCGCGGGACGCCGGCCACGGTGCACCTGACCCTGTCCGCGGCGACGGCACCGTCGGTGCCCGAGTTCCTGTCGGCGCTGGCCGAGTCGGTGGCGGCGGCCCGAGCCTCGGGGCCGATCGAGGTGGACCCCGGGCTGGCCGCCGCAGCAGCGGCGCTGGACCCGGCGACGCTGAGCGACAGCGACTTCGACGGACTGCTCGCGCTCGCCGGCCTGGCAGGTGGCGATGGCGCGCTGGCCCTGCCGGAGCGGATGGCCCCGGTCAACGCCCTCCTCGACGTGGCGCCGGCTGCCCTGCGCGAGGCCCTGCTGCTGGCCGTCCTCGACCGCCTCTCCCGCCCCTCCCGCTAGATATCCCGCGGTTGTGTCCGGTCGCGCGGCGGCGGGTCGCAGATCCTGCCCGGTGGCGCAGGAATGGCTGCGCCCCTGGCCAATGTTTGCGCGGCGGGTCGCAGATCCCGCCCAATGGCGCAGGAATGGCTGCGCCCCTGGCCAGGGTTTGCGCGGCGGGTCGCAGATCCCGCGACACCCTCCCACCCGACCAGAGTCGGCGCGAGACGATGCATTCCCATTAGGTTGGGCGGCATGGCAGTCAGCGCGGACCAACTGGCTGAACTGGTTGCGGAGGTCGGGGCGGAGAACGTCCTGCTGGACCCGGCCTCGACGGAGGCCTATCGCTTCGACTGGTGCCGGTTCCCCGGCGCGGGAGTGCCGTGCGCGGTGGTGCGCCCGCGCACGCCGGCCCAGGTGCAGGCGGCCGTGCGCTGGGCGGCGCGCCACGGCATACCGATCGTGCCGCGGGGTGCCGGGACGGGCCTGGCGGGAGGGGCCAATGCCATCGAGGGCGGGCTCACGATCAGCCTGGAGCGGATGACGGCCATCGAGATCGACCCGGCCACGCGCACCGCCACTGTCGAGCCCGGCGCCCTCAACGTCGACGTCAAGCGCGCTGCGGCGGAGCACGGTCTGTTCTATCCGCCGGACCCGAGCTCGTTCGAGATCTGCTCGATCGGCGGCAACATCGCGACCAATGCCGGCGGTCTGTGCTGCGTGAAGTACGGCGTGACCACCGACTACATCCTCGGCCTCGACGTCGTGCTCGCGGACGGGCGGCTGATCACCCTCGGCGGGAAGCGGGTCAAGGACGTCGCGGGCCTGTCGCTGATGAAGCTCTTCGTCGGGTCCGAGGGCACCCTGGGCATCGTCGTCGGAGCGACGCTGCGCCTGGTGCCGGCGCCGCCGCCGGCCTCGACACTCGTCGCCCTCTTCGCGACCGTGGCCTCGGCGGCCGATGCCGTGGTGGCGATGGGCCGGACCCTGCGGCCATCGCTCGTGGAGTTCATGGACCAGCGCGCGGTCAACATCGTCGAGGACTTCACCGCCATGGGGCTCGACCGCTCGGCCGGTGGCCTGCTGATCGTGCGCTCCGATGCCCCCGGTGCCGCCCGCGAGGAGGAGATGGCGGCGATCGAGGCGGTCTGCACTGCGCACGGCGCCACCGAGTGCTACCGCAATGACGACCCTGCCGAAGGCGAGGCCTTCCTCGCCGCGCGACGTGCGTTCTTCCCCGCGACCGAGGCCCTGGGATCGCTGCTGGTGGAGGACGTCGGAGTGCCCGTGCCTCGACTGCCCGAGCTGCTCGCCGGGATCGCCGACATCGCGCGACGCCACGACACCGACATCCCGGTCGTCGCCCACGCAGGGGATGGCAACACCCACCCCAACCTCATCTTCGACGGCGGCGATGCGGGCGCCCGGGAGCGGGCGGAGGCGGCGTTCGCCGAGATCATGGCGCTCGCGATCGCGCTCGGGGGCACCATCACCGGCGAACACGGCGTGGGTCGGGCCAAGATCGGGTCGCTCGCGGCGCAGCTCGGGCCCGATGCCATGGACGTGACGCGCGCGATCAAGTCGGCCCTGGATCCGGCCGGCCTGCTCAACCCCGGCGCTGCCATCTGACCCCCCCACGCCGCGGTTGTTACTTTTTGACGCGGTTGTGACCCCGAGGTCACAACCGCGTCAAAAAGTAACAACCGCGGCATGGGGAGCGGCGTCCGGTGGGCGCAGCGGACGCGACGGTCGGCGCGAAGGTGGGCGGACGGCATACCGAGGGGTTGCGGGTGACTGCCCCCGCGAGTGGGATGGGGGGCACGCCCGAGCGAAAGGACGCCGATGTCCCCCACTGCCACCGACCCGAGCCTGTCCCACGCCGTCGGTGAGACGACGCCGGCGCTGCTCGAGGAGACCATCGGCGCCAACCTCGACGCGACGATCGCCCGGCACGGCGATCGCGAGGCGCTCGTCGACCGGGCCCAGGGCATCCGGTGGACGTATGCCGAGTTCGGGGCCGAGGTGGACCGGCTCGCCCGGGCGTTGCTCGCCGTCGGGCTCGCCAAGGGGGACCGGATCGGGGTCTGGGCGCCGAACTGCGCTGAGTGGACCGTGACGCAGTACGCCACGGCCAAGATCGGCGCGATCCTCGTCAACATCAACCCGGCCTATCGCACGCACGAGCTGACCTACGTGCTCGGGCAGGCCGGGATCCGGATGCTCGTCATCGCGCCGAGCTTCAAGACGAGCAACTACGTGGGGATGGTCGAGGCGGCCCGGCCCGAGTGCCCGGGGTTGGAGCAGGTGTTCGTCATCGGGCAGGAGTCGTGGACCGACCTGCTGGAGCGGGCCGACGACGTGAGCCCGGAGGACCTCGCCGCGGCCTCGGCGGGCCTGACGGCCGACGACCCGATCAACATCCAGTACACCTCGGGCACGACCGGGTTCCCCAAGGGCGCCACCCTCAGCCACCGCAACATCCTCAACAACGGCTACTTCGTCGGGGAGGTCTGCCGCTACACCGAGGCGGACCGGATCTGCATCCCGGTGCCCTTCTACCACTGCTTCGGCATGGTCATGGGCAACCTCGCGGCAACGACGCACGGCGCGTGCATGGTCATCCCGGCGCCCGGCTTCGACCCGGCCCTCACGCTCGAGGCCGCCGCCGCGGAGAGGTGCACCAGCCTCTACGGCGTCCCGACGATGTTCATCGCCGAGTGGGCATTGCCCAACTTCGCCGACTACGACCTGTCCAGCGTCCGGACGGGGATCATGGCCGGCTCACCGTGCCCCGCGAGCATGATGACCAAGCTCATCGAGGCCGGCATCGACCAGATGACGATCTGCTACGGCATGACCGAGACCTCGCCGGTGTCGACCCAGACGCGGGTCGACGACGCCTTCGACGTCAAGGTCGGCACCGTCGGCAGCGTCTGCCCGCACCTGGAGATCCGGATCGTCGACCCGGTGACCTTCGAGACGGTGCCGCGGGGGACGCCGGGGGAGTTCTGGACCAAGGGCTACTCGGTGATGCTCGGCTACTGGGAGCAGCCGGACAAGACCGCGGAGGCGGTCGTCGACGGGTGGATGCGCACCGGCGACCTCGGGGTCATGGAGGCCGACGGCAACGTCCGCATCACTGGCCGGATCAAGGACATGGTCATCCGCGGCGGCGAGAACATCTATCCCCGCGAGATCGAGGAGTTCCTCTACACGCACCCGGACATCCTCGACGCCCAGGTCATCGGGGTGCCCGATGAGAAGTACGGCGAGGAGCTCTGCGCCTGGGTCCGCATGCGCGAGGGGGTTGAGCCGCTGACGGCCGAGGCGGTGCGCGCCTTCGCCACGGGCAAGCTGGCTCACTACAAGATCCCTCGCTATGTCAAGGTCGTCGAGGACTTCCCGATGACGGTGACGGGAAAGGTGCGCAAGGTCGAGATGCGTCAAGTTTCCACCGAGGAGCTCGGGCTCGCCTGAGACACGTCTGTGCTCGCCCATCCGGGTGAGCGCGCGAGCGGCCCGAAACGGATAGGTTCGGGGCGGAACACTGACGCGACCTCTGCGTCGGGGCCCTACCGGGAAGATTGGCCATGTCTGGTTCGCTGCTCCTCATCGTGCTGCCCATCGTGCTGCTGCTCCTGCTGGCGTTGCTCATCTGGTGGTTCATGTCCTCGCGGTCGCGCGGCGACGACGCCGCCCGTGTGGAGGCGCAGGCCCTGAGGGACCAGGCCGCAGCGCACCACGAGCCGACCCTTGCCGCGCAGGAGACGTATGCCGTCCAGGCCGCCGAGCGCGAGTCGTGGGCTGCCGCTGAGGCCGAGCGCGCCGAGGTGGCCGCCGAGGAGGCGCGGGTCCAGGCCGACGAGGCTGCGGAGCGCGCGGCCGCGGCTGCCGCCGATGCCGAGGCGGGTCGGGCCCAGCTGCTCCAGAGCGAGGAGGCGTATGCCGCTGACCTCCACCGCGCCGACGTCATCGACCCCGACACCGACGTCACTGAGGAGGACTTCGCCGGGGTGGCTGCGTCGGAGGAGGCCGGGGCTGCGGACGCCGAGGACGCATGCTTTGCCCCCGATGCTTCCGATGCTTCCGATGCTTCCGATGCCTCGGAGGCCTCCGATGCTGCCGAACCTGCTGACGGTGTGGATGGCCCTGCCGCCGCCACCGATGGCCACGAGACCCCGCTGAGCGAGTCGACCATCTCCACCCCGATGTTCCTGGAGGTGGCTCGCGCCCACGACCTGGCGGCCGACGAGGTCATCAGCGAGCCAAGCGGCGCCGCCGCTGCTGGTGCCACCCCGTCCGCCTGGGGTGACGCCGAGACGACCGTCGAGCCGGTGATGGCCGACGCTCCCCTCGTCGAGGAGGAGGCCGTGGCCCCGGAGTCCGACAGCTGGAGCGAGCCGGACCGGGCCGAGGAGGTGGCGGCCGAGGCTGCGCCGGTCGAGTCCGCGCCGATCGAGTCCGATGAGGCTCCGGTCGGGGACGGTTGGGCCGCTGTCGACGAGCCTGCGGCTGCCGATGACGTGACCACCGAGCCGGAGCGCGCGGAGGCCGAGGGCGACGGCGAGCACACGGCATACGGCAATGACCTGGACGGACACGGCGACGACGTGGACGGCGACGCAGGTCCCGCCCAGGCGGAGATCGCGGCGCCGGTGGACGCCGGGAGCGACTGGCAGCACGACGAGGCGATGATGGGCGAGGAGTCCGCGCACGCGATGCCCTCGGAGGCTCCCGAGACCGAGGCCTGGGGCCGGCGCATCTCCGACCTCGACGAGGTGACGGACGGCGGGTTCGGCGTCGGCTCGGCCGCCCCGATCAGCGACGGGGCCCAGCCGCTGGGTCACCCGGTGCAGGCCTACTTCGACAGCCGGACCTACCGCACCGCCGAGCACCCGGGCTACGACTCGTGCGAGCCGGACGTCTGGTTCTTCGACGCGGAGTCGGCGCAGCGCGCGGGCTTCTCCTCGGCCGACAACTGACGGCAGCTCCCGCTGCCCAAAGCAGCACCGCCCCCACGAATCTGTCGTGGGGGCGGTGCTGTCTGTCGGCTCAGCGGGTGGGGGGCGTGATGGTCAGCAGGAAGACCCCGTCCTCGATGCAGTCCACGGCGTGGCGCTCGGGCGGGATCGCGACCAGCTCGCCTGCGCCGCAGACCCACTCGACGTCACCGGCATACAGCCGGAAGCGTCCGGAGAGGACGTGCAGGGAGGCCGCCGGCGGAGAGGAGTGTTCGGCCAGCCCGGCGCCTGAGGTGAGGGCGACGAGGAGGGCTCGCTGCCGCTCACTCTTGAGCACGGGGGCGGTCGCCTTGCCGCGGGCATCGGCGCGGGCCTGGGCCAGCAGCCGATCGCCGTATGCCGTGAGGTCGACGATCGCGGGCGCGCCCGGTTCGCTGGGGATCCCCTCCCAGGGCGCCGGGTCGGCGGAGTGTGCGTCGTGGCCCGGCTCGGGGCGGGCGCCGATCGATATTCCTTCGGCCATGAGGCCCTCCTCGGTGGTGCTGTTCACGTGGTTGTCACAGGTCCAAACCTGGTTGGGGCGTCCAAACCCGGTGGGGGCGCCCTGGTGGGGACACCTGAACCAGCGTTGGCCGCCTCAACAGGAGATGGGCCTTGGGTGAGGCCCTGTCGGGGATCAGCTCGCCGGGACCAAGGTGGCGCGGAGGCGGGCCAGCAGATCCCCCGATGACGTGTGCGAGTCGTCTGCGGTTGTCATGCCCGACGCGGCGGCCTGGCCCAGGGCGACCCCGAGGATGAACGAGCCGACCGGAGCCATCGGCCGGGCGAAGTCGTGCGCGATGTCCTTGGTCAACGCATGGATCATCGGCACGTCGACGAGTGCGGGGTCGACGCCCACGGCGGCGCAGGCCTGCTCGATCCACCCGTGCCACTGGGCCTCGGCGGCAACCAGGTCACTCATTTGCGGGCGTCGTCCAGGCTCGGGCGCTCCCAGCCGCGCTGCGGGGCGCGGTTCCCCGCGCCGGCGCCGGCGCGGACGTCACGGCTCCGATAGACGACATAGGGCCGCGTGAGGTAGCCCAGCGGTGCGGAGAAGACGTGCACGAGCCGGGTGAAGGGCCACAGCGCGAAGAGCGCGAAGGCGAGCAGGGCGTGCAGCTGGAAGCCCAGCGGCACGCCGGTCATGAGCGCGGCATCCGGCTGGCCGTAGAAGATGCCCCGGAACCAGGGCGAGACGGTCGTGCGGTAGTTGAAGTGCTCGCTCGAGTGGAGCACGACGGAGGCGAAGGTGTTCCAGCAGCCGAGGAGGATGACTGCGCCCAGGAACAGGTACATCACCTTGTCCATGGGGGTCGTCGCCTTGAAGACCGAGCGCACCGTGCGCCGACGGTAGACGAGCATGACGAGCCCGACGAGCGCCATCGCGCCGGCGATGAGCCCGCCGCCGAGGGCGAACGCGTGGTATGTGCTCTCCGAGATGCCGATCGCGTCGGTCCAGCCCTTGGGGAGCAGGAGGCCGATGATGTGGCCGCCGACGACGCCGAGCATGCCGAAGTGGAACAGCGGGCTGCCCCACTTGAGCAGGTTGTCCTCGTAGAGCTGCGAGGACCGCGTGGTCCAGCCGAACTTGTCGTACTTGTACCTCCACCAGTGCCCGACGACGAAGATCGCCAGGCACACGTAGGGGAAGACGACCCAGAGCAAGGTGTTCATCGGGGGGCTCCAACCGGAATCGTGGATCCAAGGGACTGTGGGCCCGACGCGAAGGCGGCGGCGGGGTCGAACTGGGGGGCCGAGGGGATCCCGCCGTACGGGTCCTGGGCGCCGTCGATGCCGACGTCCTCCGACGGCGGGCCGGCGGCGATCAGTCGGGCGAGGGCCTCCTCGTCGGTGCCGTCGAGCACGGGCAGGGTGGCCCGCAGCGACTCGACGACGGGGAGCCAGCGCGAGTCCCGGTGCCGCAGGGCGCGATGGAGCAGCTCGATGGAGACCCGGTGGTCGGTGAGCAGCCGCCAGCCGGCCTCGCGGTCGGTGAGCGCCGCGAACTCGAGGACGATCGGCAGGTAGTCGGGCAGTTCGGCGTCGGCGTCCTCGAGCTCCACCCCGCTCGCGCGGAAGGCCTGCTTGAACTGGACGAGCGCCACTCCGCGACGCCGGGTGTCGCCGCATGTGGCATAGGTGAGGTGGAGGGCGCACTTGCGGGTCACGTCGAAGGTCTCGACGTAGTCCCGTTGCAGCTCACCGACGCTCGTGCCCTCCATCGTGTCGAGGTATGCCGTGAGGCCGGCTCCCAGCGCGGGTGGCAGGGAGGCCGCGACCGAGCGGAAGGCGGCGGCGCGGCATACGAGCTCGTCGGTGGGGTAGTCGAGGAGGAGGGAGCAGAGCTGCCACGTGGCGGCCACCTCGTCAGCGGCCCAGGCGGCCTCGGTGCGTCGGTGGCGCTTCCAGACGCGGTCGATGAGACCGCTGGTTCCGATGGCCACCGGTCAGCCCTCGTCCTTGAGACGCGCCGTCCGCACCCGAAGGTCCTCGACGGCGATCCGCACCTCCGGCCCGGACCCGACCCCGAAGGGCTGGGCCTCGCCGCTGTGGTCGTAGGCCGAGACGGCGCAGTCGGTCGCGATCTCCTCGAGCGAGTGGGCCTGCTCGGCGTGCGCGGTCGGGATGACGTAGCGGTCCGCGTACTTGGCGATCGCCAGCAGCCGGAACATCTCGTACATCTCCTCCTCGCCCATGCCGACGGCGGCGGGGATGCTGCCGTCGGGGTCGCGGCCGAGGTTGATGTCGCGCATGTAGGAGCGCATCGCCGCCAGCTTGCGCAGGACGGCGTTGACCGGCTCGACGTCACCGGCGGTGAAGAGGCCGGCGAGGTACTCGACGGGGATGCGCAGGGTGTCGATGGCGGCGAAGAGGTTCGCCTGGTCCTCGGCGTCGAAGCCCGTCTCCTTGACGACGTCGACGACCGGGGAGAGCGGCGGGATGTACCAGACCATCGGCATCGTGCGGTACTCCGGGTGGAGCGGCAGCGCGACCTTGTAGTCCTGGATGAGGCGACGGACCGGGCTGCGCCGGGCGGCGTCCATCCAGTCGGCGGGGATGCCCTGCCGCTCGGCGGCGCTGGCCACTTCGGGGTCGAAGGGGTCGAGGAAGCAACCGAGCTGGGCCTCGTAGAGCGCCTGGTCGCCCTCGACCGAGGCGGCCTCGAGCACCTTGTCGGGGTCGTAGAGCACGATCCCGATGTAACGCAGCCGGCCCACGCAGGTCTCCGAGCACACAGTCGGCAGCCCCACCTCGACGCGCGGGTAGCAGAAGGTGCACTTCTCGGCCTTGCCGGTCTTGTGGTTGAAGTAGACCTTCTTGTAGGGGCAGCCGCTGATGCACATGCGCCAGCCGCGGCACTTGTCCTGGTCGACGAGGACGATGCCGTCCTCGGCGCGCTTGTAGATCGCGCCGCTCGGGCAGGAGGCCGCGCACGCCGGGTTGAGGCAGTGCTCGCAGATGCGCGGCAGGTAGAACATGAAGGTCTTCTCGAACTCGAACTTCACCTTGTCCTCGATGCCCTTGAGCATCGGGTCCTTGTGCGCGTACTCCTGGGCGCCGCCGAGGTCGTCGTCCCAGTTGGCCGACCAGGTGACATTCATCTTCTTGCCGGTGATCAGCGAATGCGGCTGTGCGACAGGGAAGTTCTTCTGGAGCGGGGCGTTCAGCAGGGTCTCGTAGTCGTAGGTCCACGGCTCGTAGTAGTCGCTCATCGTCGGCATCTTGGGGTTGCTGAAGATGTTGAGCAGCTTCTGGACACGGCCGCCGGACTTGAGCTGGAGCCGTCCCCCCTTGAGCGTCCAGCCGCCCTTCCACTCCTCCTGGTCCTGCCAACGCCGGGGGTAGCCCAGACCGGGCCGGGTCTCGACGTTGTTGAACCAGACGTACTCCATGCCGGTGCGGTTGGTCCACGCCTGCTTGCAGGTGACCGAGCAGGTGTGACAGCCGATGCACTTGTCGAGGTTCATCACCATCGCGAGCTGTGCCATGACGCGCATGTCTTTGGTCTCTCTTTCGTATGCCGCGGGCGGGCGTCAGTTGTAGGTGACCGGAGTCGTCCGCTTGCGGATCATCGTGACCTCGTCCCGGTTGTTGCCGGTCGGGCCGATGTAGTTGAAGAAGTAGGCGTGCTGGGCGTAGCCGCCGATCATGTGGCTGGGCTTGACGAGGATCCTGGTGAGCGAGTTGTGGATCCCGCCGCGCTTGCCGTCGGTCTCCGTCAGTGGCACGTCGATGAGCCGGTCCTGGGCGTGGTGCATGTAGACCGTGCCCTCCGGCATCCGGTACGACACGACGGCCCGGCAGGCGACGACGCCGTTGCGGTTGACGACCTCGATCCAGTCGTTGTCCTTGACCCCGATCTTGTCCGCGTCCTGCACCGACATCCAGATCGTCTGGCCGCCGCGCGAGAGCGAGAGCATGAAGAGGTTGTCCTGGTACTCGCTGTGGATCGACCACTTGTTGTGCGGGGTCAGGTAGCGCACGGACACCCCGAGGGCGTTCTGCTCGCCGACCGGCGCCTCGCCGAAGAGGCGGGTCATGTCGAGGGGCGGCCGGTAGGTCGGCAGCTCCTCGCCCATCCCGAGCATCCAGTCGTGGTCGAGATAGAACTGCTGGCGACCGGTGAGGGTGTGGAAGGGCTTGAGCCGCTCGACGTTGATCGTGAACGGGCTGTAGCGCCGACCGCCGGTCTCCGAGCCGGACCATTCCGGGCTGGTGATGACGGGCACCGGGGCCGCCTGGGTGTCGGCAAAGGTGATCTGCTTGCCCTCGCTCTCGGCGGCGAGGTCGTGCAGCTGGTGCCCGGTGCGCTTCTCGAGGAACTTGAAGCCGTGGGTCGAGAGGTGGCCGTTGCAGGTGGCCGACAGGTGCATGATCGCCTCGGCGACCTGGATGTCGGTCTCCATCTTCGGCTGGCCGTCGGCGGCGCCGCCGCGCACGGTGCCGTGGCGCTGCCTGAGGATGTCGATCTCCCGCTTGACGTCGTAGGCGACGCCCTTGGTCACCATGCCGACCTTCTCCATGAGCGGGCCGATGGCGACGAACTTGTCGTAGACGGCGCCGTAGTCGCGCTCGACCTCGGCGATGACCGGCATGGTCTTGCCGGGCACCGGCTCGCACTCGCCCTTCTTCCAGTCGAGGACCCGGCCGTGGACGGTGGCCATCGCCTCGGGGGTGTCGTGCCAGAGGGGCTTGGCGACGACGTCCTTGCGGACGCCCAGGTGGGTCGCGGCGAGCTCGCTGAACTTCTTCGCGATCGCCTTCCACGTCTCCCAGTCACTCTTGGACTGCCACGGCGGGGCGATCGCGGGGTTGAAGGAGTGCACGAAGGGGTGCATGTCGGTGGTGTTGATGTCGTGCTTCTCGTACCAGGTCGCCGCCGGGAGCACCACGTCGGAGAAGAGCGTCGAGGAGGTCATCCGGAAGTCGAGGGTGAGGAGCAGGTCGAGCTTGCCGGTGCCGGCCTCCTCCCGCCAGGTGACGTCGTGCGGACGGTGCTCCTCGCGGGCCTCGTCGGCCTTGACGGCGTTGTCGGTGCCGAGCAGGTGCTTGAGGAAGTACTCGTTGCCCTTGGCCGAGGACCCGAGCAGGTTGGCCCGCCAGAGGCTGAGGATGCGCGGGAAGTTCTCCGGCGCCTCCGGGTCCTCGACGGCGAACTTCAGCTCACCGGACTTCAGCTTCGCGGCGACGTATGCCGGTGCCGCGACTCCCGCGGCGGCCGCGTCGTCGGCGACCTCGAGGCTGGACTTGTTGAACTGCGGGTAGGACGGGGCCCAGCCCAGACGGGCCGCCTGGGCGATGAGGTCGATCGTGCTCTGCCCGGAGAAGACGCCGGTGTTGCCGTTGATGTCGTCGGCGTCGAAGGTGTCGTAGCGGTACTGGCTGGTGTTGACGTACCAGTACGCGGTCTGGTTCATGTGCCGCGGCGGACGGATCCAGTCGAGGGCGAAGGCCATGTGCTGGAAGCCCATGATCGGGCGGACCTTCTCCTGGCCGACGTAGTGGGCCCAGCCACCGCCATTGCGGCCCTGGCAGCCGGTGAGCGTCGTGAGCACGAGCATCGCGCGGTAGAGCTGGTCGGAGTGATACCAGTGGTTGGTGCCGGCGCCCATGAGGATCATGCCGCGGCCCTGGGTGTCGACCGCGTTCTGTGCCCACTCGCGGGCCAGGCGGGTGATCTGCTCCTCGGGGACCCCGGTGATCGAGGCCGCCCACGCGGGGGTCGCGACCCCGTCGACGTCCTCGTAGCCGGCCGGCCACTGGCCCGGCAGGCCCGCGCGCTCGACCCCGTAGTGGGCGAGCATGAGGTCGAGGACCGTGGTGACGAGCCGGTCGCCGACCTTGACGACCGGGACGCCGCGGTCGGTCGTGGTGAGCTTGCCGCCGGGGGTGTCGAAGCGGGGGAGCCGCACGGTCACCGCGGCGGGGGTGTCAGCGGACGGTGAGCCCGCGGCATACAACGACAGCTTCGGGTTGATCTCGCCGAGGTCGAGGTTCCACTGGCCCATGCCCTCCTCGCCGTAGCGGAAGCCGACCGAGCCGCGCGGGGCGACGGCCTCGCCGGTGGCGGCGTCGAGGACCATCGGCTTCCACATGGCGTTCTCGGAGCCGCCCTGCGGGTGGCCCTCGACGTCGCCGGCGACGAGGAACTTGCCGGGGGTGAAGACCCCACGGCCGTCCGCACCGTCGACCTCGTCGAGGCTCACGAGGAAGGGGGCGTCGGTGAAGCGCTGGTTGTAGTGGGTGAAGAAGTCGATCTCGCGGTCGACGAAGTACTCCTTGAGCACGACGTGGCCCATCGCCATGGCCAGCGCCCCGTCGGTGCCGGGGGCGGTCGTCACCCACTCGTCGGCGAACTTCACGTTCTCGGCGTAGTCGGGGGCGACGGCGATCACCTTCTGGCCGCGGTAGCGGGCCTCGGTCATCCAGTGCGCGTCGGGCGTGCGGGTGAGGGGGACGTTGGAGCCCCACATGATGAGGTAGCCCGCGTCCCACCAGTCACCGGACTCGGGGACGTCGGTCTGGTCGCCGAACATCTGCGGCGAGGCGTTGGGCAGGTCGGCGTACCAGTCGTAGAAGGAGAGCATCGGGGCGCCGATGAGCTCGTTGAAGCGGGCGCCCGAGGCGTAGGACACCGGGGACATCGCGGGGATGGGGGAGAAGCCGGCGATGCGGTCCGGACCGTGGGCCTTGACCGTGTGGACATAGGCCGCGGCGACGAGCTCCTCGACCTCGGGCCAGGTCGACCGTACGAGGCCGCCCTTGCCGCGGGCACTCTTGTAGGCCCGGGCCTGCTCGGGGTCGTTGACGATGCTCGCCCAGGCCTCGACCGCGTCACCGTGCTGCTGCTTGGCCTTGCGGAACATGTCGAGCAGAACGCCCCGCACGTAGGGGTAGCGGACGCGGGTGGGGGAGTAGGTGTACCAGGAGAAGGCCGCGCCGCGGGGGCACCCGCGTGGCTCGTACTCCGGCTTGTCCGGACCGGTGCTCGGGTAGTCGGTCTGCTGGCTCTCCCAGGTGATGACGCCGTCCTTGACGTAGACCTTCCAGCTGCACGAGCCGGTGCAGTTGACGCCGTGCGTGCTGCGGACGACCTTGTCGTGCGCCCAGCGGTCCCGATAGAAGGAGTCCCCCTGACGGCCGCCCTCGACGAGCATCGTGCGCTGGTCCTCGGACACCGTCGCCTTGGTGAAGAAGCGCCGGGTGCCCACCAGGGCGGACGTGAGCGGGCCGTCGAGTGCCGGTTGGCTGGTCATTCGCAGTTCCTTTGTCAGGGGCGGAGATTCACGTGGAGCGCGGGTGGGGGGCAGTGGCTGAGGCGGTGGTCGGAGGCGGCGGTTGGAGGGAGAAGTGGGAGGCGGTCCGCTGATCGTGTCAGTGATCGGGGGGCGGTGGGGTGATCTTCATGACTTGAACGGGGTCTGGGTGGTCACATGGGCGCGGCAGAGGAAGGGCGCGACGAAGGGCTCGAGGCTCACGTCGGCCTCCTCCTCGCCCAGGCGCTCCATGGCTCCGGCGATGAGCCCGCGGTGGATGCCGCAGACCACCGCGGGGTTCTTGCGGGCGAGGTCGAGGAACGGGCAGTGGGCGAGGTTGATGCGGGCGGTGCGGCCGCCGTTGGTGGTCGTCACCTCCGGGGTGTAGCCCCAGTCGCCGAGGACGTCGACCATCTCGCCGACCTTGGCCAGCCACCGTCCTGGGGTGTCGGCCGCAGCGGTGTGGGTGTCGCTCACGTGCTCGAGGGCCCAGCGCCGTCCGGCCTCGGCCGGGCTGAGGGGTTCGCCGTTCTCGCCGGCGGTCAAGCTCTCCGCGAGCAGCTCGGCGAGGACCTGGAGGCCCTCGCTGTCGCGACGGCTGGGCTCGAGCGAGCCGGGCGCGACGGCATACAGCTTGCGGGGACGCCCGGCGCCGACCTGCTTCTGGAAGCGCGACTCGAGCAGGCCCCCGGCGACGAGCTGGTCGAGGTGGAAGCGTGCTGTCGTCACGTGGAGGTCGATGATGTCGCCGAGCTGCGCGGCTGTCATCGCGCCGCGTCGGGCGAGGGTGTCGACGATGAGACGGCGCACGGGGGAGGCGAGGAGGGAGGCTCCGGCGGACACGTCGATGGTCATGGCCGCTCCTCCCGAAATAGATGAACTCACTCCGTTATATCGGATGGCCCGACGAGCGTCAATCCGCGGCGTGCCCGGCGTGGGTCCTCGTCGGCAGGTGGCGACCGGTGGCACCGTGGTGAGCCTTACCTGAGTGGGCAAGCCCACAGGGGAAGGTGCTTTTGGAGGATTCCGGGGTTTGACGTACTCCTCCCCCAGGGGAGTAATGTCTGCTCCGGTTTTAGAGGATGACAGTCGTACAAATGGAGGATCACATGTCGACCGAGGCCCGCGCCGCCGGCGCCGCCCCCGACGCACCGGCCAGCCCGGCCACCCCCGAGGCCGGCGGAGCCCGCCGCGTGCTGTGGATGTCGACCATCGCGTTCACCCTGATGTTCGCCGTCTGGCTCATGTTCGGCATCCTCGGCGTGCCGATCCAGAAGGAGCTCGAGCTCACGGATCCGCAGCTGGCGTGGATCTCCGCCGTCGCCGTGCTCAACGGCTCGATGTGGCGCCTCCCGGCGGGGATGCTCACCGACCGCATCGGTGGCCGTGTCGTCACCATCGCGATGCTCCTCCTCACCGCCATCCCGTGCTTCTTCCTCACCCACGCGACGACCTATGGCGCGCTGCTCGTGCTCGCCTTCCTCGTCGGCTTCGCCGGCAACCTCTTCAGCGTCGGCATCGCGTGGAACTCCGCGTGGCAGCCCAAGGAGCGCCAGGGCTTCGCCCTCGGCGTCTTCGGCGCCGGCAACGTCGGCGCCTCGGTGACCAAGCTCCTCCTCGTCCTCGTGCCGACGATCATCGCCGGCACCGCCGGCCACGTGTACTTCGGCATCTTCAAGGGCGGCTGGCGGATCTTCCCCTCGATCTACACCGTGGCGCTCGTCGTCGTCGCGATCCTCACCTTCCTCGTCGTGCCCCGCAAGGACCACGTCGCCGGAGCCGGGAAGCCGATGGCCGAGATGCTCGCCCCGCTCAAGCACATCCGGGTGTGGCGCTTCAGCCTCTACTACGCGGCCGTCTTCGGTGCCTACGTCGCGCTGTCCGCCTGGCTGCCCAAGTACTACGTCGACAACTTCGACATCCCGCTCAAGACCGCGGCCCTGCTCACCGCCACCTTCATCTTCCCGGCCTCGCTGCTGCGCCCCGTCGGTGGCTGGTTCTCCGACCGGTTCGGCGCCCGGCGCGTCATGTACTGGACGTTCGCCGCGATGCTCGGCTCGACCGCCCTGCTCATGATGCCCAACGGCCACCTCGTCATCCACCACGCCGACGGCACCGAGACCAGCCACCTCGCCTACAACCTCGGCCTGGTCCCCTTCGCGATCATCGTCTTCGTCCTCGGCTGCGCCATGGGCATCGGCAAGGCCGCCGTCTACAAGCACATCCCCGAGTACTTCCCGGGCAACGTCGGCTCCGTCGGGGGCCTCGTCGGGATGTTCGGTGGCCTCGGCGGGTTCGTCCTTCCGCCCCTCTTCGCCTACACCAAGCAGTGGTCCGGCTTCCCGACGAGCACCTTCTTCGTGCTCTTCCTCCTCACCCTGGCCTGCACCGTCTGGATGCACTGGACCGTCGTCCACATGCTCCACGAGAAGTCCCCCGAACTCGCCCGTGAGCTGGAGAAGCCCACGGCGAGCGCCCCCGCCCCCGCCAACTGAACCCCTCCCGGGCGCCGCGCCCCGCGGCATACCGGCTCAACCGCAAGGAGAAATGCATGAGCACGACCACGGCCCGCAAGGGCGAGTGGCTCGAGGCCTGGGACCCCGAGAACGAGGCGACCTGGGACAAGGGCCTGGCCTGGAAGACCCTCTGGATCACGACCTTCTGCCTGACCCTCGCGTTCATCGCGTGGTTCCTGCCGAGCGCGATCATCCCCAAGCTCAACGCCCTCGGGTACACGTGGACCAAGGGCCAGCTCTACTGGATGGCGGCCATGCCCGGCCTGGCCGCCGGACTCTTCCGGCTCGTCTGGATGGTCCTGCCCCCCATCATGGGCACGCGGAAGATGGTCTCGCTGACCACCCTGCTCCTCGTCGCCTCGACCCTCGGCTGGGGCGTGCGCGTGCAGCACCCGACCGCGCCCTACTGGGAGCTCATGGTCCTCGCCTTCCTCGCCGGCATCGGCGGCGGCGCGTTCTCCGGCTTCATGCCGTCGACGTCCTACTTCTTCCCGCGGTCCAAGCAGGGCACCGCCCTGGGCATCCAGGCGGGCCTGGGCAACCTCGGCGTCTCCATCGTCCAGCTCTTCACGCCCTACCTCATCGCCATGGGTGGGCTGGCCCTCTTCGGTGGCAGCCAGATGATGAAGTTCCCGGGCAAGCCCGACAAGGAGGTCTGGTACCAGAACGCCGCCTTCATCTGGATCCCGCTCATGGTCATCGGTGCCGCGCTCGCGTGGACGATGCTCAAGTCGGTGCCCGTCAAGGCCAACGTCAAGCAGCAGTTCGACATCTTCAAGAACCAGGACACCTGGTGGATGACCCTGCTCTACATCATGACCTTCGGCACCTTCTCCGGTCTATCGGCCCAGTTCGGTCTGCTCATGCTCAACCTCTACGGCGGCGGCAACACCGAGATCGTCAAGGGTGCCGGCGCCACGGCGCAGGTCCTCGTCGAGGGCTACTCCCTCCCCGACCCCGTGAAGTTCGTCTTCCTCGGGCCGCTCATCGGCGCCGTCGCGCGGTTCGTCTTCGCGCCGCTCACCGACAAGATGGGCGGGGCCATCTGGACGCTCATCTCCGGCGTGGGCCTCATCGGCTCGATCATCTACACGATCGGCGGCCTGACCCCTGACGTGTCGTCCGCCGCCACCCTGGACGCCGGCTTCAACCGGTTCCTCTACGGCATGCTCGCGATCTTCCTCTTCGCGGGGATCGGCAACGCCTCGACCTTCAAGCAGATGCCGATGATCTTCGAGCGGCGCCAGGCCGGTGGCGTCATCGGGTGGACCGCGGCCATCGCCGCCTTCGGCCCGTTCCTCTTCGGTGTCGGCATCACCACCCTCGGTGCCGTGCCGTTCTACTGGGTCGGTGTCGCCTGGGCGGTCATGTGCGTCGCGCTCACTTGGTGGCGCTACGCCCGCAAGGGAGCCCCCAAGCCCAGCTGACCGCGCGGCTCCTTCGGCGCATGACCGCGTGCGCAGGGCCCTCGGTTCACCGGCCGAGCACCGGCCGACCACATCGGTATGCCGTCCGCCCACCCCGGGCGGACGGCATACCCCTTCGTTGGTGGGGCGTGCGCGGGGGATGCCGCCGCTGCGAGGGGAAGCGGGCGATCCGCCACCTCGACCGCCCGGGCGTGGTTCGGCGGTCCATCCGAGGTCGAGGCGTTCATCCGTGGTTGAGGCGTCCCCACGTGGACGCCCTCCCCAGGGTTTGGACGCCTCAACAGCAGATGGACCTTGGGGAACAACAGGAGAAGGACCTTGTGGAACGTGGACCCGGATGCCGCGGTGAGCCAGCGGGTCAGGCGGACCCCTGCTCGCCGAGTCCGTCGAACCAGGTGCATCGGGGCTGCGGACGAATCCCCTTCTCGGCCAGGACGGCGGCCAGCCGAGCGGGCGACATCGCGACCGCCCACGTCCATCGGGCGACCTTGGCCTGGCGCCCCAGACGGTCCTCGCGCTGCTTCTCGCGCCAGACGATCTCGCCGGCGTCGGCGGGGTCAGCGTCTTCGGGGATCCTGTACTTGACCTTGCCGTCGAACTCGCCGACGACGTCCCCCCAGTCGAAGTCGACCTGGCCGATCAGCCCGCGGTCATCCTCGCGCTCGACCTGAAGTCGTGGTCGAGGCAGGCCCAGCTGGAACATGCGCACCCGGGACAGGCTCTCGCCGGCGGACATCGAGTCCGGGTCGGCGAAGTCGTGCACGAGCTGGGCGATGCCACGTCGCTTGGTTCGTGGCGGCAGTGCCTGCACCTCGGCAAGGAGCTCCGCGCGCGTGCACATCTCGTGGCGCAGTGCGTGGTCGGCAGCGGCCACCGCGGTCATCAGGGATTCGGTCCGGGCAAGGTCGATGACGGTGCGTGCGACGGGCGTGAGGAGCAGTCCCCGGAAGGCGACCGGCTCGACGGCGTGGCCGAGATGTCGGTGCACGAGGTCGGATCCGCGAAGGCGCAGTCCCTCGACATGGGTGCGGGCGACTGCGGGCCACGCCTCGATGCGGGGCAGTCCCCACACCGCCGCGGACGAGGTCCGGCAGAAGACAGGTTCTGGGCCCGTCACCCGAAGCGCCGTTGCGTGGACGAAAGCGGCATGGCGTTGCTCGGGAGTGAGTGCTGCCCACACTGCCCGCTCGATCCAGACGCCGTGCCGCAAGTGATGGTGGGTGGCGCGGGTCGGCACGATCCCCCGACGGTTGAGGTCCTTGGTCAGGTGCAGAAACCCCGGATCGAAGGGGTCAGGGCGGGCGGGTCCGAGCATGAGCTCAGTGTTGCCGGATCGGCTGAACCAGCCGGACGTTGTGCACAGGGGGTGCGCTGGGGGTGCGCTGGGGGTGCGCTGGGGGTGCGTGGGGAGGGTGCATTTACCCAAGGTCCATTCCGGGTTCAGGCGTCCAAACGCTGGTCGGGTGTCCCGGTGGGGACGCCACCACGGGAGATTGCCGCCTCAACGGGAGCGAGCCGCCTCAACAGGAGATGGCTGCCTCAACAGGAGACGGCCGCCCCAAGGGAAGGTGAGTGATCCGACGAGTGGCGCCCCCTCGGCGCGATATGTGGCAACGCGGCGGCGGTCACACCGGTGGGTGTGGGGCGGTCCCGGAACGGTAGGTTCGGGAGTGAATCCCCTGTCTCCGTCGCAGAGAGGTCGATGCCCCGTGCGCATCGGTGTGCCCAGAGAGTCCCGGCCCGGCGAACGCCGCGTGGCCGCGACCCCCAAGACCGTCGAGCAGCTCGAAGCCCTCGGGTATGCCGTCTTCGTCGAGTCCGGCGCCGGCGCCGAGGCGAGCTATGACGACGGCGCGTACGAGCGGGCCGGCGCCGACATCGTCGACGAGGCCGTGTGGAACGCCGACGTCATCCTCAAGATCAACGCGCCCAGCGCGGAGGAGGTCGCCCGCCTGCGCTCCGGCCAGACCCTGATCTCGCTGCTCGCGCCCGCGCTCAACCCCGACCTGGTCGCCGACCTCTCCGCCCGCGGCGTCACCGCGCTCGCGATGGATGCGGTGCCGCGCATCTCGCGCGCCCAGGCCCTCGACGTGCTCTCCTCGATGGCCAACCTCGGCGGCTACCGCGCCGTCATCGAGGCCGCCAACGAGTACGGCGGGATGTTCACCGGCCAGGTCACGGCCGCCGGCAAGATGCCCCCGGCCAAGGTCCTCGTCGTCGGTGCCGGTGTCGCCGGGCTCGCCGCGATCGGCGCCGCCAACTCCCTCGGCGCCATCGTCCGCGCCTTCGACGCCCGCCCCGAGGTCGCCGAGCAGGTCGAGTCGATGGGTGCGGAGTTCCTCCGCATCGACGTCAAGACCGAGGTCTCCACCGACGGCTACGCCAAGGAGATGGGGGAGGACTTCAACGCCAAGGCCGCCGAGCTGTATGCCGCGCAGGCCAAGGATGTCGACATCATCGTCACCACCGCCCTCATCCCCGGCAAGCCGGCGCCGCGCCTGATCACCGAGGAGATGGTCGCCTCGATGAAGCCGGGCTCGGTCGTCGTCGACATGGCTGCCTCGAACGGCGGCAATGTCGCCGGATCGGTCGTCGACCAACGCGTGGTCACCGAGAACGGCGTGACGATCCTGGGCTACTCCGACCTGCCTGGGCGGCTGCCGACCCAGGCCAGCCAGCTCTTCGGCACCAACCTGGTCAACCTGCTCAAGCTGCTCACGCCGGAGAAGGACGGCGAGCTCACCCTCGACTTCGAGGACGTCGTCCAGCGCGGCGTCACCGTCGTCCACGAGGGCAAGGTCATGTGGCCGCCACCTCCCGTGCAGGTGTCGGCCGCGCCCACCGCGGGCGCGGCGGCAGCGGCAGCCAGCCCTGCGGCATACGCGAAGCCGGAGAAGAAGCCGATGTCCGCGGGGACGCGGCTTGCCCTCCTCGGAGCGGCCGCGGTCGGCTTCCTGCTCGTGTCGGCGTTCTCGCCGGAGCCCTTCCTCGGGCACTTCATGGTGTTCATGCTCTCGGTGGTCATCGGGTTCTACGTGATCGGCAATGTCCACCACGCACTGCACACCCCGCTGATGTCGGTGACGAACGCGATCAGCGGCATCATCGTCGTCGGCGCGCTGCTCCAAGTGGGGCACCAGGGCCACATCTGGATCAGCGTGCTTGCCTTCATCGGCATCCTCGTCGCGAGCATCAACGTCTTCGGTGGGTTCACCGTGACCGCCCGAATGCTCGAGATGTTCAAGCGTGAGGAGGTCAAGCGATGACCCTCTCGCTGACCCTCGTCCAAGGCGCGTACATCGTCGCCGGGCTGCTCTTCATCCTCGCCCTCGCCGGCCTGTCCAGGCACGAGACGGCGCGCGCGGGCAACCGCTACGGCGTCATCGGCATGGGCATCGCCCTCGTCATCACCGTCCTCGCCGCCGTCGGTGGCATCGACGCCGCACCGCTCGGCAAGGGCGGCCCCGACCGCGCGGGCAGCGGTGCCCTGGGCCTGGGCCTCATCGTCGCGGCGATGGCCATCGGCGCCGCCATCGGCATCTGGCGGGCCAAGCGTGTCGAGATGACCGGCATGCCCGAGCTCATCGCGCTGCTGCACTCCTTCGTCGGCCTGGCCGCGGTGCTCGTCGGGTGGAACTCGTCCTATGAAGTGGCCGCCTACCCGAAGATCCACGACATCGAGGTCTTCGTCGGCGTCTTCATCGGCGCCGTGACGCTGACCGGCTCGATCGTGGCCTACCTCAAGCTCTCCGCGAAGATCAAGAGCGCGCCGCTGGTTCTGCCGGCGCGGCACGCGCTCAACCTGGGCATCATCGTCACCTTCGTCGTCATGACGATCGCCTATGTGGTGACGCCGCACAGCTCGATGGGCGTGCGCCAGGGCCTGCTCGGCGTGATGACGCTGCTCGCGCTCTTCCTCGGCTGGCACCTGGTCATGTCGATCGGCGGCGGTGACATGCCGGTCGTCGTCTCGATGCTCAACAGCTACTCGGGGTGGGCGGCGGCCGCGGCCGGCTTCCTCCTCGGCAACGACCTGCTCATCATCACCGGTGCGCTCGTCGGCTCCTCGGGTGCCTACCTGTCCTACATCATGTGCCGCGCGATGAACCGCTCGTTCATCTCGGTCATCGCCGGCGGCTTCGGCGTCGAGGCGGGCACGTCGTCCGGTGACACCGACTACGGCGAGCACCGCGAGATCACCGCCGAGGGCGCGGCCGCCCTCCTCGGCGACGCCCGGTCGGTCGTCATCACCCCCGGTTACGGGATGGCCACCGCCCAGGCGCAGTATGCCGTCGCCGACCTCACGCGTCGGCTGCGGGACCGTGGGGTGAACGTGCGCTTCGGCATCCACCCGGTGGCCGGTCGCCTCCCCGGGCACATGAACGTCCTGCTCGCCGAGGCCAAGGTGCCCTACGACATCGTGCTCGAGATGGACGAGATCAACGACGACCTCGCCGACACCGACGTCGTGCTCGTCATCGGTGCCAATGACACGGTCAACCCGGCCGCTCTGGACGACCCGGGCTCGCCGATCGCGGGCATGCCGGTGCTCCACGTCTGGGAGGCCAAGGACGTCATCGTGTTCAAGCGCTCGATGGCCACCGGCTATGCGGGAGTGCAGAATCCGCTGTTCTTCAAGGAGAACAGCCAGATGCTCTTCGGCGACGCCAAGGCCCGCGTCGAGGACATCATCGCCGCCCTCTGAGGCTGGGTCCGGCCTGCGGGTGCGGCCTCAGCTGGTGCGGGTCAAAAAGGGTTCGGCATCTACCGGTGATCGGTAGATGCCGAACCCTTTTTCACGCACCATGCCGGTCTTCGTCTGCCCCGACATCGGGTGAGGAATCCGGGTCAGCCGGGTCAGCTGGGTCAGGTCGACGTCATCGAGGGCAGGTCGCCGCTCGGGTTCGGGTTGCCCGACAGGCGCGAGCGCTTGTAGCCGTAGACGAAGTAGATGAGGAAGCCGAGCGCCATCCAGATCGCGAAGCGGATCCACGTCTCGAGCGGCAGGGTCAGCATGAGGTAGGTGCAGATCGCCGCCGACAGCCACGGCAGCCATGGGGAGAAGGGCACCTTGAAGGGGCGGTTGAAGTCCGGGCGGCGCTTGCGCAGCACCGGCACGGCGAGCGAGACGAGGAAGAAGGCCGTCAACGTGCCGATGTTGATCATGTACTCGAGCTTGCCGATCGGGGTCAGTGCCGCGGTCAGCGCGACGAGCAGGCCGATGCCCAGCGTGATCTTGACCGGGGTCCCGGTGCGGGCGTTGGTCTTGCCCAGGCTCGGCGGCAGCAGCCAGTCCCGCGACATCGCGAACACCACTCGCGAGCTGCCGATGAGCAGGGTCATGACGACCGTCGTGAGGCCCGCGACGGCGCCGGCGGCGATGAGGGTGGCGTAGCCCGGCTTGCCCACGTCCTCGAAGATCTTGGCCAGCGAGGCCTCGGAGGACAGCTGGTCGTAGCGGACCATCCCGGTCATGACGAGGGCGACGGCGCAGTAGAGGAGGGTGCAGATCACGAGCGAGCCGATGATGCCGCGCGGCAGGTCACGCGCGGGGTTCTTGGCCTCCTCGGCCGTGGTGGCGACAACGTCGAAGCCGATGTAGGCGAAGAAGACGAGCGAGGCACCCGCGAGGATGCCGCCGATGCCGAAGGCGGACGGCGTCAAGCCGAAGATCGTCTGGATGAGCGGTGCCTCCAGCGTCGTGGCGCTGCCCTCGGTCGCCTGGGTCGGGGGGATGAAGGGGGTGTAGTTCGAGGTCTTGATGTAGCCGATGCCCGCGATGATGACGAACAGGACGATGCCGACCTTGAGTGCGACGAGCACCATGTTGACCCGCATCGACTCCTGGATGCCGATCGTCACGAGGATCGTGAGGACGGCGACAAGCACGAAGGCCGGCAGGTCGAACGACGAGCCGTAGGCCACCGACTCCGGGATCGTGATCCCGAGCCGCCCGAGGAAGACCCCGAGGTAGGCAGACCACCCCTGCGCGACCACGGCCGCGCCGAGCATGAGCTCGAGGAGCAGGTCCCAGCCGATGATCCAGGCCACGATCTCGCCGAGCGAGGCGTAGGAGAAGGTGTAGGCCGACCCGGACACCGGGATCGCCGAGGCGAACTCGGCGTAGCAGAGGGCGGCGAGCCCACAGCACACGGCGGCGACGACGAAGGAGATGAGGATCGCCGGTCCGGCCAGGCTGTGGGCGGCGCGCCCGGCCACCGTGAAGATGCCGGCGCCGATGACCACGCCGACGCCGAACACGGTGAGGTCGAGCGCGGTCAGCTTCTTCTTGAGCTGGTACTCCGGCTCATCACCCTCACGGATCGTCTGCTCGATCGTCTTCGTGCGCATCACACTCATGACGCCACCCCTTTCTGTGATAGTGCGAAACCTAGACCCTCGGAGCTCCCCAGCGCCCGATGAGCCACCAACTGGTCAGTAGCGTCGTCGACCCGGGCGCGGACCGCGCGCCGGCGTGGCCGGTCGGCGCGCGCCGGGCATGGGTCGCGCGACGACGACGGGGATCTCCCCGGTGTCCTCCAGCCGAGCCGACCGCATGAGATCCTCACTGCGATAGAGGGACTCACCCGTCGGGTCCGCGTGGGCCTCCTCCCAGCCCTCCGGTATGCCGTGCCCGACCTCCCAGGCCGGCTCACCGGCATACGGCTCGGGGTGACTCGGGGGGCTGAGGAGGTGGCCGTCGCCGCCGCCGGGGTGGCGAGGGTCGACGGGCTCGTCCCCGTCATCGCCCTCGTCGAAGTCGTCGTCGTCGGGGGCGAAGAGGGCGTCCTTGTCGCCGAAGAGGACGGCGCACACGGCGCGGTAGTGGCGGTCGGCCTCGGGGATGAAGTCGATGCGGGAGAGGGCCTGGTCCTGCCCGGCCGACTCGAGCCGGAAGTCGCCGTAGCCCAGGATGCGGCCCAGGATCGAGCGGTGGAAGGTCAGGTCGGTGACCTTCATCAGCGGCATCATGGCGACGCGGCGGTGGATGAATCCGTAGAAGAGCAGGAAGCGCTTGTCGGTGGCGATGAACCAGTCGCGCCGCCAGTTCAGGACGCGCCAGCCGAGCCATACGCAGGTGCCGAGCCAGAGCGCCCAGAAGGCCTGTGCGGCGGATGCCCCGGCGGCGGTGTCCGGTGCGTTGATGTCCATCCAGACGGCGAGGATCAGCGCGCCGGTGAAGGCGAGGGCCGGTCGCAGCTCGCTCATCCAGTGCTTGCGCACCGAGACGACGACGCGCTCGCCGTCGATGAGGTAGCGCCTCAGGTCCCGATCGAGTCGGTCCCGGCCGACGAGTTGGAGGCGGGCCATGGCCGCCGGCTCACCGGTTGATGAGGGCGTCGAAGAAGCGGGCGACGTTGCGGACGCCGTTGACGAGGATGTCCCAGACCGTGCCGACGAGGGAGGCGGCCTCGTTGGGGGAGACGAAGATGGCGTAGAGCATGAAGATGACCAGCAGCCACAGGACGATCTTCTTGATCGGGGGCATGACGGTCACTCCAGGGCTCGCAGGGGGGTGCCGAGTGCACACCCGATCTGACCATCTTGACGGATGTGACGGGTGTGACGTGTGAGGCGACTACCCGCGTGTCGTCCCAGCCACCACCTCGGTCGTGTGACTCAGCTCGTGCTCCGGCCCGTCGTCAGTCACACGACTCGCGCAGGTGGCGGGTTCAGACGACGCCGTAGAGGCGGTCGCCGGCGTCGCCCAGGCCCGGCACGATGTAGCCGTGCTCGTTGAGCCGCTCGTCGACCGAGCCGGTGACGAGGGTGATCGGCAGCGAGAGGTCGGCGCAGCGGGCCTCGAGGGCGGCGATGCCCTCTGGGGCGGCGAGCAGGCAGACCGCCGTGATGTCCGAGGCGCCGCGGTCGGCGAGGAACTGGATCGCATCGCCCATCGAGCCGCCGGTGGCGAGCATCGGGTCGAGGACGTAGACCTGACGACCGGTGAGGTCGTCGGGCAGGCGGTTGGCGTAGGTCGTGATCGCCAGCGTTTCTTCGTCGCGCTGCATCCCGAGGAAGCCGACCTCGGCGCTCGGCAGCAGCCGGGTCATGCCCTCGAGCATCCCGAGGCCGGCGCGCAGGATCGGCACGATGAGCGGCTTGGGGTTGGCCAGCTTGATCCCCGTCGTCGGCGCGACCGGCGTCTCGATCTCGAACGGCTCGACCCGCACCTCCCGCGTCGCCTCATACGCGAGCAGCGTCATCAGCTCCTCGGCCAACCGGCGGAAGGTCGGGGAGTCGGTCCGCTTGTCCCGCAGGTAGGTGAGCTTGTGGGCGATGAGCGGGTGGTCGGCGACATGGACGCGCATGGGCGAAACTTACCGCGTGAGCACCTCCCCGCGCGCTCGGGTCGCCCCCGTCGATCCGAGGTATGCCGTGGCCATGACCTCCGCGCTGGCCCTTGCCGCCGAGGCGGGTCGGGCCGGGGACGTGCCGGTGGGGGCGGTCGTGCTCGATGCCGAGGGGCTCGTGATCGGTTCCGGCGCGAATGACCGGGAGGCCGTCGGCGATGTCCTGGGCCACGCGGAGGTGGCCGCGCTGGGAGCGGCGGCACGGCATACGGGGTCGTGGCGGTTGGACGGGGCGACCCTGGTCGTCACGCTCGAGCCCTGCCCGATGTGCTGCTGGGCGGCGCAGCAGGCACGGGTCGAGCGGGTCGTCTTCGGGGCCTGGGACGACAAGGCGGGGGCCTGCGGGTCGGTGTGGGACCTCGCCCGGGACTCCCGGGCGCTGCACCGCCTCGAGGTGATCGGCGGGGTCGCGGCCGAGGAGTCGGCGGCCCTGCTGCGCGGCTTCTTCGAGGCGCGCCGCGAGAACTTGTGAAAGTCGGGAGCGAAATGGCCTTCGTGTCGAAGGTTTGTTTAAACTCGTCCCAGCGGCGGCCGGAGACACCGGTGCGCCACGAAGATGAAAGGACCCTCACATGGGCTTCATCGGTTGGATCATCATCGGCGGTCTCGCGGGCTGGATCGCCAGCAAGATCATGGGCACGGACGCCCAGCAGGGCATCCTGCTCAACATCGTCGTCGGCATCGTCGGCGGTCTGCTCGGTGGCTTCCTCCTCGGCCTGCTCGGCCTTGGTGGCAGCGGCGGCCTCATCGCCAGCTTCCTCACCGCCCTCGTCGGCGCCTGCATCCTGCTGTGGATCGTCGGCATGGTGACGGGCTCGCGCCGCCGCGCCTGAGTCCCGCACGTGATGTGCCCCCGCGCCTTCCAGGCGCGGGGGCACGCGCATGCTCGGGGTAGGGGGTTCGGGCCGGGAGCGCGGGCCGAGGATTTCGCCGGTCGTCCACCGCTGCCGTATCCTCGTCGGCGGTGGCGTGTCCGAGCGGCCAAAGGAGCACGCCTCGAAAGCGTGTGTGGGGGTGACTCCACCGTGGGTTCAAATCCCACCGCCACCGCCAAGTTCCACAGCGAAGCGCCGGTCTCAAAACGGACCGGCGCTCTCGCCTTCCTGGGACTCTCATGAGCCGACCACCGCGGCCCCTGGGTCGGCACCGCAGGGGCGCCCAGCGCGCACTCAGCGGGGCGCGGGAGACTGGTCGGCGTGGACGCCTTCCTCCGCCAGATCCTCGACCAGCCGGCCTGGCTCATCTACCTGATCACGTTCACCATCGTCTTCGTCGAGGACGCGCTGTTCGTCGGGTTCGTGGTGCCTGGGGAGACGGTCGCGATCCTCGGCGGAGTCAGTGCCTACCTCGGGCTGTCATGCCCGCCCTCGCCGGCTGGTCCGGGATGCCCTACCGGACCTTCCTGCCCTGGAACGCGACCGGAGGCATCGCCTGGGGACTCGCCGTGGTGCTCGGGGGCTACTTCGCCGGCCTGTCCTACGAACGCGTCGCGCAGTGGTTGGGCGGCGGTGCGGCGGCCGTCGTCGTGGTCATCGTCGTTGCGGCGGTAGCCGTCCACCATGTCCGCCGCCGCCGGATAGCCTGACGCCCATGTTCGCTGCGGTCGGTGTCCTCCTGACGGCGACGGCGATCCTGGCGTGGATCAACGACCGGTGGATCAAGGCCCCCGCGACCGTCGGGGTCACCATGGCGGGGGCGGTCTCCGCGCTCGTCCTCATCGGGGCCCACGCCCTCGGCATCGACTTCGGCCTGGCCGGGGAGCTCTCCGGCATCCTGACCCGCCTGGACCTGTCGACCTTCCTGCTCCAGGGGATCCTCAGCGTCCTGCTCTTCGCCGGCGCCCTCGAGCTCGACGCGCCCGAGATGCTGCGCCAACGCTGGCCGATCACCGTGCTCGCCGTGGGCGCGACGCTGGTGAGCACGGCCCTCATCGGTCTCGGGGCCTGGGGTGTCTTCACCGTGCTGGGCCTGGGCATTCCGCTCATCTGGGCACTGATCTTCGGGGCGCTCATCTCCCCGACCGACCCGGTGGCCGTCCTCGACATGCTCAAGCGCGCCAAGGTCCCGAAGCGGATCGAGACCCTCATCAGCGGTGAGGCGCTCTTCAACGACGGCGTCGGCATCGTCGTCTTCCTCGCGGTCGGCTCGTTCGCCGGCCTGAGCCTGGGCGGTCATCCGGTCGAGGGACCCGGGGCCGCCGCCCTGCTGTTCGCCCAGGAAGCCCTGGGCGGCATGCTCTTCGGCGCGGTCCTCGGCTGGCTCGGGGTCCGCATGCTGGGGACGATCACCGACCCCGGTCTCGAGGTGCTCGTCACCCTCACCATGGTCATCGCCGGGTATGCCGCCGCGCTGGCCCTCGGGGTCAGCGGCCCGATCGCGATGGTGGTCGCCGGCCTCGTCGTCTCCGCTCGCAAGCACGAGGTCCTCGCCGTTGACACGGCCCACCAGGTCGAGGGCTTCTGGTCCACCCTCGACCAGGTCCTCAACATCCTGCTCTTCACCTTCATCGGCCTCGACGTGCTGCTCACCCCCACCAGCGCCGGCCAGGTCGCCGCCGGAATCCTCATCATCCCGTTGGCCCTCGTCGCGCGCTGGGTCAGCGTCGGTGTCCCCTTGCGCACCCTGCCGATGTTCGGCAGCTATGGCCCCTGGACGACCACCTTGCTGACCTGGGGAGGGTTGCGCGGTGGCATCGCGATCAGCCTCGCCCTCGGCCTTCCTCCCGGACCCCACCGCTCGACCCTCGTCACGGCCACGTATGCCGTGGTGCTCTTCTCGATCATCGTCCAGGGCCTGACGGTGCGCCCCGTCATCGCGAAGGCCACCGCTGCCGCACCCGCCTGACCAGGACTCGACCGCCGTCCGGGTGCCCCGCCGCCAGCCTCTGGGTGGATCGGACCTATCCCGTCGTGGATCGCCAGAACGGTTGCAGCGCAGCCGTCTCGCCCATGACCCGCACGGCCTCCTGCACGACGGACCGGGTGTCGACCTCGGGTCGAGGGGCCCCGACGGAGGCCAGGATCAGCTCCTGGGTGTGGACGTCATTGAGCACCCCGAGAGCGTCCTGGAGCAGGCCGAGCGCGTCGGCGAAGGCCGTCGGTGGCGTGCCTGCGGCGTCGGGGAAGAGGTCGGCGAGGAACTGGATGCCGTAGCGAAGCTTCTTGCCCTCGATCCGGACGCGATGGCGCTCCGTGGGCGTCAACGCGTCCAGGGCGGCCCCGCGGCGCAGCAGGCGGCGCCACCGCCGCTCGAGGATGAGCACCGCCCGGTCCCGGCCCCGCTCCTGCGGATCGGCTCCCCAGGGCGCATGGTCGAGGAATCGGTCGAGAAGGCTCCAGGTGTCCTGCCAGGACCGGGAGGACAGCAGGGCGGTGACGGTGTCATAGGCGGCATCGCGACGGCTGGCGACGAGTGCGTGCAGCTCGGCGTCGAGGGCGGGGGCGAGGTTCCCGGCGAGGAAGACGTCGAGGTCGCGCGCCTCGCCGAGCGGCAGCGCGAGCGTGCGAATCTCGTCCTTGAGCCAGGGCACCTGGGGGTCATCGAGCGCCCGCCCGAAGAGCGAGAGGGCCGAGCGGAGGCGCCGGATGCCGACCCGGGTCTGGTGCAGTGCCTCCGGTGCCCGATCGCTGAGGACGACGGGGGCGTTGGCGCGCCAGTGGGCGTTGCACTCGGCCATGACGGCCGTGAAGGTCTCGACCGTCGTCGCGCCAGGCGCCAGGGCGACGGAGGCTGCCTTCCGGGGCTCGGTCACGAAGCGGCCGGGCTCGGCGTGGCCGACGCGGAGGGTGCCGTGCAGAGCGGACGCCCGTCGGCCGGACCGGGGAGGGGGCCGAGCTTGACGTAGGCCTGTCCGAGCGCCACGTCGACGGTCGCATCCGCTCGCTGGTCCTCGACGACGACCGCACCTTCACCGAGTGAGGCGAGCACGAGGTCGGCGCCGGCCTTGCCCGCCGGCCCGAAGCGGACCTCCGCCGGCCCGGCCACCTCATGCTTGAGGGGGTCGTTGGCGACCGCGCCCACGGCATACCCCTGGGCCGTGAACTCCTGGGCGGCGGAGGCGGCCAAGCCGGCACGCGTGGTGGAGTTGTAGACGTTGACCGTGACCTTGGCCGGCGTCATCTCCTCGGGGCCGGGCGTGCGGCAGGCAGCCGTCGTCGTGCTCGAGCCGGTGGAGCTCGCCTTGTAGTAGGAGTAGGCCCACCAGAACGCGAAGAAGAGCGCGAGCAGCAGGACGCCCACTGTGATGAGGGACTTGCGGCGGCGGCGACGGTGCGCGGCCTCCGCCGGGGACTCCTCGTAGGCGTCCTCGTCGTAGGCCTCGTCGTACCCCTCGTCGCGGCTCATGGCACGACGAATACGCGGGCGTGGAGGGTGGGTCGCTGGTGGATGGCTGCGCGCAGGGCGCGGTGCAGTCCGTCCTCGAGGTAGAGCTCGCCCTGCCACTCCACGACGTGGGCGAACAGGTCGCCGTAGAAGGTGGAGTCCTCGGAGAGGAGCATCTGCAGGTCGAGCGTGCGCTTGGTGGTGATGAGGTCGTCGAGGCGCACCAGTCGCGGCGCCACGTCCGTCCACTGGCGGGAGGTCAGCCCGTGGTCGGGGTACGGGCGCGAGTCACCCACGGCCTTGAAGATCACGTGCTCAACTGTAGTGGGCGGCTAGATTTGGGCCCGTGACCGACGCCCCCACGCCTGCTCCCGCCAGCCCCGCCCTGCCCGGCCAGATCGCCGAGATCGCGGCGGGTTACGCCTTCGACGTCCCCTCGCTCGAGTTCGGCGCCGCCGTCCTCGACGGCACGGCCTATCGCGACGCGCAGGTGAAGATCCCGCTGTCGGTGATGAACCGACACGGCCTCGTGGCCGGCGCCACCGGCACCGGCAAGACCAAGACCCTCCAGCTGATGGCCGAGCAGCTCGTCGAGCAGGGTGTTCCGGTGTTCCTCGCCGATATCAAGGGCGACCTGTCCGGCATGGCGACCCCCGGCGTGGCCAATGACAAGATCACCGCCCGCGCGCGCGACATCGGGATGCAGTGGGAGCCCACGGCATACCCGGTCGAGTTCTACTCCCTGGGCGGCATGGGCAAGGGCATCCCGATCCGGGCGTCGGTGTCGATGTTCGGGCCGACCCTGCTCAGCAAGTGCCTGGGGCTCAACGCGACCCAGGAGTCCAGCCTGGGGTTGGTCTTCCACTACGCCGACACGCGTGGCCTCTGGCTCGACGACATCCAGGACCTGCGTGACGTCATCACCTTCCTCGTCTCCGACGAGGGCAAGGCCGAGCTCAAGGAGCTCGGGGGCCTGTCGGCCGCGACCGCAGGCGTCATCCTGCGGGAGCTGGTGAACTTCTCCGCCCAGGGCGCGGACGTCTTCTTCGGGCTGCCCGAGTTCGACACCAACGACCTGCTCCGCACCGCCGCCGACGGCCGTGGCCTGGTCTCGATGCTCGAGCTGCCGGCCGTGCAGGACCGGCCGCAGCTGTTCTCGACCTTCCTCATGTGGCTGCTCGCCGACCTCTTCCACGACCTGCCCGAGGTCGGGGACGTGGACAAGCCCAAGCTCGTCTTCTTCTTCGACGAGGCCCACCTGCTCTTCAACGACGCGAGCAAGGACTTCCTCGACCAGATCCAGCAGACGGTGCGCCTGATCCGCTCCAAGGGGATCGGCATCTTCTTCGTCACCCAGTCCCCCAAGGACGTGCCCGGCGACGTCCTCGCCCAGCTCGGCAACCGCGTCCAGCATGCCCTGCGCGCCTTCACCCCCGACGACGCCAAGGCGCTCCGGGACGCGATCAAGACCTACCCGAACACCGCCTATGACATGGAGAAGCTGCTCACCAGCCTGGGCATCGGTGAGGCGGTCATCACGGTCCTGTCCGAGCGTGGCGCGCCGACCCCGGTGGCCTGGACGAGGATGCGCGCGCCCGAGTCGCTGATGGGCCCCTCGGAGCCCGGTGTCCTCGACGCGGCGATCGCGGCCTCGCCGTTGGCGACGAAGTACGGCACGGCGATCAACCGCGAGAGCGCCTCGGAGATGCTCGGCAAGGCTGCGGTCGCCCGCACCGAGGCCGAGAAGGCGGCGCAGGTCGAGGCCGAGAACGCCAAGGTCCGTGAGGCCGCGGCGAAGGCGGCGGAGAAGGAGCAGGCGGCGGCCGCCAAGCAGGCCGAGAAGGACCGGCTCGCCGCGGAGAAGGCCCAGGCGCGGGAGTCCCAGCGCCAGGCCGAGGAGCCGGGCATGGTCGAGTCGGTCGTGAAGAGCAGCGCCTTCAAGTCGATGCTGCGCTCGGCCGGCACGGTCATCGGCCGCGAGATCACCCGCTCGATCTTCGGCACCTCGCGCCGTCGCTGACCCCGCCACTCCCCGCAACCTCTGCTAAGACGGCTCACGTCACGTCACCCCATGGAGCTCCTTGGGGTGCCGTGAACTTTCCTCTGCTAGCAGAGGTTGGGGGGCGGATACCGGGCAAGGGTTCGTATGCCGTGTGCCCGGCTTCGCCGGTCGGCTCACCGCCCGAGCAGGTAGGTGGCAAGGAGGATGACCGGCACCGCGCCGATGGTCGTGAGCAGGATCGTGTCCCGGGCGAGGGTGGTCGCGCGGTCGTAGCGGGTCGCGTGGACGAAGATGTTCTGCGCGGTCGGCAGCGCCGAGCAGACGACCACGGCGAGGAGGGCATGGCCCTGCAGGCCGAGCAGTCCTGCCGCCACGGCCCAGGCGACGAGCGGCTGGACCACGAGCTTGAGCCCGGTCGTCAGGGCGAGTTCACCGGCCGGCAGGTCACCGCCGAGGCCCGGCCCGAGGCGCAGGGCGATGCCGTAGGCGAGCAGCATGCCCGGCACCGCCATGGCCCCGATCAGCTCGATCGGTGCCAGGACCGGCGTCGGGAGCCGCCAGCCGGTCACCGCGAGCAGCAGGCCGACGAGGGTGCCGATCGTCAGTGGGTTGGTGAACGGTCGACGCAGCACCTCGCCGACCCGTGGCCGACGCCCCGACCGGTCCGAGTCGAGCAGGGCCAGGGCTGCCGGCTGCAGGACGAGCAGCTGCAGCAGCAGGGTCGGGGCGACGAAGGAGGCGCTGCCCAGGGCGTACGCGGCCACCGGGATCCCGAGGTTGCCGGCGTTGACGTAGGAGCTCGCGAGGCTGCCGATGACGACCTCCCCGGGACGGCGACGCCACACGCGACGTCCGACGACGGCATACGTGATCGCGGGGACGGCCACGCCGGCGGCGGTGGCGAGCAGGTTGGCCGACAGCACGTGCGAGACGTCAGTGGCGGCAATGGTGGTGAGCAGCAGCGCCGGTGAGGCGACGAAGAAGGCGACCCGGTTGAGCAGGACGCTCGCCCCGAGGTCCACCACCTTGAAGTGGGCGACGATGGCGCCGACGCCGATGACGGCCGCGATGGTCGCGAAGCCGGAGAGGACGTCGAGCACGCCCTCGATCCTGCCGCACCGTGGGGCAGGTGGGCGCCGACGCTCAGGGACAGCGGGCGCCCACCTGGCTCAGGGGTCAGGCCGACGGGCCCCGCAGCACGTCCGCGAGGCGGTCGAGGACGGTGACGTCCTCGATGGTGCCCGGGATCGTGGGGGTCTTGCCGTCGGCCATCTCGCGCATCGTCTTGCGGAGGATCTTGCCGGAGCGGGTCTTGGGCAGGCCGCCGACGATGTCGACCTGGCGCAGGCTGGCGACCGCCCCGACCTCGTCACGCACCCGCTGGACGAGCTCCTTGGTGATGCGGGGGCCTTCGGCCTCGGCGTCCACGCCGGCCTTGAGGACGACCAGGCCGCGCGGCACTTGGCCCTTGAAGTCGTCGGCGACACCGATGACGGCGCACTCGGCGACATCGGGGTGACCGGCGAGCGCGGCCTCGATGGAGCCTGTGGAGAGGCGGTGCCCCGCCACGTTGAGGACGTCGTCGGTGCGGCCCATGACGTAGACATAGCCGTCCTCGTCGATGAGACCGCCGTCGCCGGTGAGGTAGTAGCCGTCGTAGACCGAGAGGTAGCCCGAGACGTAGCGCTCGTCGTCCTGCCAGAGCGTGGGCAGCGTGCCCGGGGGGAGCGGCAGCTTGATCGCGATTGCGCCCTCCTGGCCCGCCGGCACCTGCTGGGCGGTGTCGTCGAGGACCTGCACGTTGTAGCCCGGCACGCGCACCGACGGTGAGCCCGGCTTGATCGGCATCGGCTCGAGGCCGCGCAGGTTGGCCGCGATCGGCCAGCCCGTCTCGGTCTGCCACCAGTTGTCCACGACGGGCACCCCGAGGATGTCGTCGGCCCAGTGGTAGGTGTCGGGGTCGAGGCGCTCACCGGCGAGGAAGACGGTCTTGAGGCCGGAGAGGTCGTACTGCTCCTTGAGCTCGGCGCGCGGATCCTCCTTCTTGATCGCCCGGTAGGCCGTCGGCGCGGTGAACATCGCCTTGGCGCCGTAGGTGCCGATGATCCGCCAGAAGGCGCTGGCATCGGGCGTGCCCACCGGCTTGCCCTCGTAGACGATCGTCGTCGCGCCCACGAGGAGCGGGGCATAGACGATGTAGGAGTGGCCGACGACCCAGCCGACGTCGGAGGCGGTGAACCAGACGTCCCCCGGGCCGATGTCGTAGATGTTCTTCATCGACCAGGTGAGGGCGACGGCGTGACCACCGTTGTCGCGCACGATGCCCTTGGGCCGGCCGGTCGTGCCGGAGGTGTAGAGGATGTAGAGCGGGTCGGTCGCGGCGACCTCGACGCAGTCGGCCGGCTCCGCGCCCTCGACGAGCTCGCGCCAGTCGACGTCGCGCTCACCCATCTCGGCCCGCACCTGCGGGCGCTGGAGGATGACGCACGTCTGCGGCTTGTGGCTGCTGCGCTCGATCGCGCCGTCGAGGAAGGGCTTGTAGGGGATGGTCCGGCTCGGCTCGATGCCGCAGCTGGCCGAGACGATCACCTTGGGGGTGGCGTCCTCGATGCGGGCGGCCAGCTCGGCCGGGGCGAAGCCGCCGAAGACGACCGAGTGGATCGCGCCCAGGCGCGCGCAGGCGAGCATCGCGATGACGGCCTCGGGGACCATCGGCATGTAGACGACGACGCGGTCGCCCTTCTCGACGCCCAGGCCGCGCAGCGCCCCGGCGAAGCGGGCCACCTCGTCGAGCAGCTCGGCATACGTGTACTGGGACTTCGTGTCAGTGACGGGGGAGTCGTAGTAGAGCGCGACCTGGTCGCCGCGGCCGTCGCGGACGTGGCGGTCCAGGGCGTTGAAGCAGGTGTTGAGGCTGCCGCCGGCGAACCACCGATAGAACGGCGGGTTGGAGTCGTCGAGCACCGTCGTCGGCTCGGTGATCCACTCGACGGCCTTGGCCGCCTCGCCCCAGAAGGCGGTCGGGTCGCTGATCGATTGCTCGTATGCCGCTGCGTAGGCCCCATTGCTCATGGTCGCCATCGTGGCGCGCGGGTCACGTGGGTCGCCACCGCTTGCGATGTGACCTTGGCCGAGCGTGCCGTATGCCGCGCCGAGCGGCGTCCCTCACAGCGGGAGGTGCACGCCGAACGTGGAGCGCAGCGTGTCCGCCGAGACGGCCAGGCCGATGGCGAGGAGGCAACCGATCACGAAGCCGAGCCCGCCGGTGCGCCGTCGTGCGGGCGTGGCGCCCACCCCGAGGAGCTCGGTGACGGCATACGCGGCGTAGGCGAGCGGCGCGCAGCCGACGGTGAGCCAGAACCAGACACGAGCGCGGCGCGACGGAGTGGTCCGCGAGTGCGGCGGAGTCCGCACCGACGGGAGCCGCTGGCGGCGGCACGGAGCCTGCGCCGGAGGCAGCCTCGATGCTCATGGCTGACTGTCCCACCGTGGAGCGGTGGGCGCCACCCCTCGTCGTGGCCGATCAGTCCGGGACGGCGCCGACGACGAGGCTGACGACGGTGGCGGTGCTGCCACCGATGTTGAGGGTGCCGAATCGCCGGGCGCCGTCCACTTGGACCGCTCCGGCCCGGTCACTGACCTGCAGCGAGGCGTCGAGCAGCATCCGTACCCCGGTCGCGCCCACGGGGTGACCGCCGCCGATGAGGCCACCCCCGGGATTGATCGGGAAGGAGCCGTCGCGCGCGAGGTCACCGTTCTCGATCGCCTTCCAGGACTCACCCGGCCCGGTGAGGCCGAGGTGGTCGATGGCGAGGTACTCACTCGGTGCGAAGCAGTCGTGCACCTCGAAGCCGTCGATGCCCTCAAGGTCGGTCCGAGCCCGGTCGAAGGCGTCCAGGGCCGCGCGACGCACGTGCGGCATGACATAGGGCTCACCCTCGGACCGGTCCAGCTTCGGTTGCAGCGCCAGCCCGACCGTCGTGTGCCCCCAGCCCTCCATCCGCGCGATCGGCCGCGCGTCGGGGTGTTCCCGCCGCCACCGGTCCGAGACGAGGACGACGCCGGCGCCGCCGTCGGTGATCTGGCTGCAGTCGAAGCGCCGCACCGGCCCCTCGATCACCGGATTGACGGCCGGGTCGGACAGGTCGTCCGGCACCTGCCACCCACGGGTCTGTGCGAACGGGGCCAGACGTAGGTCACGCCCTCGGCCTCGTGCCCGACCCAGGCGGCTGCCCCGAGCGTGCGGGCGGCCTCGTCGCTGCCCTGCGTCTTCTCGAGCTCGATGCCGAGGACGAGGGCGCAGTCGTAGCCTCCGGACTCGAGGTCGGCCATGGCGGCGAGGACCGCGATGCTGCCGGAGGCGCAGGCCGCTTCGTGGCGGGAGAAGGGCGTGCCCCAGAGCTCGTCGTGCACCGTGGCCGGCATCGCCCCGAGGTGCCCCTGCCCGGTGAAGAGCTGGCCGAAGGCATTGCCGACGTGAATGACCCCGACCTCCGAGCCCGGCAGGCCGGCTGAGGTGAGGGCGCCCTCGACGACTTCCCGGACCAGCCCGTCGATGCCCACGCCCTCACGCGCGAGGTTGCGGGCGAAGTCGCTCTGGTATCCGCCGAGAACCCACATCCGGACTCCTTCGTCAGGGCGGCCTACATGCTTCGACCAACACAGTAGACGGAGCGCTCACGGGGCTGACAGCCTGCGCGGGTACGGTGCCGCCATGTCCTGGCCCGATGAGCTGTTGGCCCGGCTCGCCCCGGCCCAGGCCACGCCCGAGCTGTCCTTGGCGACCCTGGGGGTCGTGGTTCTGACCTCGCTCGTCGTCGTCCTCGTCGACCCGGTGTGGCGGTGGCTGCGTCTCGGGGTCACCCTCGTCCACGAACTCGGCCATGCCGTGGTCGGTGTCGCCGTGGGGCGTCGGTTCACCGGGTTCGTCCTCCGCGGGGACATGAGCGGCCACGCGGTGACCGTGGGCCCGCCACGAGGGCCGGGCCGCGCGGCCACCACGTGGGCGGGCTATCCCGCGCCCGGGATCGTCGCCGTCGGGCTCGTCGCCGCCGTGGCGCACAGGTATGCCGCGCTCCTCCTCGCCGTGGCACTGGCCGTCCTCCTCTTCGCCCTCCCGCGGGTGCGGTCGGCGCTGACCGCCGTCGTCGTGCTCGCCGTCGCTGCCGCCCTCGCCGCGCTGTGGTGGTGGCGCGAGGACACCCGCCAGGCCCAGGTGCTCACCGGGACTGCCCTCGTCCTCCTCATCGGCGGGTGGCGGCACCTCGCGACCGTCGTGACCCAACCCAGCGCAGGCAGTGACCCGGGCACGCTGCGGCGACTGACCGGCATACCGGCCTGGGTGTGGAACGCGAGCTTCGCCCTCGCCCTCGGGGCGGCCACCTGGGGGGTCTGGCGGCTGCTCACCTGAGCGGTGGAAAGCGAAACGCCCCGCACGAGGCGGGGCGTTTCACATGGCGGAGGATGGGGGATTTGAACCCCCGAGGGTTTTATCCCAACACGATTTCCAATCGTGCGCACTAGGCCACTATGCGAATCCTCCAGCGGAGGAGATTACCCGAGTCACGCACGCGTCCGAAATCGGGCTCTCAGCCGGCCACCCGGTCGAAGGACCACACGACGACGACGTTCTGGCTCGAGCGCTGCGTGCGGTCGAGCGGTTGGAGGCATCCGATGGTGAGGAGGCGACCGGGGACCGGGCCGGTGCCCCAGATCGAGGTGTCCCGGGCCAGCCCGCCCGGGTAGTCGTTGAGTGACTGGCACTGCCAGGCGGGCTCATTGCCCCAGAAGGTGCAGGACCAGGCCTCGATCGACGCACCCGGCAGAAGGATGCCGCTGGCGTCCACCTTCGCGATGTCGAGGCGACCTTGGGCTCAGTCGGCGGAGCTGCTCGAGGCCACCGCGGTCAGGTCGGCGGTGAGGGCAGCGATCAGGCTCGCCGTCGCCAGGAGTCGGTGCCGCAGGGCCCATCGATGTCACAACCCTCGTCTGCCGTTGACCCCCTGGTCAGCGGGTCCACGTCAGGCGCGGACCGCCCCACACTACGAGCGCCGCCGCGGCGCCGACGATGACGGCGGCTGAGAGGGCTGCCAGCCAAGGATTCCGCGTCGCCCAGGCCACGATGCGTTCCGGCAGCGAGTAGGCGTAGGACCCGTTGCGCCCGAGCCGCCAGTCACCGCTCAGTTCCCGGCGCCGCCGCTTGTCCGCCCACCGGACGAAGACCAACGACCCGAAGGGGATCGTGCCGGCGACGAGGGCGCGAAGCACGATGGTGTTGCGCCACCGGTGGTTGCCCCAGAGCGCCAGCACACCGAGCCCGTAGGCCGCCATGGCTCCGGCCAGGAGGCCCCCTCCGGCGAGGAGGACGGTCCGTCCGGTCCCCGGGGAAGCACCGGCCCGCGTGCCCAGGGCCACCCCGCCGGCGGCGAGGGCGAGCAGCCACGCGACAGCGAGCACGCGCGCAAGCAGCGTGAAGAACTCGCGGGGTCTCATGGTGGCAGGGGTCCTGGAGGAGGGGTTTCGCGCATCGGGCTCATACCCGTGGCGGAGGTCGGCTGATGCTATCCCCACGGGTGGGTTACGCGACAGTCAGCCACTGGGATGGTCCAGAGGATTTCCCGCGCCGGGAGCCGCCGCCTAGAGTGGGTGCTGGCACCCCGTGTGGTGGTACCTCACTGAACTCCCCCAGGGCAGGAATGCAGCAAGGGCAGGTGAGCTCTTCCAGGTACGCGGGGTGCCGCTCTGTGTCATCAGTGCGTGCCGAGCGAGTCGTATGCCGCACCCCCGGCACGCAGGCGGGTGGGCTTGCGCGCGGAGTGCGTGCCGAGCGAGTCGTATGCCGCACCCCCGGCACGCATGAGCGTCACCTCAGGAGCTGTGCGCGTGCTGGTGCTCGTCGTGGGAGTCGTGCCCGTCGTGGCTGCCGCAGATCCCGCCCTCGCCGCACGACCCACCGCCGCAGCCCTCGCTGCCACAGCTGACGGAGTCGGCAGAGCCCGGGGCGCCGTCGGCGGCCTCATCGGCAGCCTCGCCGCCCGACCCGCAGGCGCCACCGCAGCAGCCGCCGCCACAGCCGCCTCCGGAGGCGGGCTCGGGACGGTTGCCCTGGTCGTCCCAGGCGTAGCGGAGGGCACCCAGGATCGACTCGACGCCCTGGGCGCCGGAGACGCCGTACTTCTGGTCGAGCACGAAGGTCGGCACGGAGGAGATGCCGATCGAGCCGGCGAGGGCCAGGTCGGTGCGCACCTCCTGGCCGAAGTCGTCACTGCCGAGGACCTCGCGCACCGCACCCTCCTCGAGCCCGGCCTCGGTCGCCAGCGTCACGAGCGTGTCGTGGTCGCCGAGCGAGGCTCCCTCGGAGTACCACCCGCGCATGAGCCGGTCCATGAACTCCTGCTCGCGGCCCACCGAGCGCGCGTAGTGGTGGAGGCGGTGCGCGTCGTAGGAGTTGCCCCCGCGCGTCCTGTCCCACTGGAAGTCCAGCCCGACTTCGGCCGCGGCCTCGGCCATCGCGCGGTGGGTCTGCTCCATCTGCTCCAGGCTCACGCCGTACTTGTCGGCGACCCGCTGGACGTTGCTGCCCTCGAGCTCGGCGGGGGCATTGCGGTCGAGCTGGAAGCTGTGCCAGATGACGTCCACCTCGTCGGCGTGCTCGAACTGCTCGAGCGCGAGCTGGAGCTGGCGCCGCCCGAGGTGGCAGAAGGGGCAGAGGAAGTCGGACCAGACGTCGATGCGCATTCACCCAGCGTATGCCGCCCGCTCGCCTCCCACGTCAGCCTGGTCAGCGGCCCTCGCTGACCAGCTGCCGGAGCAGCGCGCGTCCGCGCCACAGCGTGCCGAGCCCGACGGCGGCGAGGGCGAGGACCGAGAGCCAGGGCAGGGGCGCCTCGGCCAGGCGCTGGAGGGCGACGGTGCCGGCCGCGAGCACCACGAGCCAGGGCCGGGCCACGGCGAGCGCCAGCAGGAAGGGCCCCATCTCCGGGACGAAGGCCGCCTCGGGGTGGGCCACCCGGAAGGCCGACCACCAGTGCCCGCCGACGAGCAGCAGGCCGAGAGCGGCCAGGGCGCACAGGAGGGCCGGCGCCGGGGCGGCGCGTCCCGCCACGAGCCAGGCGACGACGGCGACCGGGAGCGCCAGCGCCACGTGGGAGAGGAGGGGGACGACCGAGTGAGCCAGCGCCCGACGGGCCGGCGAGCCGCCGAGGACCGCGGACGAGGAGAGCCCGTCGGCGGCATACCTCAGGCCCTGGGCCCACTGGCCGACGGCGAGGTGAGCCAACCCCACTCCGAGCACGGTGACCGGGATCGGGGTCGTGCTGTCGAGGGCGGTGGCAGAGCAGAGCCAGAGGCCGATGACCGAGAGCACCGCACCGGCCAGCGCGGACCCCGGCTGGCGGCGCAGGCCGAGGAGGTCGCGACGGACGAGGGTGAGGAGCGGGCGCCCGGGGCGAAGGCGCAGGCCGCGTCCCCGCCGGATCGGGCTGGCCACCTGGAGTCGCGCCGCGCGGGGGTCCCCGGAGAGGACTGCGCCGTGGAGGCGCTGGCTGCGCCGGGCATGGGCCCGCAGGTCGTCCAGGGCCAGCGCGCGCAGGGCTGCGCGCGGCGGGAGTGCCGGAGGATCGGCCTGGCGTCGCGACGCCCGCGCCTGGGCGAGGAGCCAGAGCCAACAGAGGGCAGCGGCGAGCGCGCCACCGGCGACCACCCCGAGCGGGACGGCGGCAGGCGGAGCCAGCCCCGCGGCATACACGGCGGCGGCGAGCACCCCGCCGAGGACGGCGCTGCACCCGCTCACCCCGAGCAGGGCCGCGCGCCACCACGGGCGGACGGACTCGGCACGGTCGATGCTCGAGGCGACGACGTGGTCGACCCAGGGCAGGGGCGGGGTCGCCGGGCCGCGCCGGCCGCCGAGCCACCACGCGCCCCAGGCGAGCAGTCCCAGCGTGCCGGCCCCGACGGCCGCGCCCTGCCACCCGGCGAAGGCCGCACGGATCCACGCCGTGTCGCTGGACACTAGGACGGCGCGCAGGACGGTGTAGGCGTAGATCAGCGCGAGGAAGGCCGTGACGTAGACGGCGTAGAGCACCCTGCCGACGAGGCCGGAGCCGTCGGGCCCGTGGAGGACGTGATCGGCGTCCTCGATCCGGTCCCGGTCCCTGGTCATGGCGCGTCGGGGGCGTCCGCGGCGTGGATGTCGATCACGGCGTCGGCGAGGGCGTCGGTGATAGCCGGGTCATGGCAGGCGAGCACGAGCGTCGTGCCCGTGTCACGGCGCCGGCCGAGCAGGTCGGTGACCAGGGCCCGACGCTCGCTGTCGAGGCGCTGCTCCGGCTCGTCGAGGAGGAGCACGCGCGCGGGCCGGAACAGGACGAGCGCCAGGTGGAACAGCTGGGTCTGCCCCGAGGACAGCTCGTGGGGGAAGCGGCCCGCGAAGGGGGCGATCGTCAGCTCGACGAGGCAGTCGTGGACCCGTTCCTCGCACGTCGCCGGGTCGCGTCCCCAGGTCGCGTCGACCAGCGTGAGGTGGTCACGCAGGGTGAGGTCGGGGTATGCCGAGGGCGCGCCGAGCAGGCTCGCCACGGCATCGCGGGTGGCCGGCTTGCGCTCGTCGACGGGCTCGCCGTCGAGGGTCACGGCGCCGCTGCTCGGGTCGGTGCGGCCGGCGAGGAGGCGGAGCAGGGTCGTCTTGCCGGCGCCGTTCGGCCCGCGCAGGACGGTCGCCGTGCCCGGGGTCGCCGTCAGGGAGACCGGGGCGAGGAGGTGGACGCCGTCGATCGACTTCGAGACCTCGCGCGCGACGAGGACGCCGCCGCCGTCAGCCACGGGGGAGGGTGCGCACCCAGTTGGCTCCGCGACCGGTCGCGGCATACGACAGGGTGCGCAGCGACCCGTCGGCGCCGATGGCGACGAGCGAGACGTCGGTGGAGGCCTCGCCCGCGACCACGGCGTACCGCCCGTCACGGCTGACCGCGAAGCCGCGGGGCTGCCGCTCGGTGTCGAGGACCTCGACGAGGTCGCCGACCCGGCCGCCGGCGTCGACCCGCAGGCTGGCGATCGTGCTCTCGGTCCGCTCGGAGGCGAGCAGGACGTGCCCGCCGCGCGCGAGGTGGACATCGGCGCCCCAGATGAGGTGCTCGGCGCGCGGGTCCGCGCCGTAGCGGCTGTGGCCCAGCCCGCGATCGGACGCGTGGGCCACGGCTGCACCGGCGAGGGTGAGGGCACCCGTGGCGGGGTCCCGGTCGTAGCTGAGCACCTCGCCGGAGAACTCGGTGACGACGAAGGCGAGGGCCCCCTCAGCGCCCAGGACGAGGTGGCGCGGACCGCTGCCGGCCGGAGCCTCCGCCGCGACCGGGTCGAGCGGGTTGAGCTCGCCGGCGGGGGAGAGGTCGTACTGCCCGATTGCGTCGGCACCCAGGGAGACGACGTAGAGGTTGCCCTCGACCGCGGCCACGCAGTGCGCATTGGGCCAGTCGACCCTGGCGACCGGTTCGCCGATCCCGCCCGTCCCGTCCACGCACCAGGTCGCGGCGAAGCCCGCGTGGTAGGCCGCTCCGGCGAGGACCGCGCCGTCATGGGCGAGCGCGAGGTAGGCGAGGTTGCCCTCGGTGTCGCGGTGCCCGACCTGCTCGAGCGTGCCGGCGGCCCGGTCCAGCCGGAAGACGTCGATGCCCTCTCCGGCACCGTCCGCGTCGCCCTTGGTGTTGGCGTAGACCAGGTCGCGCGCCTCGTCGACGGCGAAGGTCGAGCAGCCTCGGCCGACCGCGCTGGTGGCGAGGGGGACGAGCCGCTGGCCGGCGGCATCGAGGATGAAGGCGCTCACGGTGGCGTCGCCGGCATTGGCGACGAGGACGAGTTCCCCGGTCATGCCTGCCAACCTACCCAGCCCCGAGCCCTGGTGCGGGCTCCACGGGGGCCTGTGCACGGCATACCGGCTGTGGGCGGCCGCGGCTAGGGTGAGTTCCGTGACCGTCGCGCTCTATCGCCGCTACCGGCCCGAGACGTTCGCCGACGTCATCGGTCAGGAGCACGTCACCGCTCCGCTCATCCAGGCGCTGCGCACCGGCCGGGTCAACCACGCGTACCTCTTCAGTGGTCCGCGCGGCTGCGGCAAGACGACGAGCGCCCGGATCCTCGCCCGGTGCCTGAACTGCGAGCAGGGCCCGACGCCCGAGCCCTGCGGCACGTGTGACTCGTGCGTGGCCCTGGCTCGTGGGGGCGCCGGCACCGTCGACGTCATCGAGATCGACGCGGCCAGCCACGGCGGCGTCGACGACGCTCGCGACCTGCGGGAGCGCGCGAGCTACGGCCCGGCGCAGAGCCGCTACAAGATCTACATCATCGACGAGGCGCACATGGTGACGCCGCAGGGCTTCAATGCCCTGCTCAAGATCGTCGAGGAGCCGCCCGAGCACGTGAAGTTCGTCTTCGCGACGACCGAGCCGGAGAAGGTCATCGGCACGATCCGCTCCCGCACGCACCACTACCCCTTCCGGCTCGTGCCGCCAGGGCAGCTCCAGGAGTACATGGAGCACCTGTGCACCCAGGAGGGCGTGAGCGTCGCCCCGGGCGTGCTGTCCTTCGTCATCCGGGCCGGTGGCGGCTCGGTGCGTGACTCGCTCTCGGTCCTCGACCAGCTCATCGCCGGCTCCGGCGCCGAGGGACTCACCTACGAGTCGGCCGCGGCGCTGCTCGGCTTCACCGACGGCGAGCTGCTCGATGCCACCATCGACGCCTTCGGCGCCGGGGACGCCGCTGGGGTGTTCCGGGCGATCGAGCGCGTCATCGAGACCGGCCTGGATCCACGCCGCTTCGTCGAAGACCTCCTCGAGCGCCTGCGCGACCTCATCGTCGTCGCCGCCATCCCGGACGGTGCGGCCGCCGTGCTGCGGGGCGTGCCCACCGACCAGCTCGACCGGATGCGGGCACAGTCCGTCGCCTTCGGGCCGGGCGCGCTCTCCCGCGCCGCCGACATCGTCAACGCCGGCCTCACCGAGATGACCGGGGCCACGGCGCCCCGGCTCCAGCTCGAGCTGATCGCGGCCCGCATCCTCCTTCCCGGGGCGGCGGGTGAGGCCGGGTATGCCGCGCGCCTCGATCGCCTCGAACGTCGCCTCGACGTCGGTGGGGTCCCCACCGCGGCCCAGCCCGCGCTGCCCCGACCCACCTCGACGCAGCCGCTGCCCCCCTCGGCGCATCCCTCCCCGCCGATGGCGCCGACCCCGGCACCCTCGTCTCCGGTCCCGTCGATGGTCCCGCCGCCCGCGGACGTCCCGTCCCCGACGGCACTGGAGGACGTCGCGCGACCGGCCGATGCGGCGGGGCGTCCGCCGGCGGTCCACGCGAGCTCGGGCCCTTCCGGCCCCGAACCGGCGGCCCCTGCGCCCGTGTCCGAAGCAGCCTCGCCCAAGGGACCCGGCGGACTGGACGTGGCCGCGATCCGCCGCTCCTGGCCGGACGTCCTCGCCAAGCTCTTCGAGCTGCGGCGCACCACGTGGACCTTCGTGTCCGAGCATGCCCAGGTGCTCGACTACGACGGCCAGCGCCTCGTGCTCGGCATCGCGACCTCCGGCCTGACCCAGACCTTCCGCCGGGGCGCCCACGCCGACTACGTCCGCCAGGCGCTCATCGACGTGCTCGGCGTCGAGGCGCAGGTGCACGGCGTGCCCGCCACCGGGGGCGAGGACGCCACCAGTCACCGCGGCGTGGCCCCGGTGCTGCCCCCGGACCCGACCGCCCGCGTCCAGGAGGCGCCGACACCGACCGGCGCCGCTCCGACCCGGTCCCCGTGGACGCCGGGCCCCGGCTCGGCGGCACCGGGAGCCCCGGGAGCGGCGGCCCCGGGAGCGGCACCCGAGGCAGCGCACGTGGACCCCCGCGCCTCCGAGCAGAGCTGGTCCGACCTGCCCTCGGCTCCCGGGTCGGCGCCCTCGTGGGCCACCGAGGGGCCGGCCGGGACCGCCCTGCCCGGCGGGGCCGACGGCCCGGAGGCCGGAGTGGACAACGCCGCACCGGCCGACGAGGCCCACCTGACCCCGCTCGAGCGGGCCCGCCTGGAGGCCGCGCGGACGCCGGATCCCGAGACGCACGTCGCCGACGACTCCGCCGTCAGCGACGATGACGAGGACATCGAGGCCCTCGGGGACGTGGGCGTGCCGGTCGTCGAGCGACTCCTCGGCGCCACGATCATCAAGGACCAGACCACGTGACCGCGTTCTACCACCTGGGCAAGGCGGCGGTCGTGCCGCTCGCGAAGGGGATCTGGCGCCCCACCATCACCGGCCGCGAGCACATCCCGCGCACCGGTGGCGTCATCCTCGCCAGCAACCACCTCTCCTTCATCGACTCCTTCGCGATCCCGATCGCGAGCCCGCGCCCGGTGAGCTTCCTCGCCAAGTCCGACTACTTCACCGGCACCGGCGTCATGGGCGCCATCCGGCGCGGCTTCTTCGTCGGCTCCCAGGCGATCCCGGTCGACCGGCACTCCTCGCGAGCCGCGCAGGAGTCGCTGGAGCTCGCCCTCGAGGTCCTCAAGGAGGGTCGCGCCTTCGGCATCTATCCCGAGGGCACCCGCTCCCGCGACGGCCGGCTCTACAGGGGCCGCACCGGCGTCGCCTGGCTCGCGCTCACCGCGGGCGTCCCGGTGGTGCCGGTCGGGCTGGTCGGCACCGACAAGGTCCAGCCGGTCGGGAGCCGGCTGCCCTCGCTGGCCAAGGTGCGTGTCGCCTTCGGTCGGCCGATCTCCCCGGAGCGCTATGCCGGTATGCCGGCCGGCCGGGCCCGTCGCGAGCTCACCGACGAGGTGATGACCGCGATCGCCGCGCTGTCCGGGCAGGAGCGGGTCGACGCCTACAACGAGCTGCCGCCGGAGTCCGGCGCCGCGCTCGCTGTCTGAGGCCACGCTCCGACGCCGCCGACAACACATCGCGCGTGCGGCACGGTGTCGGCCCCACGGCATACGCTTTCGTCCATGAACGAGATCCCCGAGACCGAACAGCCCGAGACCACCACCCAGACCTTCGGTGCGACCGGCCTCACCTGCGGGCACTGCGCCAACGCCGTCATCGACGAGCTCTCGGCGATCGACGACGTCACCAGCGTCGGCGTCGAGGTCGTCAAGGGTGGCGAGTCGATCGTCACCGTCGAGGCCCTGCGGACCGTCACGCCCGACGAGGTCGCCGAGGCGCTCGCCGAGGCCGGCGACTACCACCTGGTCTGACCTCGTGTACGAAGGCGCGGTCCAGGACCTCATCGACGAGCTCGGGCGGCTGCCCGGGGTCGGTCCCAAGGGTGCCCAACGCATCGCCTTCCACCTGCTCCAGGCCGACGCCGTCGACGTCGAGCGCCTCGCCGCCGCCCTGACCGCGGTCAAGGAGAAGGTCCGCTACTGCGAACGCTGCTTCAACGTCGCCGAGGCCCCGATGTGCCGGGTGTGCAGCGACCCGCGCCGCGACCCGAGCGCGATCTGCGTCGTCGAGGAGCCCAAGGACGTCGTCGCCATCGAGCGCACCCGGGAGTTCCGCGGCACCTACCACGTGCTCGGTGGCGCGATCAGCCCGATCGACGGCGTCGGGCCCAGCGACCTGCGCTTCACCGAGCTCATGGCGCGCCTGTCCAGTGGCGCGGTCACCGAGGTGATCATCGCGACCGACCCCAACCTGGAGGGCGAGGCGACCGCCGCCTACCTCGGGCGGCTGCTCAAGGACCTCGAGCTCCGGGTCACCCGCTTGGCCTCCGGCCTGCCGGTCGGTGGCGATCTCGAGTACGCCGACGAGGTCACCCTCGGTCGGGCCTTCGAGGGAAGGACGTTGATCCATGCCTGAGGACCGCAGCGAGCTGCAGGTGCTCGCCGACGACTGCGCCGCCGATGCGCGGATGTACGCCCGCACGATGAGCGACATCGCGCGCGGGGAGTCCTTCGACGCGACCCTGCCGATGTGCCTGCTCGCCCTCTCCCAGGTCCTCCTCATGGGCGCCCGGCTCGGGGCGATCGAGGACGTCGTGCCGGCTGAGCGGTTCGAGCCCGACGCCGGGCCCGATGTCGAGCTCGACCACCTGCGCGCGGGCCTGCTCGCCACCTTCGAGGGGCTCGACGACTACGCCGACGTCACCGACCCGGTCCTGGACCCCACCCCGACCAGCGGCAGCCTCGTCGGCGACCTCGTCGAGATCGCCGCCGCCCTCTCGCACGGGCTCTCCCACCACGAGCGCGGCGGGCTCGACGAGGCCCTGTGGTGGTGGCAGTTCAGCTACCTCTCAGGGTGGGGTGAGCGGGCCGCGATGGCCCTGCGGGTCGTCCAGTCGCTGGTCTCCCACGTGCGGCTGGACGCCGACCCGGAGGTCGTGGCCGAGGCGGAATTCGACGCGCTGCACCGCTGAGCGTCCCGCTCTGTGGCCTCCCACAGTGGTCGCTGGTAATGCACACAGCCTCGCGTACGGCATGATAGAGGGCGATCTGTGACAGGCCGGGGGGCCGCCGACGTGTGAAGGACGTTCTGCAGTGAAGAAGACCACCAGGGTGCTGCTCGCCACCGGGGCGACGCTTGCCGTCCTCGTCGGGTCCGGCGCGACGGCGTATGCCGCGCACTACCAGGACCGGGCCCTCCCCGGCAGCTCGGTCTCCGGGCAGGGTGTCAGCGGACTCACGCGCGCCGACCTCGCGACCTCGCTCAAGGAGCGCGCCCAGAAGGTCGAGCTCACCGTCACCTCCGGCGCCGGCACCCAGACCGCCTCCCTGGCCGACCTCGGTGTCGGGATCGACGTCGACGCCACCGTCGCGAAGGTCTTCGAGGCCAATGCCGACTGGTCGGCCTACGCCAAGGCTCTTGTCTCCCCGCACGCCGTCGAGCCCGTGGTCACCGTCGACGACAAGGTCCTCGAGGACTTCGTCGGTGGACTGGTCGCCAAGGAGGGCACGCCCGCCCTCAACGCCGCCGTCGCGCGCGCCGACGGGAGCACCACGTTCACCGTCACGCCGGCCGTCGCCGGCACCACGATCGACCCGGCGAGCCTGCAGGACGTCGTCAAGAACGCCGCGCGCACGCTCACCTCGGCGAGCACCGAGGCCAAGTTCGTCACCCTCGAGGCGGGGGTCTCGACCGAGGCCGCCCAGGCCGTGGCCGACAAGGCCAACGCCATCGTCGCGGCGCCGCTGGCGATCACCGCCGACAGCAAGACCTTCGAGGCCTCGGCCGAGGACAAGGCCGGCTGGGTGCAGGTCCCCGTGACCGACGGCGTGCCCGGCGACCCGACGATCGACAAGGCCGCCGTCACGCAGTGGGTGACGGCGAAGGCCGACAGCCTGAAGGTCAAGGCCGTCAACGGTGTCCGCAATGTCAGCGCCGCCACCGGTGCGGTGCTCAAGGTGACGACGAACGCCAAGGACGGAGCCGAGGTCACCAACGGGACCGAGGTCGCGGACGCGGCCGTCGCTGCCCTCGCCGGCGGACAGCCGTATGCCGGCACCTTCGCCGTCCAGACCACCAAGGCGACGTGGACCGACCGCAAGGTCGCCGCCGGCGCCGAGAATCTCGCCTACCCCGCCGCCGAGGGCGAGAAGTGGGTCGACGTCAACCTCTCGAACCACACCATGACGGCCTACGAGGGCGGGCGCGCCGTCATCGGCCCGGTCGCCATGGTCAACGGCGCCCCGGCGACCCCGACGGTCACCGGCACCTACAAGATCTACGCCAAGTACGCCAAGCAGACGATGCGCGGCGAGAACGCCGACGGCACCAACTACGAGGCCCCGGACGTGCCGTGGGTGGCCTACTTCCACCGCGGCTACGCCCTCCACGGCGCGCCGTGGCGCTCCTCCTTCGGCTACACCGGCTCGCACGGCTGCGTGAACCTCCCGGTCCCGACCGCGGGCCAGGTCTACGCGTGGGCTCCGATCGGCACCGTCGTGGTGAGCCACTACTGAGATCCCGGCCCCACGCGGCGGTGAGCCCACGCGCGTGAGGTGAGCGCCCGGCATACGGTCACGACGTCCGTATGCCGGGCGCCTCGTTATGCTGGACCGGCCCTTTCCCCGGGCCTTCCGACCACGTCAGGAGCGAAGTCCTCGTGCCCATCGTCGTCCAGAAGTACGGCGGCTCCTCGCTCGCCGACGCCGAGAGCATCAAGCGGGTCGCCCGGCGGATCACCGAGACCAAGCGGTCCGGTCACGACGTCTGCGTCGTGGTGTCCGCGATGGGTGACACCACCGACGAGCTGCTCGACCTGGCCCAGGAGGTCAGCCCGCTGCCCCCGGCGCGCGAGCTCGACATGCTCATGACGGCCGGTGAGCGGATCTCGATGGCGCTGGTCGCGATGGCGATCCACGACCTCGGCTTCACCGCGCGCTCCTTCACCGGCAGCCAGGCCGGCGTCATCACGACCGAGGAGCACGGCAAGGCCAAGATCATCGACGTCACCCCGGGCCGGATCACCACCGCCCTCGGCGAGGGGCACATCGTCATCGTCGCCGGCTTCCAGGGGGTGAGCCAGAGCACCAAGGAGATCACCACCCTCGGGCGCGGCGGCTCCGACACCACGGCGGTCGCGCTCGCGGCGGCGCTCAAGGCCGAGGTGTGCGAGATCTACTCCGATGTCGACGGCGTCTTCACCGCCGACCCGCGCATCGCGCCCCGGGCCAGCAAGCTCGATCGGATCAGCGCCGAGGAGATGCTCGAGCTGGCGGCCGGCGGCTCCAAGATCCTGCACCTGCGCTGCGTGGAGTACGCGCGCCGCTACCACCTGCCGATCCACGTGCGCTCGACCTTCACCGACAAGGTGGGGACGATCGTGGCGGACCCGAGAGAAGGAGAGACCGTGGAAGCACCGATCATCGCCGGAGTGGCCCACGACCCGGGCGATGCCAAGGTCACCGTCGTCGGGGTGCCCGACCGGGCCGGCATGGCCGCCGAGATCTTCGAGGCGGTGGCCCGGGCCGGCCTCAACATCGACATGATCGTCCAGAACGTCTCCGCGGTGGAGACCGGCCGCACCGACATCTCCTTCACCCTCCCCAAGGGCGATGGCAAGGCCGCGCTCCAGGCGCTCGAGGCGATCAAGGGCGAGGTCGGCTTCGACTCGATCCAGTTCGACGACCAGATCGGCAAGCTCTCCCTCGTCGGCGCGGGCATGCGCACCAACACCGGTGTCTCGGCGACCTTCTTCAAGGCCCTCGCCGAGGCCGGCATCAACGTCGAGATGATCTCGACCTCGGAGATCCGCATCTCGGTCGTCACCCGCGAGGAGCGACTCGGGGAGGCCGTGCGCGCGGTGCACACCGCCTTCGGACTGGACTCGGACTCCGGCGAAGCCGTCGTCTACGCGGGAACCGGACGCTGACCCGGAGCGTTCCCCTGATGCCATGACCTCCCCGCACACCGCTGTGCCTGCGCCGACGCTCGCCGTCGTCGGGGCCACTGGTGCCGTGGGGAGGGTGGTCCTCCAGGTGCTGCCGACGCGGGGCGTGGTCTGGGACCGGATCAAGCTGGCCGCCGCACCCGAGGACGCCGGCGAGGTCATCGTGGTCGGCGGGCGCGAGCTCCTCGTGGAGCCGCTCACGGAGGACTTCTTCGACGACGTCGACATCGCGGTCGTCGACATCCCCCCGGAGATCGTGCCCCGCTGGGCCGAGTATGCCGCGGGGCGCGGTGTCGTGGTCATCGACAACTCCCCGGTCTACCGCAGCGACCCGCGGGTGCCGCTCGTCGTGAGCGAGGTCAACCCGTTGCGGGCCAAGGACCGGCCGCGCGGGATCATCTCGATGCCCGGCGCGACCGTCATGACGATGATCGACGCCCTGGCCGCCCTCCACGCCGGCTGGCAGCTCGAGGAGGTCGTCGTGACCACCCTCCAGGCGGCCTCGGGCCTGGGGCGCAAGGGGATGCAGCGGCTCTACGACGAGATCGCCGTCGTGGCGGGGAACCGGCAGCTCGGCCAGCGCCCGGGCGACGTCCGCCGGCTCATCGAGCACGAGCTCGGTGAGGGCGTCTTCCCCGGGCCGCTCGCCCTCAACGTCCTGCCGATGGTCGGCCACCTCGCCGACGACGGCTGGACGAGCGAGGAGGTCAAGGTGCGGGAGGAGACCCGCCGCATCCTCGCCGTGCCCGACCTCAAGGTGTCGGTGACCTGCGTGCGTGTGCCGGTCATCTCCAGCCACTCGATCACCGTGCACGCGGTCTTCGCCAGGCCGCTGACCGTCACCGAGGCGCGGCAGGCGCTCGTCGAGACACCCGCCGTCGTCGTGCTCGACGAGCCGGAGCATGCCGAGTTCCCCACGCCCACCGACGTCGTCGGCGCAGACCCGCGCTTCGTCGGCCGGATCCGGCAGAGCCCCGATGCTCCGCACACCCTCGAGTTCTTCGTCAGCGGCGACAACCTGCGCAAGGGCTCGGCGCTGAACATGCTCGAGACCGCCGAGCTGGTCCGCGCCGAGCTCCTCGCGGGCCGCTGACTTCCAGCCACTGACGCGGGGATCCTGGCGACCCGGCGCGAGCCGACCCACGGCATACGGCCCTCCCGTCCTCGATAGGCTGGCGGCATGACCGTGAAGACCGTCGCCATGCTCACCGCAGGCGGGCTCGCCCCCTGCCTCTCCTCCGCTGTCGGAGGCCTCATCGAGCGCTACTCCGAGGTCGCCCCGGACGTGCGGATCATCGCCTACCTCGACGGGTATGCCGGGCTGCTCACCGGCCGCTCCGTGGAGGTCACCCCCGAGGTCCGTGCGCAGGCGCACCTGCTCCACCTGCGGGGAGGCAGCCCGATCGGGAACAGCCGGGTCAAGCTGACCAACGTCAAGGACTGCGTCAAGCGTGGCCTGGTCCAGGAGGGCCAGGACCCGCTCCACGTCGCGGCCGAGCAGCTGACCAGGGACGGTGTCGACGTCCTGCACACCATCGGTGGCGACGACACCAACACCACGGCCGCCGACCTCGCCGCCTACCTCCACGAGAACGACTACGAGCTCACCGTCGTCGGCCTGCCCAAGACGATCGACAACGACGTCGTGCCGATCCGCCAGAGCCTGGGCGCGTGGACCGCCGCCGAGCAGGGCAGCCGCTTCGCCCAGAACATCATCGCCGAGCACTCGAGCAACCCGCGGATGCTCATCGTCCACGAGGTCATGGGCCGCAACTGTGGGTGGCTCACGGCCGAGACCGCGCGCCGCTACCACGGCTGGGTCACCGAGCAGCAGCTCGTCGAGGGCTTCGGCAACGACCCGCGGTGCTGGGACGTCCACGCCGTCTACGTCCCGGAGGACCACATCGACCTCCAGGCCGAGGCGGCGCGCCTCAAGGGCGTCATGGACGAGCTCGGCTGCGTCAACATCTTCCTCTCCGAGGGAGCCGGCGTCGCCGACATCGTCGAGGAGATGAAGGCCCGCGGCGAGGAGGTCCCGATCGACCCCTTCGGCCACGTCCAGATCGACAAGGTCAACCCGGGTGCGTGGTTCGCCAAGCAGTTCGCCGAGCTCGTCGGTGCCGAGAAGACCATGGTCCAGAAGTCGGGCTACTTCTCCCGGTCGGCGCCCGCCAACGACGAGGACCTGGCCCTGATCAAGCGCTGCACCGAGCTCGCCGTCGATGCCGCGCTCGCCGGCACCTCCGGTGTCGTCGGCCAGGACGAGGAGCAGGGCGACGAGCTGCGCGCCATCGAGTTCCCCCGCATCAAGGGCCACAAGAAGTTCGACACCAGCGTCGCCTGGTTCACCGAGCTCAAGGCCTCGCTCGGCCAGCACTGAGCCCCAGACAACGGCGCCGTATGCCGGGAGTCAGCTCCCGGCATACGGCGCCGTGGTGTTGCGGCGGGGTCAGTCGCGCGGTGCGGTCGGCGGCACCGGCACGGAGGCGCGGTGGCGTCGGCGCGCCAGCAGGGTCAGGAACGACCGGCGCGGTCCACGGGGTCGACATGGTGACTCTTTCCATCGGCAGGTGCGTCAGCGGGCAGGCGGGCTGACCTTCGACAAGCGTGGGGGGGATCAGCGCGTCGGTGCTGTGGCTCTTCGCTGGTCCTCAGTTGGGCGGCGATTCGGCGCTCGCCCCGCCCCCGGCTGCGCCAGACTGCAGGGGTGACACAGCGGTCCGGTGATCCCGCACGCCCCCAGCCCGACGGCTCGTTCGTCGTGGACGTCCGCCGCGCGGGACCCCGGCCCCGTCCTCCGCGCCGCCCCTCCGGTCCTCGCCTTCTCGTGCGCCGGATCGTCGCCGGGATGCTCGCGGTCCTCCTCGGTCTCGTCGGGTATGCCGTGTGGCAGGTCGTGCGCCTGGGCGCAGGGATCCAGCGCTCGGACATCCTCGGCGATCGACCCGCCGGACCGGACATGAACATCCTGCTCATGGGCCTGGACTCCCGCCTCGACATGCGCGGCAATCCGCTCTCGCCGGAGCTCTACGACGCGCTCCACGCCGGCGACGCCACCGACGGCGGCCTCAACGCCAATGTGCTCATGTTCGTCCACATCCCCGGTGACGGCTCCGGCGCGAAGGCCTTCTCCATCCCCCGCGACGACTACGTCGACCTCGCCGGCTGCCCGGACAAGGAGTGCAAGGGCAAGATCAAGACCGCCTACGGCCTGGCCTTCGACCAGGAGAGCCGCCGGCTCGTCAAGCAGGGGGTCTCCGGTGAGGACCTGCACCTGAGGTCTCGCGACGCGGCGCGCAAGGCCCAGATCGCGACGGTGGAGAACTTCCTCGGAGTGCAGATCGACCACTTCGTCGAGGTCACCATGGTGGCCTTCTTCGAGATCGCCCAGGTCGTCCAGCCGGTGACGGTGTGCGTCAAGGAGGACACGGTGGACACCTACAGCGGTGCGGACTTCAAGGCCGGGCCGCAGCAGATCGACGCCTCGCAGGCGGTCGCCTTCGTCCGGCAGCGCCGGGACACCTCGAACCCCAAGCTCATGTTCACCGACCTCGACCGGTCGCGGCGCCAGCAGGCCTTCATCGTCTCCCTGCTCACCCAGCTCAAGGCCAGCTCGACGCTCACCAACCCCGCCAAGGTCAGCGGCATCGTCGACGTCGCCAAGCGCAACACGGCCATCGACTCCGGCCTCGACCCGATCTCGCTGGCCAGGACGGCGGCGGCCATCCAGGGGGGCAACCTCAGCTTCTACACCCTGCCGGTGGAACGCTTCGACACCGTCGACGGCCAGGACGTCAACGTCGTGGACCCGGTGACGATCCGGGCCACCGTCAAGGAGCTGATGCGACCGCCGAAGGCCACCCCCTCGGCCAGCGCTTCCCCGTCCGCGGCGCCCTCGCTGGACGGCCGGGGAGCCAGGCTCGACGTGGTCAACGGCTCCGGGGTCCCCGGGGCAGCCAAGGCCGCACTCGACGGGCTCCTTCCCAAGGGCTATGTCGCTGGGGAGACCGGCAATGTCGCCTCCCAGACCGGCACCGAGGTCCGGTATGCCGTGGGCTCGGCCCCCGCTGCGAAGGCGCTCGCCGCCTTTCTCGGCGCGGACGTGACCACCGTGGAGGACCCGACCCTGGCCGCGGGCTCCCTCCGGGTCGTCCTGGGCACCTCCTTCGTCCCGCCGGCAGGGCTGGCACCCGCGCAACCGGCGGGAACTGCCTCGCCGGCGGCGAGCGCGTCCCCGGTCGACGCTACCGGGGGCGGCACGGCCGGCCCGCCGCCGACGGCCTTGACCGAACTCGGTGGCGAGGGCGTTCCCTGCGTGAAGTAGCGTCGAGCTGCACTCAAGCCGCGCATCACTCGAGGACCGATGTCACCGCACGACCCGACCGCCGTCAGCAAGGTCAACTTCGACCAGCGTTCGATGCTCGTGTTCTGGGAGGTGACCCGAGCATGTCAGCTCGCGTGCAAGCACTGCCGCGCCAACGCCCTCGCGGGCGCGTTGCCCGGTGAACTGACCCACGAGCAGGGTCTGGACCTCATAGACCAGGTCGCCAATTTCGGTCGCCCGTACCCGATCCTCGTCCTCACCGGTGGCGACTGCCTCCTCCGCCCCGACCTGTGGCAGCTCGTGGCCGCAAGCCGAGCCCACGGCATACCGACGGCCCTTTCGCCCTCGGTGACACCACAGCTCACGCCCGAGGCGATCCAGCGGATGGTCGATTCGGGCATCAACGCGGTGTCGATCAGCCTCGATGGGTGTCGCCCGGAGACGCATGATGGGGTGCGCGGCATCAAGGGGCATTACGCGGACACCCTGCCCGCGATCCGCGCGCTCTCCGATGCCGGGATCACGGTCCAGATCAACACCACCGTGATGCGCGCCAATGTTGACGAGCTCGCCGACGTGGCCCGACTGATCAAGGACGCCGGCGCTCACATCTGGGAGGTCTTCTTCCTCGTGCACGTCGGCCGGGGAGTTGCCGAGGGAGCGATCTCGCCCGAGGAGCACGAGGACGTGTGCCACTTCCTCTATGACGCGAGCCAGCACGGGTTCATCGTCCGGACCGTCGAGGCACCCTTCTTCCGCCGCGTGGTTGCCTGGCGCCAGGAAGGCCGGTCGGCCCCGGCGACGGCGACCTATCGACGCCTTTCCGGGCGCCTCACCGAGGTGCTTGGCGAGCCGGCCGGTCGGATACGGGCCCAGACTGCGCGCACGCGGGATGGCAAGGGCATCGTCTTCGTCGCCCACGACGGCGAGGTGACGCCCGCGGGCTTCCTCCCGCTGCCGCTCGGCAACGTCAAGGACACCCCACTCGCGCAGATCTATCGCGACACGCTCCTGCTCAGGGACATCCGCGCCTCCCGCTTCAGCGGGCGCTGCGGGGTCTGCGAGTACGCCGACCTCTGTGGCGGCTCACGAGCGCGGGCGTATGCCGCGCACGCAGACCCGCTCGCCGAGGACCCGGCGTGTGGTTACCAACCGCCCGCGTGGGTCGCCGCCCGGCAGCCGTCAGCGGAAGGACGCCTGACGACCGAGGGTGCCGACGAGTCGATCCCGGTAGGCCGCTGACGCGACCTCGTCACGGGCGGCCCTGACCTTGGCGAGCCGGTCGTGCAGGGACATTCGCGCCGCGGCATCCTCGTCGGCCGCGTCGCCCAGGAAGGCCTCAAGGGCGGCGATCCCGGCGTCCGCCGCGGCCACCTCCTGGGCCTGCGCGGCATCGAGCCGCGCGGCATACCAGTCGCTGGCCAGCACCGACTCCCGGGTGAACAGCTCCCGGAACTCGGGCGACTGCAGGGTCCAGCCCTCGGCGGACGTGCCCTGGGCCATGATCTCCAGAAGGGCGCGCACCGGCGGCACGGCCGACGAAATGGTGCCATCCGCGGCATACGCCGTGGCGACTCGCTCGTGGGTGGCGGCCATGATGGCGACCGACTCGGCGAACACCGTCTCGTCCTGGGTCTCCGGGCGCAGGATCGCCTCGGTGAAGATCGCCGTGGGGTGCATGAAGATCCGGCCCAGGAAGGTGCGGCCGAAGCTCTCGGTGATGCGGTAGCCCAGGCGGCTCGCCGGGACGAGCTGACCATCGACGGTGAGGTCCGGCACCGGCTCGAGGTGGCCCTGCGCGATGAGCCACTGCGCCGAACGCTCCTCCGGGGTCATCCGGGCGAAGATCTCCGGAACGAGCAGGGAGATGTCGTGGTCGACGCGCACCCTGGGCCCGACGTGGCCGGCCGCGGACACCCAGCCGTCGTAGCCACTGAGGGCATAGGACAGGAAGGCGGCGTTGAGGTCGTAGGTCGTCGGCGCGGCGTTGAAGGGTGCCTTGGTCAGGGCGCCCTCGCTGCCGGCGCCGGTCGTCGAGGGTGACTTGCCCGTCATCGAGGAGATGAACTCCATGAGCAGCTCGGGCAGCTCGAGGTAGTGCAGCGGCCCGAAGGCGCACAGGGCGGGCGCGCCCGGCTCCGGCGGGTTGTTGCGCCGACCCGCGGCCACGACGTCGACGCCCATCGGGACCGGCGCGTCCATCGGGAGGCCACGGCGCAGCCGGACGGCCGTGAGGGCTGCGGCCGTGCCGGCCGGGTCGGCGAGGTCGGGGCGGACCTGGAGGTAGCGCGGGTTCTTGCTCGGCTTGCCGTCGACCATCCGCGGGCGCGCCGAGGACACGACGTATGCCGGGTGCTCACCGCCACCGTCGGCACGACCATCCGCGAAGTCGCTGATGAGTTCCCGCATGGGAGAGGTGAATTCGCTCAGGCTGATCGCATCGTCGCGCATCGCGACAGCGTCCTCGCGGGTGAGCGGCTCGAAGTTCGACAAGAAGGTGCCCGGCTGGGCGATGTCGGCCTCGGCGGTGGAGTCGTAGCCGGGGTGGATGGCGTCATCGGGCCGCTGGAAGAGCAGGCGCTCGCAGTTCTCCACGAACTTCACCGGCGGGTGGTCGGCGTCGGCGCCGGGGGCTCGCGTGAGGACCGAGGCGGTGATGTCGTCCTCGGTCTGGAGCTTGGCCGCGGGCGAGTAGTCCGGGCGCAGGCTGAACAGGCGGTAGGAGCCGTCGTCCTCGAAGCCGACGCGGAGCATGTCGACGAGGACCTGCCGGCCGTCCAGGCGCAGGCGGTTGCCGTGGCGTCCGTTGACGCGGGACACCGCGAAGTGGCTGCGCCAGTCCTCGCCCCACTCGGCCTGGTGGGCCGACTTGATGACGTAGACGAGCTCGAGGATGTGCGCGGGGATGCCGGCCAGGAAGGCGTTGTGCTCCTCGCTGAACTCGCGGTTGGGGGTGAGGAGCTTGATGACCGAGCCGATCGAGCGCTCGGGGGAGAGGATCGGGCGATGGTCCTTGCCGTTCCACGACGGGTCGGCATAGCGATCCGAGTAGTCGCGGGCGACGATGGCCGCCACGGCGTCCAGGTCGGCCTCGAAGTCGGCGACATGGGTCGTGCCCAGGGTGATGGCGTCGGCGATCGACTTCGAGATCTCCGACTTGCCGCCGCCGGAGACGGTGGAGGGCTTGTGGCACACCGTGGTTCGCGCCGAGGTGCCGACGATCGTCCACTGCGGCGGGTCCTGGCGGACCTGCTCCATGTGGACGCGGAAGCCGGTCGGGTCGAGGTAGGTGCGGCCCGCGCGGAAGGGGATGGTCTCGACCTGCCCGTCGGCGGTGGTCCAGGTGACGCTGCGCGCGTCGAGGGAGAAGTGCGCCTCGGCCGGGACGAGCACGAGCGAGGGGTCGTCCGCCACGTGCGCCCAGCCGCCGTCGGCGACCCAGTGCTCGGGGTCGCGGGCCACGACGTCGGCGACCGAGGGCACGCCGGGAGACGCGCTGGACGGTGAGCCCCCGTCATACCGGTTGGCGAAGCTGTCGCCCTCGTTCCACGCGGGGAAGACCATGGCGCCACCGCTGTGCTCCTCCTCGGCGCCGCCGAAGAGGTTGGCGGACAACGAGATCTGCGTCTTGACCTCCTTCTTGCAGTAGCCGAAGTAGTTGTCCGCGATGACGGTCACCATGACGCCGCGCTCGTCGCGCGCGCACACCTTGAAGGCCTTGCCGTCGTTGTAGCGCTCGGCGGGGTCCGACCAGCACATGCCGTCGCGCTTCTGCCGCTGGGTCGCCCTGCTGACATGCGGGAGGCCCACCGACTGCTTGGTCACCGACGTCAGGTGCGGGGCGAGGATGACCAGGCCGGTGTGACCGGTCCAGCCGAGCGGGTCGAGGGCGGCGTCGTTCTCCGGGAGGTACGGGTCGCCGGCGTTGCCGAAGATGCCCTCGACGAAGTCGAGGTTGGCGACCATCGACCCGGGGACGATGAAGCGCGTCTCCATGCGGCGCTCGCGGGTGCGGCCGGGGACACCGACGACGACGAGGGGGCGGAGCAGGAGCGAGACCCAGCAGGCGGCGCGGTCGCCCTGGGTCGAGGTGATCGGCAGCTCGAGCGCCGAGGCGGGCGGGGTGAGGGCGCGCTCGAGGAGGTGGCCGAAGACCTCGCGCGGCACGGCGAGCTTGTCGTCGTTGATCGGCAGCCCACCTTCGGCGATGTGGAACACACCTGCGGTCGTGCGGCGGTCGTTGCGTGGGTTGTGCAGGACGCCGTTGGCGAGGCGGTAGCTCGTGAGCAGCTCGGACTCGTAGCGGTCGCTGTCGGCGGGGAGGGAGAGCGTGCGCGCCAGGCCCGGCAGGTCGAGGGTGAAGGTGCGCCGCGGGAGCGTCGGGATGACGCCGGTGCCGGCGAGGTAGGACGCGAGGAAGTCCTCGATCCGCTCGTCGACCGGAGGGAGGCGGTCGGCGAGGCGGCGGGAGAGCTCGCGCTGGCGCTCGATGAGGGGCGCGACCAGGTCGCCCTCGGCTTCGGGCGCGGCCTCGACCCGGGGTAGGCCGAGGAGGGCGAGTCGGAGGTTGACGGCGGGCAGCAACTCGGTGCTCACCCCTCCATTGTGCTCCTGGTGTAAGCGTTTGCGCACGCGGGGGTGGGCCGAGTTCAGCGACTGTTCACCTGTTGAGATCCGACGGCAGTCCGGCGAGGTCTCAGTCGTGGACCTCGACGGTGGTGACCACGCTCGTCACCGATGGGCTGCGCGGCGTCGAGGAGAAGCCGAAGCGGCAGGGCGGGTCGACCGGCGCGATGAGCCCCAGGTCCGTGCCGTCGAGGCGCCCGCGGATCGAGAGCACACGCGTGAGGTCGGTCGCGGCATACCACTCCCGTCGCCCGGGCCGGGCGATGCCGCGGGTCCGCACCCCGCGCATGGTGACGCGGGCTATGGGGTCGATCGCCGTTGCCCAGGCCGCGCTCGTCGCCACGGACGTCGGTATGCCGTGGAGCAGCCACCCGAGAGGCCGCCGGGTCCCCAAGGTGAGGGTGAGGTCGAGCGAGGGTGAGGTGACCTGCCAGAGCCGGCTGCCCGCGGAGGCCGTGATCGGCTCGATACGGGTCTCGTCGAAGGTGTAGGTCGCGGCGACGAAGTCCTGCACCTCGGCCGTGGGAGCGAGGAGGATCCGGTGGCCGTCGGCGCGCTCGACCATGGCGTCGGTGAACGAGCCGAAGGGGCTGCGTGGCCAGTGGCCCACGACGACGCGGATCCCACTGGTGGAGCCGACTCCGGCGATGAATCCCTCGAAGCGTTGGCGCATGGGGGCCATCGTGTCATCCCTGTCGTCGGGATGGCCCCGGTGATCTCGAATTCCGCTGTGAGCGAACAGAATTGGGCCAACTCGGCCCTTGCGGTGGGGTTGGCGCGGGGGTAGAATCGAACACATGAACGAATCCCTCCTCGACGGACTGCGCGTCGCGCTGGCCGGCCTTGGTGCCGCTGGCGACGCCGTCCTGTCGAGGGGGCGAGCGATGGATGCGGCGACGCTGCACGAGGTCGCCGGCCTGGCAGCGCGCGTGGAGAACGCTGCCGCCTCGCTCAAGGGTGCGGCGCTGGCGCACGCGGTCTGCGTCGAGGATGTTGCCGACGAGGACGGCACGATCGTGGAGGCGCGACGGCCGCTCGGCCATATCGACGAGTTCTCAGCGGGTGAGGCAGCGATCTCGATCCGTGCGTCCGTGGGGGCCGCCGGTCACGTCGTGGGCCAGTCCGCGGCCTGGGTGTCACGCTTTCCTCGTCTCGCTGAGCTGGCCTGCTCCGGTGAGGTGTCGCAGTCGACGATCTCGACGATCGTGCGGCTGACCCGACCCTTGACCGATGTCGAGTGCGGGCTCGTCGAGGAGGCGTTGCTGCCGATCCTCGCCACGCTTGATCCGGGCAAGGTCGCGGGCACGGTTCGACGGTTGGCCGAGCAGGTCGGCAGGGCTTCGCTCGAGGCGGCGGCCCGGGCAAACCAGCGCTCCCGGTGTGTCCGGCTCCGACCCGACGAGGACGGCATGACCGGCTGGGAGGCGTGGCTGCCCACCGAGCAGTCGGCAATCCTGTGGTCAGCCCTGACGACCCGTGCCAAGGAGTTGCAGGACGACGCGCGCGCAGCCGCCAGGGCCGCGGCCGCGCGCACCGGCCAGCGGACCGGGTCGCCCGGCGACCGGATGTGGGGCGGTCTCGTGCCCTCCCTCGACGAGGCTCGCGCCGATGCCCTCCTCGACCTGGCCCTCACCGATGTGCAGGTCACGACGAAGGCGACCCTCGGCATACCCGTGGTCACGTCCACTGGCGGGGTGGACCCGTTGACCTGGCTGGCGATGCACGGGGCCTTCCGGCACGGTGACAGCGCTGACGCCCCCGCCGCGTCGGCCCAGGCTGCCGCTGCCCGGCTCGCCGAGCTCGACGCCGAGGTCGCCGACTGGGACCTCACCGGCATGGGCGCGACCGTCACCGCGCCAGTGGAGGGCGCCGGTGCGACGTGGGTCGGTGGCGTCGAGGTCCCCTCCGTCGGGTGGATCCCGCCGTATGCCGTGTCCTCCCTCCTCACCAGCCTTCCGCTCGAGGTCTCCCGGGCTTTGCTCGCCACCGAGACCGGCGTGACCTGCGAGACCACGACGCCCGCCTACCGCACCCCGGCCCGGATGCGCGCTTTCGTCGCGACGCGGGATGGCACCTGCCGTTTCCCCGGGTGCACGCGACCGGCACAGGCCTTCACCGACGCAGACGCCGCCATCGACCTCGACCACGATCGGCCGTGGCCGCTGGGCTCCACGACGCCGCGCGAGCTCTCCGCCACCTGTCGGCGGCACCATCGGACCAAGCAGCAGAAGCGCTGGCGCCACGCCCTCGATCCCGACACCGGCGAGGTCACGTGGACCACCCCGCACGGCCGGACCGTCACGACGCTTCCGGTCGACCACCTCGGCGTGCCTTTGATCAGACCGCTGGCCATGCAGGGCGACCCGCCTGCCATGCAGGGCGACCCGCCACCGAGCCCCGACTCCACGCCGGTCCATGGCGCCGTCCCGAGCTACGATCCACCACCCTTCTGAGGGTCCGTCAGCCGCAGCGAGTTCGGAGTCAGAGCGCCTCGTGCAGGAGTGCCCCCATCGCGCGCACCCCAGCGACCAGACGGTCGTCGGGGATCCCGGAGAAGCTCATCCGGGCGTGGTTGGGCTCCGGGTCGACGGCATAGAACGGCGCGCCCGGGACTGCGATCACCCCGGCCCGCGGGATGAGCACGTCGCGCTGGAAGGCCGCCATGTCGAAGCCCTCCGCGAAGGTCACCCACGTGAAGAGTCCGCCGTGGGCATTCGTCCACGAGATGCCCGAAGGGAACGCCTCGGCCAGCGTGCTCAGCATGAGGTCGCGTTGGTGGCGGTAGACCGGGAGCATCGAAGCGATGTGGCCCTCGATGTCGAAGTTGGTCAGGTAGGCCGCGGCGGCGCGCATGTTGAGCGTGCCGTTCTGGGTGTCGGCGGCGAGCTTGAGCAGCGACAGCTTCTCGCGGACCTCGGGCTCGGCCAGCACCCACCCCAGCCGCAGCCCGGGCGCGAGGATCTTGGAGAAGCTGCCCAGGTGCACGACCCGGCCCGTCGTGTCGAGGCTCTTGATCGTCGGCAGGCGCTCGCCCTCGTAGCGCAGCTCGCGATAGGGCGTGTCCTCGAGGACCACGACGTCGAACTCCTCGGCGAGGGCCACGAGGCGCTGCCGTCGGGCCAGGCTCAGGGTGCGTCCGGTGGGGTTCTGGTAGTCGGGCACGGTGTAGATCAGCTTGACCCGCTCGGTCGTGCGCAGGACCTCCTCGAGGGCGTCCATGTCCATGCCCTCCTCGTCCATCGGCACCGAGCGATAGTCGGGCTCGCACGGGTTGAACGCGATGAGCGCACCCAGGAAGGTCGGGCGCTCGGTGACGATCACGTCGCCGGCGTCGACGAAGAGCTTGGCCGTCAGGTCAAGTCCCTGCTGGCCGCCCTGGGTGATGAGGACGTCGTCGGCGGTGCACTTCATGCCGTCCGCGGTCAGCCGTGCGGCGACGAGGGCGCGCAGCTCGGGGAGGCCGTCGGAGGCGGCGTACTGGAGGGCAGCGGCGTTCCCCGGCGTGAGCAGGTCGTCGTAGATCTTGTGGAGCTCGTCGATCGGGAACATGCGCGGATCGGGGTAGCCACCGGCAAAGGACGTGATCGCCGGATCGGCTGCGAGAGAGAGGAACTCGCGGATCGCCGACGGCTGGACGCGTTCGGCGCGCCGGGCAAAGGAGGTCACGAGGGTTCTCCGCTCAGCCGAATGCCAGTCCGCCGGGCTGGCCCGCGCGGAGCGCCGCGAGGTGCTCGTCGTAGTTCATGACGTCGAAGAGCGATGCTCCCTCGAGCATCCGCGCCTGGAGCCCCTTCTCCCGGGCCTCGATGGCCTCGGCCCCGCCCACCGCAGCGGCGAACTCCTCCTCCGACCCGGTGACCAGTCCGTCATCATCCCCGACGATGAGCTCGCCCTGGCTCACCGTGACCTCGCCCAAGGAAAGGGTGACGCCGGTCTCGGGGAGGGCGCGGGCGGCATACGCATTGGGGGCGACTCCGGTGGCCCACACCGGCATCGAGAGACGAGCGAGGGTCGCACTGTCGCGGCAACGCCCGTGGATGACGAGCGCGGCGAGCCCGCGCCGCTGGGCCTCCGTGGCGAAGAGCTCGCCGGCCACGGCGCGGTCGTCGCCACCCACGTCGACGACGAGCACCTCGCCGGCGGTGGCGTCGCGGAGGGCGTGGATGACCGACATGAGGTCCCGGTTGGCCTTCGCCGTGATGACTCGCCCCACGAACCGGCGGCCGGGGACCAGTGGCCGTATGCCGTGGGGCAGCACCCGCAACTCCGGCCCGGCGTCGACGAGGCTGGTGGTCGAGAGTGCGCCCAGTCGGGCCGGCATCGAGGTGGTCATGCCCCGAGCCTCCGGCGTCGCCGAGGGTCGACGCAAGCCCGTGGGGGTCGCGGTCTCACCGTGAGCCGCCTCCCTGCGGGCCGTCGGTGCGGCTGCCGATGAGCCGGCGCACGCTGCGCGAGGTGCTGTCGGCGCGACCTGCGCCGAGCCGGCGCAGCCGTCCGCGAATGCTGGTGTCCACGGGCGCATGGTGGCACCCCGAGGGACCGCACGGGGCTTTGGCCTCGCTCCGGGGAAGCAGAAGGGCCCCGACCGCGTCTGGCGATCAGGGCCCTTGAGCTGTTGGTCGGGGTGACAGGATTTGAACTGTTCACGCGCCGGTTTGTCTGGAGTGCTTCGACCTGCACCGTAGGCATCTGACCTGCGGTGACATAGAATCTAGCGCGTGAGAGGACAGGGCACAAGCGGACACAAAATGTCCTCAGTTATGCCCCAGTTGTGTCCACTTGTGTCTGCGGGTGGCACGCGATGACGAGGGCCAAGCGGGACTTCGGGACTATCCGCAAACGGGCCAACGGCCGCTGGCAGGCCTACTACATGGGGCCCGACCAAGCCTTCCATCGGGCTCCGTCGACCTTCGACGCCAAGGTCGACGCCGAGGCCTGGCTCGCTTCAGAACGCCGACTCATGCAGAACGACGAATGGTCGCCGACCAAGTCACGGCGCGCCAAGGTCGTGCGGTCGACGGAGATGTTCGGGCCCTATGCCGAGGCGTGGCTCGAGCAGAGGGAGCTCAAGCCGCGGACCAGGGCGCTGTATCGGCGACTCCTCGATCGGTTCATCCTGCCCGCCTTCGGGGACGTGTCCCTTCGGGATATCACCCCGCAAGTGGTGAGGACGTGGCACAGCGGCTTGGATTCGAGCCGGCCGACCCAGCGGGCGCACACCTACAGCCTGTTGCGCTCGATTCTGTCGACAGCGGTCACCGACGAGATCCTTGCCTCGAACCCCTGTCGAGTGCGCGGCGCTGGTTCGGCCAAGCGCGTCCGGTCGATCGAGCCGGCCACCCTTGGCGAGCTCGAGGTGCTGCTGGAAAAGATCCCTGCGCCGTATCGCGCCCTGGTGCTCATCGGCGCGTGGTGTGGCCTCAGGTTCGGTGAGGTCTCGGAACTTCGTCGCAAGGACGTTGATCTCAAGGCCAAGACCATCCACGTCAAGCGCGGAGTCGTCCGCGTCGGCAAGGAGGTCACCGTCGGCAAACCGAAGAACATCGCGGGGGTCCGGGACATCGCGGTGCCTCCACACCTGTTGCCGATCCTCGAGCAGCATCTCAAGGAGCATGTCGCGCTCGGTCGCGAAGCACTGCTCTTCCCGTCCGTCAAAGATCCCGATGTGCAGGTGCACACGAACACGCTGCGACGACACTGGTTGAAGGCTCGGTTGGCCGCTGGCCGCCCCGACCTGCGCGTGCACGACCTGCGGCATACCGGAGCCGTTCTCGCGGCACAGTCGGGCGCGACTCTTGCCGAACTCATGGCGAGGATCGGGCACTCCACTCCGCAGATGGCGCTGCGCTACCAACACGTTGCACGGGGGAGGGACGCCGAGATCGCGGCCCGGATGTCCAAGGCTGCCAAGAAGTGGGCGAAGCAGCGTGAAGGTCGTGGGCGCTAGGCTCACAGCCCTTCGGGCGCTACGCGTGGCGTGCCACTGTGAGCCTGGCGCCCACGAGTGACGAAACCCCGGCGATGTGGCTTCCGCCAGGGATCGTTCCGGGGTCTTCGCCACCGATCGTAGGGGCAAGCGGCCGCCGGCGGCGCGCGCGGGGGTGTAGAGTTGCCCCATACCGCCCGGCCCCTCTGGGGCCGGGTTTTTTCGTATCACCAGCCGATAGGTCTGCTGAGTCGGCCTATCGTGGTCGGCATCTGGTGGTTCGTGAAATCCGAAGCCGTGAGCTGGTACCACCAGTGGGCGCCGACTCCAGTCGTGGAGTCAGCGTTCAGAGCCCCCGCGGGATAGCCCTTCGTCGGGTTGATCAGCCCCAGCGGCACGTGCTGACGGACAACGTCAACGGGCATCTTGAGGTCACTGTCATTGCTGATGACGACGGCAGCGTCGACGGCGCCGCCGAGGACGTCGACCAGCATGTGACTTGCGACGTTGACATCGCTGCCCTTCTCTTCACGCCGTGCGACGGAGGCCATGAAGGTCGCATGGGGAACGTCGGACCCTTGCGCGTTTCGAACCATCAGGGGCCAGTTCGCCTCGGTGAGGACGGGTCGGCCGCGGCGATCAGCCGTGGCCAGCGGAGCCGTGGCTGTCCGTGCCACGTAGTTCCCGTACTCGATCACGTCCACGGCACCGTGTTGGACCAACGCTCTTAGATAAGTGTCCTGGTCGCGTTGGCTGCTGACGTTGTCACGACCGCGGATCCTCGCTGTGCAGAACACCACACGACTGCCGACCACTGCCGACCATGGCGACTGCGCGGCGATGACGGCCTCCAGCATTGCGCGCAGGTCGAGCCACCGCCATCCGGCGACACCGCGGCCGCAGATGCCTCGGCCGCCGTAATAGAGGTTGTAGCCATCGATGTAGATCCCCACGCGCATGAGTGAACTATCCCAACTCGCAGTGACATGGCTGGCCGGACGCGAACATCACACACCGTGCCGTAAGCGCATCATCCAGCCGTGGGTATGCGGATCATCAGCCGGTCGACGTCATCCGGGTCGAGACGGATGACGCGCGGACCGTTCCGGTAGGCGACGAGGTCTCCGGCGGCGATGCGACGGCGCAGGGTCCTCGTGCTGAGTCCGGTGCGCTCGGCGGCACGGGCGAGGGTTTCGAACTGACGACGGGTCTTGAGTGTCATGGCAAGTCCTCCTTCGTCATCCGAAAGCGACGGTCCCAGCTTGGCGGATCACTGACCGTCGCAAGCATTCGAGACTCTCGTACTCTGACGACGTGAAGCTCATCTGCTGGAACATGGCCGCTGCTTACGGCTATGACCGTGAACGCCACGAACGGGCGTGGCGGTGGCTCAACGAGCAGGATGCAGACGTCGCACTTGTTCAGGAGGTCGTCCCCCACGAGGAGCACCTGTCGAACTGGGGTTCGGTCATCTTCAAGGGCAAGTACAAGAAGCACGGGTGTGCCGTTCTCGTGCGCGAGGGCGGGTATCGAGCCTGGACTCCCAGTGCCGACCAGCCCTGGCTCCAACGGATTGGCGGCGCTGTCGCGGTCGCCGAGCCGGTGGACTCAACACTGCCTTGGTTGGTCAGCATTCACTCGGACGCAATGGGCATCTATGAGATCGGGAGGAAGTACCACCCTTGGTATGACGCGATGCCGTCAACTGACGGCATCCCTCGCTGCAGCGAGACCGAGATCTGGGAGGTCGAGGCTGCCGCGCACGAGTTGCGACCCATTCTGTCGGGGTCGCCGTTCCTGTGCGGAGGGGACCTCAATAGCGCACTGCTGTTCGACTCTCCTCGCTCTCAGGAGAACGCTCGGCTCTTCTCCAATCTCGCCGATCAGGGCTACGTCGACACGAGGCCTCGCCACTGGGCAGATGAGGTGCAGACCTTCTTCCGCGAGGGACGACGTCCCTTCCAGCTCGACCACGTGTTTGCAGACGCCAAGACGGAATCGCTGGTCATCTCGTGGCGAGTCCTGCGAGAGCCCGTCGAGTCCCACGACGCCAGTGATCACGCCCCAATCGAGATCGTGATAGGCCACGAGCGGGACATCCAGATCGGGTGATCAGCTCTCGTCGCGGAGCATCCACACCCGCTGGAGTGGGACCCTCGCGCGGATGTCCTCCGGCAGACGCTCGTAGTTCCGCTGCAGAGCATCAATGACGTCCGTCGAGTCCCAAACTTTCACGCGGAACCTCTGGTGCTTCACCGCGTCCCTCGCCGGCTTGCTCAGGCCTGTCCAGGTGGCCAAGAGGCCGTAGTCGGCTCCATGCGTGCTCACGAGGCCGTTGAGCTGAGCAACGACCTCGGAGCCGATCTGCCCGGTCTTGACCTGCACGATCACCTTCGGCGATTCAAGCCCGAGCAATCCTCGACCCGCGGTGATGTCGATCCCACCATCGGCCCCGGGCGGAGCCTCATCCACTTCGAAGCCCTCGGCCCGGAGCAACTCGGCCACGAGGTGGGCGAAACCATGACCGGAGAACTCCTCGCCGATCCGAGTGGTGATCTGGTCTGCCGCCACCTCGGCCACGTTCGGCTTGGACTCCGGGTCGTCGACGACATCATCGTGTTGCGGCCGGGGAGTTGAGGGCGTCGACCCCGCACCCAAGGCGCCCGGGTCCTCGCTGTGAGCCAGCAGGTGCTCCAATCGGGCGGCAGCGTTGTTGCGGCTCGGCGAGAAGATCGAGATGGCACTCCCCAGCGTGTAGAGCAGGTCCTGTTTGACCACCGCACGGGGCACACGGTTCTGCCAGTCCACCTTCACGACATGGCGACAGTTGGGATCCTGCTGATCCGCAAGGTACTGGTAGCCGCCGGTCACTCGACCCAGTGCGATCTCACGGGTCGTCTTCATCGGGAGAACCAAGATGTCTCCGGGCTGGATGCGGTGTCTGAGAGCCCACATCTGACCCGTGTAGCCGGCCACTTTGCCAGCCGAGTCGGTGCCGAAGGTGTCGGCGATGACCTCTTCGATCTCTGCCCGTGTTGTGAATGGCGACAGGTCGGGGACTTCCATCCATCCGCCACCTGAGTGGCCGGTCTCCCAGGCCCAGTCGTCGCGCTCTCCGTAACGGCCTGCCCTGACGACCCAGGCGGCGCTCATGTTGTCTCCGATCGGATATCAAGTGGCGGTAGTGCGTCGACGATTGTCATCGTCTCGAGGCTGACCGTGACGATGCGGGCGAGCAGGTCGATGATGTAGCGCGGGTCGCCGACCTCGCGGGACCAGTCGTTGGGGTCGTTGACGATCCCGGAGCCCTTGGGGCCGCCGTCGACCTTGACTTGGTAACGATCGAGGATCCACTCGATCGCCGACCGACTGCCGAGCTGGTAGCGGTAGGCCTCCTCAGGGATTCCGCTCAGCGTGATCCGCGAGTTGTAGACGACCGTCGAGCGGTCGGCCACAAGCTTCTTGGTCTCGGGGTTACGCACCTTGGCGAAGGCCATCTTCTCGACGCGGAAATGGTCGTATGCCGCGTCGCCGGTCGGCGCCGGATCGTCCAGTCCCGTAAGGGGATAGACATCGACCGACTCGTAGCCGAGATGCAGCGCGGAGAGTCGGCGACCGGCCTCGACATAGGGCCACGGGTCCGTCACGAGTGGGATGCGGGGGAGCATCTTCTTGAGGTCGGCCGCGTAGGTCCCCCGGTAGTCGGGGGAGTGGAGCAGCCCGTAGACGTAGACGAAGATGTCGTCCTTCGTGATGCGGTCACCGTATGCCGCGCGGAAGGTGGTCAACGCGTGGTCGGTGATGTTGTCGATCCGGCGGTAGCCGTCGATCACCTCGGCGTCGCCTTCGTATGCCGTGTTGAGACTGAGCATCCCGTCCTCGGCTTCGACTTTCTCGTACCGCCATCTGCCGAAGTAGTAGATGGCACCGATTCCGGCGGCACCTGAATCAGCGGGACGGTCCGTGGCAAGAGTCAGGAACTGGGGTGCCATCGAACCAATGGCAGGCACGTACAGCCCCACGTTCGCCAGTTCGTCGTTGGGGTAGAAGCGCGCTGATGCTCCAGGTCGATGGACCCATCGCATGTCCCAATGTGCGTAGGTCATTTCGAACGGCCTGTACATCAGCTGAATTGGTCGACCAGCAGCGCTGTCCAGCCGGTCGCCACGCCTCAATCGAGTCTCCAAGGCCGACGACCACTTGATCTGCGTTGGGTCGTTTGACCGTGTTCCGCGGAGGGCCTCCGCGTAGGTGCGGGCTGCCTTCGCCATGTTCGACGCCAGCTTGTCGCGGCTCGGGTTATAGACCCATGCATCCCTGTTCGTTTGCGGACCTGGACCGAAGTCGGAGAAGACGGCATCCTCAGTGCCGCCCATGACCATGAATTCTGTGAAGTCATCGCGGCGCTGGTTGATCCAGTCGCCCGCGTCGTTCGGGACTATGTGAGTGACGGGTTCGAGCCCCGTGAATCGTTGAGCTGCTTGGGTCCTGGCCAGTTTGTCATCTCGGCTCAGGTAATCGCCGATGTCCGTGTAGTGGATCCGCGCCGGTCCCGTGTTATCCGGGTCCTTTACCAACACGGTGACTGCTGCGGTTGTGCGACCTCCCGCCGCGAACACGTTGCCTCCTTCCTTCTTGCGCTGCTCCCCAGCCGTTCGCGCGTTACCTCGGAGGTTGAGGATGTGGATGTCGCTGAACTCATCCGCGAGACTTAGCCTCATCCCGTCGGCCGTATTGGAGTCGAGCCAGCCACCGTTCGTCACGAAGGCGACGACGCCGCGGGCGGCAATCCGGAGCGATGCCCACTTGATAGCCCGGATGTAGGAGTCGTACAGCGAGTTCTTGTTCGTCGCTCCCGACCGTGCGGCATACGTTTCACGGATTGCTGAGTCGAGCGTGGGGTAGGACTCGTTGGCGTTGTCGTCGTTGGCGGAATCCTGGCCCGATGAGTACGGGGGATTGCCGACGATGACCTGGATGTCGAGAGCTTTGAGCCGCTCGAGGCGGGCATTGTTCTGGACGAAGACGGTGGTGTCGAGGGTGTCGCCTTCCTCCCACGACTGGAACGTGTCGGTGAGGATCAGACCAGGGAAGGGCTCGTAGTCGCCGGGATCGCCGAGCTCGCCGCGCAGGTCCTGGTAGGTCGTCTCGATGTTCACGGCAGCGATGTAGTAGGCAAGGAGCAGGATCTCGTTGGCGTGCAACTCGTGCGCGTACTTGCGGGCCAGATCCTTCGGTTCGATGATTCCGAGTTGGAGCAGCCTGGTGATGAAAGTGCCCGTCCCGACGAAGCCGTCGAGGATGTGGACGCCCTCGTCGGTGAGGCCCTGTCCGAAGTGCTCACGCAGGACGTCGTCGGCCGAGCGGAGGATGAAGTCGACGATCTCGACCGGGGTGTAGACGATGCCGAGCTTGTCGACGGTCTTCTTAAACGCGGTGGCGAAGAAGGTGTCGTAGAGCTGGACGATGAGCTTCTGCCGGCCCTCGGCCGTGTCGACGCCTTGCACCCGCATGCGGACCGAGTCGTAGAACTTCTCGAGAGAGTGGTTCTCGTCGTCGAGGTTGTGCTCGTCGAGCGCGACCAGCATCCGCTCCATGGTCTGGGCGACGGGGTTGTGCGCGGCGAAGTCGTAGCCGCCGAAGAGGGCCTCGAACACGGGTCGGGTGATGAGGTGCTGGGCCAGCATGTCGATGGCATCGCCGCGTGTGATGCCGTCGTTGAGGTTGCCGCGTAGGCCGGTGAGGAAGCGGTCAAACTCTGCAGTGACCGTGGTGTTGCCTCCATCGAGGAGCGCGGTGATGCGGGTGATGTGGCGCTGGGCGATGTCGGCGATGTCCTTGGCCCAGTCCTCCCAATAGCGCCTCGAGCCAACCTTGGCGACAACCTTCGCGTAGATCGCCTCGCGCCACTCGTCGAGGAACGTCAGTGCGAGAGTCCTTTGGCTGCCGGTCGAGTCGCCGTCTGATTCGCCGCGGCCGTCGGGGCCGGGGACCCCGATGACGTTGATCTTGTCGTCGCGCTGCTTGACCAGCTCGATCCGGTTGACCATGGCGTTGAAGCGTTCGTCGTGCGCGCGGAGAGCCTGCAGGACTTCCCACACCGCGGCATACCGCTTGTTGTCCCGCAGCGCCTGCTCGGGAGTCATCCCCGCGGGGATGCCGACCGGCAGAATGATGTAGCCGTACTGCTTGCCCGGCGCCTTGCGCATGACTCGGCCGACGGACTGGACGATGTCGACGACTGACTTGCGCGGCGACAGGAACATGACCGCGTCGAGGGCGGGCACGTCCACGCCTTCGGAGAGGCAACGAGCGTTGGTGAGGATGCGGCATACGCCGTCGGGGACGTCGGCGCGGAGCCAGTCCAGGCGGGTGTTGCGCTCAAGGGCGTTGAAGGTGCCGTCGACGTGCTGGATCTCGCAGGACAGGACCGGGTCACCGTCGGCGTCGTCGAGGTCGTGCGCCGCGGCATACTGCCTCACCGTCTCGGCGAAGAGGGACTCGATGTGCTTGGAGTCCTTGATCGTGCCGGCGAAGGCGACCGCACGCCGCATCGGTGCCGGGTCGGCGTCGAAAGAATGCTCGGCGGAGCCACGCTTGGCCAGGCCGTTCCAGCAGCCGACGATCTTGGCCGCATCGTCGAGGCGCAGCTCGTTGCCCTCGTCGGCAAGTTGGAGCTGGAAGGTGCGGGAGACCGCGGTCTCGTCGACGGCCAGGACGAGGACCTTGTAGTCAGCGAGCAGGTCCTGGGCGACGGCTTCACCGAACCCGAGGCGGTGCAACTCTTCGCCGAAGAGGTCTTCGTTGTCCATGGACGCGAGGACGGCGCTGGCCTCACCGGCCTTGGCCTTGGAGGCGTCGTCGTAGATCCGGGGCGTGGCGGTCATGTAGAGCCGCTTGTCACCGCGGATGTATGCCGCATCGTGGATCCGCACGAAGGCGGACTCGTTTTCGCCGGCGAGGGTCGTGCCCGTGGTGCGGTGGGCCTCGTCGCAGACGATCAGGTCGAACGCGGGCAGATCGCCCTGCTGCTGGGCCTGGGCCACGACGTCGATCGACTGGTAGGTCGCGAAGACGACTGTCATCGAGTCCGTCTCTCCGACCGCCTGGGTCCAACGGGACTCGAGGACAGCGACGTTGGTCGTCGACGGGAGGGCGAGGTCAACCGCAGAGATGTCCTCGTTCGTGGCCTTGGAGCGGGCGGTGGCCTTGCGGTCCGAGCAGACGGCGAGGGACGCGAGGGGGACCTCGGCCTCAGTGGCCCATTCACGCAGAGTTTGCGACAACAGGCTGATCGAGGGGACGAGGAAGAGGACGCTGCCGCCGGCGCCGACGAGTTGCTCGGCCAGCCGGAGGGACGTGAAGGTCTTGCCGGTGCCGCAGGCCATGATCAACTTGCCGCGGTCCGCGGTGGCGAGGCCGCGGCATACGTCCTCGATGGCTTTGCTCTGGTGCGGCCGGAGCTTCTTCTTGTCGGTGAGGGGGAGGGCCTCGGGCGTAGCCCAGTCGAAGGCGTCCCAGTCGATCGTCGAGGCCTCGAGGTCAGCGAGCCCGATGCGCCGGACCGGGACCTGCTGGCCCTGGATCGCGTCCTCGGCGTGGGCGTTCCACTTGTCCGTCGTCGACACGATGATCCGCTGGGTGAAGCCCTCCTTGCCCGACGCGGAGAGGAAGGTGTCGATGTCGGGCTTGGAGATCGTCGAGTTCGGGTCGAAGAACTTGCACTGGATCGCGACGTTGCCGCCCGTCAGGCGGTCGACGGCGACGATGTCGATGCCGGTGTCATGCTTGCCGCCGCGGCCGGGCCAGTCCTGCCACAACCACACCTCGCTGAACTGCTCGGCGTAGACCGGGTCGGTGCGAAGGAACTGCGCCATCAGCCGCTCGAGCTTGCTCCCTTTGTCGGCCTTCGAGGTCGCCTGCCCGTCGAGCTCGTCCAACACCTCGTAGATCGACGTCGACATGGGTCGATACTGCCTTACTCTGCGGGGTCATTCTGGGGGGCCTCGCCGGACTGACTCTCGGCCAGCCGGCGCATGCGGCGGGCCTCGCGTTTGGTGAGCGTGATGCCCGACCAGGCCACTGCCTCGTCGAGGGTCAGGTGCTCTCCGCGGGTAAGCGCGACGAGCACGTCACCGACGCGCCGGTCCCAGCGCTCGATCGCCTCGTCTCTACGCGCCAATGTGATCGCGAGTTTGGTGGCCAGGCGACTGATGCGTTGGTCCCGATGCGCTGCGGCGATGCGGGCTCTCATCGCAGGGTCCATGGCCCGGCGCCGTGCCCGCTGTCGTGCCGCCTGCTGTGAGGTCAACTCGATCACGCTCCTTCGTCCGCCGCCGAACACTCGGCGTTGAACTCCAAAAGCGCAGGTGGCGTCTCTCCGGATCACGGTGACGTCAGCTCGTGTCAGCGGCGCACGACTCTGAGACAGGCGCCTGCCTGGGCGGTCGATAATGAGACTGCTTCAGCGGGGGATTCTGAGACGGCCATCACGAGGTCAGCCTGCGCAGCTCGACGTCGACGTCTCCGCAGCTGCGCGGGGCACGGTCCTTACCGGACATGCCGATGACCGTGCGTCCACGTGAACGCGCGAACGGTCCGTTGTTCACCCGGGTTCACGATCTTGACCGCGGGCCTCAGGCGTGTTGGTGAGGTTCGTGTGAGCCGTGGCCGGCGGGCTCGAGCTGGAAGGTGCAGTGGTCGGTGTCGAAGTGCTCACCTAGGCAGGCGGCCAACTGGTCCAGGACCTGTCCGGTGCGGCCGGTGTCGATGCATTCCTCGTCGACAACGACGTGCGCGGACAGCACCGGCACGCCGCTGGTGATGGTCCACGCGTGGAGGTCGTGCACGTCGAGCACCCCGGGTACGCCGCGGATGTGCTCACGGACCCGGTCCAGATCCATGCCCTTGGGTGTCGCCTCGAGCAGCACGTCGAGAACGTCCCGCAGGAGCGACCATGCGCGCGGGAGGATGAACAGGCCGATGCCGACCGAGGCGATGATGTCGGCGCGGGTGTACCCGGTGGTCGTGATGACGACCGCGGCGATGATGACAGCGACGGACCCGATCAGATCGCCGAGGACCTCTAGGTAGGCGCCCCGAACGTTGAGGCTCTCCTCGCGTGCGCTGCGCAGAATGAGCAGGCTGATGAGGTTCGCGGTCGCGCCGGCGACAGCGACGACGAGCATCAGGCCGCTGGCGACCTCGGGTGGGTCGTTCCACCTGCGGACCGCGGCCGTGATGACCCACACGGCGAGCACGCCGAGCAGCACTGCGTTCGTCAGGGCAGCGAGGATCTCGCCGCGCTGGAGTCCGAAGGTGCGGGCGTTGGTAGCTGGCCGGGCAGCGATCACGGTGGCGATCAGGGCGATCGCGACGCCGGTGGCGTCGGTGAGCATGTGCCCGGCATCGGCCAGCAGTGCCAGCGAACCGGACATCAGGCCGCCGACCACCTGGACGCCCACCACCGACAGCGTCAGAACCAGGACCAGCACCAGGCGCCGGCGGTGACGCCCGGTGGCGGTGCCTGCAGCGTGGTCGTGCCCGGCACCCATCAGCGCACCACCGGGTTGCTCGTGTGCAGTCGCCCGGCACCGGGCACGAACCGTCCCACCCGCGCCGCGTAGGCGGCGTAGGTCTTGCCATGGGTGGCTAGCAGGTAGGGCTCTTCGACGACGCGGACCTGCAGCTGGACGGCGACGACCAGGCACACCAGTCCGGCGGCCGTCAGCACGGTCGGGGTCGCCACCACCAACCCTGCCAGGGCTGTGGACATGGCGGTGAAGATCGGGTTGCGGACGATGGCGAACGGGCCACCGGTGATCAGGGCGGTGCGCTCGGTGGGATCCACACCGATGCGCCAGGAGGTGCCCATCCCGCTTTGGGCCAGGACCACTGTGGCGAATCCGGTGAGCGCCACGGCCAGCCCGGCCCATACGGCAGCGGCCGGCAGGGGTGCTGCGGGCACGGTGCCGGTGGCCGCAAGGATGAGACCGAGCGCGGTCAGGACCAGCGCGGCGGCGAACAGGACCCCGCCCCACCACGGCGCTGACCCGGGCGGCCCGGACAGGCGGCGGAACCCTGAACTGCCGGTGGCCTGCTGGTGCGCCCAGGTCCGAACACCGAACGTGACGAGGACGCCGAGGATGTACAGGCCGAGTCCCGCCGTGGCGGCGAGCTCACTCGTCATAGTCATCGTCCTCGACCAGCTCGCCCTCCCAGGCCTCTCTGCCTTCGTGGATCGCGAAGGCGGCGATGACGAAGCCGGCAACGGGATCGAGCCACGCGGCGCCGGTCAGCTGGAACAGGCCGATCCCGGCGAGGGTGGAGATGCTCAGCAGGACGCAGATCCGGGTCTCTGCGGCGTCGGCGAGGATGAGGTTGTCCCGCAGTGCCAGGCCCACGCGCCGCTTCGCGGCTGCCAGGAGCGGCATGACGACCACGGAGGTGGTGAGCAGCACCAGGGCGATCGGGGAGGCGTCGGGCCTTGCGCTGTCGACAAGGCTGCGGATGCCTTCGATGGTCACGTACGCGGCAAGGATGAAGAACGTCACGGCGACGGCTCGCAGGACGAGGCGCTCCTTCTCCTCGTCCGCCTCGCCATGACGCAGCCGGGCGGACAGGCGCAGGGCGACCAGGAACGCGGCGATGGACTCGATCCCGGAGTCGATGCCGAACCCGATCACCGAGACCAGCCCGGCCATGACACCGGCAGTGATCGCGATGATGCCTTCAACGACGTTGTAGGCGACGGTGAACTGCGCCAAGCGCAGCCCGCGGCGGGTCAGCCGCTCCACCTCCGGTGCGCTCAGCTCCACGGTCGTCATCGCGCGGGCTCCTCCTCGTCCGCGGCGGTGACGGTGCCATCGAGGCCGTAGACCGGGCACAGGACAACAGCATCACCGGCCAAGCCGAGTAGGCGCTCAGCGGCCGCAAGGAGGTCCATCAGGGCCTCGGGATGAGCCAGGGCGAACACCGAGGCCCGACCCTCCACCCGCGAGGTCACCAAGCCGCAGTCGCGAAGGCAAGCCAGGTGCTTGGAGACCGTGGATTGCGCCAGCCCCAAGTGCGCGGTGAGGTCGACAACGCGATGCTCACCGAGAGCCAGGTGGCGCAGAATCTCCAGACGCGAGGCGTCAGAGAAGCCGTGGAACAAGCACGCAGCCGCAGTCAGGGGCCGCTGCGGCGCCAATGCATCGCCAACTGTCTTTGTCATCGCCATGAGACGATGGTTGCACGGTCCCCGCGATCGCGCAACCAGGCGGCGCGCTGTCGTTCACTGCTGGGGCGGCAGTGTCGCTCGATACACCTGAAGGCCCGGCCACAGACCGTGCCGACGAGCGGATGGGCAAGGTCCTCCGCGCGGGGCTAGCGTTGACCAGTGGGGCGGCGACCCGGGAGGCAACCATGGACCAGGACCAGATCTACGCCGAACTGGATCGTGTCCGGGACGACTTCCGAGGACTGCTGGACAGCGCCACCGTCGGCGAGCTGCGTCAACCCACCAACGGCACGAAGTGGAACAATGAGCAACTGCTCTTTCACATGCTGTTTGGGTATCTCTTGGTGCGGAACCTGCGGTTGATCGTCTGGGGCTTCTCTCGGCTCCCGGATAGCGCTTCCCGCCGATTTGCGTTCGTGCTCAACGCGGGCACCCGTCCTTTCCACGTCGTCAACTACGTCGGCTCCCTCTTCGGAGCCCGCGTGTTGGGCTACGCGCGGATCCAGGGGCTGATGGACCGCGTAGTCACCGGCCTCCAACGGTCCCTTCGGGCCCAGTCAGATGAGTCCTTGGCTCGGGGCATGCACTTCCCGGTGGGCTGGGACCCCTACTTCAGGGACTTCATGACACTGCTCGAGGTTTACCACTACCCCACCCAGCACTACGACCACCACAGACGGCAGTTGACCCTGGCAAGTGCGCGCCAGGGATGAGGCGACCCACCGTCGTCGCGCGCACGGGAACGCCCGCACCCGCAGTAATTGGACTGTCGCCCGGGACGGACGCCGGCGCGCGTGATGCGGTCAGTTGCTCACGGTCGTCAGTGCACTCACACTGAGCACATGAGCGCCGACCCGGTCACCTCCATCGACCTCCCCGAAGACGGGAGCGTCCACTGCTGGTGCTGCGGCACCATCGACGCCCCCGACCGCATGGTGAACCTCGGTGACCACCCTGAGGTGCACCTCTGCCTGGGCTGCGCGCACTTCGTGCACCACCGGGCGCGGGAGATTGAGGGAGAGGGGAAGCAAGGCCCGGCAGCGCTCGTCCGTGACCGGTTCCGCGACCTGCGCGCCTTGGTGATTCGCCGAGGCTGGCACCACAACAGATTCATCGGCGCAAAGCTCAGGTGGCTTGACAGGTACCTTCCGTAGCCATGGAGATCGAACTGCTAGTCGTGCCGGACTGTCCCCACGAGGCCGCCGCCGCCGAGCTGATCACCACCGCCGTGGCGGAAACCGGAGTGCAGGCAACGGTCACACACACGGTCATCACCAGCCAGGACCAAGCGCGTCGACGCGGCTTCGCGGGCTCTCCGACGATCCTGGTCAACGGCTCCGACCCCTTCGAAGACCCCGCCGCCCCCGCAGCAATGGCGTGTCGGCTCTACCCCACCCCAGAGGGCTTACGTGGTGTCCCGGCGCTGCGGGATCTGCGCCGAGCGCTCAAGCGGGTAGCCGAAGGCTGACCAAGACCAAGGAGCACGGCTTCCGCTCATGCCGCGGAGAGGTAAGGCGCTCCTGCCGCTGATCGGTCCAGGGGGGAGTCAACCAGGAACCTGAAGCCGGCCTCGCCGAGTCGAGGCTGGGGGAAGGGTTCGTCCCAAAATCCGCCGCTGAAGTGGCCGATCTGTCCCACCTGTCCCGAACTCGCGAGTATTTCCCAGAATCGCTCCCCGCCGACAGGAAGGGCTGGTTCAGTAAGACCGCCGCCTACCTCGGCAACGCGGGTCGCGACCTCGCTGTCGAGATCGGAGCGACCGCGATCAACCGGCAGATGGGGATGTGACAGGTCGGCCGCGTCTCAATTTCTGCGGCTGGTGTCTCAAAGTCCACCGCTGAAGTCGCGATCTGTCTCACGCCGTCTCGTACTCCCGGGTAAATCTCAAAATGGCTCGCCGTTGACAGCTCGACGGGCCCACGATTCGTGCTCAAGCAATGTCAGACACACCTCATGCATTCGCGGAGTAGCGTCATTTCGCTGTGATGTAATGAGTGAATGAAATCGTCGGTCGAGAAGGCAGGTGATCGGGCGATTGCGCGGAAGTCCCCGCGGGCGCCGGGGCAGGTCTTGGAGTGCGGCTGGTGTGGCGGGCCGGTCATTGTTCAGGTCCGCGGTCGCATGCCGAAGTGGTGTTCCTCGACCTGCCGGACGCGGGCATCCGAACGGCGCCGGGCCGCAGCCGACGGGCTGGCTGCGGTGAAGGTTGTCGAGCGCGACATCGAGCGCATCAAGACGGTCACAGTCGTCCAGCATCACACTCGGCAGGTCGAAGTCGAGGCGGTGCGGTGGCCGTCGGCGACGAGCGATTGGGTGACGGCCATTAGGGATCTGACGAGGCGCGTCGAGACCGGCCGGGTCTATGACCGAGACTTGGAAGAACTGGCCGGAGCTGTCAACGAACTTGTGGGCGCAATGGTCCGGCGCGGCCACCGCCGCTGACCGGTGCCGAGGGTGTGTGACGGTTGGGAAGCGCTGGTCCTGAGTCTGCCGTGGCAATCGTCGCAAGCATGTTGGGACGACTCCAGGGTTGATGCACGGGACGCGCTGTCTCGCGCGCTCAACCAGGACCTCGACTGCGGCGGCGACGATCGCATCGGTGGTACGCGCTCGGCGCACGGCGACCGCTGGCCTGGCGCTTGGTCAGCGGAATGCCGATGTCCAAGTCGGCGCCCGTAGATCTGGGAGAGCGTCTTGGTTTGGGGCTCTCCGGCAGCCTGCATGCTTGCCAGCATGCAGGCTGCTACGATGCATGCCAGCAAGCATCGAGAAGGGTTTTCCGAATGGGAGAGATGACACGCCGCGGCAGCCAAGCGGACACCGCCACAGAGCTGGCTCGGAAGGGAGGGCGTGCCCGTGCGGCCAAGCTAAGCCCGGAAGAGCGCCGCGTGATTGCCTCAGAGGCGGCCGCCGCCCGCTGGGGAGACGTGCATGTTGCGGAAAGCACTGGCGAGATCCGGATCGGCGATCTAAGCATTACTTGCGCAGTGCTGGACGACGGGACGCGAGTGGTGAGTCAGTCGGCGGTGCTGCAGGCGCTTGGCCGGAACCCCGAGAAGTCGCGGCGCACGAGAGGCTCGTCCGAAGTGCGAGCGCCCTTCCTGCTCGCAAATAATCTGCAGCCCTTCATCAGCGAGCGACTCAGGGAGCTTGATGAGCCGATTGCCTACCGAGTCGCGGGCGAGGCCGGGCGTGCGCTCGGCTACCGAGCTGAGATGCTCCCACTCGTTTGCCTGGTTTACATCGACGCCAAAGCGGCAGGTGCGCTCGACAACAAGCAGGTAGGGGCTGCGGCAGCTGCCGAGGTGCTGTACCGGGGATTGGCCACCGTCGGAATCGTGGCATTGGTCGATGAGGCGACAGGATTTCAGGAGCGGCGCGCTCGGGATGAGTTGCGGGTCATCCTGGAGGGATATGTCTCAGCGGAGTTCCGGAGATGGGTGCGGGTGTTTCCCGACGAGTTCTTCGAGCAGGTCTACCGTCTCCAGGGGTGGGATTACGAAAAGGGGAGCAACAAGCGACCCGGCTATGTGGGAACGCTGATCAATCGGTACATTTACGACGCACTGCCGGTTGGGGTGACCGAGGAGCTTCAGCGGGTTAACCCCAAGAACGAGCGGGGCAACCGCGCTCGCCGCCACCACCAGCACCTCACAGCGGACACAGGCAACGTTCACCTCGACCGGCAGATCTCGACGGTCATGACGCTGATGCGAATCTCAACGTCGAACAGCGAGTTTGAGGATCTATTCGCCCGAGCTTTCGCGCCGCAACTGAGGCTGCCACTCGTGATCGACCCCGTCAGTTACAGCGACTCGCCGAAGAACTGACACATCTCGTGGCTCGAGTACCTCCAGCATGCCACGAGGGAAGTGGCCGCGAGGAGGCCGCCGAGAACAAGACATCATGCCGGGTGACGGGCCACGGACAATAGGCGGGCGGCGACAAGAGGAGGTCCCTCGAGACTGCTCCGTCTCCCCATCCTCATTCTCGGCATAGGTGTGGGAATCCCTCCCAAAGTGCCGACCTTGCGTTGATTGTCCGTGGCCATGAAAAAGTCCCCACTGGTGGCCAGGTAGCGGTCCCCGCTGGTGGCCATGACCAGTCCCCGGTGGTGGCCAAGTAGAAGTCCCCGCTCCTCGTTCTTCGCGTGTTGTAGCAGTCCTTGAGGGCCCTGCGTGGCGACGGTGGCGATGCCTAGTCAGCCGTCGTCACCACGCA
>JAIUOP010000009.1 GCA_020161815.1 Actinomycetota bacterium | reverse complement strand
GGCACTGCCGTGTAGCCGGTACTCCTTCCAGAACGCGTCCTCAAAACGACGAGCCAATTTCAGTGTCACAACACGCCTCCAAGGTCGTGTTGCGTTCACCCCCTGAGGACGCCGCGTTCTCCCGGGCGTTTCGTGACCCCTCGACCCAGCGGCTCGCGCGCGACAACCTTCGGTTGCGTAACTTACGGGACCGTAGGTTACGCTTTCGGATGTGAGCGCCCCTGCCCTCGATCGTCTCTCCGCGTCCTCGTCCAGGCCTGTGCCCTCGCGAGCCCTCGACGGGCTGCGCAAGCTCGCCGGGGCCCTGGCCTCCCCGCTCGTCCCCGAGGACTACCTCGACCTCTTCGACCCGCTGCGCTCCGGCGCCGACCTTCGCGGTCGCGTCGTCTCGGTCACCCACGAGACCCCCGACGCGGTCACCACGACGATCCGCCCCGGCAAGGGGTGGCGCGGGCACGTGCCCGGGCAGTACATCCGCATCGGCGTCGACATCGACGGTGTCCGCCACTGGCGCGCCTACTCCCTGACCAGCCGCACCCACCCCGCCGACGGCCTCATCACGATCACCACCAAGGCGATCCCCGAGGGCAAGGTCAGCAACCACCTCGTCGCCGGCCTGCTCACCCCGGGCACGCTCGTCCACCTCGACCAGGCGACCGGCGACTTCACCCTCCCGACGCCCGCCCCGGCCCGGACCCTCTTCATCACCGCCGGCTCGGGCATCACCCCGGTCATGGGGATGCTCCGCAATCGCCTCGGTGACCTCGCCGACGTCGTCCACCTCCACATCTCCCCGACCGCTGCGGCCTCGCTCTTCCTCACCGAGCGCCAGTCGTATGCCGTGGGCTCACCCTCCGCTGCGTCCGGCCCCCAGGCCGGCCCCACGGCATACCGACTCCTCGAGCGGCACGACGACACCGACGGCTTCACCGACCTGACCCGCGACCTCGACGCACTCGTCCCCGACTGGCGCGAGCGCCAGGCCTGGGTCTGCGGCCCCACCGGCCTGCTCGATGCCGCCGAGCTGCTCTGGGCCACAGCCGGGCTCACCGAGGCCCTCCACGTCGAGCGCTTCCGCCCGACGATCATCGAGGGTGGCGAGGGCGGGGAGATCACCTTCCTGCGCTCCGACATCTCGGTCGACGCCGACGGCACCACGCCGATCCTCGACGCCGGCGAGGACGCCGGGATCCTCATGCCGAGCGGCTGCCGGATGGGCATCTGCTTCGGCTGCGTCGTCACCCTGCGTGAGGGCGCCGTGCGCGACCTCCGCACCGGCGAGCTGACCATCGCCGAGCCCGGGGACGACCTGACCATCCAGACCTGCATCAACGCCGTCGCCGGCACCTGCGACATCGACCTCTGACCCCCCTGCCACGCTGCGAAGCACGCCCCCGAGAAGCGAAGGACACCGACGATGACCCTGGCCCCGGAGCGCCCCCTCCTCTCTCCCACCGAGCCGCACCACGTCGGCGCCGTCCACGCGGCCGCCGCCCACCACGACGGCTCCACGCGGATCCGCAACGCGACCCCGGCGGCCCAACGGCCGGCATACAAGAAGAGCGGGCGACCCAACCCGGCGGCCCACCTCACGCCCGAGCAGATCGAGGAACTCGGCCGCGAGCTCGACGCCATCCAGCGCGAGGTCATGGACAGCCGCAACGCCGCGGACGCGGCCTACATCCGGCGGATCATCCAGGTGCAGCGCAGCCTCGAGCTCGGCAGCCGCGCCGTCCTGCTCTTCTCCGGCGTCAAGGTCAAGGGCATCCGCCCCGCCTGGTGGCTCGGCACGGCCGGGCTGTCGCTGGCCAAGATCCTCGAGAACATGGAGATCGGCCACAACGTCCTCCACGGCCAGTGGGACTGGATGCGTGACCCCAAGATCCACAGCCAGCGGTGGGAGTGGGACTTCGTCTCGCCGTCCAAGCAGTGGCAGCACACCCACAACCAGGTGCACCACACGTACACCAACGTCCTCGGCCGCGACAACGACCTCGGCTACGGCATCCTGCGCGTCGACCCGGACCAGCGGTGGAGCCTGTTCTTCCTCTTCCAGCCGCTGTGGCACATCGGCAATGCGCTCATGTTCGAGTACTCCATCGCCGCCTACGACCTCGAGCTCGGCGGCTACGTCGCCCGCCGCAAGCGGATGAGCGCGGAGGAGAAGGCCGCGTTCAGGGCCAAGGCCGCGGAGACCCTCGCCAAGGTCAAGGCCCAGGCCACCAAGGACTACCTCGCCCACCCGGCGATGGCGCTGCCCTTCGGCGGCCCGAGCAACGCCTGGCACACCCTGACCGCCAACATCGTGGCCAACCTGGTCCGCAACGTCTGGGCCAACACGGTCATCATCTGCGGGCACTTCCCGCAGGGCATCGAGACCTTCGACAACACCGACATCGACACCGAGACCCGCGGCGAGTGGTACCTGCGCCAGATGCTCGGCTCGGGCAACATCTCCGGGTCGAAGCTCATGCACATCATGACCGGCAACCTCAGCCACCAGATCGAGCACCACCTGTGGCCGGACATGCCGAGCAACCGGTATGCCGAGGTGGCACCCAAGGTGAAGGCGCTCATGGCGAAGTACGACCTGCCCTACATCGAGGGTCCGCTGCTCAAGCAGGCCGGCTCGGTCTATGCCAAGGTCGTGCGCTACTCCCTCCCCAACAAGGTCGAGGGCCGTCGCCGCCGCGACATCATCCGCCTCGCGGCGAAGAAGGCCTGGCGCAGCCGGAGCTTCGGCCGCTTCGCCTGACACTCACGACTGACGGTCACGACTGACGGTCACCCCTGACCGTTATCCTCGCGTCACCAAAAGGAGACCCCGCCAAAGCGCATCCGTCATCCGTGCGATGGCATAGTGCGGCCCGTGGGAGCCGACATTGGTGTGGACGCGGGTGGGGTCACCGGGGGGTCGAGCGGCGGTTCCAGCGGCCACACGAGCGGCCCGGCCGGCCCCACCGGTCCGGCCGGCGCCGCGGGCCGTGACCCCCGAGTCCCCTTCGGGCCTCCCCCGCTGCGCCGCGCCGGGAGCAAGGGCGAGTGGCTGCTCGCCGCGGCCCTGCTCATCCCGAACCTCGTCCTGCTCTTCCTCTTCGTCTACCGCCCGCTCGTCGACAACATCCGGCTCTCCTTCACCGACTGGAACATCTCCAGCCCGCAGGCCAACTACGTCGGCGCCAGCAACTACGTCGAGTGGCTCGGCCGCGCCGACACCAGGATCGTCCTCACCAACACCCTGATCTTCACCTTCGCCACGGTCGTCCTCTCGATGGTGCTCGGCCTGGCCCTGGCCCTCCTCCTCGACCAGAAGCTGCGCGGGCGCAACATCGTCCGCTCGATGGTCTTCGCCCCGTTCGTCATCTCCGGCGCCGCGATCGGCGTGGCCTTCCAGTTCGTCTTCGACCCCAGCTTCGGCCTGATCCAGGACCTGCTGGCCAAGATCGGCGTCGCCAGCCCGAACTTCTACCAACGCCCGGGCTGGGCGCTGTTCATGGTGACCTCGACCTACATCTGGAAGAACCTCGGCTACACCTTCGTCATCTACCTCGCGGCCCTCCAGGCCCGCCGCGGCGATCTCGACGAGGCGGCCGAGATCGACGGCGCCAGCCGCTGGAACCACTTCCGCAAGGTGCTCCTGCCCCAGCTGCGCCCGACGACCTTCTTCCTCTCGATCACGGTCCTGCTCAGCAGCGTCCAGGTCTTCGACATCATCTACGCGATGACGCGGGGCGGGCCGATCGGCAACGGCACCATGACGCTGGTCTTTCAGGTCTACCACGAGACCTTCGTCAACCAGCGGGCCGGCTACGGCGCGACGGTGGCGACGGTCATGTTCCTCATCCTGCTCGTCGTCACGGCGGTCCAGGTGCGCTTCATGGACAAGGGGGCACGGGCATGAGCGCGATCGCGCGGCTCTCCCGCACCAACGGACGAGCCGGTATGCCGTCCGCAGAGTCGGGCATCCAGGGTCGCGGACCCGTGGGCAAGGCCTTCGGGTATGCCGCGATGGTCCTGGTCCTGCTCATCATCGCGGTCCCGTTGTTCTGGATCGTCGTCACCAGCTTCAAGCGCCAGGAGAACATCTACGTCCGCCCCGCGGAGTACCTCCCGATCCCGTTCCACCCGGAGAACTACTCCGAGGTGACCTCCCGGATCCCGTTCTCGGCCTACTTCCGCAACTCGGTGATCATCACCTTCTTCACCGCGAGCATCAAGATCGTCCTGGGCGTGCTGTCCGCCTACGCGCTGTCGCTGCTGCGCTTCCCCGGACGCAACCTCCTCTTCGTCGTGATCCTGGCCGCCCTCATGGTGCCCAACCAGATCACCGTGATCAGCAACTTCGCGCTCGTCGCCCAGCTCGGCTGGCGCAACACCTTCCAGGGAATCATCATCCCGTTGTGCGGCACCGCCTTCGGCACCTTCCTCATGCGCAACCAGTTCCTGTCGTTGCCGCACGAGATCATCGAGGCCGCCCGCATGGACGGCGCCGGGCCGCTCAAGCTGCTCTGGCGGGTCGTCATGCCGCTGTCCTGGCCGACCCTCGTGGCCTTCTCGCTGATCACCGTCGTCAACGAGTGGAACGAGTACCTCTGGCCCTTCCTCATGTCCGATGACGCCCGGACCGCGCCGCTCCAGGTCGGCCTGACCTTCCTGCAGAACAACGACGGCGTCACCAACTGGGGCCCGGTCATGGCCGGGACGGTGCTGACGATCCTGCCCGTCCTCCTCCTCTTCCTCGTCCTGCAACGCCAGATGATCAAGGGCCTGACCTCAGGCGCCGTCAAGAGCTGACCCCGTCCGTCCATCCGCAGCACCGCACCACCCACCGAAAGAGAGCGAACCGATGAGCACCTTCTCCCGACGCACCTTCCTGGGCCTGACCGGCGTCGCCGGCACGACGATCGGCCTGAGCGCCTGCGCCGGCACCGGCGGCGGCTCCACCGGCACCGCCAGCGCCACGGCGAGCGCGCTCGCCAAGAACACCGGTCCCGCGACCGGCACCATCGAGTTCTGGTCCAACCACCCGGGCACGTCCAAGGAGACCGAGCTCAAGCTCATCGAGGCCTTCAAGGCCGAGAACCCCGGGGCCACGGTCAACCTCGTCGACGCCGGCAAGAACTACGAGGAGGTCGCCCAGAAGTTCAACGCGGCCCTGGCCGGCGGCCAGCTCCCCGATGTCGTCGTCGTCTCCGACGTGACCTGGTTCAACTTCGCGCTCAACAAGCAGCTCGCCGCGGTCGACGACATCGCCAAGGCGATCGAGCTCGACACCGACGACTACGTCGACGCGCTCTACAACGACTACAAGTTCGAGAACGGGCACTACGCCGTCCCCTACGCCCGCTCGACCCCGCTCTTCTACTACAACCAGGACCTCTGGTCGAAGGCCGGACTCGAGGACCGCGGCCCCAAGGACTGGGACGAGATGAAGGAGTGGGCGGCCAAGCTCAAGGCGGTCGCCCCCGACGGTGGCGCGGCGATGGCCCTCGCCGACGGCTCCAACTACCTCGACTGGGTCCTGCAGAACCTCGTCTGGGAGTTCGGGGGTGCCTACTCCAAGGACTGGACGCCGAAGTTCTCCGACGCCAAGACGATCGAGGCCCTCACCTTCTTCCAGGGCATGGCCAAGGAGGGCTACTTCAAGTTCTCCAAGGACGCGGCGGCCGACTTCGGCGCCGGCCTCACCGGGTGCGGGATCATGTCGACCGGCTCCCTGGGCGGCGTCACCAAGAACGCGAAGTTCCCGTTCAAGACCGCCTTCCTCCCCGGCGAGGGCAACTGCCCCACCGGCGGCGCGGGCATCGGCATCCCGGCGGGCATCACCGACGAGCGCAAGGTCAATGCCCTCAAGTTCGCCTCGTTCATCACCAATGCCGCCTCGACGGTCACCTTCACCCAGGCCACCGGCTACATGCCGGTGCGCAAGTCGGCGCTGAAGGAGGAGGCCGAGAAGAGCTTCCTCGAGGCCAACCCGAACTCGCGCACCGCCGTCGAGCAGCTGCCCAAGACGCGCAGCCAGGACAACGCGCGCGTGCTCGTCCCCGGTGGCGGCGCGAAGATCGGCCAGGCGCTGGACCAGATCGTGGCCGGGCAGGACGTCAAGACCGTCATGGACGGGCTGCAGAAGGACATCGAGGGCGTCATCGCCGCCCAGATCACCCCCAAGCTGCCCAAGTGATCCGAGCCCGTATGCCGTGGGGCCGGCTTCAACGGAGGCCAGCCCCACGGCATACGGAGAAGTCCTGAACCACAGCGGAACTCGCAAGGAGAACCATGGCGACCGTCCTCTTCGACGAGGCGACCCGGCACTACCCGAAGACGCCCACGCCGGCCGTCGACAAGGTCACGCTCGAGATCCCGGACGGGGAGTTCCTCGTGCTCGTCGGGCCCTCGGGGTGCGGGAAGTCGACGACGCTGCGGATGCTGGCCGGGCTCGAGCCGATCGACGGTGGGCGCATCCTCATCGACGGGCACGACCAGGCCGGGGTGCGCCCGCGCGACCGGGACATCGCCATGGTCTTCCAGAGCTACGCGCTCTACCCCAACATGAGTGCCTTCGAGAACATGGCCTTCGCGCTGCGCAATGCCAAGGTGGCCAAGCCGGAGGTGGAGCAGCGGGTGCGTGAGGCCGCGAAGATCCTCGAGCTCGAGGACCTGCTCACCAAGAAGCCGGGCCAGATGTCCGGCGGCCAGCGCCAGCGGGTGGCGATGGGGCGGGCCATCGTGCGCCAGCCCAAGGTGTTCTGCATGGACGAGCCGCTGTCGAACCTCGACGCCAAGCTGCGTGTCTCGACCCGCTCCCAGATCGCCCAGCTCCAGCGGCGGCTCGGCGTGACCACCGTCTACGTCACCCACGACCAGGTCGAGGCCATGACCATGGGGCACCGGGTCGCGGTGCTCAAGGACGGCCGGCTCCAGCAGGTCGACACCCCGGCCAACCTCTATGACCGGCCGGTGAACACCTTCGTCGCCTCCTTCATCGGCAGCCCGGCGATCACGATGACGCGCTCGGCGGTCCGCGAGGGGGAGGTCACCGTGCACGGGCTGCCGGTGGCGCTCGACCGGGCCACCCTGTCCACGGCCTCGGGCGATGTCGTCGTGGGCTTCCGGCCGGAGGCCTGGGAGGTCGTCGGCGCGGGCCGGCCGGGCATCGACGTCCGGGTCGAGCTCGTGGAGTCCCTCGGCTCGGAGGCCTTTGTCCACGGCGAGCCCGAGCGGGTCGTCGACGACGCCACCGTGGCCCTGGGCTCGGAGCGGATCACCTTCAAGGTCATCGGCAAGACCGACCTCGACGTGGGCGACACTGTGCGCGTGGCCCCCATCGCGCAGCACGCCCACGTCTTCGACGCCGAGTCCGGGGCCCGGCTGTCATGAGTGGGGCGCCCGCGTGGCCGCACGTGTCCTTCGACCTCCAGGGGCACCGCGGTGCCCGTGGGCTCGCGCCGGAGTCGACGGTCGCGAGCTTCGATGCGGCGATCGCGCACGGGGTGACGGGCATCGAGTTCGACGTCCGGCTCACCGGTGACGGCGAGGTGGTCGTCTGGCACGACCCGACCCTCCAGGCCGACAAGTGCCGCTTCGACGAGGCGGACTTGACCGGCGCCCAGGTCGACGAGCTGACCCTGGCCCAGCTGCGCACCGTGGACATCGGGGCGCTGACCCTGCCGACCTTCCCGGAGCAGGTGGCCGCACCGGGGTCGCGGGTCCTCACCCTGGCCGAGCTCTTCGAGCGGTATGCCGCGGCGCACCCCACGCTGTGGTGGACCGTCGAGATCAAGGTCGACCCCACCGATCCGCGGGAGGTGGCCACCCGCGAGGAGCTGACCCACAAGGTCATGGACGCCATCCACGACGGTGGGGTGGCGCGGCGCAGCTTCGTGCACTCCTTCGACTGGGCCGTGCTGGAGCTGGCCCGCGCCCAGGAGCCACGGCTGGTCCGGTCGGCCCTCTTCGTGCCCGGGCTCTCCCCGGAGGATGCCCGGCCGTGGATGGGATCGCTGGACCCCGCTGACTTCGGCGGCGACATCGCGCGGGCGGCAGCCGAAGGGCTCGACGCCTCGGTCCTCTCGCCCTACTTCACGTGGTGCACGCCCGAGAACGTCGCGCACGCCCACGCGCTCGGCCTGGGCGTCCTGCCGTGGACGGTCAACGAGGCGGCCGACCTCGAGGCCGTGCAGGCAGCCGGTGTCGACGGACTCGTGACCGACTACCCGGACCGCGTCCCTTCCTGAGCGCGGTCGCGGCCGAGGCCGGCACCGAGCGCCACCCCGACACCCGCGAGCACGAACGTCTGCACCGCCAGGGACAACACCGAGATCACGGTGCGGAGCACGATGTTCGTGGGTCCCTGCGGATCGGCCGCCGCCTCCATCGCGACCCAGACCTCCCGCGACCCGAAGACGAGGGTCCCCACCAGCACTGCCAGGCCCCAGGCCCAGAGGGCAGACCAGCCGTGGCGGCGACCGTCGAGCCAGGACCAGACGAGCACTGTGAAGGCCGCCAGGCCGAGCCCGATCAGGCCGGCGCCGATGTTGGCGTCCTCGCCACCGGAGAGGCCCACGATGGCCCACGGCACGGCATACGCCATTCCGGCGACGACGACGAGGCGCAGCGCGGCTGCGAGGGCGAGCCGGGATCGGTCGCGTGGAGTCTGCACGCTCACATCGTGCCGCAATGAGACAGTGTCCCGGTGAGGGACGGGGCGCTGCGATGACCGAGGTCCTGCTCATGGTCGTGGCGGCCCTGGTCATCGGCTACAGCAAGACGGCCCTGGGTGGCCTGGCCGTCGTCTCGGTGGCGATCTTCGCGACGATCATGCCGGCCAAGGAGTCGACCGCGGCGATCCTCGCGATCCTCATCATCGGTGACCTCGTGGCGTGCTGGCACTACCGGCGGGACGCGGACTGGTCGCTCATCCGTCGCCTGCTGCCGGCGGTGCTGCCCGGGCTGGTGCTCGGCACGCTCTTCCTGCGCGTCGTCGACGACACCGTCCTGCGCCGCTCGATCGGGGCGGTCCTGCTCGTGCTCGTGCTCCTCCAGATCTGGGTCAAGACGCGCGGGGCCAGCCGGCTGAGCGCGACCGCGCACCACCATCCGGCGGCAGCGTGGGGCGCCGGGACGGCGGCGGGCTTCGCGACGATGACGGCCAACGCGGCCGGAGCGGTCATGACGCTCTACCTGTCCGCGTCGGGCATCGAGAAGCGTCGGTTCGTCGGGACGAACGCGTGGTTCTTCCTCATCGTCAACCTCTCCAAGCTGCCCTTCTCGATCGGCCTTGGCCTCATGCACTGGCGCGACGGCGGACGGGCGCTCGCCCTCGCGCCGGTGGTGCTGGCCGGGGGGCTGCTCGGCTATGCGACGGTGCGCCGGATCAGCCAGGCGCGGTTCGACATCGCGGTGCTGGTCGCGAGCGCCATCGCTGCCACGGCCCTTCTCGTGCGTTGATCAGCGCAGGCGGGCCGGGATGTTGTGCGGCGTGACCACCTGCACCGCGGCGGCGGTCGAGGTGGGGGCGCCGGGCAGGAGTCGGTGCGCGCGCAAGAGCTGGCGTCCGGCGCGGCCGAGGTCGGCGCGCAGGTCGTGGTGGAGCACGGAGTGCAGGCTGCCGGCGCGCAGGAGGGCGAGGTTGTCGGCGTCGAGGTCGTGACCGATGTGCGGTCGGGGGTGCACGCCCGCGGCGGCCAGCTCGGCGACGATCCCCCGGTTGCCACCTCCGGCCGAGTAGACGGCGGCGATGTCCCGGCGCCGCGTCACCAGGTCCCGCACGAGGCCGGTCATCCCCTCGTCGAGGCCGTCGGCGTCGGCGAGGACGACGACCTCCCGTCCTGGGGCGCGTCGGGCCAGCTCGGCCCGGAACCCCTCGAGTCGCTCCCGCTCGCCGAAGAAGGCGGTGCGGCTCAGGGTCACCAGCACGCAGCCGGGCCGATCGCCCAGCCACTGGGAGACGAGGTATGCCGCGGTCGCGCCGGCCGCTGAGTTGTCCGGTCCGAGGTAGGCGAGGCGGGCGCAGTCGCGAACGTCGGTCACGAGGGTCACGGTCGGTATGCCGCGGGCTGCCAGGCGGTCGACGGCCGCCGCGATCTCTGGGTCGTCGGGCGCCTTGAGGAGTACGCCGTCACTGACCCGACCGCTCGTGCCGATGCGGTCGAGGGTCGCGACGAGGTCAGCGACGCTGCCGCGCTCGCGCAGGTGGAAGCGGGCGCGGACCGTGGCCGGGCGCAGCCCTGGGAGCTCGGCCTCCAGCGCCTCACGGACGGCGGAGGAGAAGCGCGCCGGCGCCTGCATGACGAGGTCGACGACGAGGCTGCGCGCACCCAGTCGCACCTGCGTTGCCTGTCGATCGAGGTCGAGCACGGCCTGCTCCACGGCACGCACCGCCCGGGCACTGACCCCCGTCCGGCCGTGCAGGACGCGATCCACCGTCGCGACACTCAGCCCCGCTTGGGAGGCGATGTCGGCGTGCCGATGGGGGCCGTGCGGCATACGGCGATTGTGCCGGGACCACGCTGGGATTGAGGGTTTTCTGAGGGGTTTTCCCCCTGTTCTGTGACCGGCGCCCGCGGGAGAGTGGACGGAAACGCACGGCCGAGCCGATGACAGCCGATGACACAGGAGTCACCATGATCGCCACCCACGCCGTCACGAACGCCCATTGGCTGCGCGCCGAGGACTGCCGGCTCGAGGACCTGCTCGCGGTCCTCGACACCGAGACCGTCCTCGCGGACTACCCCTTCGCCTCTCGGGTCGAGCAGGGCGTCCTCGTCTATGACGGTGCCGTGGTGCGCGAGGCGCTCGCCCGCGGTGAGGGGGCGAGCGTCGAGGCCGAGCTGTGCCGGGCCTGGACCGAGGGTCCCGGCATCGTCGTCCTGACCGGTGCGTTCACCCGCGAGGTCCTCGACCCGGTGACGTCGGCCTACGACGCGATCGTGGCCGCCGAGAAGGCGGCCGGCGGTGAGCGCGGCGACCACTTCGGCAGGCCCGGAGCGAACGACCGGATCTGGAACGCGCTGGAGAAGCTCGCGGTGCAGGACCCGGAGGCCTTCGTCGACTACTACGCCAACGACCTGCTCGCCCTGGGGGCGCGTGCCTGGCTGGGCCCGGGCTACCAGGTGACCGCGCAAGCCAACATCGTGCGCCCCGGAGGTGCCGGCCAGACGGTGCACCGCGACTACCACCTCGGCTTCATGGACGCCGAGCAGGCCGCGCGCTATCCGAACCACGTCCACGCCATGTCGCCGCGCCTGACGCTCCAGGGGGCGGTGGCGCACGTGGACATGCCGGTGGAGTCCGGGCCGACGCTCTACCTGCCGCACTCGCAGAAGTACCCCTTGGGCTACCTCGCCTACTGGCTGCCGGAGTTCCAGGAGTACTTCGTCGCCCACCACGTCCAACTACCCCTGACCGCAGGGGATCTCGTGTGGTTCAACCCCGCGCTCTTCCATGCGGCGGGATCCAACACCTCCGCGGACATCCAGCGGATGGCGAACCTGCTCCAGGTCAACAGCGCCTTCGGCCGGGCCATGGAGTCCGTCGACCGGGCGCGCGTGGTCGAGGCGATCCACCCGGCACTGGCCGCGCGCGTGGCGGCGGGCTGGCCGGCGGAGGCGGTGGCTCATGTCGTCGCCGCGAGCGCGGAGGGGTACCCCTTCCCCAGCAACCTCGACCGCGCCCAGCCGGTCGGCGGCATGGCTCCCCCCTCACAGGCCGAGCTGGTGCACGAGGCACTGGCCGTCGGCGCATCCACGGCGGAGCTCCTCGAGCGGCTGGCCGCCCAGGCCGCGACGACCCGCACCCACTGAACCCGCACCCCTGACGACGAACCGCTCACGGACTACCTTCTCTGACATGGCATTCATCGATCTCCTCGCCGGCAAGGTCGTCCTCGTCGTCGGTGGCACCGTCGGTCTCGGAGCCGGCATTGCCCGCGCGGCCGCCCGCGAGAAGGCCGAGGCGGTCATCGTCACCGGCCGTCGAGCCGACCGCGGCGAGGAGCTCGTGAACGAGCTCGAAGCGGCGGGCACGCACGCGGCATACCTCCATGGCGACGTCGGCGACCCGGCGAGCGCACGGGGCGTGGTGGAGGCGACCATCGAGCGCTTCGGGCGGATCGACTGCCTGGTCAACGCCGCCGGGCTGACGACGCGCGGGACGCTCCTCGACACCACCCCGGAGCTCTTCGACGAGCACGTCGCGGTCAACCTGCGCGGGCCCTTCTTCACCATGCAGGCGGCCGTCACGGACATGCTCCGGCGGGGAGCTCCGGGCACGATCGTCAACATCATCACCACCTCTGAGCTCGGCGGGCAGCCCTTCCTGGCGGCCTACTCGGCGAGCAAGGGAGGGCTGGCGACCCTGACTCGCAACGCGGCCCACGCCCATCGCTGGGACCGGATCCGCATCAACGGACTCGACATCGGGTGGAGCCAGACCGAGGGCGAGGACGCGATCCAGCGGCAGTTCCACGGCGCGGGCGACGACTGGGTGGAGAAGGCGAACGCGAGCGTGCCGATGGGCAAGCTGGGCCAGGTCGACGAGATCGCCGACATGGTCGTCTTCCTGCTCTCCGCGCGCAGTGGAGTCGTCACCGGGTCGGTGCTCGACTGGGACCAGATCGTCCAGGGCGCCTCGGGCTGACGGTCAGCACCGCGCCGCGAGTGCCGCGTCGAAGGTGATTCTGGCCGAAGCGCGGATGCGGTCCATGACCTCCAGCGTCCCGATCGTGTCAGCGAACGGACGCAGCGGCGACCCGGTCTCGCCGGCACTGCTCCGCCGTGCCACCTCGGCCGCCTCGAAGTGCAGGCCGACATGGTCCACCGCCGGCTCCTCCCAGCGCAGCACCCGCCCGGCTCCATCGCGCAGGGTGAACCCACCCGGTCGATAGAAGTGCCGGTCGAGCTCGAGCACCGCCTGCGTCCCGCTGATCGTGGCCGTCGTCGGCGACTCCCCGAGGATCGTGCAGTGCAGCGCCGCGAGCGACTGCGGCCAGCTGAGCAGCGCCCCGAGCTGGCCGTTGATCCCGTTCGAGGCCGGCGTGCCCGAGGCCATCACCGACTCGGGCATGCCGAGCACCCAGTGGGCGAGGGTCGTCGGATAGGTGCCCAGGTCGAGCAGCGGCCCCCCGGCCAAGCGCTCGTCGAGGATCCGGTGGCTGGGGTCGAAGCTCTCCCCCATGTCGGCGAGGACCGTCCGCACCTCGCCGAGCACGCCCTCGGCGAGCAACTGCCGGATCACGTCGAACTTCGGCAGGAAGAGGGTCCACATCGCCTCCATGCAGAACACCCCGGCCGCCCGCGCCGCCGCATCGATCACGCGCGCCTCGTCGGCGTCGAGCCCGACCGGCTTCTCGATGAGGACGTGCTTGCCGGCCTCGATCGCCAGCAGCGCGTGCGGCAGGTGGAAGTTGTGCGGGGTCGCGATGTAGACGACGTCGACTCCCGGGTCACTGACCAGGGCTTCGTATCCCGTGTGCACCCGTTCCGCTCCGAACCGGGCCGCCGCGGCAGACGCACTATCAGCGCTGCGGGAGCCCACGGCATACGGGACCTGACGGGTGTGGGCGCGCAGGGCCGCGACGAACTGGTCGGCGATCCAGCCGGCGCCGAGGATGCCCCACCGCAGGGGTGGGGCCTCCATCGACGACGGGGTGCGCGGGGTCGGCAGGCTCGAGGGGAACACGACCGACGGCTCGGCTCAGGTGTTCTGGGGGAAGCCCAGGTTGAGGCCGCCGTGGCTGGGGTCGAGCCAGCGTGAGGTGACGACCTTGCCGCGGGTGAAGAAGTGGACGCCCTCCATGCCGTGGGCGTGGGAGTCGCCGAAGAGCGAGGCCTTCCAGCCGCCGAAGGAGAAGTAGGCCATCGGGACCGGGATCGGCACGTTGATGCCGACCATGCCGACCTCGACCTCGTTCTGGAAGCGCCGGGCCGCGCCGCCGTCGTTGGTGAAGATCGCGGTGCCATTGCCGTAGAGGCTGTCGTTGATGAGCTTGAGGCCCTCGTCGTAGGAGCCGACGCGCACGACCGAGAGCACCGGGCCGAAGATCTCGTCGTCGTACTGCCGCATGCCCGGGCGCACCTTGTCGATGAGCGAGGGGGCGAGGAAGAAGCCGTCGCCGTCGGCGTCGAAGTCGCCCTCACGGCCGTCGACGAGCACCTCCGCGCCATCGGCGACTCCGTCCCCGTCGAGGTCGAGGTAGGAGGCGACCTTGTCGCGGTGCTCGCGGGTGACGAGCGGGCCCATGTCGGCCCCGCGGGTGCCGTCACCGGTGACGAGCTTGCCCATCCGGTCCTTGATCTTCTCGATGAGCGGGTCGGCGACCGGCTCGACGGCGACCAGGGCCGAGATCGCCATGCAGCGCTCGCCGGCGGAGCCGAAGCCGGCATTGACGGCCGCGTCGGCGGCGAGGTCGAGGTCGGCGTCGGGCAGGACGAGCATGTGGTTCTTGGCGCCACCGAGGGCCTGGACGCGCTTGCCGTTCGCGGTGCCGCGCTCGTAGACGTACTTGGCGATCGGGGTCGAGCCGACGAAGGAGATCGCGCGCACGTCCGGGCTGTCGAGGAGGGCGTCGACCGCCTCCTTGTCGCCGTGGACGACGTTGAGGACACCGTCGGGCAGACCGGCTTCCTTCCAGAGGGCGGCGACGGCGTTGACCGCCGACGGGTCCTTCTCGGAGGGCTTGATGATGACGGCGTTGCCGCAGGCGATCGCGATCGGCACGAACCACAACGGCACCATCGCCGGGAAGTTGAACGGGCTGATCACCGCGACGACGCCGAGGGACTGGCGGATCGAGTAGACGTCGACCTTGGTCGAGACGTTCTCGGAGAAGCCACCCTTGAGCAGGTGCGGGATGCCACAGGCGAACTCGGCGACCTCGAGGCCCCTCGTCACCTCACCGATCGCGTCCGAGACCACCTTGCCGTGCTCGGCGGTGATGAGCGCGCCGATCTGCTCCTTCTTGGCGTTGAGGAGCTCACGGAAGGCGAAGAGGACCTGGGTCCGTTTGGTGAGCGAGGCGTCCTTCCACCCCGACTCCCAGGCCGCCTTCGCCGAGGCCGCGACCTCGTCGACGAGGGCCTTGCTCGCCAGGTCGAGGACGCCCGTCTGCTCGCCGGTCGCCGGGTTGTAGACCGGCGAGGTGCGCTCGGCGGTGCCCTCCCAAGGGGCGCCGGCAATCAGGTGGGTGATGCGGGTGGGGCTCATGGACGCTCACGCTTTCGAAGGTCGTGCGGACTTTGTTAGAACAAACTATCAGGTGTCTGCCTCGGGCAAAAGGCCTCGTCGGAGGCTCGCGCCTGCGAGCCACGTCGAGAGGCTGGTCAGGGCGGTGCTCAGGCTCCCGCGATGTCGGCGAGCGCGACCGGCTGGCCCGACTTCAGCGACCGGTCGCAGGCCTCGGCGGTGCGGAAGGCCTGGAGGGCGTCGGAGACCGTGCACGGTGACGGGATGGCCCCTCGTGCCACGTCGGCGAACGCCGTCAGCTCGGCGCGGTAGGCCGGCTCGAAGCGCTCCATGAACGACCAGTGCTGTGGCCCGGGCGGGAACTGGACCCCCGGCTCGGCAGAGCGCAAGGCCAGGGAGTCATCGAGGCCGACCGCCATGGCCCCCTGCGAGCCATGGACCTCCATGCGGATGTCGTGCCCCCCGCCGTTGTAGCGGGTCGCCGAGACGATGACGAGGGTGTCGTCGTCCATGGTGAGGACAGCGGCTGCGCTGTCGACGTCTCCACCCTCGGTGAAGAACTTCTCCCCCTTGTTGGCGCCCACGGCATACACGCTCCTGACCTCCCGACCGGTGACGAAGCGCAGGATGTCGAAGTCGTGGACCGAGCAGTCGCGGAAGAGGCCGCCCGAGGTGGGGATGTAGGACGGGTGCGGCGGGCTCTGGTCGTGGGTGGCGGCGCGGATGGAGTGGACGAACCCGAGCTCGCCCCCCTGGACGGCCTCGCGCAGCCGCCGGTAGCCGCGGTCGAAGCGGCGCTGGAAGCCGATGTGGACGGGCACGTCCGAGGCCGCGACCAGGCGGGCCAGCTCGATCGAGCCCTCGAGGTCGCCGGAGACCGGCTTCTCGCAGAAGGTCGGCACGCCGGCGGCAAGGCCGGCCTTGAGCAGGTCGGCATGGGTGTGGGTGCCGGTGGTGATGACGAAGCCGTCGATCCCGGAGCCGAGCAGCTCCTCCACGCTGTGCGCGACCGAGGCGCCGAGCGCATCGGCGACCTTCGCAGCGGACTCCGGTACGACGTCGAAGAGCACGAGCTCGTCGACGGCGTCGAGCCCTGTGAGGGTGCGGGCGTGGAAGGCGCCGATCCGGCCGGTGCCGGCGAGGCCGATCTTCATGGGTGCTCCTGGGTGTGGTCGTGGTGCTGCGGTCGAATGGTTGGGATCAGGTGAGACGAGGGTCGATCGGCTGGTCGGGCCAGGTGTCGCGGACCCACGCGTGCGCGGGGTCGTCGCAGATGAGCCACGCCCGCTCGGGGCCCGGTCCGGCCATCACGTTGAGGTAGTAGAGGTCCGCGTCAGGGGCGGCAACCGCCGGCCCGTGCCAGCCGTGCGGCACGAGCACCACGTCGTCGGTGCGCACCTCGGCGAGCACGTCGATCGGGCGCTCGCCCGCGGAGTACACCCGCTGGTAGCCGATCGCGTCGGTGCCGCGCGGGTCGGTCGAGCGGGTCTGGAAGTAGTAGATCTCCTCGAGCTCGGACTCCACGCCCGGGCGCTCGGTGTCGTGCTTGTGGGGCGGCCACGAGCTCCAGTTGCCGGCAGGGGTGAGGACCTCGCAGGCGATCATCCGGTTCGCGTCGAGCACGCCGGGCACGCCGAAGTTGCGCACCTGCCGTGACGCGATCCCGGCCCCGCGCAGCTCGACCGGCACATCGGCGGCCCGCAGGTGGCGGAAGGGCGGCGGCTGCGTGCCCGTCTCGTCGGTGGCCAGGCAGATCGCCACCCGCACCGGCCCGTCTCCGGCGCCGGTCAGGGTGAGGGTGCTGCCCGTCGGGACGTATGCCGTGTCCGCCGCCCCAGCCCACACGGACTCCCGGCCGGCGAGGGTCGCAGACCCCTCGACGCGGTCACGGAGGCAGTGCAGCGAGACGTCGCCACCGGAGAGGGGCACGACGATGCCCTCACGAGAGCCCAGTTCAACGACTCGGGACTCACCAGGGGTGAGCGTGCCGACAAGTAGGCCGGTGTGGACCCACCCCTCGATCCCGTCGGTGAGGGCGACCTCCCAGCCATCGGCAGCAGCGGACCCGGCGAGTCGGACCCAGTGGTGGTTGTCGGCACCGGTGCTCATGAACGACCTCCGTGGACGAGGGAGACGGCGATGTCAACGGCAGCGGCGACGTCGTCGTCGTGGGGGTGGAGCAGCGCTCGCCCGACGACGAGCCCAGCGGCAGGGGGCAGGGCCAGCGCGGCTGCCCACGCGGCATACGTGTCATCGGGGTGGCCGGTGGGGTCACCTCCGAGGAGGAGGGTGGGGAGCGTGGTGGCGTCGAGAACGCGCTCCATCTCCGTGACGACCGGGATCTTGAGCCACGTGTGGGCACTGGTCGCCCCCAGCCCGGAGGCGATGGCGATCGAGGTGATGACCGAGTCGGGGTCGAGGAGGTTCTCGACGCGGTCGGCGGCGCGGCGCGTGGTGAGGAAGGGCTCGACCATGGCCAGCTTGCCGGCAGCAGCGAGTGCGGTCACGGCCCGACCACTCGCCTCCAGGGTGGCGACACTGCCCGCATCCGCGAGGTCGACCCGAGTGAGCATCTTGCCGCCGTCGAGGCCGTGCGTGGCGATGCTGGACGCGTCGAAGGCGGTGAAGCGGTCGTCGAGCTCGAAGCTCGCGCCCTGCAGGCCGCCGCGGTTCATCGAGCCGATGACGAGCTTGCCCTCGAGCGCGCCGAGGAGGAGCAGGTCCTCGAGGATGTCCGGGGTGGCGAGGACACCGTCGACTCCCGGTCGAGCCAGGGCGGCGACGAGCCGGTCCAAGAGGTCGGTGCGAGAGGCCAGGACCGGTCGGCCACGGACACTGAGCGCCCCACGAGCCGGGTGGTCCGCAGCGACGAAGAGGTGTCGGCCGTCTTCGGGCCAGTCACCCGGGCGGCGGGCGCGCCAGGCACGGGCGATGGAGCCCGGGTCCTCGATCCGGGCCCGAGTCAGGGCAGCCGCGTCGATCATGACGCCGCCCCCCGCATGAGGGCACGCACGGCGGCCTCGTCCGGCATGGCGCTCGCGCACTCGAGGCGGCCCGCCACGAGGGCTCCGGCGGCGCTGGCGAAGCGCAGGACTTCCGGCAATGACCACCCCGAGAGCAGCCCGTGGCAGACGGCGCCACCGAAGGCATCTCCGGCGCCGAGGCCATTGACCACCTCCATCGGGGTGGGTGCGACCTCGACGCGCTCGTCGGCGGTGACCGCGAGGACGCCGCGCGGGCCCTGCTTGACGATGGCGAGCTCGACGCCGCGCTCGAGCAGTGCAGCGGCCGCCCGGTCGGGGTCGGTCTCGCCGACCGCCACCCGGCACTCCTCCTTGTTGCCGATGGCCACCGTGCTCGCCGCGAGCGCCGACTCGGCCGCCCGGGTGGCGTCGGCCTCGGTGAGCCAGAACATCGGCCGGTAGTCCAGGTCGATGACGCAGTGGCGGGTGCGGCCCCGGATCTCCCAGGCGGTCGCATGCGCGGTGCGGCTCGGCTCGGCGGAGAGGCCGGTGAGCGTGGCCCAGAACAGGCGGGACTGCGCGACGGCCACCGGCGGCACCTCGCCGGGTGCCAGGCGCAGGTCGGGAGCCGTGGGGTAGCGGTAGAAATAGAGCGGGAAGTCGTCCGGGGGATAGAGCTCGCAGAAGGTGACCGGGGTCGGCAGGTCCGGGTCCGCGCGCACGAACTCGGTGTCGACCCCCAGCTCGGCGAGGCGTCGACGCACGAAGGCGCCGAAGGGGTCGTCCCCGGTCCGGGAGATCAAGGCCGTGCTCTGGCCGTAGCGCGCCGCCGCGACCGCGACATTGCCGGCGCTGCCGCCGAGGAACTTGCCGAAGGTGTCGACGTCCTCCAGGCCGACGCCGGTCTGCATCGGGTAGAGGTCCACCCCGACCCGGCCGATGGCGAGCACGTCGAAGAACTTCGGCGTCATCGGGACCGGCCTCCTTCATCGGTGGTGCACGCCAGCATACCGATCAATCCTATTTGTTAGAACATTATTTTGTCTGGTTTGTTCGTAGTGCAGGACATACAGTGACTTTGTGCAGCAGATCCCTGTCGTCATCGACCGCGCGAGCCCGGTCCCGCTCTACCACCAGCTCTACGAGCAGTTGACGGCGGCGATCGAGAGCGGTCAGCTCAAGCCCGGCGACGCCTTCGAGAACGAGTTGGCCCTGGCCGACCGCCTCGACCTCTCGCGACCGACGGTGCGGCGGGCCATCGCCGAGCTGGTCAGCCGCGGCCTCCTCGTGCGTCGTCGGGGCGTGGGGACGACGGTGGCCAGCCAGGTGATCCACCGCCGCGACGAGCTCACCAGCCTCTACGACGACATGGAGCGTCGCGGCCAGAAGCCGACGACCGAGGTGCTCGCCTTCGTCCCGGACTCCGTCGACGCGACCGCCGCCGAGGCCCTTGGCCTGCCCGCGGACACCCCTCTGCTCTTCATCGAGCGACTCCGCCGCGCAGGGGGCGTGCCGACGGCCCTGATGCACAACTGGATCCCCCCACGGTTTGCCGACCTCACCCACGACGAGGTGCGCTCGGGCTCGCTGTATGCCGCGTTGCGCACCCGCGGCGCCCGTCCGGCGGTGGCGCACCAGACGATCGGTGCACGCCGACCGACGGCGAAGGAACGCAAGCTCCTCGGCCTGGCCAATGGTGACCCGCTGCTGACCATGAGCCGACGGGCCTATGACGGCGACGGCGCTGCCGTGGAGTACGGCGACCACTGCTACCGCCATGACCAGTACGCCTTCGACGTCACCGTTCACGAGCACTGAAGCCGCGCCGAGCCCTTCTCCACTCGCGACCTTCGTGCTATTGTCCTGACAAATGCCGCCGTGTCGTGACAGGAGCGCTCCGTGAAGTACGCGCAGGACCCGACGCCCTTTCACCACGACCATGCGCTCCTCGACTTCCCCGGCGTGGTCGCCGACCTGGGCTACGAGTGGATCCAGCTCACGCCACACGTCGACCTCATCCCCTTCTTCCGCCACCCCAAGGCCGACACGGCCCTGCTCAAGCAGCTCAAGAAGGCCTGCGCCGACGCCGGCGTCGGCATCGCCTCGCTGCTGCCCGTCCAACGGTGGTCCGGCCCTGATGAGTGGGCCCGTGAGGCGGCGGTGCGCAACTGGAAGCGGATCATCGAGATCGCGGTCGACCTGGACGTCAGGGTGATCGGCACCGAATTCTCCGGCCGACCCGAACGCCAGGAGGAGTCCGAGGCTGCCTTCTATCGCTCGATGGAGGAGTTGCTCCCGATCATCGAGCGCGAGGACCTCACCGTCCTCATCGACCCGCACCCGGACGACTTCGTCGAGGACGGGCTCGAGGCCATTCGCGTGATCCGCGGCCTTGACTGCGCCAACGTCGGCATGGTCTACGTCGCCTGCCACACCTTCCACATGGGCCAACCGATGCGAGAGATCATGCGTGCCGGCAAGGACCTCATCAAGCTGGTCCATGTCGCCGACACGATGGACCATCACGCTTCCCACGGGTTGCGCTACATCTCGAATCCGCCCGGAAACACCTCCCGCGTCCACCAGCACCTCCGGATCGGCGCGGGGGACCTTGACTGGGACGACTTCTATGGCGGCCTCGCCGAGATCGGCTTCCTGGACAACCCCGAGTCGATCATGTGCAACTCGGTGTTCGCCGAGGACGAGAACGCCGCCGAGATGGCGCGCTACCAGCTGCAGACCATGAAAGACCTCGTCGCCGAGCACTCAGGAGACCGTCGATGACCTCCCCACTGCAGACCATGGCCGACGCCGGCGTCACCGCTCTGTGGAACGACTCGGCGGACCCGACGGAACTCTCCACCGCGATGTCCTGGGGCGCGGTCGGCGCAACCTGCAACCCGGTCATCGCCGTCCAGTGCGTCAAGAACGACCTCCCGCGCTGGACCACCCGGATGGCCGAGATCGCCGCCGAACGTCCGACCGCGGGCGAGTCCGAGATCGGCTGGCAGGTGGTGGAGGAGATTTCCCTCGAGGCCGCTGCCCTGCTCCACCCGATCTTCGTCGCGCACGATGGCCACAACGGACGTCTCTCGATGCAGACCGACCCCCGCCTGGCTCGCGACGCCCGAGCCCTGGCCGACCAGGCGGTCCGCTTCTCGGACCTGGCCGAGAACATCATCGTCAAGATCCCCGCCACGCAGACCGGCATCGACGCGATCGAGCAGGCCGTCGCGCGGGGCGCAAGCATCAATGTCACCGTGTCCTTCTCGGTCCCCCAGGCCGTCGCCGCGGCCGAGGCGATCGAGCGTGGCCTGCGCGCCCGGGAGGCTGCGGGTCACGATGTCTCCCGGATGGGGAACGTCGTCACGATCATGGTCGGCCGGCTCGACGACTGGGTGAAGGAGTGTGTCGCCCGCGACGAGATCGAGATCGACCCCGCCCACCTCGAGTGGTCAGGCGTCGCGGCCTTCAAGAACGCCTACCGGATCTTCCAGGAGCGCGGCTTTCGGTCGCGCCTGCTCTCGGCCGCCTTCCGCAACACCTTGCACTGGAGCGAGTTCGTCGGCGGCGATGTCGTCATCTCCCCGCCCTTCGCCTGGCAGCAGAAGATCCAGGCCACCGGTGCCGACGCCGCCCCACGGATGGACGTTCCCGTCGACCCGGCCATCGTCGACGCCCTGTATGCCGCGGTGCCCGACTTCCGCCGTGCCTACGACGTCGACGGGATGACCCCCGCCGAGTTCGACACCTTCGGCGCCACCCGCAAGACGCTTCGGCAGTTCCTCGGTGCCGACGAGGAGCTGGACCAGCTCGTGCGCGACGTCCTCATTCCCGCCCCCTGAGAGAAGGCACTCCCATGCGCATCGGACTCATCGGCCTCGGCCGGATCGGCGCCTTCCACGCCGACACCCTCGCGGCGCTCGACCGCGTCGACGAGCTCGTCGTGACCGACCCGGTGTCGGCAGCGGTTGAGGCGACGACGTCCCGCATCGCCAAGGCCCGAGCCGTGGATTCCCCGGAAGCCCTCCTCGACGCCGGCGTCGACGGTGTGGTCATCGCTGCGGCGACCAACGTCCACGCCGAGCTGCTCCTGGCCTCAGCCGGTCGCGGCATCCCGACCTTCTGTGAGAAGCCGATCGCCGGCACTGCCGCCGAGGCGGTGCAGGTGCGCGATGCCCTCGCGGGCTCGGACGTGCCGGTGCAGATCGGCTATCCGCGTCGCTTCGACCCGGCCTTCACCGCCACCCGCGACGCGGCCCGCGCGGGCACGCTCGGGCGACTGCACACCGTTCGGTCCACGACCCTGGACCCCGCGCCCCCGCCCGCGGCCTACCTCGCGGTGTCCGGAGGCATCTTCCGCGACTGCTCCATCCACGACTTCGATGCGGTGAGGTGGGTGACCGGTCAGGAGGCCGTCTCGATCTCCGCCGTGGGCTCCATCGACCCCGACGAGGCGGCGATGTATGCCGAGGCCGGCGACTTCTCCACCGTCGCGGTCCTCATGACCATGGCCGACGGCAGCATCGGCGTGGTCTCCAACACCCGTCGCAATGCCTCCGGCTACGACGTCCGCCTCGAGGCACACGGCACCAAGGGCGCCATGGCCGCGGGCCTGGACGAGGGGCTGCCGATCACCTCGGGGCAGCCGGGCATCACCTGGCCGACCGGGCCCGCCCATACCTTCTTCATGGACCGCCTGGCCGAGGCCTTCCGGACCGAGCTGGGCACCTTCTGCTCGGTCGCTGCGGGTGAGATCCCCTCGCCGTGCACGGTCGAGGACGCGATGGGCACCGCCTGGGTCGCCGAGGCCGCGACCCTCTCGGCCAGGGAAGGCCGGCCCGTCACCATCGAGGAGGTGGCGCGATGACCGTCGCTGTCGCCCACCACGTCTCCGCGATCAGCGAGACCGTCCTGGCCGAGGCGATCAAGGAGGCCGGCTTCCGGCAGAGCGACCTCGTCCTCATCAACGTCACCGACACCCTCGACCTCGACAAGGACGAGGCACTCCAGGTCGGGATCGGCGACGTGGTGGAGAAGCTGGCCCCAGGGGGCACCGTCAACTGGCGGGTCGAGATCGTCGCCGCCGGCAACGACGTGGCCCAAGCCCTGCTCGACGCGGCCTACGCCCTGGGCGCCGAACTGCTCGTGCTCGGCGCGCGTCAGCGCTCGCCGATGGCCAAGGCATTCCTCGGCAGCGTCACCCAGTCGGTCATCCTGAACGCACGCATGCCGGTCCTCGTCGTCAAGCGCTGACCGGACCCGTCGAGCCGCGGATCACCAGGCGCGGACTGATGACGACATCGGTATGCCGTGACGAGCCCTGTGCGACCGCCTCGCCGTCGAAGGACCGGGCCAGGGTGGCGACCGTGGCGCGGGCCAGTCCGACCGGGTCCTGGCTGATGCTCGTCAGGTCCACTGTGCCGAGACGAGCGGGTGGGCTGTCGTCGTAGCCGATGATGCTCAGGCCCTCGGGGATCTCGATCCCATGGCGCATGATGACGTCCCGCGCACCGATGGCACACCGGTCGTTGTAGGCGATGAGCGCCGTTGGTCGCTGGCGGCGCGGGCGGCCCAGCACGGCATGCGCCGTGGACGCGCCCGCGGACTCGGTGACTCCGCCGGCGACGATGTCGATCTCGCCGTCGAGCCCGTGGTGACGCATCGCCTGCCGGTAGCCGCGACGCCGAGCGGTCGCGATCGACCCCGGAGGTCCGTCCACGTAGGCGATCTGGCGGTGCCCGAGGCGGGCGAGGTGGTCGACGGCGAGCTCGAGGCCGACGCGATCGGAGGCCAGGACACCCGTCACCGGGCCGGTGCCGCTGCGCCCGACGACCACGGTCGGGCAGCGACCCCCGAGGTCGACCAAGGCCGACCTCTTCAAGGTGGGCCCCAGGATGACCAGGCCTTCGCAGCGGAAGTCAAGAAGCAAGTCGGCCGCTCCCGCTTCGTCGCGTCGCCCCGTGACGGTCGACAGCACGAGGTCGAGGCCGTGCTCGCCGGCCGCCTCGTCGAGGGCCGTGACCAGCTCTGCGTGGAACGGGCTGGAGACGTCGAAGAGGACGCCGAGCAGGTGGGTCCGACGGGCTGCGAGCAGGCTGGCGTTGCGGTCCGGTCGGTACCCCAGTCGGGCGGCCGCGGCGTGGACGGATTCACGGGCGGCACCACTCGGGCCAGGCCGCCCCCGCAGGACGAGCGAGGCGGTGGCCGTCGAGACGCCGGCGGCCTGCGCCACGTCGACGAGGCGGGGGCGGGCAGGGGGAGGCGAGCCCACGGCATACCTCCTTTTTGTCCTGACAAAGTCTTGACAGCGATTCACGTGACGCGCAACCATTCTCTTAAAGCGCTTTAGTTGTCGCAACCCACAGGAGCCAACGATGTCCCCACAACCCATCGGCGTCGCCGTCATCGGGGCCGGCATGGCCGGTCGGGCGCACTGCGCCGGCTACCGCTCCGCTCCCACCCTCTTCGACCCGCCACTGCCGCCACTGGACCACGTCGCGGTCGTCGACGCTGACGCCGGCGTCGCCGCGGACGCGGCGACTCGCTATGGCTACCGTCGCTCCGGCACCGACTGGCGCGAGCTGCTCACGGCCGATGACGTGCACGTGGTCAGCGTCGTCGTCGCCAACGCGCTGCACCGCGAGATCGTCGAGGCCCTCCTTGCTGCCGGCAAGCACGTGCTCTGCGAGAAGCCGCTCGCCGACACCCTGGAGAACGCCAACGCCATGGTCGAGGCGGCTGCCGCCCACCCCGAGCTGGTCACCGGGACCGGTTTCGTCTACCGGCGCCAGCCGGCCGTCGCCGCGATCAGGAACCTCGTCGCCGAGCAGCTGGGCACGGTGTCCCATTTCAACGGTCGCTACTGGTGCGACTACGCCAACAGCCCGCTGACGCCGATGGCCTGGCGCTACAGGGGCGGGCCGGGCACGGGGGCACTCAACGACATCGGCAGCCACCTCATCGACCTTGCCGAGTTCGTCTGCGGACCCATGGAGTCGGTGTCCGGGGCGGCTTTCACCACCTTGATCCGCGAACGCTTCGTCGCCAAGGGCACCACCTATGGCCACTCGCGCGCCGAGCTGACCGACGAGAAGCAGGCCGTCGAGAATGACGACGTCGCGACCTTCACCGCGCACTTCGCCAGCGGCGCCGTCGGCACCTTCTCGATCTCGCGCATCGCGCCCGGGCACGCCAACTCCTTGGCCTTCGACGTCTTCGGCCAGCACGGCGCCGCCAAGTGGGACATGGACCGGCCGGCCGAGTTCTCGGTGCTGCGCAATGCCGCGGACGATGCCAGTGCTGCCCTCAATGGCTACAACCAGGTGCTCGTCGGCCCGGCCCATCCCTACCTCAAGGGCGGCGTCCCGATGGACTTCCCCGGTGTCTCCTACGGCGTCGGCGACCTCTTCGGCTTCCAGGCCCGCGCCTTCCTCGAGCAGGTCGCGGGGATCGAGGGGGGCCTGCCCCCGGTTGCGTCCTTCGCCGACGGCGTGCGCGACCTGACGATCATCGACGCGGTCACCCGCTCGGCCGCCACCGGCGGCTCCACCATCACCCTCCCCGCCCACCCCTGACGCAACCCTCGAACGGAAGAAGGACCTCATGTACATCGGCGTCTACAACGCGTGCCTGGGCGACAAGTCCCTCGCCGAAGCCCTCGACATCGTCAAGGACCTCGGCCTGAACTCCGTCGAGATCAACTCCGGTGGCTTCCTGCCCCCGATCCACCTGCCGGTGGCCGAGCTCCGCGCGAGCGAGCAGGCACGCCAGGACTACCTCGGCGAGTTCTCCTCGCGAGGACTGACCCTGACGGCGCTGAACTGCAACGGCAACCCGCTCTTCCCCGGCGACTTCCCACACAGCCGGGACCTCCATGACTCCATCGAGCTCGCGGCCCTGCTCGGGGTGCCGCGCGTCGTCACCATGTCGGGGACGCCCGCCGGCGACGCGACCGGCACGACGCCGGTGTGGAACCCGCTGCCCTGGTGGAGCCCCTTCCTCGACGTCCGCGACCACCAGTGGTCGGTGGCCATCCCCTACTGGAAGGACATCCAGGCGCGTGCCGCGGACGCCGATGTCAAGGTCGCCATCGAGATGCACCCGGGCAACGTCGTCTTCAACCCGGCGACGATGCACCGGCTCGCCGAGGAGATCAACGCCACCCATGTCGGGGCCGAGATGGACCCGAGCCACCTGTTCTGGCAAGGCATCGACCCGGTGCTCGCCCTGAAGAACCTTGGCTCCCTCGTCTACTGCTCGGCGGCCAAGGACACCCGCATCAACGAGGCGGCGAAGGTCAACGGCGTCATCGACGACTCGTTCAGCCGCGTCGCGCAGGGCGAGCCGGGCTACCTCTCCCTGGGTGGTGGCACCTCCCTCTCCGGCTGGCCGACGAACTCCTCGTGGGACTTCGTGGCCATCGGCAAGGGACACGACGTGGCCTTCTGGACCGAGTTCCTCCGGGCCCTGCAGGAGATCGACCCCGAGATCCCGTGCAACATCGAGCACGAGGACGCCGAGCTCGGCCAGCTCGAGGGCCTGAAGTACGCGGCGGACAACATGCTCGCGGCCGAGCGGGGTCTGTGATGGGCAGCGGCGCTGAGCGCGAGCCCCTCAGGATCGGCCTGCTCGGCGCTGCCCGCATCGCCCCACTCGCCCTGGTCGCGCCGGCCGCGGCCACCGGGGACCGGCTGGTCGCCGTCGCGGCGCGCGACCGGGGCCGGGCCGAGGAGTTCGCCCGAGCCCATGGTGTCGAGCGAGTGGTCGACTCGTATGCCGCGTTGCTGGCCGACCCCGAGGTGGAGGCGGTCTACAACCCCTTGGCCAATGGCCTCCACGGGGTCTGGAACGTCGCGGCACTCGAGGCCGGCAAGCACGTCCTGGCCGAGAAGCCGGCGGCGGCGAACGCCGATGAGGCCCGGTCCATCGCCGCAGCGGCCGCGGCGAGCGGGACGGTGTACCTCGAGGCTTTCCACTACCCCTATCACCCGCTCTTCCAGCGGGTCGTGGAGCTGGTGAGGGGAGGGACGATCGGCGAGGTCCGCCACATCGACGTGCCCCTCCTCATGCCGGACCCGGGGGCGGACGACCCCCGCTGGTCGTTGGCCCTCGCCGGAGGCGCCACGATGGACCTCGGCTGCTATTCGATCTCCTGCCTCAACCTGCTCGGGGAGCAGCTGTGTGGCGGACCGCTCCGGCTGGGCTCGGCGGACGCCGTCGAGCGGGCCGGCGCGCCGGGCGTCGACGCGCGACTGTGGTTCGAGGGGGCCTTCCCCAATGGCGCCACCGGTTCCGGCGGCTCGGACATGGATGCCGACGACTGGGCTTTCACCCTCGTCGTCACCGGCACCGAGGGCGAGATCGTCGTCCCGAGCTTCCCGCTCCCCCACCAGGACGACCGCCTCATCGTGCGCGCGTCGGCCAGCGCTCCACGGGTTCGGAGAGCGCCCCATGAGGCGGCCGCCCTCGTGCTCGAGCGCGAGGGCGACCGCGTGGAGCACCTGGGATCGCGGTCGAGCTACACCCATCAGCTCGAGGCGTTCGGCGCCGCGATCCGCGACGGGGCACCCGTCGTCACCGACTCCGCGTTCTCGCTGCGGAACGCCGAAGCCATCGACACGGCATACGGGCTGGCCGGGTTGCCTCGTCGGGAGCCGACCCGGCTCTGAGCCGCTCGCGCCGCGCTAGGGCGTGAAGGCCTCACGGAAGCGCTCGAGGGCGAGCTCGGTGTCACCGCTGGCGAAGGCCTCCAGGCCGACCACGCCGCGATAGCCCATGTCAGCGAGCGCCCGGGCGACGGCGGGGTAGTTGATCTCGCCCGTGCCAGGTTCGCAGCGGCCCGGCACATCGGCGACCTGGATCTCCCCGATCCAGGGGAGGGCTCGCCGGCAGAGCTCGATGAGGTTCCCCTCGCCGATCTGGGCGTGGTAGAGGTCGAGGTTCATGCGCAGGTGGGGGCTGTCGACGGAAGACACGAGGGCGAGGGTGTCGGCGGCCAGCGCGAAGGGCGTGCCGGGGTGGTCGACCGGGAGGTTGAGGTTCTCCAGGACGAAGCGCACGTCGTGGGCCGCTCCCAGCGCGGCGATCCGCGTGAGCGTATGCCGTGCTGCCAGCCACATCTCGCCGGTCACCTGCTCGACCGGGCGGACCGGCAGGCCATTGCCGTCGAGTCCGGTGCCGTGGAGGTTGAGCGCCTCGGCGCCGATCCGCTTCGCCACGGCGATCGACTGCTCCGCCGTGGCGAGCAGGTCATCGGCGCCGTCCGGGGTGATGAGGTCGCCGGTGAGGTATCCGGTCATCGAGGTGAAGCGCACTCCCTCGTCATGGAGCGCGGCGAGGGTGTCGATGTCGTGATTGGCCCAGTTCCAGATCTCGACGGCGAAGCCGGCCTCATGGAGGCGCCGGATGCGCTCGGGGACGGGCAGGTCCCGGTAGACCATCTCTGCCGAGACGGCGAGGGTGAAGGGTTGGGTCACGACAGGGAGTCGCGGTCGACCAGGGCGACGGAGACGGATTCGCCCGAGGCGAGCGAGGCCATGCCGGCCTCACAGACGGCCGTCGCGGCATACCCGTCCCAGGCGTTGGCGCCGACGACCTCACCCTTGGTGGCCGCCTCGACCCAGGCTTGCACCTCGAGGTCGTAGCCACGCCCGAAGCGCTGACGGAAGTCGTCGAAGGCCACACCGCCCCAGTAGCCCTCGCCCTCGCCGGCCCTCGTCGTGTAGAGCCCGGTCTGAGGACGCCCGGCGATCGCTGTGCCGCGCTCGCAGACCGCCTCGGCGCGCACTTCGTAGCCGACCTGGCAGTTGACGAAGACCTCGTTCGTGACGACGACGCCGTTGCTCATCCGGAAGATCGAGACCTGTGGGTCGGCGACCCCCTCGAAGGCCTTGCTCGTCGCCCGGGGGGTGATGACCTGGATCTCGGCGATCTCGGTGCCGACGAAGAAGCGGGCGCAGTCGACCTCGTGGACGAGCGAGTCGCGCACGATCATCTCCGAGCGGAACTCGGGGTTGGGCACCGAGCGGTTGCGGTGGGTCTGGTGCATGACGAGCAGCGGCCCGAAGGCCTCGGCGGCGAGCATGCCCTGCAACTGGGCGTACTCCGGGTCGAAGCGGCGCATGAACCCGACCGAGAGCAGCGGGCGGGGCAGTCGACGTTCGGCCTCGACGACGCGCAGCGAGGACTCGACGTCCATGGTGAGCGGCTTCTCGCAGAGCACCGGCTTGCCGGCGGCGAAGGAGGCGAGCACCTGCTCCTCGTGGACGAAGCCGGGCGAGGCCAGGAGCACCGCGTCGACCTCCGGGGAGGCGATGAGCTCCAGCGGGTCGCCGTAGGAGGTGGCGCCGAGTCGGTCACCGAGTTCTCGGGCCCGGGCCGCGTCGGGGTCGGCGACCGCCGTCAGGACCGCACCCGCGGTTCGAGCGGCGATCCGCTCGGCGTGGTCGGCGCCCATCATGCCGACGCCGACCACGCCCACGCGCACTGCGGTCATGCCTTGTTCCCTTCTGCAGCGCCCGCTCCCGTGCCAGTGCCGTCGGCCTCGACGTGGAGGACCTCCTCCATCTCGGCCTCGATCTCCTTCGCCGCGCTGGCGTCCGCTCCGGAGGTGGCCCCCCGCAGCTCGTGGCTCAGCTCCGCGAGCTCCTGCCCACCGGCCATTTCGGCGGTGAGCTGGTCGAGGGTGAGGTCGTCCCGCTTGGCGTCGAGGACGAGTCGCCCAAGCTTGAGGATGACGAAGTGGTTGCCCACGAGGTAGGCGTGGTGCGGGTTGTGGGTGATGAAGATGACCCCGAGCCCGGCATCACGCATACGGACGATGTACTTCAGGACCACCCCGGACTGCTTGACGCCGAGGGCGGCGGTGGGCTCGTCGAGGATGACGACCTTGGCGCCGAAGTAGACCGCACGGGCGATGGCGATGACCTGGCGCTGGCCGCCGGAGAGCGCGCCGACAGGCCGGTCGAGGTCGGGGATGACGATCCCCATCTTCTGGAGCTCCTCGCCGGCAACCTTCTTCATCTGCGGGATGTCCAGGCCGATGCCCTTGCGGAGCTCGTTGCCGAGGAAGAAGTTGCGCCACACCGACATGAGTGGTGCGAGCGCCAGGTCCTGGTAGACGGTGGCGATGCCGCGCCCCTGGGCCTCACGCGGGCTGTTGAAGGTGGTCTCCTCACCCTCGACGCGCATGACGCCCTCGGTGTGCTGGTGCAGGCCGGCGATGATCTTGATGAGCGTGGACTTGCCGGCGCCGTTGTCGCCGAGCACGCAGGTGACCTCGCCCGCCCGCACCCGGATGTTGACCCCGCGCAACGCGTGGACATTGCCATAGCTCTTGCCGACGTCGTCCAGCTCGAGGATGTAGCTGCCGGGCGCTGCGGAGGGGGGCGTCGGGTGCTCTTGGGTTGCCGTCGCCATCACGCGTCCGCCTTCCTCTTGACGTAGTTGTTGACGAGCACCGAGCCGATGAGCATGGCCCCGAGGAAGGTCTTGAGCCAGTCGACGTCCCACCCGGCATACGAGATCCCCAGGAGGGTCATGCCGTAGATGAGCGCACCGACCGAGGCCCCGACGACCGATCCGTAGCCTCCGGTGAGGAGGCAGCCACCGATGACGGCGGCGATGATGTAGATGAACTCGTTGCCCAGGCCCGCGGCGGACTGGACCGTGTTGTACTCGAAGAGCATGTGCATGCCGACGATCCAGGCCCCGAAACCGACACCCATGAAGAGGATCGTCTTGGTCAGGGTGACGGGGACACCGACGGCACGTGCCGCCTTGTCGTCGCCGCCGGCGGCGAGGATCCAGTTGCCGAAGGTGGTGCGCAACAACACCCACGAGAGGATCACGGTCAGGATGATCCAGTAGATCACCAGGCTCTTGATCTCCACCGGGCCGACCTTGAAGCTCGAGGCGAAGATCGACTTGGCGCTGTCCCAGCCGTCCATCTCGCTGATGTTGTTCGAGGAAACGCCGCCGGTGACGATGCGCGTCACGGCGAGGTTGATGCCCTGGAAGACGAAGAACGTGCCCAAGGTGACCAGGAAGCTGGGCAGTCCGGTCTTGGCGAGCAACCACCCGTTGAAGGCGCCGATCGCGAGCGAGAGGACGAGTGCCGCGAGGACGCCCACCCACACGTTCAGGCCGAAGTTCCAGGCGATGTGGGCTGCGGCCAGGCCCGACGTCGTCACCGCCACACCGGCCGAGAGGTCGAACTCACCGCCGATCATGAGGAGCGCCACGAAGACGGCCATCAGTCCGATCGTCGCGCAGGTGTAAAGGATGGTTCCGACGTTGGCGACGTTCCGGAAGGCCGGAGCGGCAACGAAGAAGAGCAGCCCCACGACGACGGCGCCGATGAGCGCGCCGACCGCCGGCATCCCGAGGATGGTCGACGCGGCCGACCGGGTCCTGACCCGGTCGTCCGACGCCGCCGTAGTGGTGGCAGTCACTCAGATCACCGGGTCCCGTTGGCCGCGAAGCCGGAGACGGCCGCGATGTTGGAGGAGTCGATGAAGGACGGACCGGTCGGAACGGCCTTGCCGCCACCGAGGGTGTTGCCATTGGTCTTGTAGAGCCACAGGGCGTCCACGGCCATGTAGCCCTGGAGGTAGGGCTGCTGGTCGATGGCCCAGGCCACCTTGCCGTCCTTGACCGCGGCGACGAGGTCCTTGTTGGTGTCGAAGGTGCCGATCTTGGCGCTGCTGCCGGCCGCGGCCACGGACTTGACCGCGTCGAGGGCGAACTGGGCCCCGAGGGTCAGCACGAAGTCGACGGTCTTGTCCTCGGTGAGCTTGGCCTGGATCGTCGTCGTGACGGCGGCGTCGTCGCGACCGTTGACGTAGACCCGCTCGACCTTGGCTCCCGCGCCGCCCTCGGCGACACCGGCGCAGCGGTCCTCGAGCTGCTGCTGGCCCTGCTCCTGGATGACGCAGATGATGTTCTTCGCGCCTTCCTTGACGGCCTTCTGGCCGGCGCCGATGCCGGCGTCCTTCTCGCCCTGGCCGAAGTAGCCGATGGCGCCCAGCCCCATGGCGTCGGGGCCGCCCGCGTTGAACATGGTGACCGGGATGCCGGCCGCGACGGCCTTCTTGATGACGTCGCCGAGGGCGCCGGTGTTGGGGGAGGTCACGGCGATCCCGTCGACCTTCTTGTCGATGGCGGCCTGGACGAGCTGGGCCTGCTTTGTGGCGTCGGGGTCGTTGCTGTAGTCGAGCTTGACGCCGTCCTTCTTGGACGCGGCCTCGGCACCCTTGCGGATGATGTCCCAGAAGGTGTCGCCCGGGGCCTGGTGCGTGATCATCGCGACCGTCATGGTCGTCGCGGCTGCGGTGTCACCCCCGGCGGCCGTCGAGGACTCGGTCTTGCCGCCGCTGCTCGAGCAGGCGGTGAGGGACACCGCGGCCATGGTGAGGGCCACGGTGGAGAGGATGGTCTTGCGCTTCATGGGGGTGGTGCCTCTCGGTCGTCGTTGACGTGCGATGCCTGCGAGCGGAGCGCTGCGCCGGCGGGCGTTGCGAAAACGCCTGCCGGTGGGCTGCGTTCATGCGGTGCGTCAGCGCGGAATCGTGGCTCGCGCTCGTTCCCACACTGGCCCCGTTGACAAGATGACGCAATGTTAGAACAAAGGGCGTTATCGAACCGTTACCTTTTCGATCACCCCTCTCCCGCGACGACGTGCCCCCGACAGGGTCGATCCTTCCGCTCGTCGACAGCACGCGCTACAGTTCAAAATGTCCTTACAAATCGCGCAGCAAGGAACCGCCGAATGACCGCAACGATTCGACTGACCGTGGGCCAGGCCCTCGTGCGCTTCCTCGGTGCGCAGTACTCCGAGCGCGACGGGGTCGAACAGCGCCTCGTGACGGGCATGTTCGGGATCTTCGGGCACGGCAACGTGTGTGGTGTCGGGCAGGCCCTGCTCCAGGACCAGGTCGACTTCGAGGAGGGCGTCGCCTCGGGCCGGTATGCCGTGGAGCCGGGCTCGGAGGTCGTCGACCCGTTGGCGCATGGCCACCTTCCCTACCACCTCATCCGCAACGAGCAGTCCGGCGTGCACGCAGCCACTGCCTATGCCCGCTCCCTCGAGCGGCTCCAGGTCATGGCCGTGACCACGTCGATCGGGCCGGGCGCGACGAACATGATCACCGGCGCCGCACTGGCCACCACGAACCGGATCCCGGTGCTGCTCTTCCCCAGCGACCAGTTCGCCAACCGTGCGCCGGACCCGGTGCTCCAGCAGCTCGAGTCCCCCCAGACCCTGGACACGGCGGTCACCGACTGCTTCCGCCCCGTCTCCCGCTTCTTCGACCGGATCAACCGGCCCGAGCAGCTCATCCCCTCGCTCATGAACGCGATGCGGGTCCTCACCGACCCCTCGGACACCGGTGCCGTGACGATCGCGCTGCCCCAGGACGTCCAGGCCGAGGCCCACGACTGGCCGGAACGCTTCTTCGAGCGCCGCGTCTGGCACATCGCCCGGCCGGTGCCGGAGCCGGCCGCACTGACCCGGGCGGTCGAGGTCATCCGCCGTGCGCAGCGCCCTCTCGTCGTCGCCGGTGGTGGCGTGGTGTACTCCGGCGCCAGCCAGGCCCTGCGGGACTTCGCGAGCGCGACCGGCATACCCGTCGCGGACACGCATGCCGGCAAGGGCGCGATCAACTGGGACCACCCGAGCGCGGTCGGCGCCCTGGGCTCGACCGGTTCCTCGGCGGCCAATGCGCTCGCCCGTGAGGCCGACGTCGTCATTGGCATCGGCACGCGCTACAGCGACTTCACGACCGCCTCGCACACGATCTTCGCCAATCCCGATGTCCGCTTCGTCAACATCAACACCCTCGGCTTCGACGCGGCCAAGCACGGCGCGACGATGGTCCTCGCCGACGCCCGCGAGGCCCTGACCGCCCTCACCGCCGCCCTCGACGGCTGGGCCGCTGACCCGGCACACGCCAAGCACGCCCGCGACCTCGACGCCGCCTGGCAACGCGAGGTCGACGCCTGCTACCACCGTGGCCACGGCCCCCTGCCCGCGCAGACCGAGGTCTTCTGGGCGCTCAACGAGCTCATGGGGCCCGAGGACGTCGTCATCAACGCAGCCGGCTCGATGCCCGGTGACCTGCAGTGCCTGTGGCGGGCGAGCACGCCGGTGCAGTACCACGTCGAGTACGCCTTCTCCTGCATGGGCTACGAGATCCCGGCCGCGCTGGGCGTGAAGATGGCGCTCGGGGAGGACCACGAGGTGGTCGCCATCGTCGGTGACGGGACCTACCAGATGCTGCCGATGGAGATCGCGACCGCGGTCTCCGAGGGGCTCAAGGTCATCTACGTCCTGCTCCAGAACCACGGCTTCGCCTCGATCGGGGCCCTGTCGGAGTCCCGCGGCTCGCAGCGCTTCGGCACGAGGTACCGGATGCGCCGCGGCGGCACCGGTGGCCGGCTCGACGGCGACCTCGTGCCCTTCGACCTCGCCGCCAACGCGGCCTCGTGGGGGGCCGACGTGCTGCGCTGCGACGGGATCGCGGAGTTCCGCGCGAACTACGCGAAGGCGGTCGCCTCGGACCGGGTCACGGTGCTCTACATCGAGACCGACCTGACCGGCCCGAACCCGCCGGGCTCGGCCTGGTGGGACGTGCCCGTGGCCCAGGTCAGCACGCTGGAGTCGACGCAGACCGCCTACACCGAGCACGTCGAGCAGCTCAAGGGCCAGCGCGCCTACCTCTGAGCGACCGCTCCGATGGCCCGCGGGACACTCGGCACGGAGAAACTCACGAGGCCCCATGGAGTTCCATGGGGCCTCGTGACGTGAGGTGTCTCAGCAGGGGGGTGCCGACGTGCGCCGCCAGGTTCGTCAGGGCAGGCCGAGGCCCTGGGACGCAAGGTAGCGGCGCGTGCCGATCGCGATCGGGAGCGGCTGGTCCTTGGGACAGCCGTACATGTCCTGCTCGCAGATGACGTAGAGCTCCTTGTCCAGGTCGGCGAGCGCCTCGATAAGCAGACCCATGTCGGGCTCCCCCTCCGGCGGAGCAACGGAGCAGCCGGCATGGACCGCCTTGACGAAGGGCCAGTCCTCGTCGTGGGCCTGCTTGACGAGGATCGGGTCCATCGCCTTGATGTGGGCATAGGAGATCCGCTCGGGAAACCTCCGGCACAGCTCCATCGGGTCGCCGTTCCCGTAGACGATGTGACCTGTGTCGAGGCAGAAGCCGACGTACTCCGGGTCGGTCGCCTGGAAGATCCGGTCGATGTCCTCGGGCGTCTCGATGTGGCTGTCGCCGTGCGGGTGCAGCACCATCTGCAAGCCGTAGTCCTGCTTCATGATCCGCCCCAGGCGGTCGGCGTTCTTGATGTAGAGGTTCCAGGCCTCGGTCGTCAGCACCCGGTCGTCGGTGTAGGCGCCGGTCTTCTCGTCGCGGAACATCGGCGGCAGGTGGACGACGTACTCGGCCCCCACCGCGGCATGGGTCTCGCCGATCGCCCGGAAGAAGCGCTCCGTCTCCGCCCAGGCCTCGGCCTTGTGCAGGATGCCCCAGCCGGTGCCGGCGACGACCCGGAAGCCGTGCTCGTCCATGACGTCCTTGAGCTCGATCGGGTCGGTGGGGAAGTACCCGAACGGTCCGGTCTCCATCACCGAGAAGCCGGCCGTGCGCATCTCGCCGAGGGCTGTGCGCCAGTCGATCTGCTTCTCGTCCTGGGGGAACCACACGCCCCACTGGTCGGGGCAGACGCCGATCGTCAGCTTGGAGTAGCGCTCGTTGGCCGTGTTGCGTGACCTGTCCTCGCCGCCACTCAGGCCGTCGTATGCCGTGGGCTGGCTCATGCGTTCGCCCCCGCTTCCAGCACGAAGGCGATCGAGTTGAGCACGTCGTCGCGTGGGTCGGCGCCGGTGTCCTCTGGAGAGCCAGTGAGGATCGAGTCCTGCTCCATGACGTACCAGCCCTGATAACCGTTGCGTTCGAGCTGCCCGACGATGCCGGCAATGTCGACGTCGCCGGCGCCGAGGGGAACGTACATCCCTTGGCCGACGGCGTCGGTGTAGGTGAGCTCACCCGACCGGACCTGGGCGGCGAGGTCGGCGCGCACGTCCTTGAGGTGCATGTGCCCGATCCGGTCCGGGTGTGCGGCGACGACCGAGGCCGGGTCGCCACCACCGATGAGCAGGTGGCCGGTGTCGAGGCAGAGCTTGATCCTCGAGCCGGCGAGGACCCGGTCGGCCTCGGCGCCGCTCTCGATCATGGTCCCCACGTGCGGGTGGACGGTGGCGGTGAGGCCACGCGCAGCCGCGGCGTCGGTGATCCGGTCGAGGTTGGCCAGCAGGGTGTCCCACTGCGCGTCGTCGAGGACCGGACGGCTGTCGTAGCCGTCGACCCCGGTGGAGGCGGCGATGACGACCGTGGAGGCCTGGGCGGCGAGCAGGCCGGTGATGGCCTCCTCAACCGTCGGCATCGGGTCGACGTCAGGGTCATGGAGGACGACTGGCACGAACTGGCCCACCGCGCGCAAGCCGTATCCGGCGAGCAGGTCGGCCTTGGCCGCCGGGTCGTCGGGCAGGAAACCGCCGGGGCCGTACTCGGTCGCGGAGATGCCCACTTCCTTCATCTGGCTGAGCACGGTGTCGGCGTCGAGCTGGTAGCCCCACCCGGGCACCTCGCACACCCCCCACGAAATGGGCGCGCCAGCAATGCGATCGGCAATCGGGGTCGTCATGCGTCCAGCGTGCCGGGACCGCATGAGACTGTCAACAATTTGTCATGACATTCTGACGATTCGTCCGTCCGCTCTCAGAACGGGTCGTCGACCACGTGCCTGAGGTAGCGCCGCGGCTCGGCCAGGAAGCGCCGGTAGTGGTCGACCACCTCGAGCTCGGTCCACCGCGTCTCCCGGATCCCGTGCGGTCCGAGCTCGAGCAGCCGCGCATTCGGGATCGCGGCGATGACCGGGCTGTGCGTCGCGATGAGCACCTGGGCCCTGGGCCGGCGCGCCATGTCGGCGAGCTCGGCGACCAGGTGCAGCTGGGCCTCGAAGGAGAGCCCGGCCTCCGGCTCGTCCATGACGAAGAAGCCGTCCTTGCCGAAGCGGCTCGAGCCCAGCAGCGCGACGAAGGACTCCCCGTGCGAGAGCGCATGGAACTCCGGGTCGCGACTCCACCGGCTCTCACTGCGCGTCGCCGACAGGTACGTGAAGAGGCCGTGCATCGTCTCGGCCCGCACGAAGTAGCCCCACTTGCTCGACCCCGCACCCCGCGTGAGCCGCAGCCACTCGTGCAGCGGCGACTCGCTCGCCTGCGTGCGGTGCTGGGCCCCCGTCGACCCGCCCTCCGGATTGAGTCCGTATGCCGTGGCCACCGCCTCGATGATCGTGGACTTCCCGGACCCGTTGGGTCCGACGAGGATCGTGCAGTCGCTGAGCTCGAGGCCCTCCCTCAGCAGCTGGGCCACGGCCGGGATCGTCGCCGGCCAGGCGGGCGCTGCGGCAGGTGCCGCTGGAGGTGGTGCCGGAGGCCCAGCGGCGGGTGCGGCGGCGGGCCTGGGCGAGCCCACGGCATACGGCGCCTCCGTGGGGAGGACCGCGTCGACGCGACGCACGGGCAGGGCACTGAACTCCACGTCGGGCAACCTAGCCGCGGAGTCCGACACCCGCCGCGCGCACTCTGGCCAGGGGCGCAACCATCCCTGCGCCGCCGGGCAGGATCTGCGCCCTCCCGGTCTGCAGCGGGCTCCCAGCAGGCATCCAGCCACCACGCTTAGGCTTGGCTCTCGTGACCGAAGTTCCCGCCGTGCCCGAGGTGTCCGTCCCCGAGCAGATGCGGATCCGCCGCGAGAAGCGCGACCGGCTGCTCGCGGAAGGGATCGCGCCCTATGTCTTCGACGCCGGCCGCACCCACACCCTCGCGCAGGTCCGCGACCAGTGGGGCCACCTGGAGTCCGGCGAGGAGACGCAGGACGTCGTCACCGTCGCCGGGCGCGTCGTCTTCGTGCGCAACACCGGCAAGCTCGCCTTCGCCACGCTCCAGGAGGGCATCGGCACCCGGCTCCAGGTCATGCTCAGCCTCGCCGAGGTCGGTGAGGAGGCGCTCGCGGCGTGGAAGTCCGATGTCGACCTCGGTGACCACGTCGCCGTCACCGGGCGCGTCATCTCCAGCCGCCGCGGGGAGCTCTCGGTCATGGCGACCAGCTGGATCCTCACGAGCAAGGCCCTGCGCCCGATGCCCGTGCTCCACAAGGAGCTCTCCGAGGAGTCGCGCGTCCGCCAGCGGTATGCCGATCTCATCGTGCGCCAGGAGGCGCGCGACATGGTGCGCACCAAGGCGCGCATTCTCGCGGCGATCCGCCACGAGCTCGAGAAGCAGGAGTATGTCGAGGTCGAGACGCCCATCCTGCAGCTGATCCACGGCGGCGCGGCCGCGCGACCCTTCCGCACCCACATGAATGCCTTCGACCAGGAGATGACGCTGCGCATTGCGCTCGAGCTCAATCTCAAGAAGGCGATCGTCGGTGGAGTGGACCGGGTCTACGAAATGGGTCGCATCTTCCGCAATGAAGGTGTCGACGCCACGCATTCCCCCGAATTCACCATGCTCGAGGCCTATCAGGCCTATGGCGACCAGAAGACCATCGGCGCCCTCATGCGCGATCTCTACCTCGCCGCCGCCGACGCCTTCGGCTCGCGCCAGATCGAGACCGAGGCCGGGGTCATCGACCTCGACGGCGAGTGGCGGTGGCTGTCGGTCTATCCGGCCGTGAGCGCCAAGGTCGGCGAGGAGGTCACCGTGGAGACCCCGGTCGAGCGCCTGCGCGAGCTCGCGGCGGCCCACGAGGTGGCGCTGGACCCGGCGTGGGGGAAGGACAAGGTCTTCCTCGAGCTCGTCGCCGAGCTGGTCGAGCCGGACTGCATCCAGCCCACCTTCCTCTGCGACTACCCCGCGATCGCCCAGCCGCTGGCCCGGGCCCACCGCACCGAGCCGGGCCTGATCGAGGCCTGGGACCTGATGATCGGCGGCGTCGAGCGCGGCACCGGCTTCTCCGAGCTCATCGACCCGGTCGTGCAGCGACAGGTCCTCACCGAGCAGTCGCTCCTCGCCGCCGGCGGCGACCCCGAGGCGATGCAGCTCGACGAGGACTTCCTGCGCGCACTGGAGTACGGCGCTCCCCCGATGGGTGGACTCGGCCTGGGGGTGGACCGGCTCGTCATGCTCTTCACCGGCGCCAACATCCGCGAGACGATCCTCTTCCCCCACCTCAAGCCGGAGGCGTGATCCCGATGCCCGAATGGCTCAACGACGCGTGGCCCTATCTGGCGGCCATCCTGCCGACGATTTGCGTGGCGGTCCTTTTCTATTTCCTCATCAAGGCGATCATCGAGGGCGACCGCCGTGAGCGAATCGCCCAGGCCAAATGGGAGTCCGAGCACCCCGGCGACTCGGGCCACCGTGCCCGGACCGGGGAATAACTGCGCAGGACTTCTCGGCAGGGCATTTCCATTTCGCCGAGCGGCGATTGATAATGGGGAGGTATCCATTCACGCAATGAAAGGTTCCCCCATGGCCAAGAAGGTCACGATCACCCTCGTCGACGACCTGGACAAGACCTCGCCCGCCGACGAGACCGTGTCCTTCGGTCTGGACGGTGTCAGCTACGAGATCGACCTCTCCAGCGCCAATGCCGCCAAGCTCCGCGACGCGCTCGCGGTCTACATCGGGCACGCCGAGCGGATGGGTGGGCGCAAGTCGACCCGCGCCGCGGGCGCGGCCAAGCGCAGCGCCGGGGGTTCCGTGAGCGCGGTGCGTGAGTGGGCGCGCAGCAACGGGCACCAGGTGAGCGAGCGCGGTCGCATTCCGGCCGACATCCAGGCCGCCTACGACAAGGCCCACGCCTGAGCGGCTTCCGTCCTCCCCACGGAGGCAGCGACGCGGCGGCGGGTCCCTTCGCGGGGCTCGCCGCCGCGTTGTCCTCTCGCCATCCGTGGCTGACCTTCGTCGTCGACGGGCCCGGCCCGTGGCTCGGGCTCGATGTGGACGTGGTGCCGTGGCAGGAGGCGCTCGTCCGGCAGAATGCCCGGTGGTATCCTGGGTCCAAGGCTCCCCAGGTCGCCGCGGCCTTCGTGTTGCAGTACCTCCTCCAGGTGCCCGCCCACACCCTCGCGTATGCCGTGGGGCTCACCTCCGGGAGGCCGCCCGGTGCCGCGGGTGGCACGGGTGGCGCGGGTGGCATGCGCGAGCAGCCCGGCACTCACCATCGCCACACCCCCTCTCCCGGAAGGTTTCGGCATCTATCGATAGATGCCGAACCCTTCCGGCACGACCGTCCTGCCTGGACCCCCGACCCAGCGCGCCTGACCTTCCGCCTCGGCACCAATCACGTGCCCGAGGCCATTCGGCTCCCCGCGGACATGGCCTCGTGGCGTCCGTTGACGGGCCCTGGGGCAAGCTCCCCCGAGGCCAGAAGCGCCGAGGCGATGCTCGGTGGGGCCTGGGAGGCCGCCGAGCGGGACTACCGGGCGGTCGCGGAGCCGCTGGCGACGGCATACGAGGCGATCGTGCACCTCGGGTCCGGCACCCGCCTGGGGATGGTGACCGACCTGTGGCGACAGGCGGTGCACGCGGCGGCCAGCCGGCCGGGCACCGTGCAGCGGGACTCGTGCTGCTTCCTGTATGCCCTGCCCGGCTGCCACGAGTGCGCCGGCTGCCCCCGACTGCGGACCGCACCTCAGCGGTAGGGACTGACGTCCGGGGCGCGCTTCTGCGCGAGCGCCTTTGCGCCCCTTCTCGGGATCCGGGGGTCGGAGTGGCGGGGTCAGGGTTCGACGTGGACGAGGATCGCCTGGCCCAATCCGACCCCGATGCAGGCGGCCGCGATGCCGAATCCGCCGCCGCGGCGGCGCAGCTCACGGCCCAGGTCGATCACGACGCGAGGCGCCGAGGCGCCCAGTGGGTGGCCGATGGCGATGGCGCCGCCGTTGACGTTGAGCCGCTCCGGGTCGATCCACGGTGCCAACTGCTGGCACGCAAGCACGACGGCCGCGAAGGCCTCGTTGATCTCCCAGAGGTCGATGTCCGACTGACCCCGCACCTCGTCCAGTACTACGGGCTCGTCGAGGCGATCCCCCCGGTGACGGTGCTCGATGCGTCGCAGCACGCGCGGGGGCTCGCCGGCGAGCCGGAGCTGCTCTCCTCGGCCGGTCGGCCGGCCCTGGGCGTGGAGATCGCCGTCGTCGACGAGGCCGGTCTCCCGGTCGCCCTCGGTGAAGCCGGCGAGGTGATCACGCGCGGGGACCACGTCATGGCGGGCTACTACAACCCGGGCGTCCGCACTGACCTCTCCAAAGCGGTGCGTGACGGGTGGTTGCACACCGGAGACCTCGGCCGGCTCGATGCCGAGGGGAACCTGTGGCTGGTCGATCGCAAGGGCGACATGATCATCAGAGGGGGCTACAACATCCATCCGCGCGAGGTCGAGGACGTCGTCGCCGAGGTGGCCGGGGTCCACGAGGTCGCGGTCGTCGGCGTCGACGACGCCGACTGGGGGCAGCGGGTCGTGGCCCTGGTGACGGCACAGCCGGACGCCGACCCCACCGCCCTGCCCGACGCGATCGCCGCCCACTGCCGTGATCGCCTGGCCTCCTACAAGAAGCCCAAGGAGGTGCGGGTCGTGCCCGAGTTGCCGCTCAATTCCACCGGCAAGATCGCCAAGAAGGACCTCAAGGCCCCCCTCAACGCCGAAGCCGGAGCTGCCGGGGCCGCCCCTGCCGGCGGCGCCGGACCGGGGGCGGCATCATGACCTCTGCCCCCGCGACGTTCCCAGGTTCGCTCACGCGAGGAGGTCGGCGAGGAGCTTGCCGTCCTCGTCGACGCCGTCCGGGCCGATCCGCTCGAGCAGGTCCTCGAGCATGACTTGCTCGATCCCTCCCCGCCGGGCCGCACCGGCCTCGACCTCGGCCCACGTGCGAGGCGCTGCGGCACAGGGCAGCTCGCGCCCCCGCAGCGAGTACGGGCAGATCGTGGTCTTGGCTGCGACGTTCTGGCTCCAGTCGAGGAAGACCTTGTCCGGCCGCAGCGACTTGGTCATCTTCCACAGCACGAGCTCGGGGAAGCGCTTGGTCATCTCCTGCGCGAGCTGGAGCGCGAGGTCGCGCACCTGGTCACTGGAGAGGTCTCCCGCCAGCCGGGCATAGAGCTGCATCCCCTTGCTGCCCGAGGTCACCGGGTGCAGGGTCAAGCCCAACCCCTCGAGCCGCTCCCGCAGGTGCAGGGCCAGCTGGCTGCACTCGTGGAGGTCGGCCGGTTTGCCCGGGTCGAGGTCGATGACCAGGCGATTGGGGTGCTGGGGCACCAAGGCACCCTCACCGTCCTCGGCGACTGTCCACTGCGGCACATGGAACTCGAGCGAGTTGAGGTTGACCAGGTAGGTCAACGTGGCCAGGTCGGGCACGAGCGGATAGGTCACGTCGTCGATACGCACCCGCTCCATCCAGCTGGGGGCTCCGGACGGCACGTTCTTCTCGAAGAAGCTGTCGCCGATGACTCCGTGTGGCCAGCGGACGCGCGTCACGGGGCGAGCAGCCACGTGCCGCAACAGGATCGGGGCCACCGTGGCGTAGTAGTTGAGCACCTCGCCCTTCGTGGTTTCGGTCGCGGGATAGAGCAGCTTCTCCAGGCTGGTCAGCTTGAGGGTGCGCCCCTCGACGTCCACGCGGGTCATGCTCGCCTCAGGCATCGGTCACCTCGATCAGGTCGGCCGGGTCGAGGTCGGCCCGAACCCCGAGGTATGCCGGTTGGCGCAGTCGCGCTCCCCCGCTGCCTCCGCCCCATCCCAGGCTCTTGACCTCGACGACGATGCGTGGACGCACCCAGTGGGTCCCGTCGGCATCCTCCCGCGGCACCTCGGTGGAGAAGGGGGATGCGTTGTCCTGCAACGGCTTGAGCACCTCAGCCAGCCTGGCACCGGCAGCCCCGACGAGACCGGAACCGACGCGCCCGGCATACGCCCAACCACCAGCACCATCGGGGACGCCGACGAGGACGGCACCCAACCGGTCCGCCGTCCCGACCTCCGGCCGCCACCCCCCGACGACGACGGAAAGGGAGGTGCGGTGCGCGGTCTTTCGCCAGTCCGCGGACCGGCGGCCCACGGCATACGGGGAGGAGCGCCGCTTGGAGACGATGCCCTCCAGCCCCTGGTCGGCAGTGGCGGCGAGCAGCTCGGCACCGTCGGCGAAGGTCGGCGGCACCTGGCAGTGCGGGCCCGCGAGGTCGAGCCTCTCGAGGAGCTCGCGCCGGGCTGACCACGGCTGCCCGGTGAGGTCGCTGCCGAAGAGGCGCAACAGGTCGAAGGCCATGAAGGTCACCGGGCGCGTGGTCGACAACCGGGCCGCCCTGCGCGCGTCCTTGACGTGCATGCGCTCGGCGAGGGCGGCGAAGGAGGGGCGACCGGCGTCGAGGGCGACGACTTCACCATCGAGGAGCAGGTCGTCGAATCCGGCTCCCAGAGAACCCAACTCGGGGAAGCTCACCGAGACGTCATTGCCGCTGCGGGCGCGCAGCGTGACCACGCCGGCGTGGATGTCAGCGAGCACCCGCATGCCGTCCCACTTGACCTCGTGCACCCAGTCGGGCCCGGTGGGGACCGCCTCGGCCACGGTGGCCAGCATCGGCTTCATGGGCACATCCTCGCCCATCGCCCGACGGTGCATGAGGATGACGCCATGCCGAAAGCACTCCCCCACGGCCTGCGCGCGATGACCGGCCGTGACCCCCGCGAGCCACACCGCGCCGCGACCCCTCTCGAGCTGCTCTGACCTCACCATCGTCGTCGCGTTCTCGGGCTCGCAGGCCGCGCACGCCGTCGCCGCCGGACACGTCCTGCCGGCCATCGTGGCGTTCACCTTCTCGATCTTCGCCATCGTCTGGGCGTGGCTGAACTACACCTGGTTCGCCTCGGCCTTCGACAACGACGACTGGGTCATGCGGCTGGCCACGCTCGTCCAGATGGTCGGCGTCGTCGTCCTCAGCCTGGGCCTGGCCGACATCTACAAGGGGTTCGACCATTGGCAGCTCAACAACCGGAGGTTCGCCTTGCGGTCGAAGCCGTTGAAGCCGGCTCCGCAGTTGGCCGGGACGGCCGGCTCGGGACCGGGCCGGACCGGTGCTGCACCCGCGGAGGGCGTCGCGAGGAGGGCGGTGAGCAGGGCCAGGCCGAGCGAGGTGGCCGCGAGACGTCGGGTGTTCATGGTGCTCCTTGGGTCATGGGTGGTGCCGTGACTCCCCCGCCACGGGCATCGACGACGCCAGGCGCGGCGCGGCGTCCTCGACAGGGGACGCGTCCCCTCCCCGAGAGTTGGTGAGCGCGGAGGCGGAGGTGAGCGCACGGCATACGGGACAATGGAGCGCATGCGTGCGATCTGGAAGGGCTCGGTCTCCTTCGGGCTGGTCAATGTGCCGATCCGTCTGTACTCCGCGACGGAGAACCACGACGTGCAGTTCCGGCAGGTCCACCGCGAGGACGGCGGGCGGATCAAGTACCAACGGGTGTGCAGCGAGTGCGGTGAGCTCGTCGCCTTCGACGACATCGCCAAGGGCTACGAGACCGAGGACGGCGGCATGGTCGTGCTCACCGACGAGGACTTCGCGGACCTGCCGAGCAGGACCTCCAAGGAGATCGGCGTCGTGAAGTTCGTGCCGGCCGAGGAGATCGACCCGCTGTGGCTGGACAAGTCCTACTACCTCGAGCCGGACAAGGCCGCGACCAAGCCCTATGTCCTGCTGCGCGACGCGCTCGAATCGGAGAAGCGGGTCGCGATCGTCACCGTCTCGATCCGCACCCGGATGACGATGGCCGTGCTGCGCGTGCGCGAGGGGGTCATCGTGATGCAGACGATGATCTGGCCCGACGAGATCCGCAAGCCCGACTTCGCCGTGTTCGGCGACGAGACGCACGCCAGCGAGCAGGAGCTGAAGATGGCGCACCTGCTCATCGACCAGCTCGCCGGGGACTTCGACCCGGATGAGTACGAGGACGACTACGCGCTCGCGCTCAAGGCGCTCGTCAAGGCCAAGGTCGAGGGCGGCGAGGTGCAGGCACCGGCGGCTGCCGCCGAGGAGTCCGGCGAGGTCGTCGACCTGTTGGCCGCCCTCGCGAAGTCGGTCGAGAAGGCCAAGGCGTCCCGGGGCGAGGCCCCTGAGCCGGCCCAGTCGGCTCAGGCGGCGACGACGCCGGCGGCGAAGAAGGCCGCGACGAAGGCCGCCTCCAAGAAGGCGGCCAAGAAGGCCGGCTGATCCCTCTGCCTCACCCCTGATTCGAGGTATTACCGCGGCAGAATCTGCCGCGGTAATACCTCGAATCGGTTAGTTGGTGTGCTCGTCGGCGACGTCGAGGGCGGCGTCGAGGATGTCCAGGCCCTCGAGCAGCTCGGACTCGCTGATCGTGCACGGCGGCACGACATGCGTCCGGTTGAAGTGGACGAAGGGCCACAGCCCGCGCTCCTTGCACGCCGCAGCAAAGGCACCCATCGGCGCAGCCGCCGGACCCGAGGCGTTGAACGGGACCAGCGGCTCACGCGTCCCCTGATCACGCACCAGCTCGACCGCCCAGAACATGCCCAGGCCGCGCACCTCACCCACGCTCGGGTGGTTCTCGGCGATCTTCGCGAGCCGCTCGGCGACGACCGGCTCCAGGGCGCGGACGTGGTCGATGATCCCTTCCTCCTCGAAGATCTTGATCGAGGCGACCGCCGAGGCACAGGCCAACGGATGGCCTGAGTAGGTCAACCCGCCGGGGTAGGCGCGGTGGTCGAAGGTGGCCGCGATCTCGGACGAGAGGACGACGCCGCCCAGGGGCAGGTAACCCGAGTTCACGCCCTTGGCGAAGGTGATCAGGTCCGGGCGCACGCCCCAGCGGTCGATGGCGAACCACTCACCGCAGCGCGCAAACCCCGACATGACCTCGTCGGCGATGAGCAGGATCCCGTGCTCGTCACACAGTGCTCGCACTCCCGCGAGATAGCCATCCGGCGGCACGAGGATGCCATTGGTGCCGACGACCGTCTCAAGGAGGATCGCGGCGACCGTCTGGGGGCCCTCGACCATGAGCACATCGCGCAGGTGGGCCAGCGCCCGCTCGCACTCCTGCTCCTCCGAGGTCGCGTGGAAGGCCGAGCGATAGGCATACGGCCCCCAGAAGTGCACGATGCCCGGCATCCCGGGCTCGGAGGCCCAGCGCCGAGGGTCGCCGGTGGCGACGATGGCCCCGGCCGTCGCGCCGTGGTAGCTGCGATAGGTCGAGAGCACCTTGGGTCGGCCGGTGTGCAGGCGCGCCATGCGCATCGCGTTCTCGTTGGCCTCGGCGCCACCGTTGGTGAAGAAGACCTTGGCCATCCCCTCCGGCGAGCGCTCGACGATCATCCGAGCGGCCTCGGAGCGCGCGTCATTGGCGAAGGACGGCGCGATCGTGCACAGCTTGGCGGCCTGCTCCTGGATGGCCGCGACCAGCCTGGGGTGCTGGTGACCGATGTTGACGTTGACCAGCTGGCTGGAGAAGTCGAGGTAGCGCTTCCCGGTGTCATCGGTGAACCAGCTGCCCTCCGCCGACACGATCGGCAGGGCGTTCAGGCCCGCCTGCGCGGACCAGGAGTGGAAGACGTACGCGGCATCGTCGGCGCGGGTGCGGTCATCGGTCATGGGACCCACGGTAGCCCTCGGACTGACCCCAGCGGGCAGGATGGGGCCCATGCCCGAAGGCCATACTCTGCACCGGCTCGCCCTCACCCTCGATCGTGCCTTCGCGGGCACCCGACCACGCGTGAGTTCACCCCAGGGCCGCTTCACCGAGGGCGCCGCGCTGCTCGACGGACTCCTCCTCGAACGCGCGCAGGCCTGGGGCAAGCACCTCTTCGTCACCTTCGAGGGCGACCGGATCCTCAACGTCCACCTCGGCTTGATCGGCGTCTTCGACGTCCATCGGTATGCCGTGGAGCCGGCTGCCGCTGCCGTCCCACCTCCGCCGGTGGGCGCAGTGCGGGTGCGCCTGCTCAACGAGGAGTTCGTCGCCGACCTGCGCGGCGCGACGGTCGTCGAGATCGTCACGCCCGAGAAGCTCGAGGCAACCGTGGCGCGCCTGGGCCCGGATCCGCTGCGGGTCGGCGAGCCCGGCCACGACCCGTCGCGGTCCCTCGTGAAGCTCGCCCGCACCGACCGCCCGGTCGCCGAGCTGCTCATGGACCAGTCCGTCCTCGCCGGGGTCGGCAATGTCTACCGCTCCGAGCTGCTCTGGAAGCATCGCGTCGACCCCTTCACCCCCGGTCGCCTGGTGAGGAAGAAGACCTGGCTCACCCTCTGGGAGGACCTGGTCGACCTCATGCCGATCGGCGTCGCGTTCGGGCAGATCATCACCCTCGACGACCAGGTGACCCGGGCCAAGGCGATGCTCGCCGAAGCGGCTGAGTCCCGCGAAGGTGAGCACCCGGCATACCTCGTGGACTGGCAGGGTGGACGCGAAGGCGAGCGGGGGAGGGTGCCGGCCGGGCAGCGGCGGCCGGCCTATGAGCGGGTGAGCCCGTTCCCTCGGGACTATGCCGTCTACAAGCGGCAGGGCGAGCCATGTCCGTTGTGCGGTAGCAGGATTCGCACGCAGGTGCTGGCCGGGCGCAACCTCTTCTGGTGCGGCCGCTGCCAACGGAGGCACTGACCCGTTCGCCGCCTCCGTCACGGCTGCCGGATATTCGGTGGCGACAGTCGTGGGCGGCCCGTCATCCTTGATCGCGGAGACGTGAGCAGGAAGCAGCCAGTCCGGCGTGCCGGTGAGGGTCCTGCGCATCGCCTGCTCACGGTGGACCACTGCTTCCACAGCAGCCACAGGGTATCCGGGGTTCAAATCCCCATCGGCGTCGCCGACCGGGCCATGGCGCTCCCCGACCTTGCGGCTCACCCCCAGCCCCACGGCATACCTCGTATGCCGTGGCGCACCCGGGTGGGCCCCGTCGCGGAGCGCTGCCGGTCGGCGGCGCCGGCCCGTGGCCACGCTCCAGCCCGCTCGACCCCTCGACCCGCACCAAGGAGGTGCACCACCATGTCCCTGTTCCACGTCACCGTCGCGGCCCGCCAGGTCGCGCTCGAGTACCGTCACGGCGCGCTCACCCGCGTCCTGCCGTCCGGTCGGCACCGTCGTCGTTTCGGCGCGCAGCTCACGCGCGTCGACCTGCGTGAGTCGCTGCTGCCGATCTCTCCGCAGGAGATCCTCACTGCCGAGGGCATCGGCGTGCGTGTCTCCTCGGCCGTGCGCTGGTCGGTCGCCGAGCCGGTCGACTTCGTCGAGCGCACCACCGACCCGCTGGGCACGGTCTACCTCGCGGCCCAGGTGGCGCTGCGGGAGGCCTTCGTCGGTCGGGCGGCCGAGGAGCTCGCGACGCGTGGGGCGGTGCTCGAGGAGGCCGCGCTCACCGGCGCCGTGGCCGAGGTCGCGCGCACGGTCGGCGTGCTCGTCCACGAGGTGGTCGTCAAGGACGTCATCCTCCCGGCCGAGCTGCGGCACGCGGCCACCGAGGTCGTGGCGGCCCGGGCGCGGGGCGCGGCACAACTGGAGGCGGCGCGGGCGGAGACGGCGGCGCTGCGTTCGCTGGCGAACGGCGCCAAGCTGCTCGACGCCCACCCGGCGCTCGCGCGCCTGCGGCTGGTGCAGGCGGCGCCGCACGGCGCGCAGGTGGTCCTCAACCTCGACGGCGAGGGCACCTCCGCCTGAGTGGCAGGCCGTCACCCCGCGCCGGCCCCGCGGGACTTTGCCCCAGGGCGTGTCGAGAGGCGCCCTAGGGCAAAGTCGCGCACACGTGGGGGCGACGGCGAAGTGCGAGCGCACGGCATACGGCTCAGCCCTGAGCGAACGCGGCTCAACCACGACCCCGGTGCGGAACACTCCGCGCCGGGGTCGCGTTGTGCCCTCCGAGAAGTCCGGCCCTCGTGCGCGGGGGCCGGACTAGCATTGAAGGACTACCGAAGGTCAGGAGTCATGTCCATGTTCGAACGGTTCACCGACCGGGCCCGCCGGGTGGTCGTGCTTGCGCAGGAAGAAGCGCGCATGCTCAACCACAACTACATCGGGACCGAGCACATCCTCCTCGGCCTCATCCACGAGGGCGAGGGCGTCGCGAGCAAGGCCCTCGAGCAGCTCGGCGTCTCCCTCGACAGCGTGCGCGAGCAGGTGCAGGAGATCATCGGCCAGGGCCAGCAGGCCCCGACCGGGCACATCCCGTTCACCCCGCGCGCCAAGAAGGTCCTCGAGCTCTCGCTGCGCGAGGCCCTGCAGCTCGGCCACAACTACATCGGCACCGAGCACATCCTCCTCGGCCTCATCCGTGAGGGTGAGGGTGTCGCAGCGCAGGTCCTCGTCAAGCTCGGCGCCGACCTCGCGCGCGTGCGCCAGACCGTCATCCAGCTGATCTCCGGCTACCAGGGCGGCAAGGAGGCCGCCGGCGCCACCGCCGGCCCCGGTTCCGGTCCGGCCGAGGGCACGCCTGCGGGCTCCCTCGTGCTCGACCAGTTCGGCCGCAACCTCACGGTCGCCGCCCGCGAGGGCAAGCTCGACCCGGTCATCGGGCGCGAGAAGGAGATCGAGCGGGTCATGCAGGTGCTCTCCCGCCGCACCAAGAACAACCCCGTCCTCATCGGCGAGCCCGGCGTCGGCAAGACCGCCGTCGTCGAGGGCCTGGCCCAGGACATCGTGCGCGGCGACGTGCCCGAGACCCTCAAGGACAAGCAGCTCTACACCCTCGACCTCGGCGCGCTCGTCGCCGGCAGCCGCTACCGCGGTGACTTCGAGGAGCGGCTGAAGAAGGTGCTCAAGGAGATCCGCACCCGCGGCGACATCGTGCTCTTCATCGACGAGATCCACACCCTCGTCGGTGCCGGTGCGGCCGAGGGCGCGATCGACGCCGCGAGCATCCTCAAGCCGATGCTCGCCCGCGGTGAGCTCCAGGTCGTCGGCGCGACCACCCTCGACGAGTACCGCAAGTACATCGAGAAGGACGCCGCCCTCGAGCGCCGCTTCCAGCCGATCCAGGTGCAGGAGCCGACGCTGGCGCACGCCATCGAGATCCTCAAGGGCCTGCGCGACCGCTACGAAGCCCACCACCGGGTCTCGATCACCGACGGCGCCCTCGTGTCCGCCGCGACGATGGCCGACCGCTACGTCAACGACCGGCACCTGCCGGACAAGGCGATCGACCTCATCGACGAGGCCGGCGCCCGACTGCGCATCCGCCGGATGACCGCACCGCCGGACCTGCGCGAGTTCGACGAGCGGATCGCCAACGTCGTGCGCGAGAAGGAGTCGGCGATCGACGGGCAGGACTTCGAGAAGGCGGCGCGCCTGCGCGACGACGAGAAGAACCTGCGCGCCGAGAAGGCTCGTCGCGAGTCCGAGTGGCGCAACGGTGACATGGACGTCGTCGCCGAGGTCAACGAGGAGCTCATCGCCGAGGTGCTCGCCGCCTCGACCGGCATCCCGGTCTTCAAGCTGACCGAGGAGGAGTCCAGCCGCCTGCTCCACATGGAGGACGAGCTGCACAAGCGCGTCATCGGCAACAACGACGCGATCAAGGCGCTCTCGCAGGCGATCCGCCGCACCCGCGCCGGCCTGAAGGACCCGCGCCGCCCGGGTGGCTCGTTCATCTTCGCCGGCCCCACCGGTGTCGGGAAGACCGAGCTGGCCAAGACGCTCGCCGAGTTCCTCTTCGGTGACGAGGACGCGCTCATCTCCCTCGACATGAGCGAGTACTCCGAGAAGCACACCGTCTCCCGCCTGTTCGGCTCGCCCCCCGGCTACGTCGGCTACGAAGAGGGCGGTCAGCTCACCGAGAAGGTGCGCCGTCGCCCGTTCTCCGTCGTCCTCTTCGACGAGGTCGAGAAGGCGCACCCGGAGATCTTCAACTCCCTGCTCCAGGTCCTCGAGGACGGCCGCCTCACCGACTCCCAGGGTCGGATGGTCGACTTCAAGAACACCGTCATCATCATGACGACCAACCTGGGCACCCGGGACATCTCCAAGGCCGCCATGGGCTTCTCCGCCGGGCCGGACACCCGCAGCGACTACGAGCGGATGAAGGCCAAGGTCAACGACGAGCTCAAGCAGCACTTCCGCCCCGAGTTCCTCAACCGGGTCGACGACACCATCGTCTTCCCGCAGCTGTCCAAGGACGAGATCGTCCAGATCGTCGACCTCGAGATCGCCAAGCTCGACAAGCGACTCAAGGACAAGGACATGGGCATCGAGCTCACGCCCGCGGCCAAGGGCCTGCTCGCGACCAAGGGCTACGACCCGGTCCTGGGCGCCCGCCCGCTGCGGCGGACGATCCAGCGCGAGATCGAGGACACGCTCTCGGAGAAGATCCTCTTCGGCGAGCTGCGCTCGGGCCAGATCGTCAAGGTCGATGCCACCGGCGAGGAGAAGGACGCCACCTTCACCTTCGAGGGCACCGAGCAGGTCAGCGACTTCGACGTCCCGATGGTCGTCGGCAACGACTAACGCCCCGGCCCAAGGCAAAGGTATGCCGTCCGCGCACCCGAGCGGACGGCATACCTCTGTCGTGACTCGCGCACCCGAGCGGACGGCATACCTGTGTCGTGACTCGCGCAGATCGTGCTGGATAGCGCACCCATCCCTGCGCCAGTCGCCAAGATCTGCGCACGAGGAGGTGACAGGCCGGCATCGCGACCAACCTCGCGCAGATCGTGCTGGATAGCGCACCCATCCCTGCGCCAGTCGCCAAGATCTGCGCACGAGGAGGTGACAGGCCGGCATCGCGACCAACCTCGCGCAGATCCCGCCCGGTGGCGCACCCATCCCTGCGCCAGTCGCCAGGATCTGCGCGGGGTCGACCGGACGAGCGAAGGCCCCCGGGAGATCCCGGGGGCCTTCGGTGTGCCGTGCGTGACGGTGAGGTCAGGCGGTGGCGGGAGCGTTCGCGGCCTTCTTGGCGTGCGAGAAGCCGAGCAGGGCGAGCACGAGGAAGAGCGCGGCGCCGACGAAGGCAGCGATCGCGGCGTAGCCGGCGATGGTGCCGATCGTGGCGAAGGCGTAGCCGTAGAGGAGCAGGCCGCGCAGGGTGCTGCCCATGAACAGGCTCTGGCGCAGGTCCATGAGCTTCTTGGTCTCGGGCGCGTCGGGGGCGGACTTGGCGGCGGCCAGGGCCTCACCGGAGACCTGCGAGTAGGTCTTGCCCTCGGACGAGGCGTTCATGTGGGCGAGGATGTAGTGGTCGGCGTAGGCCTTGGCCTGGGCACCGTTCTCCAGCGGCTGGCCGGCGAACGGCTTGAGCGCCTCCTGGTCGGCCTTGTCCTTGAGGCTCTCGATGGCCTTACCCTCGGGCATGGTGATGTTCTGGGCGGCGAACTGGGTCTGGACCTCGTTGCCGACGAAGTTCGAGGCCCAAGTGAGCAGGCCCCCGGCGACGAGCAGGACCGCGGCGAGGCCGAGCCCGATCCAGGACATGAGCTTGTCGAGCGTGCTGCGCATGGTGATGCGACTTCCCTCCGTATCGGTGTGGGCCCGATCTGGACCTGATCACATTCTCCTACATGTCGTAGTAGTTGCCTAATCAATCACCTGTCAGATGCGTCACGTTCCCTGCCTACGGGGCGGGAGGGAGCGAGGGGTCGGGGCGCTCACCACGGCCGTGGCGCGGCACTACGCTGCTGCCGTGCCCGAGAGCGACTCATCCCTGATCGTCCGCGCCGCGACGACCAGCGACATCAGGGACATCCGCGAGCTCGTCTCCCCACTCGCCGATCGCCGCATCCTGCTCCAGAAGGAGGCCGTGGCCTACTACGAGGCGACGCCCGACTTCGTCGTCGCCGAGCGGGGCGGGCGAGTCGTCGGCGCGGGCGCCGTCCACGTCCTCTGGGAGGACCTCGCCGAGATCCGCACCCTCGCCGTCGCCGACGAGGAACTGGGCCGCGGTGTCGGCTCGGCCATCCTCGAGGCACTCCTGGCCAAGGGTCGCGCCTTGGGCGTGCGACGCCTGTTCTGCCTCACCTTCGAGACCGGGTTCTTCGAGCGCCACGGCTTCAGCGCGATCGAGGGCCAGGCCGTCTCCCCCGAGGTGTATGCCGAGCTGCTGCGGTCCTATGACGAGGGCGTGGCCGAGTTCCTCGACCTCGAGCGCGTCAAGCCGAACACCCTCGGCAACACCCGCATGCTGCGCATCCTCTGACTCTCCCTCGCAGGGCAGGGCGCCTCAGGGGCGGGAGACCACGACCGCATCACCGGGCCGAATCGTCCCCGGCACAACCACTTTCGCATTGAGGCCGCGCAGCCGCAGCGGTCGCCCGGTTGCGCCGTTGACGAACTTCATGGCCTCGGGGCCGTACCGCGAGACGAACTTCGCGCACCCGGTGTGTGGCTGCTCGGTGACCTCGATGACCGCGCCGCGAGCCGCGGGGTCCCCGATCGTCAGGCGGGTGCCTGGCGGGAGGTTGTCGTGCGAGAGGTCCAGGTCCATGTGGAGCTGGTCGCCGGCAAGGGCCTGGCGATCGGAGTCACCGTGCGCGAGGAACTCGATGATCCGCTGACCGATGACGTTGAGCTGCATGTCCGGGTGCGAGGAACCGTCCTGCGTGCGCTTGCTGCCCCGATCGACCCAGTTGTCCCCGACCAGCCCGACGGCGAGGTCGAGCTCTCCCTCGGCCAGGACGTGCCGCTCCCCTTCGGCCGGGCGCGCGACGACCATCGTCAGCGTGCCCGTGTCCTTGGGTGCCGAGGCGATCCGGTCCAGCGCAGTGTCGAGCTCGGCGGTGGTGCGGCAGGGCAGGTCGGTGATCTCGGCACGCGGCATACGCCCATTGAAGCGCGACCTCAGGCGGGAAGGCGATAGCGTCCGCGCGACAACGGCTCGACGAACCCCTCCGCGACGAGTGCATCGAGAAGGCGGTCCACCCGCTGGGGATCCGGATCCACCACGTCGAAGTCGCTGCGGGACAGCGGCTTCGGCGCGTCGCGCAAGAGCTGGAGGAGGTCACCACGCACCTTGCGATCGGTCCCTTCGTACCCCTGGCCACGACGGGGAGGACCCTCGTATGCCGGCCGGCCGGCTCCCAGCCAGGCGCACCGATCGCTGATCGGACATTCCCCGCACCGTGGCGAGCGGGCCTGACAGACGAGGGCACCGAGCTCCATGACCGCGACGTTCCACACCGCCGAGGTCGCGGGATCCTCGGGGACGTGGGCCGCGGCCAAGCGTGTCTCGGCCACGGTCAACGAGGGCGATGCCTGGGCGCGGCCCTCGATGGCGCGGGCGAGCACCCGGCGGACGTTCGTGTCGACGACGACGGTGCGCACGGCATACGCGAAGGCGGCGACAGCGGCTGCGGTGTAGGCGCCCACGCCGGGGAGGGCGCGCAGCTCGGCCTCACTACGCGGCACCTGCCCACCGTGGCGCTTGACGATGGCGATGGCCGCCTCGCGCAGGCGCAGGGCGCGGCGAGGATAGCCCAGCCGCCCCCAGGCGCGCACGACATCACCGGGTGATGCGACAGCGAGCGCCGCCGGGGTCGGCCATCGCTGCATCCACTCCCGCCACGGGCCCTCGACCCGCGCGACAGGGGTCTGCTGGGCCATCACCTCGGAGACGAAGACCCCCCACGGCGAGCACGACGGGTCGCGCCACGGGAGGGCTCGGGCGTGCACGGCATACCAGTCGAGGACGGCCTCGTGGAGTGCGGCGGGATCAGGGAGAGCCACCGCTCAGACGTAGCGCTCGAGGATGCTCGTCTCGGCGAGCCGGGACAGGCCCTCGCGCACGAGACGGGCTCGGCCCTCGCCGACGCCCTCGACCTCCATGAGGTCCTCGAGGTTGGCGGCGAGCAGCCGCTGGAGCGAGCCGAAGTGCTCGATGAGGCGGTCGATGATCGCCCCGGGCAGGCGCGGCACCTTAGAGAGCAGGCGGTAGCCGTGGGGGCTGATCGAGGAGTCGAGGGCGTCCCCGACGACCGTGAACCCGAGCGCCTTGGCCCCGCCGACCGGGTCGAGCAGCTCGGTGGAGTCGAGTGCTTCGAGATTGGCGATCGCCTGCTCGTCGTCGTAGCCGGCCTTGGCCTCGCCGATGTAGTCACGGATGACGAGGCCGAGGTCGTCGGACAGGCCACCGGTGAGCTCCTCGAGCTGGAGCGAGAGCAGGCGCCCGTCGGTGCCGAGCTGGACGACGTAGTCGGCGATCTCGTCCTTGATCCGCCGCACCATCTCCAGGCGCTGGAGCACGTTGGCGACATCGCGGACGCTCACGAGGTCCTCGATCTCGAGCGCCGAGAGGGTGCCGGTGACCTCGTCGAGGCGCTGCTTGTAGCGCTCGAGGGTCTGCAGGGCCTGGTTGGCCCGCTGGAGGATCGAGCTCGAGTCCTCGAGGACGATGCGGCGACCGGCGACGTAGAGGGCGACGATCCGCATCGACTGGCTCACCGAGACGACGGGGTAGCCGGTCTGCTTGGCAACCCGCTCGGCCGTGCGGTGGCGCGTGCCGGACTCGCTGGTCTCGATGCTCGGGTCGGGGAGGAGCTGGGTGGCCGCGTGGACGATGCGGGTGATGTCGCGGTCGACGACGATCGCGCCGTCCATCTTGGCCAGCTCGCGCAGGCGGGTGGCGGAGAACTCGACGTCGAGTGGGAAGCCGCCGGTGGCGATCTGCTCGACGACCTTGTCGTGGCCGAGGACGACGAGCGCTCCGGTGCGGCCGCGCAGGATCCGCTCGAGGCCGTCGCGCAGCTCGGTGCCGGGAGCGACGGCGGCCAGCGTCGAGCGGACGAGCTCGTCACTGTGCAGTGTGCCGGCCACGGGGACCCCCTTTCGACAGGCGTAGGTGCGCCCCGGCGATTCTACGCATGGGCGTCCGCACGAGGCCTCCTGGTTCGTATGCCGTGTGTCCGGGCGCCGTCGATGGAGCGCACCTCCTTTGGCCGTCGGGACGCGGTCAGGTGGAGCCGGCGAGGTGGACGGCCTCGGCCACGGTGGCGGCCTCGGCGACCTGGAGGCTGTCGGGGACGGGACCTGCGCCGAGGACTCCGGGTGGGACGATGGCCGCGGTGAAGCCCAGTCGGGCCGCCTCGGCCAAGCGGCGGTGGGCGCCGGTGACCGGGCGGACCTCGCCGGCCAGGCCGACCTCCCCGAAGGCGATCGTGCCGGGGCGCACGGGTCGATCGGTGATGGCGCTCGCGAGCGCCAGGGCGACCGCGAGGTCGGCGGCCGGCTCGGTGAGGCGGACACCACCGACGGTGGAGAGGAAGACATCGCTCTTGCCGATCGGTGCCTTGGCCCGCCTTCCGAGGACGGCGAGGATCATGTCGACGCGAGCACGGTCCAGGCCCGAGCTGGCCCGGCGCGGCGTCGGGAGGTCGGAGCCGTCGACGAGGGCCTGGACCTCGGTGACCATCGGGCGCCGGCCTTCGAGGGTGACCGTGACGCAGGTGCCGGCGACCTCGGCCGTGCGGTGCGAGAGGAAGAGCCCGCTGGGATCGGCCAGCCCGACGATGCCTGAGTCGGCGAGGTCGAAGCAGCCGACCTCGTCGGTGGGGCCGTAGCGGTTCTTGACCGCGCGCACGAGGCGCAGCCGGCTGTGCCGATCACCCTCGAACTGGACGACCACGTCGACGAGGTGCTCGAGCACCCGCGGGCCGGCGATCGAGCCGTCCTTGGTCACGTGCCCGACGAGGAGGACGGCGATGCCGCGGGACTTGGCGACCTGGATGAGGGAGGCCGCGACCTCGCGCACCTGGGAGACATTGCCGGCCGCGCCCTCGACCTCGGCGCTGCTGATCGTCTGGACGGAGTCGACGACGACCAGGGTGGGCGAGAGGTGGTCGATCTGGCCGAGGACGGCGGCGAGGTCGGTCTCGGCGGCGAGGAAGAGGGCGTCGGCCAGGGCCCCGATGCGCTGGGCCCGGGCCCGCACCTGGGCCGCCGACTCCTCGCCGGTGACGTAGAGCGTCCGAGCCCCTTGAGCTCCTGCCCGGGCCGCGCCAGAAGCAGCGGCACGCGCGGCGACGTCGAGCAGGAGGGTGGACTTGCCGATCCCGGGCTCCCCCGCGACGAGGACGACGGCGCCAGGCACGATGCCGCCCCCGAGGACCCGGTCGAACTCGGCCACACCGGTGCTGCGGGCGCTCGCCTCGGAGAGGTCGACCTGCGCGATCGGCACCGCCGGGGTCGCGACGACCCGCGCCGCGGTCGTGCGGGCCGGCGCCGAGCCGACCTCGCTCAGCGTCCCCCAGGCCTGGCACTCACCGCAGCGCCCGATCCACTTCGTCGTTTGCCACCCGCACTCGGTGCACCGGAACGTCGCCGCCGGCACGCGTGACCCGGAACGGGAGGCGGGCTTCGCCGCGGGAGGGGGCATGCGGCATACGGTATGCCGCCCCACCGACAGTCCTCGCTTGGGTGGACTCTGACCCGTGTCCTGACACGGAAAACAGTCCACCCAGGGCAGGCACCTCGTCCTTGCCGGGCATGACTTTGCCCCAGGGCCGTGTGCACGGGCCCTGGGGCAAAGAACGCGGCGCCGGAGCGCCGGGGGGGTCAGGCGGAGACGACCTCGAGGGCGACCGTGGCCTGGACGTCCGGGTGCAGGCGCACGAGCGCCTTGTGCGAGCCGGTCGTCTTGATCGGGGTCGGGATCTCGATCTTGCGCTTGTCGAGCTCCGGGCCACCGGCGGCCTTGACCGCCGCAGCGACATCGGCGGTTGAGACGGCGCCGAAGAGGCGACCCTCCTTGCCGGCCTTGACGCTGACGGTGACGGCCTTGGCCTCGAGGTTGCCCTTGAAGGACTTGGCCTCCTCGAGCGACTTCACCGCGCGGGTCTCGCGACCCTTGGCGATGGCGTCGACCTGCTTCTGGCCGCCCTTGGTCCAGGCGGTGGCCAGGTCGCGGCGGAAGAGGAAGTTGCGGGCGTAGCCCGGCTTGACCTCGACGACGTCACCAGCGGCACCCAGGCCGCTGACCTCGTGGGTGAGAATGACCTTCATTGATGTGCTCCTAGGCTTGGGCCTCCGCTCGGGGTCCCCGCGAAGTATCGACGCGAGGGACGAGCGGAGAACTTCGTGGGGTTTGCTCAGCGACCCGAGCTGGAGTAGGGCAGGAGCGCCATCTCGCGGGCGTTCTTGACCGCGTTGGCGATGAGGCGCTGCTCCTGGACGGAGACGCCGGTGACGCGACGGGCGCGGATCTTGCCGCGGTCGGAGATGAACTTGCGCAGCAGCGCAGCGTCCTTGTAGTCGATGTTCTCGACCTTGGCGACCTTGAGCGGGTTCGCCTTCTTCTTGGGCTTGCGGATGACGGGCTTGGCCATCGTGGTGCTCTCCTTGATCGGATGAGCCCTGGTCTCCCAGGGATGGGGGTGTGACGTGGTGAGGTGACTGCGGATCGGAGGATCAGAACGGGGGCTCGTCGTAGCTGGGCGCGTTGCCCCAGCCACCCTGGCCACCCTGCTGCGGGGCCTGGCCGCCCTGGCCGCCGTGGCCGCCGGAACCGGAGTTCCAGCCGCCCTGGTTGCCCTGACCGCCCTGGCCACCGGAACCGGAGTTCCAGCCGCCCTGGCCGCCCTGGGCCGGCGCGGATCCGCCGGTGGCCCACGGGTCGGACTGCTGTCCGCCCTGGCCGCCGCCGAAGCCGCCGCCACCACCGAAGCCGCCACCGCTGTCGCCGGAACGCTGGGTCTTGGTGACCTTGGCGTTCGCGTAGCGCAGCGACGGGCCGACCTCGTCGACGTCCATCTCGACGACCGTGCGCTTCTCGCCCTCCTTGGTCTCGTACGACCGAGACTTCAGGCGGCCGGTGACGACGACGCGGGTGCCGCGCTGGAGCGACTCGGCGACGTTCTCGGCCGCCTCGCGCCAGATCGAGCAGCGCATGAACAGCGTCTCGCCGTCCTTCCACTCGTTGGACTGGCGGTCGAACGTGCGCGGCGTGGACGCCACGGTGAAGTTCGCGACCGCCGCACCCGAGGGAGTGAAGCGCAGCTCAGGGTCGCCGGTCAGGTTGCCGACGATGGTGATGGTGGTCTCGCCTGCCATGGGTCAGATCCCCTTTGGTCTTCTCTGCAGTGCGTGGGTGATCGCCGAGGCGATCGGTGCAGCGTCTCGGCTCGGGCTCAGGCGCCCGGGCGGAGGAGCTTGGTGCGCATGACCGACTCGTTGAGGCCGAGCTGGCGGTCCAGCTCCTTGGCCGTGGCCGGCTCTGCGGTGAAGTTGACGACGGCGTAGATGCCCTCGGCCTTCTTCTTGATCTCGTAGGCAAGGCGGCGACGGCCCCAGATGTCGACGTTGTCGACGGACCCGCCATCCTTGGTCACGACCTTGAGGAACTTCTCCAGCGACGGCTGGACCGTCCGGTCGTCGAGCTCGGGGTCGAGGATGACCATGAGTTCGTACTGACGCATGCGTTAACCCGCCTCCTTTGGTCTGTAGCGGTCACGGGCCGTTCCCGTGACAGGAGGGTATGCAGCGTGCCCGACTCCGCGCGTAGGTTTTCCACAGGCGGGTCTCCCGAGGGGGAGAGGGCAACCGGTCAAGGGTACCCGCCGCCCGCCATGCACCCCTAATCGGCGGTGGCTCGCCGCCGGGCGCACGCCGCCAGCCAGGCGATGGCGGCCACGCGCACGACCGTGGCGACGGCATACCAGCCGTGCGGGAGGCCGTGGTTGGGGTCGAAGGCGGCCGAGCGGTGCAGCCAGAAGGCGACGAAGTGCACCGCCTCGGCCCCCGCCCACAGCAGGTGGTCCCGCCACCGCAGCCCGGCCAGGGCCACGAGCGGCACCAGCCACAGCGACGCCGAGAGCGGGAGCGAGGGCGCCGTGGCGAGGACGACGGCCACCGCGAGCAGGGCCAGGGCCGGCAGCGTGAGCCACGGGTCGTGGCCGGGCCGGGCGGCGGCGGCGCGGGCGACCAGGCCGGCGGCCACGACCCATCCGACCACCGCGAGGGCGGTGGTCAGCCCCGCCGGGAGCGGCCGACCGGCGAGGGTGGGGAGGTCCCAGAGCGACCCGGGCCCGGCCGGCGTGGACCACCACGTCGTCACCGGATGCACCAGGGCCCCGGGGGCGAGCGCGAAGGCCGCCAGGAGTGACAACGACGTGGCGAGCACCCCGGCCGCGAGCCACCCGAGGGCGCGGCGACCGACCGACGCGCGGACGGCCGCCCCCTCGACGAGGGCCGAGGCGGCGACCACCGCGAGGACCGCGAGCCCGGGGAGCCCGGACCAGGCGCCGGCGCCGAGCAGGAGCCCGGCGACGAGGGGCCGGCCGGCAAGCCAGGCCAGCAGGCCGAGGGTGGCCAGGCCGGCGCCGAGCAGCTCCGGGCCGAGGAGGACGGTGAGGACGAGGACGGGCGAGAGGAGCACCTGGGTGAGGTCCGCGCCCGGGACGTCGCGCATCGCGCGGACGAGAAGGACGAGGACGACGACAGCAAGGGCGCACCAGAGCAGCACGGCGGTGCGCTGGGCGAGCAGCCCCCGCGGCGTTCCGCTCACGCCGCCGACGAGGGCGAGCGCCGCTCCCGTGAGCGGCGCCTCGTCGAGGCGCAGGGCGCCGGAGAGGTATGCCGGGAGCCCGCCTCCCAGCCCGGCCTCCGACGCGCGCATCACCAGGGTGGAGGCGCACATCCGGGCATCGGCCGAGCGCCCCTGCCAGCCGGCGGTGACACACCCCTGGAGTCGCAGCAGGGCCACCAGGAGCACGGCGAGCGCCGCGGCCACGACGGCGGGCAGGCCGTGGAGAAGGCGATCCAGGCCCCGCTCCGACGCTCGACCGGAGCGGCCGAGGGGACCACCGGCCCAGGCCAGCCACCGCGGCTCGGGCATCGCGGCTAGGGCGAGGGCGCCGGCGAGGGCGAGATCACGATCGAGGGCGACGGGCTGTTGCCATTGCCGTTCCCATTGCCGTTCCCGTTGCCATTCCCCGTGGGGTTCGGCGTCGGGGTCGGTGTCGGCCTCGGGGCCTGCGAGGGTGTCGGCTCCGGGGTCGGCGTCGGCGCCTCGGAGGAGGGCTGCACGCTCGGGGCCGGCGTCGGGGCGCGCGTCGGGGCGGCGTTCTTGTTCACATAGGCCGGCTTCGGGAACTGGACCACGTCCAGCCCCTGGAGGGCAACCTTCATGTAGGCCGTCCAGATCGAGACCGGCAGGGTCGCGCCGGTGACCTCGCGCAGGCCGGCGACGTTCTTCATCTCCAGCTCCTCGCCATTGGGCCCGGGGCGGTAGATGCCCACGGCCGTGGCGAGCTGGGGCGCGAACCCGTTGAACCAGGCCGCCTTGTTGTCCGAGGTGGTGCCGGTCTTGCCGGCGAGCGGCCGACCGATCGAGGAGGCGGTCTTGCCGCTGCCGCGCTGGACGACGGCCTGCATGGCGAAGGTCGTGTCCGCCATGAGGTCGGCGTCGAAGGCCGTGGTGACCTCGGGCTTGGCGGTGTAGTCGAAGGCACCGTCGGGGCTCTTGGCCGCCTTCACGAAGTACGGCGTCGCCGCCTTCCCCTGGGCCGCGATGGTGGCGTAGGCATTGGCCATCTCGAGCACGTGGACACTCGCGGTGCCGAAGACGTTGCCGTAGTTCGCCGGCACCTCCGACTGCACGCCGGCGGCCTTGGCCACCTCGCTCGTCGCCTTGGGGGTGGCCAGGATGTTGAGCTGCGCGTACACGGTGTTGACCGAGTTCGCCGTGGCCGAGGCCAGGTCGAGCATGCCGAAGCCGGTGTTCCCGAAGTTGCGCACCCCGCCCTGCTGGTTGAAGGCCTTGTCCGAGGTCGGGTCCTTGAACTCGTCGAAGTACTGCGGGCTGGCACCGCTGTAGGTGTTGCGCAGGTTGGTCTTCCCCGACTTCAGCGCCGCGATGAGGGTGAACGGCTTGAAGGTCGAGCCGGCCTGCATCTTGGCGTCCGTGGCCGAGTTGAACTGCACCGTCGCATAGTCGGCACCGCCGTAGAGGGCGGTGACGGCGCCGTCGCCGGGGACGACCGAGGCCAGGCCGACCTTGAGGTCTGGTGCGTCGGCGGGCATGACGTCGTTCACCGCGGCGACGGCGGCGTCCTGGCGCGCCTTGTCGATGGTGGAGACGATCTGGAGGCCGCCGCGGTCGATGTCGGCGTCGGTGAGCTGGAGCTTGGATCGCAGCTCGGCCTTGATGAGCTGGACGAGGTAGCCATTGGTGCCGCTGGCCGAGCGGGGCTTCCACTCCACCGGCATCGGGAACTGCATCGCCGCACGCGTGCCCTGGTCGAGCCAGCCCTGGGAGACCATCCCGTCGAGGACGTAGGCCCAGCGGGTCTGGAGGTTCTTCAGCTGCTCCGGCCCGAGCTGCGGGTCGTAGAGCGAGGGTCCGCGGATCACCGAGGCCAGCACTGCCGCCTCCTCGACCGTGAGGTCCTTGGCCGGCTTGCCGTAGTAGGCCTGCGCCGCGGTCTCGATGCCGTACGCGCCGCGACCGTAGTAGATGGTGTTGAGGTAGTTCTCGAGGATCTGCTGCTTGCTCTGCTGCTGGTCGATCTTGATCGAGAGCAGGATCTCCTTGTACTTCCGGGTCAGCGTGCGGTCGCTGGTGAGGAAGTAGTTCTTCACGTACTGCTGCGTGATCGTGGAGCCACCCTGCGTCGCGGCACCACCCTTGATCGCCACCCACACCGCACGGGCCATGCCCTTGGGTGAGACGCCGTTCTGGGTGTAGAACTCGCGGTCCTCGGCGGCCAGCATGGTCTGCCCGACGTGGGCCGGGAGGTCGCCGATGTTGACCGACTCCCGGTTGATCTCGGAGATCCGCTGCAGCTCGGTCTGGCCGTCGGCGTAGTAGATGACCGAGGCCTGGGCGGTGGCGATGTCGTTCGGCTTGGGCGGCTGGATCACGGCATACGAGATGCCGACGACGGCCAGGCCGAGCACGCCGACCGCGAGCGCGGTCCAGAGCAGGCGACGCAGCCAGCGACGGCCGCGGCCGGGAGCGCCCTTCCGCGACGTCGTGGTGGCAGCGGCGGAACGGCGCCGGGAGGGGCCGGTGGAACTCTGGCGACTCATGGGGGTCTTCCGGTCGGGGGCAGGAGGTCCGGTGCGTGGGCAGCGGTCCGTGACCGTCATCCAGTATGACGCGCCGATCTGTGGGTCACCTGCACGCACGGTGACGGACCTGTGGTCGTGCGCCCGGCGGCCAAATGTATCGCGGCGATACATCATGGCGTACAGTGACGTGACAAACCTCGACTTTGTCAGTGTATGCCGGGTGCTCCCCTCCCGTGGAAGCCACCGGTCACGCCGGGGCCGAGCCGACCACGCACGCCCCCTCGACGAGCCCGATCGGAAGGAGCCGCTGGTGTCACGTCGTTCCGAGCTGCTCGACTTCGCGATCCTCGGCCTGCTCCACGAGGGGCCCAGCCACGGCTATGACCTGCGCCGACGCCTCAACAGCGCGCTCGGCCCCTTCCGTGCCCTGTCCTACGGCTCGCTCTACCCGGCCCTCAAGGGGCTTCTCACCCGGGGCCTCATCGCCCAGAGCGGCGAGGCTGCGACCCCCTCGGCCCGCCCCCGGATCAGCTACGAGCTCACCGCCGACGGCAAGGAGGCGTTCGAGGAGCTGGTCTCGCGCGCCGGGGCCGACACCGCCGACGACGACACCTTCGAGGTCCGGATGGCCTTCTTCGCCCGGACCGAGTCCGAGGTGCGCCGCCTCATCCTCGAGGGGCGCCGGCACCAGCTCCAGGCCCGTCTCGACGCCGCCCGCGCCGACCGGGCCCGCCGCCGCGACCGCGCCGACCAGTGGAGCAGCGCGCTCGCCCGCCACGGCGAGGAGAGCGCCGAGCGCGAGGTCCGGTGGCTCAGTGAGCTCATCGACGCCGAGCGCCGACACCCCCAGGACCCCGGACCCCAGCCCTAGGCGAGGCCGGACACCCGCTGGGAGGTGAGCCCGCGGCATACGGGATCACCACCGGCGGGACGCAAGCCGCAACACCCCACCAACCCCCAACCCTTCAAGGAGAACCGCACATGGCCACCATCCGCGCTGCCATCGTGGGCGTCGGGAACTGTGCGAGCAGCCTCGTCCAGGGCGTCCACTACTACCGCGACGCTGACCCGCAGAGCACCGTGCCCGGGCTCATGCACGTGACCTTCGGCGACTACCACGTGCGCGACGTCGAGTTCGTCGCCGCGTTCGACGTCGACGACAAGAAGGTCGGCAAGGACCTCGCCGAGGCGATCAACGCCTCCGAGAACAACACGATCAGGATCTGCGAGGTCCCGACGAGCGGCGTCACCGTGCAGCGCGGCCACACCCTCGACGGGCTCGGCAAGTACTACCGGATGACCATCGACGAGTCCGCCGCCGAGCCGGTCGACGTCGTCCAGGCCCTCAAGGACGCCAAGGTCGACGTGCTCGTGTCCTACCTGCCGGTGGGCTCGGAGGAGGCCGACAAGTTCTATGCGCAGTGCGCGATCGACGCCGGCGTGGCCTTCGTCAACGCGCTGCCGGTCTTCATCGCCAGCGACCCCGAGTGGGCGGCGAAGTTCGAGGCGGCCGGCGTGCCGATCATCGGCGACGACATCAAGTCCCAGGTCGGCGCGACCATCACCCACCGGGTCATGGCCAAGCTCTTCGAGGACCGCGGCGTGGCGCTGGACCGGACCTACCAGCTCAACGTCGGCGGCAACATGGACTTCAAGAACATGCTCGAGCGCGAGCGCCTGGAGTCCAAGAAGGTCTCCAAGACCCAGGCCGTCACGAGCAACCTCGAGGGCTCGCTCGCCGGCAAGATCGACGACAAGAACGTCCACATCGGCCCGTCCGACTACGTCGCCTGGCTCGATGACCGCAAGTGGGCCTATGTCCGGTTGGAGGGCCGCGCCTTCGGTGACGTGCCGCTGAACCTGGAGTACAAGCTCGAGGTCTGGGACTCCCCCAACTCCGCCGGCATCATCATCGACGCGATCCGCGCGGCGAAGATCGCCAAGGACCGCGGCATCGGCGGCGCCCTGCTGTCGGCCTCGTCCTACCTGATGAAGTCCCCGCCGGAGCAGCGTGAGGACACCGAGGGCCGCCGCCGCCTCGAGGCCTTCATCGCCGGCACCGAGGAGCGCTGACCCCGCTCTGCGGCACTGCCCGCCCAGGTCTTTGCCCCGGGACGCCCGTCGAGGCGCCCCGGGGCAAAGTCACCTCGGGGGGCCTTCGCCCTGGCGGCTCTCAGCGGCGGAATGCGCCGAAGGCCTGCCCCAGGGCCGCGCCGAAGCCCTGCCGGGGCACGGCCGTCGTCACGCTCGAGGCGGCCTGCTCGTGCAGCGCCCGCTGCCGACCCGAGCGATCGGTGAAGTACATCAGGTAGCCCAGGTAGCAGGGCGCGCCGAGCAGTCCCCACACGAGCTGGCGCAGGAAGGCCCGCCCGACCCCGATCGTCCCGCCCGTGCGCACGTCGACGACCCGCACCCCCAGGAGCGCCTTGCCGACGGTCGAGCCGGTCCGCCCGAGCGGCACGACGACCAGGGCCGCGCCGAGCAGCAGGACCACGAGCGTGAGCACGTTGAGGACGATCCACAGGATGCTGCCGGGTTTGGGCGCGAGCACGAGGGCGACCGCCGTGAGGACGCCGACGGGCAGCCAGGCGAGGAGCAGGTCGACCAGGGCGGCCAGCAGGCGGGAACCGAGCGACACCGGCGCTCCGGGCAGGGTGCTCACCGGACCGCCCGCCATCCCCGGAGGGGGTGGGTATGCCGTGGGCACGCCCGTCGGCGGGGGCGGCGGCGCCCCCGCGAGGTCGGGGCGCCGCATCGTACGGTCAGCGGACGGCATACCGTCAGGGGTGGTTGGACCACCCTCAGGGGTGGGCGAAACCTCCGGAGCCGGCATGCTGGCCACCGGCGCGCGGGCCGAGACGACGCCGGCGCACTGCGGGCACGACTTGGTCGGATAGGACGGCTCGAAGCCGCAAGAGGTGCACCGCCCCATCGCGCCGGCCATGGGGGTCAGCCTCGGGTGAGCAGGACCGTGGCGCCGGTGGCGGCGACGCAGGTGGTGGGCAGGGTGCCGGTGCAGGTCAGGGTGTAGTCCTTGCCGGTCACCGGGGAGTGCGCCCTGACCTCGACGGACCCGCCCGACGCACCGGTCGCGCGATAGGCGTTCGCGACCTCCTGCGCGAAGGGGCACGAGGTGTTCGGGTGGCCGGCATAGACGGCTGCGGTGTCCCCGCTGCCGGTGACGCCGCAGGCGATCGAGCCCTGGGGCACGGCACCCTCGACCGACGCCGACGCCGACGCCGACGCCGACGGCGAGGGGGTCGCCGACGGGCTGGCGGCAGCAGACGAGGCGGCATCGGGGCTCACGCTCACCGACGGGCGGGGACTGGTCGTCGTCGTGCCCGTGGGGGCATTCGAGGCATCGTCCGTGCCACCGACCCGCAGGATCGACCACGCCGCGAACATGAGCGCCGCCGCGACGATGGCGGCCGCGGCCACCATGAGGGCCGTGGCACCCGAAGCGCGCCTGGGCTCGGAGGGCTCCGCCGGGGCGTGTGCCGGGTGCTCGCCCGCTGCTGCGGCGCCGGTCCGCGCCGGGGCCGGGGCGTCGTCGTGGCTTCCGGTGTCCTCGCTCGGACGCGCAGACGCCTGGGCCGCCGCAGCGCCCGCCTCAGTGCCCGCCGCGATCGTGCCCGGCGCACCCGCAGCGCTCGCAGCCGGTGAGCCCGGGTCAGCCGCCGGCGACGTCGGCGACGGCGTGGTCGGCGCGGTCGGCTCACCACCGAAGAGCTCGGAGGTGAGGGAGGAGTCGCGCGAGGCTGCCGCCTCGACGTCAGGCTCGGAGTCAGGCGTGGAGTCTTGCATCGACTCGTTGAGCGAGGCTCCGCAATGTGGGCAGAAGGCAGCCCAGATCGCCACCGGCTCCTGGCACGACGGACACTGCACGCGCTCGGTTCCTCTCCCTCGGGACGACAGGACAACCTCTCCAGTCTCGCCCGCGGTGAGGCCGAGGGCAATCCGGGTCACCGCGGGCGGGCTGGACGGGCCGCGTCCTAGGGGTTCTGCCAGTTGAACGTCCTGGTCAGCGACTGCTTTGCACTGTTGCACGTCACCCGCACCTGCGGGTACGTGATGTAGCCGAAGTAGTTGGTGTCGGTCCACGTCCCACCATCGGCCATCGACCACGAGTCGGAGACGTCGTTGTACCCGGCAGACACCGAGTTGGCGAAGTAGCTGCAGTTCGCCTGGCCGAGGAAGTTGCTGATCGACACCCTCGGGTAGTAGCACGGCGACACCGGGTCACACCCCTGGTCGAGACGGTTCGAGATCTTCCCGCCGTGGCTGAGGTTGATGATGGGCGTGGGCAGCCCCGTCCGGGTGGTGATGTTGTTCGACCAGTTGCTCCAGCCCGCCGCGGACTGGGCCCGCACGCGGATGGTGTATGGCGTGTCCCAGGCCCCGGTGCGCGAGAAGCTCGTGACCGCACTGCCCCAGGACGGCGTGAAGTCACCCTGGACCTCCACCGCCGTGATCGGACGGCCGTCGGTCGGCAGGTTCCAGCGGAAGTTGAGGTTCTGCCCGCTGGCGCTCGAGCCGTTGTCCGTCGGCGTCGGCGTCGGCCCGAACGGATGGGCCTGGGCCGAGGCGCTGGCGGAGTCCTGGCTGCCGTTGTTGGCCACCACGGTGAAGGTCTGGTTGACCGTGCTGAGCTGGCCGGTCCGGATCGTCAGCTGTCCACCCGCCGGGCAGTTGCTCGCGGAGCAGCCCACCGTGCCGCTGCCGCCGGCGGAGGAGCTCCACCGGACCGAGGCATAGCCCGTCGAGTGCGGGTTGCCCAGGGACACCACGAGGGTGGCGGTCTTGTCCGGGTTCGGGGTCGAGGCCGCCACCGTCGGCGTGGCCGGCTGACCGATGGCCGTGAACGAGGAGGCATCGGCCTTGGGAGACTCGATCCCCGCACCATTGGTCGCGGTCACGACATAGCGGTACTGGCTGCCGTTGACGCTCACCTGGTCACGCAGCGTGAAGGTGTTGGCCGACACCGTCGCCAGCGCGGCGAAGGCGCCACCTCCGGTGCTCTTGTAGACCGTGTACCCCGTGAGCGGCGGCCCGTTCGGGCGGGTGGCCGTCCAGGCGATGTCGACGGTCGTGAGGTCGGCGGTCGGGCCGAGCCCGCCCGGGGTGAGCCGGGGCGCGGCGACCGCCGGGGGCGTGCCCGCCGACTGCATCGTCACCGCGGGCCCGAAGGGACCGGCGCCGACCTCGTTCCACGCCTGGACCGAGACGTTGTACTGGACCTCGTTGTTGAGCCCCCCGACGACGGCGCTCATGGCCGGGGCCGCGACGTCGACGGTCTTCGCCGACGACCCGTCGGCGGCCACGAGGCGGACGGTGTACTTGCTGATCTGGCTGCCCTTGTTGTCCGGGGCGGTCCACGAGACCGTGAGCTGGCCGTCGCCGCGTGCGGCCATGGCGACCCCGCCGACCGGGCCCGGCTTGGTGTCGGGGCGGGCCACATTGCTCACCGGGCTGGGGTCGCCCTCGCCGACGGCATTGGTCGCCGTGACGGTGAAGGTGTAGTCCTTGCCGTTGGTCAGACCCTCGATCGTGCACGGTGAGGCCGTGCAGGCCAGCTGGCCGGTCGAGCCCCCGGTCCACTTCACCGTGTAGGTGCGGATGGGCGTGCCGCCGTCGTAGGTCGGCGCCACCCACGAGACGCGGGCGCGGCCCCCGGCCTCACGGTCCGGCTGGGCCGTGACCGCCGTCGGTGCGGAGGGCCGACCGAGGAGGGTGACGTCGATGACGCCGTTGGCCGTGCGGCCCGGGCCGTCGGTCGCCAAGACGCTGATCGTGGCGGTGAGGGAGGGTGCCTTGCCGGCGGTGACGGTGACCTTGCACCCACTCGTGCTCACCGTGACGTTCTGCCCGGCGGTCACCGAGGCGGCCTCCACCGCGCAGGCCGGCTTGGCCAGGGGACTGTCGAGGTAGGCCGCGACATCGACGGTCTGGGAGTCGCCCTCCTTGAGCCCGGCGATGCTCATCGGGCGCAGGCGAGGAGGAGGCATCGGCGTCTCGACCTTGGCACCATCGGTGGTCGTGACCCCGATGACCTTGACGGTGACCTCACCCTTGGTCTGGCCGCCCTTGACGCCGATCGTGAGGACACCCTCGCCGCTCGGCGCACCGGCTGAGGCCGACAGGGCCGCCGTCCGTTTGCCGGTGCCGCCGAGCTGCAGGTCGACCCCGCTCGGCTCCTTGCTCCACGAGGCGGTGAACTCGACGTCGTCGAGGGTCATGCCCTGGGGCAGCCAGGCCCGGCACAGCGTGGGGATGTCGAGCTCGCGACCCAGCCCACCGGCATACAGGGTGATCGAGGTGGTCGGGCACCGCAGCAGCGGGACTTTCGGCCCGACCTGGACGGGGATGGTGACATAGGCAGTGTTGACCTCGGCCTGGTTCTCGGCGCTCTGGTCGGTGACCTCGAGGGTGACCGCGCCGGGGCCGACGTAGCCATTGCTCGACGTCAGGGTCAGGCCGTTGGGGCCGTCCTCGGTGACGCTGAGGCTGCCCGACGGCGAGGCGGACAGGGTGCCGGCCGCGGTGATGCCCAGGGTGCGTCCGGCCGGGCTCTTGACGTGGTCGTTGATGCCGACGCTCTTGGTGGAGTCGGTGTCCATCGTGATGAGGCTGCCCTCGGGGACGTACGGCTTGCCCCGCGAGCCGGTGGGCACGTGGACGAGCGCCATCGCGCGGGCCCCGTCGACGTCCTCGACGACATAGGGGACGGTGTAGCCGTAGCCCTTGATCGGCACGCTCACCCGCGGGCCCTCCGGCGTCTGGACGATGGTGCCCTGCCCGCCGAGGACCTGGGCGATCTTGAGGGTGCCCGGGTCGGAGTCGACGTCGAAGTCGTTGGCGAGCACGTCGACGAGGGCGCTCTCCTTGCCCGGCTCCGGCTTGGCCATGTCGTCCTTGGCGATCGGCGGGTTCAGGAAGTCCTTGCGGCCACGCACGAGGATGCTCGCGCGGGACGGGTCGAACATGCCGTTGTCGATCGTGTAGACCGTGTGGTGCAGCGGGGCGGTCTCCTCCGGGACGACCGTGGAGACCATCCGCGTCTCCTCGTCGACGCGCCAGCCCTCGGTGTCGCCGAGGGTGAGGTCGACGACGTCACCACGCGCGATGAGGTCGTTCTGCAGGACCGGGATGGTCACGGTCTTGCCGGGGGCGGCGGTCACCGTGTCGTCGACCGCGACCGGCGGCTGCGGGTCGCCCGGTGCCACCACGCCGACCCGGACGAAGGCGCGGCTCAGCTCACCGAAGCGGTCCGCGACCTCGTAGTCGATGACCTCGGTGCCGGCCGCCGTCGGGTAGGCCTCGTAGCGGATCGTGTCCGGTCCGACGGAGACGATCCGGCCGTACCTCAGGCTGACGGCGCCACCGTCCCGGCCGACGATCCCGCGGATGCTCACCGTGTCGCCGTCGGGGTCGACTCCGCTGGTGGGCACCGTGATGGTCAGCGGGTCCCCGGCGGTGACCGACGTGGTGAAGGAGCGCGCGACCGGGGCCTGGTTGGGCCGGGCCGTCGTGGGCTGCGGCGTCACCGCGACGGAGACCCGACCGGTCTGGGCGCGCTGCGGGTCGCCGTCGGGGTAGGCGGCGTACTCGATGGTCACGTGGTCGTCGGCGGTGAGCCCGCTCGCGGTGGGGACGAACCGGATGAGGTTGTCGGAGGCGAAGGCGGTCTGCTCCCGTCCGTCGAGGACCTTGACCGACAGCGGGTCCAGGCGCAGCGGGATGCCGTCGGCCATGGTGTCGTTGTCGAGCACCGGGATCGAGACCGCGTCGCCCTCGCGGACGATGGCCTTGTCGTCGCGCACGACCGGGGTGATCGGGGTCACCGCCTTCTGGACGACCGAGATCTGGCCCTTCGCGGTCCGGGTCCCGTCACTCACGGAGTAGTTGACCGTCCCGGGGCGCGCGAAACCGTCCCCGCCGGTCGCCGGCTCCAGGGAGCGCAGCCGCACCCAGCGGCCCTGGTAGATCGAGGCCTCGATCCACGCGCTGCTGGACTCCACCGACACGCTCTGGGTGACCATGACGTCGGCCCGCGGGCTGTAGTCATTGGCCAGGACGTCGACCATGCTCGACAGCTGGCCGCGCAGGGTGCCGGCATCGGAGACCGCGATCGGGGGTGCGTTCGGGTCCGGGTCCCCGATGACGTCGATCCGGATCCGGCCGGGGGCAACCCCGCTGCCGACCTGCGCGGCATACGAGAGGATGAAGGTGCCCGCCGCCGCCGGGGTGATGGTGACCACCCCGGTGTCCTTGTTGGTGTCGACGGTGAGGTTGCCGACCGGCTGCACGTCCCCGGCCAGCCGCATCTCGGCCTCGGGGTCGCCCGGGTCGGCCCCGGGGATGTCATTGGACAGCGGCTCGACCTGGATCGGCTTGCCGACCACGCCGCGGATCACGTCCGGCTGCGTGACCGGGTTGCGCGGGCGCGAGTCGAGGGGACCGACGACCTCGACGTCGACCGACCCAGGCGTGGTCCCGCCCTGCCCGTCGTCGACCGTGTACGGGACGCTGACGACCCCCGGCTCCATGCCGGAGAGGTACTCCACCCGACCCTGGCCGTCGACGCTCGAGCCGGCGTCGGCCGCCGAGGCCGAGACCGTGTCGGACTGGTCGTCGCGCCAGTCACCGATGACCGGCAGCGAGATGCGCCGCCCGGCGAGCACCGGGTAGGCGGACCTGGCCAGGTCCTTGGATCCCTCACGCAGCCGCGGCGGGGTGTTGACCTCGTCACCGACGATGGCGACGGTCACGGTCGTCGCCGCGGACTTGGCCTTGCCGTTGCCCACCATGTAGGTGAACGTGAAGGAGTCCTTGTGACCGGCGGGCACGGTGACGTCGACGGTCTGGCCGTCGGCCGCGACCGAGGTCCCCACCTTCTCGTCGCTGGGCTTGGACAGGTCCGTGGGGTCGATCGCCAGGACCGAGCCGGCGACATCGGTGTCGTTGTCGAGGACGTGCAGCTTGCTCGTCCGGCCGGCGCGCACCGTGAGGCTGTCCGGCATCGCCGTCGGCGGCTGCTCGAGGACGGCGTCGTCGACGAGGTTCTTGTCCTTCTTGTCGTTGTCGTTCTCGGTCTGGGGCGGCGGGATGAGCGCGTCCCAGTTGTCGATCTTCTTCTGCTGGTCGCGGTCGACGTCCCACGCGGCCCCGCTGTCGAGGTCGTTGAGGACGATGGCGCCGCGGTTGACGCGGAACTTCACGCCCGAGCGGATCGCCTTGTCCGAGATGTTCTCGATCGTGCCGGTCGGGACCGGGTTCGCGACCCCGCAGTTGGCGCCGTAGAAGACCTTGTTGGCCTCGTTCCACGCGCCGTGGACACAACCCTTGAGCACGACCGGAGCCGCGACGTGCGGGACCTCGGCGCTGCGGTTGACTCGTTCCTGCACCTCGATGCCGCCCGGCGCGGGGTCGCCGTCGAGGCGGATCATGCGCACGGCCGCGGTGCCGGCGATGGCGACCGCGTCCGCCGCCGGGCCGGGCACCTGGAGGAGGCCGTATGCCGCGTGGTCACCATCGGTGGCCAGGCCCGCCTTGACCCCGTCGGGCTTCCCGGCGCTGGCGAGCCGGTCGGTCGTGGGGTCGTAGGCGACCCAGTCCTTGCCGAGGGCGCTGACCTGGATGCCGGCGCCCTTGAGGCCGATCTCGGTCGTCACCGGCGCGGCGAAGGCCTGGCCGCCGGGGCGGATCGTGGTCATCGTCGACTTCGCACCCGACACGACGTGGACGGCGCCGTCCTCGCCGACGGCCAGGGCCGCATTGGCACCCACCGTCGCGATCGGCTTGCTCGTGGTGCCCAGCTTGGACAGGTCGGTGATGCCGGCGCGGTCGTCGACGCGCTGGGCCCACACCTTGCCGGACTTCTCCTCGACGAGGGCGACGGTGCCGCCGCGCAGGTCCACGACGCTCGTGGGTGCCACTCCCGCGGTCGGGGCCGCCTGGGCGGGCACGATCGCGGTGGCGGACGTCGTCGTCGACGTCTTGGGGTCGAGGGCCTGGAGCTGCTGGGTCGCCCGGCTCCACGTGAGGATCGCTGCCCCGTCCTGGAGGACGTCGATCGACGAGCCCGGCTCGACGTCGGCCGAGACGCCGGCGTCGAGCTGGCCGGCCTGGACGTTGAGGCGCCCGAACTTGGCCAGGGCGTCGCTGGTGAGCCAGATGCCGCCGTCGCCGAGGTCGGCCTCGTGCACGGTCGAGCCGCGGGAGGTGGCGGCGGCCACCCCGAGGGAGGTGGCCGCGAGGGCCACGACGGTGAGGGAGGCGATGCGGCCGCGCCGGGCCGACCGGGCTGCTGCCGGTGAGCCGGCGGGTGCTCGTGTGCCGAAGGGGTTCACGACGCGGTCACCGCTTTCTTGGGACGCGTGAGGGTGGGCTTGGGCAGTCGCGGCCACGACCAGGGGGTGCGGCGGTCGAAGAACGGACGCAGCGAGACGTCGGAGCGGAAGCGGCGCCAGCGGGAGACTCCCGCGCGCAGCTCGGCGCGCACGGCGTCGGCCTGGGCGAGCAGGGCGATCGGCCCCTCGTCGGTCGGCTCGTCCGGCCCGAACACCTGGGCATTGGCGGCTGCGGCGACGGCGGCCGCGGGGGCGGGCGCCGGGAAGGCGGCGGCCTGCTCCAGGCGGGTGCTCCGGCCGGTGGGGATGGCCACCCCAAGGGTGCGTGCGTCGGTGACGAGGTCACGCCAGACCCAGGCGACGCGCGCCGTGGGCGGACCCCGGAGGGCGTGCCGGCGACGGCGACGGGCCTTGAGCCCGCGGATCAGGCCATAGATCGCGGTGAGGACGAGGAGGGGAAGCAGGAGCGCGAGGACGAGGACCTGCAACCACAGCGGCCAGCTGCTGGGGTCGAAGGGGTTCTTCTTCCGCTTGTTCAGGTCGGTCGCGTTCTGCGCCTGGTCCGGCCCCTGCAGGACCGAGGGCGGGTTCGTGCCGGCCGGCGGCGGCACCTGGGCACCGACCTTCTGCTCCTCGGTCCGGAGCTGCTGCTCGTTGGGCTTCTTGTTGCGGTCCGGCAGGAAGGTCGTCGGCAGCAGCCCGACCCACTCCCCGTCCTCCTTCTGGACCTCGACCCAGGCGTGGACGTCCTTGCCCTGCACCTCGCCACCGGCCTGCGGGATGGCGCCCATGACGACGCGTGTGGGGATCCCCAGGCGCTGGCCGACGAGCGCGAGCGCCGCGGCATACTGCTCGTCGTTGCCGGCGAGCTGGGTCGATCCGACGAAGCGGCTCAGGCGGGCCAGGCCGTGGCCGGGGAGGTAGACCTTCTCGATCGAGTTCGGGGTGCCGCCGTCGGTGTAGGCGCCATTGGAGCTCATGTACTTCGCCGCCGCGGCGAACTTCTGCCAGGCGCCGGACGCCGTGCTCGTCCAGGCGTCCACCTTGGCGTCGAGGAAGGCCGTGTCCGTGGGCGCGCTGGCCCCGGTGGCCACGGGCAGCTCCTCGGGCAGGGCGTCGAGCGGGGCGGTCCGCGGCAGGATCGCGCTCATCGTGTAGGACTCCCCGCCGGCCAGACCGGCCGGGACCACGGCCGTCTCGGTGCCGGTGTTGAGCCAGAGCTGGTCGGCGAGGGCCTGCGCGCGGGCGCCGGTGAAGGAGATGGCGGTCGGCGAGCCCACGGTCGGCAACCACGCGCCGCGGTAGCCGTCCTCCGGGACCGAGACGGTCGCGGTGACCTCGGTGCCGGTCGTGCGGGCGGCGATCCGCGAGCCCACCTGCTGGAAGGGGACACCCTCGCTCGTGCGGTCGGCCGCGCCCCAGACGAGCCCGTCGTACTTGTCGAGGCTGGCGAAGCGGACCGGGGTGCCCTCGGGCAGGCCCTTGACCGTGAGGATGGTCTTGTCGAACAGGGCCGCGGCGTTGGGTTCGGTGTAGCGCCGGAAGCCGGCCAACGGCGAGGCGAACTGCGCGACGTCGTAGGGCGGCACGAGCTGGGTGCGCACCACGTGCCGGACATCGCTCTCCCGGGCACCGGGGAGATGGGGTGCGACGACGGTGGCCGCGAGGGCGGCGACGACGAGCAGACCGACTCCGGTCAGGGCCCGAGCGGTGCTGCCCGCGCCGTTCTGCATCGAGGCACGCGCCCGCGCGGCGCGCACGACGACCCACAGGATGAGCACGAGGGCGAAGAGGACGCCCTGGACGAGCTTGGCCGCCGGCTGCATCGTCCCCATGGCGATCGTCCCCACCAGCAGGACGAGCGGGGCGACCACGACCACCGGCGCGGAGCGCCAGCGCCGGGCGACGCCGAAGGTGAGGGCGCCACCGACGAGTCCGGTGAGCCAGGGCAGGGCGAGGAGCGGGCCGCGGGCGTCCACCGGAGGCAGCAGCGTGAGCCACCGCTTCCAGCCGGTGACGCTGGTGGTCGCCAGGTCGACCAGGGTGCTCAGGCTGGGAAGGGCACCGGCGATGAGCTTGTCCCGCACGGCGAGCGATCCGCCGAGGAGGAAGTAGACCGCGACGAGGACGAGCGCGGTGAGCAGCACCGGCCACCGGCGCACGGCACCGAGCCAGGCCACCGCCAGGCCGAGGACGAGCCCGGCGACGGCCGCGAGCACCCACTGCCACCCCAGGAAGCCGGTGCGGAAGCCGACCAGGGCGATCCCGACGAGGGTGGCCGCGAACGCGAGGTCGACGAGGGCGTGCCGGCCGGCGATGCCGGCGGCCAGGGCGCGCAGCCGGCTGCCCGCGGCGCCGCCGGCCCCCGGGAGGCCGGTCGATGTCGCCCGGGGGTCGATGCTCACTCCGGTCACGACAGCGCTCCACTGAAGAGGACCCGCCGCAGGTCGGCGAGCTCACGGATGGTCAGCAGGGTGACATTGCCCAGCCGCCGCAGGCCCACGCCCTCGTCGGGGTCGACGATGATGGCGACCTTGATCACCTCGACCTCGAACTGGCCCAGGGCGCGCTGCACCTGGATGAAGGGACGGTGCGGCCCGGTGACGAGGATGCCGACCGAGGCATCGGGCGCCAGCGAGGAGGCTTCGCCCGCGAGGGCGAACAGGTCGACCGGCGCGACCTCGGCGCGGGCCATCGCGTCGAGCGTGAGTGGAGCCGTGCTGCGGGAGGCGACCTGGTCACCGACGACGACCGTCGTGTCCTGCTCGTCCATGATCGACCTCACGGCGAGCGAGGCCGCGGCCGAGATGGCGAGCTCGACGGCGTCCTCGGCCCCGGTGTAGGAGTCCGGCGTCGTGTCGACGACGATCGACAGGTGCGATCGCCTCGTGTCGAGGAACTGGCGCACGAGGAGCCGGCCGTGCTTGGCCGAGCTGCGCCAGTGGATGTAGCGGCGGTCGTCCCCGGGTTGGTACTCCCGCAGGGCGTGGAAGGCCAGGTCCGACATCGACAGGTCCTGGGTCGTCTGCCCCTCGAGGTCGCGCAGCAGGCCCGCGCCGAGTGGATCCAGCGGGGTGGTCAGCGGGTGGACGAAGAGCTCGGTCCGGTCGGTCCAGGCCACGGTGCGCCGGACCAGGCCCAGCGGGTCGCCGTGGACGGTCGTGGCCGGTCCCACGGCGATGACGCCACGCCGGTGGGTGGGGACGACGAAGAGCTCCTCGTGGACCTTGCCCGACCCGAGGGTCGGCAGCACGAAGCGGGCCGCGGTCGCGCCGACCGGGAGCTCGACGAGCAGGGGCAGCATCCCGCGTGAGCCGGTGTTGCGGACCGCGATCCGGCCGGTCGCGGGCTCCCCGACGACGACCCGGGTCGGGTCGACATCGGTGGTGATCTCGACCTGGCTGCGCCCGATGGCGAGCAGCAGGCACAACCCGAAGAGGACGAGGCAGGCCACGGCCATCATGGCCAGCTCGGTCCAGCCCCAGCGCGCCGCGACGAACCAGGCCAGCACACCCAGCCCGAAGACGGTCCACCCCAGGGGTGAGATCCAGCGCAGGAAGGCGGCGACCGGTCGCCACACCGGAGCCGTCTGGAGCAGCACCGGCTGGAGGCGGGTGCTCGTGATGTCGAGGACGCGGGCGCCGGTCTGGGTGATGGCCGTCGGCACCGCGACCCGCGGCAGCGTGATCTGCGGGAGCTCACGCAGGCGCGTGGACCGGCTCGAGGTCTGCGGCCGGGCCATCGGTGCGCTGCCGCTGGGGAAGGAGTCGGTCGGCGTCGGGGTCCCGGTCGAGGCCGCTCCACCGCGGCGCAGCAAAGATCTCCGCGGCGGCCTGGGCCCCCTCGGTGGCTTCGGGGCCTTCCCGCGGGCGGCCTTGACCTCTCGACGACTGACGGTGGCGCCCTCGGCGGGCGTGCCCGGGCCGGGCGCCTCCTCGCGGGCCACCGCACCACCGGGAGCCGGCGGCGGGGGCGGGGCGGACGGCATACCATCGCCCTGGCGCCGACCACGGCGGCGGGCGAGGTCACCACGCCGCGTCGTCTGGCCGGCGTCGTCGTCGAACTGGTCGGTCATCGTCAGGCCACACGCTCCGTGGGCGGCGCGACCTCACCGAGGATCTGGGTGATGACCTGCTCGACCGTGATGCCGGCGAACTGCGCCTCCGGGGTCACGAGCAGGCGGTGGTTGAGCACCGGCTGCGCGAGCAGCTTGATGTCGTCGGGGATCACGTGGTTGCGGCCCTGGCTGATCGCCCAGGTCTTCGCGCAGCGGATGAAGGCCAGGCAGCCACGCACGGACAGCCCGAGCCGCACGCTGACGTGCCGACGGGTCTCCTCGGCGATCCGCGACAGGTAGTCCAGGATCGCGTCGTCGACGTGGACCTCGTCGGCGAGCGCCGCCATGTCGGTGATGACGCTCGCGGTGACGACCGGGCTCAGCGCCTTGGTGCGGTCACGGGTCTTGGCATCGCGCAGCACCCGGACGGTCGCGTCGTGGTCGGGGTAGCCCAGCGAGGTCTTCATGAGGAAGCGGTCGAGCTGGGCCTCGGGGAGGCGGTAGGTGCCGGCCTGCTCGATCGGGTTCTGGGTGGCGATGACCATGAACGGGCTGCCCACCTCGTGGCGCACGCCGTCGACGGTGACGCGCCCCTCCTCCATCACCTCGAGGAGGGCGGACTGGGTCTTCGGCGAGGCGCGGTTGATCTCGTCGGCGAGGACGATGGTGGCGAAGATCGGGCCCTGGTGGAACTCGAACTTCTTCTCGTTCGGGTCATAGATCGTCACGCCGGTGACATCGCTGGGGAGCAGGTCGGGCGTGAACTGGATGCGGCTGTTCGTGCCCTGCACCGTGCTCGACATGGCGCGCGCGAGCTGGGTCTTGCCGGTGCCGGGGAAGTCCTCGAGCAGCAGGTGGCCCTCGGAGAGCATGCAGGTGAGCGCGAGTCGGATGACGTGCTCCTTGCCGAGCACTGCCTTGTCGCAGTTGGCCACCATGGCCCCGAAGGTCTCGGTGAACCAGTGGGCCTGCTCCGGAGTGACGCTCATCGGCCTGTTGTCCCTTTTCTGTCTCGGTCCTGCGATTGTGTCCGTGCCTGTGGGAGCGACGGGAGGGGAGGCGTCCCCATGGCGGCCGGCATTGTTGCCCGCGGCGTTGCCCCGCGGCCCTGCGCACCGTCCCCCGTGGCCCCCGGAAACGATACGGAACCCCCGCACGGATCACCAAGACACCATGGCGTTTCTGGGCAGGGGAGGACTGCCCATGTGGTATGCCGTCCGCTCGCCTCCCACGGACGGGCGCGGCTTCGTCGTCAGTCGAGGAGGGCGAGGTCGGCTTCGGAGACCAGGCGGGTGGAGAGCGCGTGCTCGACGAGGCGGGACTTGCGGTTGCTCGCGAGCTTGCCCGGGCCGCCGTGCAGTCCGCGGATCCCCGCATCGGCGAGCTTCTGGCAGACGTTGTCGAGCTTGCGGTTGAACTTGGTCACCGTCCAGCCGAGCCGGGCCGCGGCCTCGGCCGAGCTCGGGATCTGGCCCGACCCGGCATACGTCGTCCGCAGGAAGCTCTCGCAGAGCACGACGACGAGGAGCTTCTGGTCCGGTGTCATCGAGACCCGGCCCATCGTCGTCGCCCCGGCGTCGGAGTCCGCGTCGCCCACCGCGTCGGGCGTGACCGTCTCGAAGGCCGGCGAGTCCACGAGGATGTCGAAGTCGTAGGTCGTCGGCCCGGCGGTGAACCACACCGTGAACGCGTCCAGGGCCAGCGGGATGCGGGCGCCCGGGGAGAGCCAGGCCTGGAAGAGGCCCTTCTTGTCCGCGACGGTGGCGGTGAGGGTCGAGCCGACGTTGCTCAGCCACCACAGGTCGTGCTCGCGGTGGATCTGGAGGAAGACGCGGTGCAGGTAGGGGTTGTCGTCGATCTCGAGGTCGGCGTCGCGGCCGATGGTCAACGGCGCGTCCTCGGTGGCGCGGAACTCCTCGCCGCAGTACTCGACGGTCACGCTCATCGTTGCCCCCTCCGGCTCCTCGTCCCGCGCAGCGTAGCGGTCAGGGCGCGGTCAGGGCTTGCGCTCACGGAACGGTCAGGCACTTGGCGGCCGAGTAGGGGCCGGTGGCGCCCTGGCCGCGGGAGACCGCCACCTGGGCGCAGACCATCGCGCCGGAGGGAGCGGGGACGGTGTGGGGCATGGGGACGCTCTGCACCGAGGCATCGGCGAGCTCGGCCTCGCTGCCGGCGACCCGCATCCGGTAGAAGTCGCCGGTGCGCATCCCGCCGTAGTTCCAGGTGAAGATCACCGATCCGGGCTCGACCCGCCCGTCGAGCGCAGGCTGCTCCGGCAGGTCGAGGATCGGTGCCCCACCACCGCTCTGGGCGACCTGGCTGGGGCTGGGCGAGGCCTCGCCATCGGCGGCCTGGCCACCCCGGGAGGACATGGCCCAGACCAGGGCCCCGACGAGGACGGCGATGACCACGCCCACGATCGCCAGCAGGACGCCACCGCTGATCGTGCGGGGGGCGTCGACGTCCGGCGCCTCCGGAGCCGGCGCCGAGGGGGCCGGGACGGGCGACTGCGCGGAGACCGACTGTGGTGTCCGGACCATGGTCCGGTCGTCGTCGGCCTGCGCGGAGCCCGCCGATGGACCGGTGTCGGCGGCGACCCGGTCCCCGGACTCGTCGAGGACGACGAGCGGAGTGCGGGGCAGTCGCTGCTCGGTCTCGATCGCCTGCAGTCCGCGGGCGAACTCCAGTGCAGACTGGGGTCGGGCCGCGGGGTTCTTGGCCATGCCGTGCGCGAGCAGGCGCTCGAGGGAGAGCGGCACGTCGGCCCGGCCTGTGGGCGGGACCGGCGTGGCCCGGATCCGTGGCATGAGGGCGTAGGCCGAGTTGTCGCCACCGGGCTGCTCGAAGGGAGAGCGGCCGACGAGCAGGTGCCACAAGGTCGCGGCCAGGGAGTAGACGTCGCTGCGGACGTCTCCGTTGCTCTGGCCGTAGAGGATCTCCGGGGGGGCCCACGGCACCGAGACACCGACGTCGTCGTCGTGCTCCTCGTGGGCGGCGAGGGCGCGGCCGGCGATGCCGAAGTCGGTCAGGCCGGGGGCGCCGTACTGGCTGACGAGCACGTTGGCCGGCTTGATGTCCCGGTGGACGATGCCGGCGCGGTGGGCGGTCTCGACGGCGCTCGCGAGCTGGATGCCAGTGCGCAGGACCTCCTCGACGGTGAAGCGCTCCCGCTTGGCCCGGACCGCGAGGTTCGGTGGCGGGTAGTACTTCATGACGAGGTAGGCGCCGCCGTCCGGGGTCTGCTCCGAGCGGAACACCTGGACGATGTAGGGATGGTCGGCGAGCGCCGCCATCGTGTTGGCCTCCTCGACGAACTGCCGTCGGATCGCAGGCGTGAGCCCGTCCCGCTTGAGGACCTTGACCGCGACGTTCATCCGCGGCGACTGCTGCTCGTAGAGGTAGACGTCGGCATAGCCGCCGGAGCCGAGCGGCTGGATGTGGACCAGCCCGGGAATGTGTGGCGCGGGAGGGGGCGCGCTCACGCATCCACCTCGTAGACCAGCGTGACCTCGTCGGCGAGGCTGATCACCGTGCCGGGCTCGATGCCCTGGTCCTCGGTGGGCCGCAGCCGCACCGGCGCCTGGCCGGGCAGGGCGACCGTCGTGCCGTTCGTCGATCCGAGGTCCCGCACGAGGACGTGCCAGCCCTCGAGGACGACCTCGGCATGGTTGCGCGAGATGTCGTTGTCGGCGCTGGCCAGCCGCACGAGGTGGGGCCGGGCGTTCGGCGGCAGGTCGGCGTTGACCCGGGGTGAGCGGCCGAGGAGGACGCCGCGGTCGAGCGGGACCACGCCTCCGGTGCTGATCCGCAGCACCCCCAGCCGGGGGCGGGGCGTCTGGAAGGGCTGCTGCGGCGGGATGTCGCGACCGCAGACGCGGCAGGAACCGGCGTGCGGGGAGGAGGCGTGCCCGGCGGGGCAGAGGACGGCGAGCACGATCGGGCCCTCGGCACCGGCCGGGTCGGCGTTCGTGGGCAGGAGTGAGCCCCGGTCGGTGGTGAGCTCCGCCGCGGGCGAGGTGGGGGCCACCGGCGGCGGCGGCGGGGCCGAGACGACGGGCGCGGCCGTCGGTGGAGGCGGCGGGGGCGGCGGCGCTTTGACGGGCGCCGGTGGTGGACCGCTGCTCACCGGAGGTGGGGGCGGGGCGGCCTCGTCTGCCGTGGCCGCCGGCGCGGACGGGCGCCCAGGTGGGGGGGTGGAGTAGACCGGCGGCGGTGGGGCGGCCTCCTCGGGCGCGCTGTCACGGCGCCACGGCACGTGGTCGATGAGCGAGGTCGGGGGCGGTGGGACCGGGCGGACCCGGTCGACCGGGGGCGCAGAGTCGCCGTCCGGCGGGGGCGGGAGGGTGAGGTCCGCCGAGGGCTCGGGATCGGGATCGTGGGAGGGCTCCGGCTCCGCGGCGGACTCGTCGGCATCCGGCTCCGCCACCGCGGGAGGCGAGGCGGGCTCGGGATCCGGGCTCACGGCATACGGCGGGGCCTGGATCCCCTGCGTGCCCGCGGCGCTCGCGAAGCGGGTCGGGCGGCGCCACCCGCGGGCCGGGGGCTCGGGCCCGAGCAGGGCGATCTCGCCGGCGACCTCGAACTCGCGCCACGGCTCGCGACCTGCCGACTCCCCCTCGGACTCACCGACCGCGGCCCGCGCCCGACCCCGCAGCAGGACCCGCACCGGCTGGGCGCTGGTGTCCGCGATGCCGAAGTCCGGGAGCGCGGAGAGCGGCCCGAGGGCTTCCAGGAGGGGGACCAGACCGGCGGCGGCCGCCCGCGTGAGCTCCTCGCGGCGCTCCTCACCGGCGGCGACGATGAGGTGCAGCCCGTGCGCGGAGAGGCTGATCCAACCCTCGTGCACGCGAGCAACGACCGCGGGGGTGGTCATGGTGGGGTCCTTCAGGTCGAGATCAGGTCGTGGCGGGGCGAGGTGTCGCCCTCCTCCTCGTCATCTTGGTCGCTCTCGACGGCGACGACAACCACGGTCACGTTGTCCCGGCCCCCCGAGCGCAGGGCGGCCTCGATGAGCGCATCGGCCGCGGCCTGTGGGTCGTCGTGGGTGCGGAGGGCGACCATGATGTCGCGGTCCGAGACCTCGTTGCTCAGGCCGTCGCTGCAGATGACGAAGCGTTCGCCCGGATGCGGGGGGAACACCCACAGGTCCGGCACCGGTGCCGGATCCGTGCCCAGCGAGCGGGTGATGACATTGCGCATCGGGTGCCGCTCGGCCTCGTCGGGCGTGATCAGGCCCGCGTCGAGCAGCTCGCGGACCTCGGAGTGGTCGTGGGTGATCTGGCTCATCCGGTTCCCGAGGAAGCGATAGACCCGCGAGTCACCGATGTTGAAGACGCACCAGTGGTCGGCGCCGCCGGTGCGGACCACGGTGAGGCCGGCGACGGTCGTGCCCATGCCGTCGGTCTCCGGGGCCGTGGCCGCCTTGAGGATGCGCCGGTTGGACTCACGCAGGGCGTCGACGACGTCGTCCGAGCGCAGGGGGTGCCGGCTGGACAGGTCCCTCAGCGTCAGGGCAGCGATCGTGCTCGCGACCTCCCCGGCGGCATGGCCGCCCATCCCGTCGGCCACGGCGAAGACCAGGCCCTCGGCGACGAGGGCGTCCTCGTTGAGCTCCCGGACACGCCCCACATGGGTGGCGGCACCGACCCGGATCACCGTCTGCTCGCCGGTGAGGTCGGCGTAGTGCGCCGGACTCACGCGTCGACCTCGAGGACCAGTGACTCCGCCATGTCCTGGATGGCGGCGTAGTCCTCCTCGATCCGCGACCCCTGGGCGCGCCCGGTCGCCACGACCGCCTGCTGGACCTCGCCCCGGTCGAGGACGGTGACCAGGTGCAGGGCCACGGCCGGACCGTCGGTGAGCTCCCAGGTGACGTTGACGGCGGTCCAGGACCGTCCCGCGAGGTCGATCGTGAAGGCGGGGTCCTCCTGGAAGCCTCGGCGCTCACGGTCGGCGTCGACCAGGGTGCGCAGGGTCACGGCCGGATCCGTCCCGGGCCGCTGGGTGAGGGCGTCGAGGACGAGGCTAGGGGTGTCGGGCCCGCGGTCCCGGCCCTCGGCCCTGAGGATCGCGCCCTCGGCGGGCACCTGGTCCCAGTCCTCGGCCACGGTCAGGCGCAGGGCCGGTGGCAGCGGGGACAGCGCACCGGGGTGGCTGAGGGTGGCCATGGGTTGCCCGATCCTCTTCTCGCTGGGGGGTTGACCTCCCGAGGATAGATCCTCGATCCCCGCTGGCCCATGGGGAGTTCTCCCCATCCGGCGGCCGATCGCCCGCCCGATCCCCACGCGAGCGCCCGCTCGATCGCCCGCTCGATCGCCCACGCGAGCGACCATGCGAGTCACCAGAGCAGCGTGCTGCCCGGAAGGAGCAGGGCCACCAGGGCGCCCCCGACCATGGCGGGGCCGAACGCCAGGTGGGTGTCCCGACTGGCTCCGCGCGCGAGGAGCAGCCAGAGGGCGGCGACACCGCCGAGCAGGAAGGCGGCCATCGTGCCGGTGAGCACCGCCGACCACGAGTGCGCCCCCAGCAGCAGGCCCAGGGTGGGGGCCAGCTTGAGGTCCCCCAGGCCCATGCCCTGGCCGCGCCCGGCGATGACCAGCACGAGGTAGACCAGCCCCAGGACGAGCGCAGCGAGCACGGCCCGTCGCCAGGTGCCCCAGGCGCCGGTGGCCAGCGCCACGACGAGCAGCCCGAGGAGCACCCCGACGAACGCGGGTCCGGTCAGCACGTCGGGCAGGCGGTGCACGTCGAGGTCGACGGCACAGAGCAGCAGCAGCACGACCGACGCGAGCACGAGGACGACCGCCAGCGCCGGCTGGTCCGACCACGTGCCGGCCAGGGCGCCGCCGACGAGGGCCGAGAGCGGCACCAGCCAGGTCGCGCGCGGCAGTGGCCCCTCGTCACCCTCCCGCCGGTGTCCCCCCGCACGGACCCAGCGCCAGCCCGGCCAGGCGGCGGCCGCGGCGAGCGCGGCGCCCGCCACGGCATACGTCGTCGTCACGAGGACTCGGGTTGCTGCGCCCACCACGCCAGCAGGCGCTCGCGGGCGGCCTCGGGCCCGATCGGGCCCTCGTCGAGGCGGACGGCGAGGAGGTGCTTGTAGGCCCGTCCGAGCACCGGGCCCGGGCTGATGCCCAGGACCTCGGCGATCTCGTTCCCGTCGAGCTCGGGGCGCACCTTGCCGAGCTCCTCGGCCGCGAGCAGCCGTCCGATCCGCAGCTCGAGGTCGTCGTACGTCGCGGCCAGGCGGCGCGCCTTGCGGACGTTGCGGGTCGTGCAGTCGGCCCTGGTGAGGCGGTGCAGCCGGGAGAGCAGGTCCCCGGCGTCGGTGACATACCGGCGCACCGCGGAGTCGCTCCACTGGCCCTCGCCGTACCCGTGGAAGCGCAGGTGCAGCTCGACCAGCCGGGAGACGGCCTTGGTCGTCTCCTTGTCGAAGCGCAGGGCGCGCATCCGCTTGGCGACCAGCTTGGCCCCGACGACCTCGTGGTGGTGGAAGGAGACCCCGCCACCGGGCTCGAACCGGCGCGTCGCCGGCTTGCCGATGTCGTGGAGCAGGGCGGCCAGACGCAGCACGAGGTCGGGCCCGGGCAGGTCCTCGCCCTCGAGGGCGATCGCCTGGTCGAGCACGGTGAGGCTGTGCTCGTAGACGTCCTTGTGGCGGTGGTGCTCGTCGACCTCCAGCTTCAGGGCCGGGACCTCGGGGATGACGTATGCCGCGAGCCCGGTCCGCACGAGCACCTCCAGGCCCGCCCGGGGCTGGGCCCCGAGGACGAGCTTGACGAGCTCGTCGCGAAGTCGTTCGGCCGAGACGATCTCCAGGCTCGCCGCCATCGCGGTCATCGCCTCAAGGACCTCCGGCGCGGGCGCCACCCCGAGCTGGGCGACGAACCGGGCAGCGCGCATCATCCGCAGCGGGTCGTCGCCGAAGGAAACCTCGGGGGGCCCGGGGGTGCGCAGGACGCGGTCCGTGAGGGCCGACAGGCCGGCATACGGATCGACGAAGGTGAGGTCGGGCAGCCGCAGGGCCATCGCGTTCATCGTGAAGTCGCGACGGAGCAGGTCCTCCTCGAGGGAGTCCCCGAAGGCGACCACGGGCTTGCGGGTGAGGCCGTCGTAGGCATCGGCGCGGTAGGTCGTGACCTCGACGACGGTGGCCCCGCGGCTGGCGCCGATCGTGCCGAACTCGCGCCCCATGTCCCACGTGGCCGTGCCCCAGTCGGCGAGGATCGGCTCGATCTGGTCCGGCCGCGCCGAGGTCGTGAAGTCCAGGTCGGGCGAAGTGCGCCCGAGGAAGGCATCCCGGACCGGTCCGCCGACGAGGGCCAGCTCGTGCCCGGCCGCCGCGAAGCGCTCCCCGAGGTCGGAGAGCAGGGGCATCACCGGCGCCAAGTGCGCGACGGCGGTCCGCATCGCGGCGGTCGGCGGGGCGGTGGTCACGAGGACCAAGACTAGAAGACGCGGGGAGGGCGGGCCGCGCGTGCGCCAAGGGCCGTCGCGGGCGGGCCGTGGGCGACCGGTGGGTGGGTGGCACCGGCTCTGCCACCGGCTCTGGTGGAGCCGGGCACAGGTGCCGTCGTCCCAACGGCAACGCTGGTTACAGTGACCGGTATGAGTCACGCCGCCGCCGAACCCCCGCGGGTTCCCCGACGGCTGCCGTGCGTCGAGGAGCGCAGCGCCGGCGGGGTCGTCGTCGACGTCCACGACGGCCAGGCCCGGATCGCCGTCATCGCCCGCCGCAACCGGGCCGGACGCATCGAGTGGTGCCTGCCCAAGGGCCACATCGAGGGTGGCGAGACCCTCCCCCAGACCGCGGCCCGCGAGGTGGCCGAGGAGACCGGCATCGTGGGCCGGGTCCTCATCGAGCTCGGCACGATCGACTACTGGTTCGCCGTCGGGGACCGGCGCATCCACAAGTACGTCCACCACTACCTCCTCGAGGCGATCGGGGGCGACCTGACGATCGAGAACGACCCCGACCAGGAGGCGATCGACGTCGCCTGGTTCCCGCTGCAGGAGGCCCACCGGCACCTGACCTTCCCCAACGAACGGCGCATCGCCCGCGTCGCCTGGCAGCGGCTCGCCGGGGACACCTGATGCCGCCACGCCCGAGGCGTCGGCGGCCGGGCCTGGGCCTCCTCCTCGGCCTGCTGCTCGCGGCCCTGCTGCTGCCCGTGACCGCGCCCACCGCGTCCGCCGTCGAAGGGCTGACGGTGACGCTCACCGGGGTCACGCCGATGGTGGCCGGCCCCGACGACCCCGTGACGCTCACCGCGCAGGTCCACAACAGGGGCCCCGGGCCGGTGACCGGCGCCGTCCTCAACGTCCTGCGCGGCGGTGTCCGCCTCACCGACCAGGACTCGGTGTCGGCCTGGTCCGCCGACCGGAGCGCGGCGACCGGCCGCCTCCTCGCCACCGCGCCCGTTCCTGACCTCGCCCCTCGCGCCAACGCCGTCGTGACCGCGACGATCCCGCGCGGTGCCGACGCCTCCACCCGCGCCTACGAGGTCGTCCCGGTGAGCCTCGAGGTGGGGCCGGTCGTCACCCACACCTTCGTCGGGGTGCAGCGGGCCAAGGAGTACGAACCGCTCTCATTGGCCTGGCTCGTCCCGCTCACCCTCGACCCCGACCCCGAGCTGTATGCCGCACCCACCCCCCAGCGTTGGGCCCGGTGGCGCGACGTCGTCGGCCCGGACGGCCGGATCGGGCGGATCCTCACCGCGCTCGAGAACGTCCCGGTGACGTATGCCGTCGACGCCGGCCTGCTCCTGCCCTCACCTCCCGGTGGGGCGAGCACGACGACCGGCGCGGCCACCCCGAGCCCGGCCCTCGGGGCGGCCACCCCGGCGACTCCCGTTGCGACACCCTCGGGGACGCCGGCTCCGACCCCACCGGACGCCGGCGGGCCCGAGGACGCGGTCCTGCCGTCGGTGGACGACCTGGCCGAGCTCGACCCGTTGACCGCCGAGGCCCGGGTGCGCACGGCCGCCGCCGCCTGGTTGCGCGGCCGGCTCGCCGGCCGGCCGGTGACGCTGTTCCCCGCCGGGGACCCCGACCTCACCGCCGTCGGCACCGGTCCGGCCGCGACGACCGCCCTGCGTGAGGCGGGGACCACCGCCGGGCTGGCCGCTGACCTGGTCGGTGCGCGACGGGACATCGCCTGGCCCGCGGACGCGACGTGGAGCTCCGAGGTGGGTCAGCAGGTCCGCACGGCCGTCGGTGGCGAGGCGACGATCGTGACCGACCGTGCCGCGCTGGCGACCCGACTGGACCAGGCGGGCGCAGGGCGGCGAGCCACCGACGGCACGCCACTCCTGGCCCGCGACGCCGCGCTGTCGACGGCAGCTGCCGCGGCCACGACGTCGACGCCGGGCTCGGCTGGCACTGCGGCCGGGGCCCAGGAGTTCCTCGCCCAGTCCTACGCCCTGCTCCAGGAGTCACCGGGCGTGGCCCGCACGGTGCTCGTCGCCCCGGACCGCGGCTTCGACCCCGGACCGGAGCCGACTCGAGCCCTCTTCGCGGCCCTGGCGCAGATCCCGTGGCTGCAGTCGACGACGGTCGCCGACGAGGTCACCCAGGCCGCCTCGGCCGAACGCCTCGCCGAGGCCAAGGCGGGTGGGACCACGACCAGCCCGCCCAGCCCCCTCGACGCCACCACCCGGCAGCAGCTGGACGCCCTCGCGGCGCAGGCCGCCTCCGCGGCCTCGATCCGCGTGGACAAGGCGCTCATCGGCACCGACTGGACCGCCCGGCTGGCGGCCCTGCAGGGCGTCCGGTGGCGCGGGCACGTCGAGGGTTTCGGGGCCGTGCGCGACGAGCTGTCCGCGGAGGTCATGGCCAGCACGCGCGGGGTGTCCGTGGTGCCCCAGACGATCAACTTCTTCGCCGACAGCGGGCGCGTGCAGGTCACCGTCCTCAACGGCCTGGACGTCGGCGTCGAGGACGTGCGGGTCCAGCTGGTGCCGGAGAACTCCCGCCTGCGCATCGAGGACGCGACCAAGTCGGTGACGATCGGGGCGCGCAGCCGGGCCACGGTGACCTACCGGGTGAACGCCCTCGCGGCCGGTCCGGTGACGATCACGGCCAAGGTGACCGGCCCGGACGGCTCACCGGCCGGTCCGGCCACCCGGGTGGACGTGCGGGTGTCACCGACCGGTGCGGCGACCTACTGGGTGCTGGGTGCCGTCACGGCCCTGGTCTTCGCGCTCGGTCTGTGGCGCAACCAGCGGGCGCGTCGACGACGGGCCGAGCCGGACCAGACCAACGCCATCCACGTGGGTGAGGACGGCCTCGTCGTCGAGGAGCCCTACGGCGACGAGCCCCGCGTCGAGACCGGCGAGGACACCGACGATCAGGAGGCACCCCGTCGTGACTGAGGTCAAGGAGGTCGCGGTCGCCCGGTCCGGGCTGGTCATGGCGGCCGGGACGATGACCAGCCGCGTCCTGGGGCTGCTGCGGGTGGTCCTGCTCAGCGGGATCATCGGCGCGACGGGCCTGACCGCCGAGGCCTTCCAGGTCGCCAACACCCTGCCCAACCAGTTCTACCTCATCCTCGCCGGGGGCATCCTCAACGCCGTCCTCGTCCCGCAGATCATCAAGGCGGACGCCCACGCCGACGGCGGGCAGGCCTTCGTCAACCGGATCATCACCCTGGCACTGATGCTCCTCGTCGCCGCGACGACGCTGACGATGCTGGCCGGGCCCTGGCTGGTCCGCCTCTACTTCGACACCAGGAACGCCGAGGCACTGGCGCTCTCGACGACCTTCGCCTTCGTCTGCCTGCCGCAGATCTTCTTCTACGGGCTCTACACCGTCCTCGGGCAGCTGCTCACCGCACGAGGGCGGTTCGCGGCCTTCATGTGGGCCCCGGTGGTCGCCAATGTCGTGGCGCTCGCGGGCCTGGGCGTCTTCCTCCTGCTCGGGCTCCCCGAGCGGGCACGGCCCGGCGAGTGGACGCCCCTGATGATCGGCGTCCTCGGCGGCTCGGCCACGCTCTCGATCGCCATGCAGGCCTTCTTCCTGCTCATCCCGCTGCGCCGCATGGGGTTCGGCTACCGCCCCACCTTCGGGTTCCGTGGGGTCGGCCTCGGCTCGGCGTCACGGGTGGCCACCTGGACCTTCGCGGCCGTGCTCGTCTCCCAGCTCGGCTTCATCGTCACCTCGAAGGTCCTCACCTGGGCCACCGACAGCGTGCCGGAGAGCGAGTTCGTGCCCGGCCGGGCCTCGTTCGACACCGCCTTCCTGCTCTTCATGCTCCCCCACTCCCTCGTCACGGTCTCGCTCGTCACGGCGCTCTACACGCGGATGGCGCGGGCGGTGGCGCGCGACGACACCGTGGAGCTGCGGCGGGACCTGCTCAAGGGCCTGCGCCTGCCGGCGGTCGTCCTCGTGCCCGGCGTCGCGATGGGCGTGGTCTTCGCGCCGGTCCTGCTGCGCGCCTTCCTGGTGCGCAACTCCCTCGCCGAGACCGACGCGGTCGCGCTCGTGACCACGACCCTACTCCTGGGCGTCATCCCCTACGGCTGGCTCTACCTCAGCGACCGGTTCTTCTACGCCCACGAGGACGCGCGCATCCCCTTCGTCGTCCAGTTGCTCGTCACCAGCCTCTCGGTCACCGGGGCCCTCATCGGCAAGCAGCTGGGCCCGCACTCCGCGGCGGCCACCATCGGCGTGACCCAGTCGGTGGCGTATGCCGTGGGCGGGCTCCTCGGGTTCACGCTGATCCGGCGGCGGATCGGTCGGATCGGCCTGTGGCCGGTCGTGAGCGCCTACCTGCGCCTGGGGATCCCGGCGGTGCTGCTCTCCCTCGTCGCGGTGCGGCTGGTCGCCCTGGCCGTCCCCGACCTGCTCCGCGAGGGCAAGGTGGTCTCGATGGCCGTGGCCGCCGGGGCCGGCCTCTTCGTCCTCGTGGGCACCTGGGTGATCGCCCACCTGCTCCGGGTGCCCGAGGTCGGGGAGCTGCTCGGCCCCGTGGTTCGCCGGCTCCGGCGCCGGTGAGGCTCCTGCACCTACTATGAGGGCCGGCGGGTGAGTGGCACCCGCCGATGGCGTGGTGCCCGCCCGGGCACCCGATGAGGAGTGGTCGTGGACGGCGTTGGACCCGGCAGCGTGCTCGCGGAGCGCTACACCCTGGGTGACCTCGTCCGTGCGGACTCCGGCTGGGAGCGCTGGACGGCGCAGGAGCCGGACCTCGCGCGCTCGGTGAGCGTGGTCGTGGTGCCCTCGTGGGACGAGCGCGCACCCGCGCTGCTCGACGCGGCCCGGGTCGCGGCCGGTCTCGACATCCCGGGATGCGTTCGCGTCCTGGACATCGGCGCCGACGACCAGTGCGCCTGGGTCGTCGAGGAGTCGCTCGAGGACTCCCGCTCGGTGGCCGACCTGCTCCACAGCGGAGGTCTGCCCGGCGACGAGGTGCGCCGGATCGCCGGCGAGGCCGCCACCGCGCTGGAGGCGGCGTCGGCCCGCGGCGTGCACCACCTGAGGATCGCGCCCGAGGAGGTCTTCCGGTCCGCCGAGGGCACGGTGAAGGTCCGGGGCCTGGCCACCGCGGCGGCCCTCGCCCGGGTCGAGGAGGACTCGGCAGCCGCCGCGCGCACCGATGCGATCGGTCTGGTCGCCCTCACGTATGCCGCGTTGACCGGCCTGTGGCCCCTCGACGCGCCGGCGACCTCGCTCCCCCGCGCGCCCCGGCTCGTCCAGGGAGTTCCGGCCCCCTCGGAGATCGCCGCCGGAGTGCCGCGCGACATCGACACCCTCTGCCGGCTGACCCTCGCCGACGGGAACGGGCCGAGCTCCCCCGGCGACTACGCCCAACAGATCGCCCCGTGGTCCTCCCGGCTGATCCATGGTCGCTCGACCCTTCCGGCCGCCGTCGCCGACCCGACCGCGCCGCTGCCGGTCGCGCCCGCCGCCGAGGAGTCGGCGCAACCGGGCGCCCCCACCACGACCGCCGACGCAGCAGGGAGCGCTGGCGCGAGCACCCCGGGAGCCGTCGGTGCCGTGGCGGCCGGCGCGGCAGGCATGGCCGGCACGAACCCCGCATCCAACGCCACCGGCGCCGCCGCACAGGCTGCCGCTCCGGCAACGACTCCGGTGACGACCCCCGCAACGACCGCGACCAAGGCCCCGCCGGCCGCTTCGTCGGCGGATCCGACCGGAGCTGTCGCACCGCGGCCCCGCCCCGTCACCCCCACCGGGCTCGAGCCCCCCGCCCCGGGTGTGCCCGCCGAGCCGTTGACCAAGGACGAGTCCAAGGTCGCCCTGGCCATCGTCGGTGCCTTCGTCCTGCTCTCCCTGCTCGTGGGGCTCTGGGGCGTCTCCAGGATCGGGTCGCAGTCCAACTTCGACCTCAGCGTCGCGTCCCGGCCGACCACCAAGGCATCCGCCTCGAGTGCGGCTCCGCAGCCGGCCGGACCCCAGCCGATGGCCATTCTCAGCGCGGACGGTTTCGACCCCAGGGGCGACAAGCGGGAGAACAACCAGCTCGCGCCCAAGGTCTTCGACGGGGACCCGGCGACGGTGTGGACGAGCGAGGGCTACCGCACGCCCAACCTCGGCGGGCTCAAGGACGGTGTCGGCGTCATCGTCGACCTCGGCCCGAACATCACCCCCCAGCAGGTCAACCTCGCCCTCGGCGCACCGGCCGACGTGTCGGTCTACTTCGCCTCGGACCGGACTCTCGACGGGGCGCTCCTGGTCGGGGAGCTCACGGACGCCAACGGCACGGTGAGCGTGCCGGTGCCGGCCGAGGCAGCGGGCCGCCAGTACCTCATCGTCTGGTTCACCAAGGTCTCCCAGGTCGACGGCGCCTACCGCGCCGTGCTGGGCGAGGTGTCTGTCCTCGGCTGATGGACCGCGTCCACGAGCTCACCGACCGGGAACTCCTGGCCCTGCACCGGGAGGGAGATCCGCACGCCTTCGGGGAGATCTTCGCCCGCCACCGTGACCGCATGTGGGCGGTGGCGACCCGGGTGACCGGCAACCGCGAGCTGGCCGCCGACTGCGTGCAGGACGCCTTCATCTCCGCCTTCCGCCATGCCGACGGCTACCGCGGGGACGCGGCCGTCACCACCTGGCTGCACCGGATCACCGTCAACGCCTGCATGGACCGCCTCCGCCGCGAGCGCCACGTGACCCGGCGGGCGGGCGACCTGGCCGACCTGGACCTCGCCGACCCACGGGACAGCCACGGCAGCACCGAGGCGGTCCTCGACGTCCGGGCTGCGCTGGCGCGCCTGCCCGAGGCCCAGCGCATGGCGCTCGTGCTCGTGGACATGCACGGCGTGAGCGTGGCCGAGGCGGCCGCCATCCTCGATGTCGCCGAGGGGACGGTGAAGTCCCGCTGCTTCCGGGGCCGGGAGGCCCTGGCGGCGATCCTCCGACCGGGGGCCACCTCTCCGGCTCCTGAGGACGCACACAGCCGTCCGGGAACCTTCCCGCAGGGCGAGGCGTCCCATCCAGAGACCAGCACGCCCACCCTCGACCCGAGTCCAGCCCCCGGAGGAGCCTCGTGAACGCACCGCAGCACGACCCGCGGTCCTTCGAGGACGACCCGACGGGCATCCGGGCCCTCCTGGGCGGACTGCCCGACCCGGGACCCATGCCGGCCGAGCTGGTGGCGCGGATCCAGGCCTCGCTCTCCCAGGAGGCTGCCCGGGGCACGGTCGTGGACCTGGCCGCCTACCGCGGTCGGCGTCACGGCCTGCGACCGCTGCACTGGGCGGCCGCGGCCGGCCTGGTGGCTGTCGCCGGGGGCGGGGTCCTCGCCGCGGGCGCCAGCGGCGGGCTGCTCACCGCCTTCACCGGCGGAGCGAGCTCGGCCTCGTCGGTCGCCACCACCGCCGGACGCGCCGCCGGGGGTGCCGCGGCCGACACCGCTGGGAGCACCGCACCGCAGCAGGGGTTCATCGGCTCGGCTCAGGCGGCGGCCACCACCGTGGCAGTGGCCGACGGGACATGGACCGGCCAGGACCTCTCCGGTCCCGCGTCGGAGGCGCTCACCGCGTCGACGGCCGGCGCCGATGCCACCCTGCCCTCCGACCCGGCGTTCGGGCTCCTCGGGACCCTGGCCGGCGCCCGGGACTGCGCGAGCGCGCTGGGACTGCCCACGAACGCCGGCATCGTCGTCGAGCTCGGCACCCACGAGGGGCGGCCCGCCGCGCTGGTCGTGGCGACGACCGCGGGCGGCGAGCGGACGGCATACCTCGTGGGACGCGACTGTGGCCCCGGGAACCCGGCCGTGCGCCTCGGGCCCCAGCGCCTGGGCAACTGACGGGTCGGGGAAGTTTCCGGTCGTAGGATCGGTTCAGACTCACGTGCCGGCGTCCGAACGGTGGCCGGCCACCCGAATCTCCCCTGACAGGACGGTGTCCCTTCGTGACCACGCCCGAGACCGACGTCCGCGACGTCATCATCATCGGCTCCGGCCCCGCCGGCTACACGGCAGCGGTGTATGCCGCGCGCGCCAACCTCGCCCCCCTCGTCTTCGAGGGCTCGGTGACCGCCGGCGGCGCCCTCATGAACACGACCGAGGTCGAGAACTTCCCCGGCTTCAAGGACGGGATCATGGGCCCGGACCTCATGGACCAGATGCGGGCGCAGGCCGAGCGGTTCGGCGCCGAGCTGGTGCGTGATGACGCCGAGGCCGTCGAGCTCGACGGTGAGGTCAAGGTCGTCGTCGACTCCGAGGGCACCCGCCACCGCGCGCGCACCGTCATCCTCGCGATGGGATCGGCCTACCGTGAGCTCGGCCTGCCCGACGAGAAGCGGCTCTCCGGGCACGGCGTCTCGTGGTGCGCGACCTGCGACGGCTTCTTCTTCCGTGACCAGGACATCGCCGTCGTCGGTGGTGGCGACTCGGCGGTGGAGGAGGCGACCTTCCTCACCAAGTTCGCCCGGTCGGTGACCATCGTCCACCGCCGTGACGAGCTGCGTGCAAGCAAGATCATGGCCGAGCGGGCCCACGCCAACGACAAGATCCGCTTCGCCTGGAACTCCACGGTCGAGGCGATCCACGGCGAGGACAAGCTCACCGGTGTCACCCTGCGCGACACGGTGACCGGCGAGGCGCGCGAGCTGGCGGTCACCGGGCTGTTCATCGCGATCGGCCACGACCCGCGCAACGAGCTCGTCAAGGGCCAGGTCACCCTGGACGAGGAAGGGTATGTCGTCTGCGAGGGGCGCTCGACGCGCACCAACGTGCCGGGGGTCTTCGCCTGCGGCGACCTCGTCGACCACACCTACCGCCAGGCCATCACGGCTGCCGGCTCCGGCTGCGCGGCCGCCCTCGACGCCGAGCGCTTCCTGGCGCACTGATCCTGTCGGCGGGCACGCCCGTCACCTCACCCACCTAGACTGCTCCCGACCCCGTTCCACGGAAGGACCATCCATGGCTGACCTCAAGGCCGTCACCGACGACAACTTCGAGCTCGAGGTGATGAACGCCGACAAGCCGGTGCTCGTCGACTTCTGGGCCCCCTGGTGCGGCCCGTGCCGCGCCGTCGCCCCGATCCTCGAGGAGATCGCCCGCGACCACGGCGACAAGGTCGAGATCGTCAAGCTCAACACCGACGAGAACCCGGCGATCACCGGCAAGCTCGGCATCACGAGCATCCCGACGATGCACCTCTACAAGAACGGCGAGATCGTCAAGACGATCGTCGGCGCCATGCCGAAGCCGAAGCTGCTCCGTGAGCTGGAGCCGTTCATCGGCTGAGTTCCGCTGTGTCACAGCACTATTCGGCCCCGTCACCGTGTGGTGACGGGGCCGATTCCGTATGCCGTGGGGCTGGTTCGTGCGCCATGGCGCATGAACCATCGGCGAGGAGGAGAAGAACGGTGTCCGGGTGCCTCGGGATCAGGGCCCGGTGGCGCGTGAATCCCGCTGCGGGACAGGCGGATTCATGGAATCCATGCCTGGGATGAGCCGGTGGAGACTCACTCGGAGCGCGTGAGGCCCATGGCGTCGACGATGCGGTGGAGGTCCTCGACGCTGGCGAACTCGATGGTCACCTTGCCCTTGCGTTGCCCCAGCGCGATGCCCACCCGGGTCTCGAGGTGATCGGAGAGCTCGGCGGCGAGGTCGTCGAGCTGGGGGCGGCGTCCGCCGGCGCGGGGCCTGCGCCGGACCGGCTTCTCCTCGTCGCCGCCGAGAGCGACGATCTCCTCGACCGAGCGCACCGAGAGGCCTTCGGCCACGATTCGTTGGGCCAGGCGCTCCATGGCCGCCCCGTCGGGGAGCGCGAGCAGAGCCCGCGCATGGCCGGCAGAGAGGACATTCGCCGCGACCCGGCGGGCCACGAGCGGTGGGAGCTTGAGCAGGCGCAGGGTGTTGGAGACCTGGGGACGCGAGCGGCCGATGCGGGAGGCGAGCTCCTCCTGGGTGCACCCGAAGTCGTCGAGGAGCTGCTGGTAGGCGGCGGCCTCCTCCAGCGCGTTGAGCTGGGAGCGGTGCAGGTTCTCCAGCAGGGCGTCCCGCAGGAGGTCGTCGTCCTCGGTCGCCTTGACGATCGCCGGCACGGTGTCCTTACCCGCGGCGCGTGAGGCGCGCCACCGGCGCTCGCCCATGATGAGCTCGTAGCGCACGGCGGGGTCCTCGTCCGCACCCTCGGGCAGGGGGCGCACGACGATCGGCTGGAGGACGCCGATCTCACGGATCGAGTGGACCAGCTCCCCCATGTCGTCCTCGTCGAACACGGTGCGGGGCTGGCGAGGGTTGGGACGAATGGCGTCCAGAGGCAGGTCCGCGAAGGTGGCGCCGGGCACGGGGGCCAGGCCGGCGCCGTCGCTGGCCGTGGTGTCGAGGGCGCCAGTGCCCACATCGACCTGTGCGTCGTTCCGCTCCGGAGCGTCGCCTGAGGTGGCGACGCCGTCCGTGGACGATGCACCCGATGAGTCCTCGGTGCCGATCGAGGGTGCGCTGCCGGTCGCGCTGTCACGGAAGAAGACGTCCACCGGACGGTCCACGCCCGGGCCGGTCGGGATGAGGGCACCCAGGCCCCGGCCGAGCGCCCGTCGCTTGTCACTCATGCGTTCTCCTCCGTCGACGCGGATCCGTGGGCGGCGCCCCGATCGGCCATCTCCGAGGCCGCTTCGAGGTAGGACAGCGCGCCGCTGCTGTTGGGGTCATAGGTCATGACGGTCTGGCCGTGACTGGGGGCCTCGGAGATCCGGACGGATCGCGGGACCACAGCCTTGAAGGTCTGCTCCGGGAAGTGCTCCCGCACCTCGTCGGCGACCTGGGCGGCCAACCGGGTGCGTCCGTCGTACATCGTGAGCAGGATCGAGGAGACGTGCAGGTCCGGGTTGAGGTGGTTCCGGATCAGCTCGATGTTCTTGAGCAGCTGCGAGAGGCCCTCCAGGGCGTAGTACTCGCACTGGATCGGGATGAAGACCTCACGGGCGGCCACGAAGGCGTTGATGGTGAGCAGGCCCAGGCTCGGCGGGCAGTCGATGAGGACGTAGTCGACCCCTGCACCCTCGGGCGAGGCGAGGTAGGCACTGATCGCCTTGGCGAGCCGGGTCTCGCGCGCCACGAGGGAGACCAGCTCGATCTCGGCACCGGCGAGGTCGATCGTCGCCGGGACGCAGCTCAGCCCCTCGACGTCCGGACAGGCTTGGACGACATCGGCCAAGGGCGTGCCGTCGACGAGGGCGTCGTAGACGCTCGGGATCTCGGCGTGGTGGTCGATGCCGAGGGCGGTGCTCGCATTGCCCTGCGGGTCGAGGTCGATCACGAGCACCGTGGCCCCGGCCTGGGCGAGGGCAGCCGCCAGGTTGACCGTCGTGGTCGTCTTCCCGACCCCGCCCTTCTGGTTGGCGACCGTGAGGACCCGGGTGTGAGCGGGGCGGGGGAAGGTGCGCCCCGCGAGGGTGATCCGTCGGCGGGCGTCCTTGGCCACGGCTTGGGCAAGAGGGCTGTCCGCGTCACCGTCAGGGAGCGCCTCGACCAGCGTCGTCGTCAAGGCATCAGCGGTGGTTTCCCGTGAAACCTGGTCCGCCGGCGTCGATGCACTGACCGCTCCGTCGACCTCGTCAGCCGATGTTTCACGTGAAACGCTTGTTTGCGCATCCAGAGAGGTCGGCGCGACTCCTGCGACGCCTTCCGTGGATCTTGCATCAGCCCCAGCGAGCAATGTTTCACGTGAAACACGGTCCGAGTCGGGCGTGCTTGCCTCGAAGTCCTCGGGGGCCATCGGATCCGGCGTGATCGCCCTTCCCGCCGTGGGGGCGCCTTGCGGCTCGACGGCCCTGAGCACTTGGTCAGGTCCGGGCCAACCGGTGGGGGTCGTCGGGGCGCCCCGGAGCGCCGGGTAGCCGATTCCGTCACTGAGCACGCGTTCTGTGACGACGTCCGAGGTCAACGACACGGTGGAGCACCTTCGCCGGGAATGGGGAACGCCTCATCCAACCCCACACGCACGCGACACGCCAAAAGGACTGAGAGGCTGTGGATGCCGGCCGGGTCCCCTGGCTCACGACGTCATGCCCGCGGAGCGCGGTGGGTGTCAAGTGTTGGGTGTTGGGTGTTGGGTGTTGGGAGGCCGAGCGGATTGCCCAGCCCTGAGGACACCGCCCACGACGACCTGTCGGGCCTCAAACCTGAGTTCGAGACCCTGATCGAGCGGCTCGCGACGTGGCTCGCCCGTCTCGACGACGAGGACGAATACGCATGGACGGACGACACCTGCTCTGACGACAGGCTGGTCTGGAGCGGTTCGTGGCCCGCAACGCTGGGGTGGGCCGTACTTCAGGCGTCCAGGGGTTGGGGACCGATCGGGTCCCCGGCGATCATCCGCTCCTCGTCGCTGCGGAGGATGCAGAACTCGTTGCCCTCGGGTTCGGCCAACACGAACACCCCCGTCCCTCCGGGGTGCGCCGGTCCGCGACCTCCCGAGCACCCAGGGCGAGCGCCCGCTCCACCGCCTGGTCACGCGAGCCGTCGGTCGGACGGAGGTCGAAGTGGGTGCGGCCAGGACCCCAGCTCCTCGACCTCGATGAAGAGGATGCGCTGGCGGAGGCCCGGGGAGTACATCATGCACTCCTCGTGGCCGGCTGCGTTGGGGTCGTCGGGATCCTCCGCGTAGTCGAGCAGCGCGGCCCAGAAGACCGAGAGGGCATGGCCGTCGCGAGCATTGACCGTCGTGTGGGAGACCTGAAGAGGCATGCCCCAGTCCACCCCACCGGGCGGCCCTGGCAACCGGCTTTCGGTCGCTGTGTCCGCGGCGTCAAGGGCGCCGTTTCACGTGAAACGGGCATTCCCATCCGGCTCTGCCCATGGCCGGGGGTTCCCTCGTCGTCCGCCGGGAAGTCTTTGATGTCCGATGAGGCTGGCAGGGCGAGAGATGAGCACGGACCACCCGGTGGGGTCAGGCGCGCGGGCGGCCCCTCGCGGATCGCTCACCCTCGGACCGTGGACTCGAGCCCGTACGCCGGCCTTTGACGCCACCCCGCGCAGCCGAGCGGTCGAAGACGAGGTCCACGGTGAGCACCGGCTGGGCGAGCACGCCGACGCCGTGTTCGGTCACCCGCGCGGAGGTCAGCCCCAGGCGCTGAAGAGCCGGTCGGTCCGTCGTGAGCTCCTCGGGGGCGGACCGGCCCTTCATCGCCACGAGCGTGCCCTGGTCGCGGAGCAGTGGCACGCACCAGCGCGCCAGCTTCTCCAGGCGTGCCACGGCCCGCGCCGTCACCCAGGGCGCGTCGAGGCGACCGGCCAGCTCCTCCGCACGCCCACGGTGGACCTCGACGTTGGCCAGCCCGAGCTGGGCCACGGTCTCGGACAGCCAGTTCGTGCGCCGCAGCATGGGCTCGACGAGTTGGACGTCCAGGTCGGGACGCGCGATGGCCAGGGCCAGTCCGGGCAGCCCCGCCCCCGATCCCACGTCGATCAGGCGCGCCCCCTGCGGGAAGGCCCCGGCAATGACCGCGCAGTTGAGCACGTGCCGATCCCAGAGCCGGTCGAGCTCGCGAGGTCCGATCAGCCCGTGCGTGACACCGGTGTCCGCAAGGACGGCGACGAATGCCTCGGCGAGGGCGAGACGGGGACCAAAGACGCCAGCCGCACCCTCGGGTGCGGCTGGCGGTGTCGGCGCGGCAGTCATCGAGCGCGCCGTTTCACGTGAAACATCACCGCGTCGTCAGGCGGGCAGGACCACGACGAAGCGCCGCGGCTCGGCGCCCTCGGACTCGGACGTCAGGCCGGCGGCGAGGACCTCGTCGTGCACGACCTTGCGCTCGAAGGCCGTCATCGGGTCCAACGCCTCGCGGGGGCTGCCCTCCTTGACCTTCTCGATGGCCAGTCGAGCCACGTCGACGAGGGCCGCGCGACGCTCGGCACGGTGCCCGGCCACGTCGAGCATGAGTCTGCTCCGCTCACCGGTCGCGGTCTGCACCGCGAGCCGGGTCAGCTCCTGGAGGGAGTCGAGGACCTCACCGCGCTGGCCGACCAGGCGACGAGGAACCCGACCCTCCTCGGAGTCCACGACCGACACGACTGCACGGTCACCGTCGATGTCCACATCGATGTCGCCGTCGAGGTCGCAGATGTCGAGCAAGGTCTCGAGGAAGTCCGCCGCCACCTCTCCTTCTCGCTCCAGCTGGGCCTTGCGACCACCCTTGCGGGCCTCGCCACCCTCGTGGGTCTGGGCCTCGTGCGCCTCGGCGGCGTCATGCGACGACTCCGGCACGATGCTCTCGTCGGTGTCCGGGACCTCGACAGCGGGGTCCGGCAGACTCTGGTTCTCGCTCACGTTCACTCCTTGCGGATGCGGATCGCCTCGCGACCGAGGCAGGGGTGGGCAGCCGGCGCTGCCCGGGAGGTCAGGGGGTGGGTTCGGACCCGGCGTCGCCGGTCACGTCCCGCTCCTCGGGACGACCGGCCTTGGGCGGACCCTGGTTCTTCGCACGCTTCTTGCCCTTGGGCTGCTGGCGCTGGCCACCCCCGGGCTTCGGCGCGACCGCCTCGGTGCCATCGCTTCCGTCGGTGCCGTCCGCGCCGATCGCTGCCGCACTCGGGACGCTCCCCGGAATCGGCTTCCCGCGGCGGGCGAGGCGCTCGTGGAGGGCCTTCTCCGCCTCCGAGCCGGGCGTGGGCATGCGGCGGATGACGTAGAACTGCTGGACCATCGACCAGACGTTGGTGGTGAACCAGTAGATGAGGACACCGATCGGGAAGTTCACGCCGGAGACGGCGAAGAGGACCGGCATCGCGTAGAGCAGGATCTTCTGCTGCTTGGCGAACGGGTTGTCCAGCGCCGAGGCCGGCATGTTCTTCATCATCAGCTGACGCTGGGTGGTGAAGGTCGTCGCCGACATCAGGACGATGAGGACGATCGTGACGATCTGGGTGTTGAGCGAGTTCGCGCCCAGGAAGTGGTCCGAGAGCTGCGCGCCGAAGATCGTCGCCGACTCGGCCTGGCTGGCCACCGCCTTGGTGATGGGGCCGATCGGGTCGTTCTTGCCCACGGCGATCTCATCCAGGCCGTTGAGCACCCGGAAGAGACCGAAGAAGAAGGGGGACTGGACCAGGATCGGCAGGCACGAGGAGAACGGGTTGGTGCCCTCCTTGCGGTAGAGCTCCATCGTCTCCTGGGTCATGGCCTGCCGGGAGTCCGGGTCGGTCTTGCCCTTGTACTTCTTCTGGATCTTCTGCAGCTCGGGCTGGATGAGCTGCATCTTGCGCGAGGCCTTGATCTGCTTGACGAACAGCGGGATCATCGCCGCCCGCATGACGAGCACGAGGCCGATGATGGACAGCGCCCAGGTCCAGCCGCTCGCGGCCGGCATCCCGATCATCGTGAACAGCTGGTGCCAGCCGTACATGATCCACGCGACGAGGATCTCGATCGGTTTGAGGATGCTGTTGAAGATCTCGCCCATGGTGTCCTTTTCGTCGGGCGCCGACAGCGGTATGCCGTGCGGCTGGCGTCAGTGGAAAGTCAGGTGGTGGTGTGGGTCGGGTCGGTCAACGAGTCGGTCGGTGGAGCCGGGTGCGGTCGTCCGAGCCCGTCGAGCACCTGACCCGGTCCGGCCGGCACGTGGTCGACGCCACCCTCGGCCCAGGGGTGGCACCTGCCCAACCGCCGCACGGCCAGCCAGGTTCCCCGGAACGGGCCGAAGCGCTCGAGGGCGGTCACGGCATACGCCGAGCAACTCGGGTAGTAACGGCAGGAGGCAGGGAGCAGCGGAGAGATCAGTCGCTGGTAGAGCCGCACGAGGACAATGAGGGGCCAGGCGGCGAAGCGCTTCATCCAGCGGCCTCGATCCTGCGAAATCCCCTGTGGCACAGCGAGATCAGCGTCTCGCGCAGCTCCTCGAAGGACGCCTCCGCCGCTGCCGGGTTGGCCCGGACGACCACGTCGAGGCCCGTCGGGAGGACCGGGAGCTCGGCGCGCATGATCTCGCGCAGGCGGCGCTTGACGAGGTTGCGTCGCACCGCCCCACCGACGGCCCTGGACACGACAAAACCGACGCGTGACGGGTATCCCGTGCGCGCGTCGGTGCGGTGGACGTGGACCACGAGGAGCCTGGACCCCACGCGAACTCCACCCTGGCCCCGAACGGCCGTTGCGAAATCGCCCCTGGATCGCAGGCGATGTCGCGCCGGCAGCACCGGCGTGGCCTCAGGCGGAGAGCTCGGCGCGGCCCTTGCGGCGACGGGCGGCGAGGATGGCGCGGCCCGCGCGGGTCCGCATCCGGAGGCGGAAGCCGTGGGTCTTGGCCCGGCGGCGGTTGTTCGGCTGGAAGGTGCGCTTGCTCACGGCGGCTGTCTCTTTCAGGTGTCGGGTCAGGGAAGGACCCGGGGGATGATGGGTGACGGCATCGGTCGCCCTCGTCCGGCCGCGAAGGCTGGAGAGTGTCACGGGCAGGCGAAAACGCCCGATGCAAACAGGACCTGTCAACGGTACGCGAGCGGCAGATCGTGGGTCAAACTCCGCGCGATCGTCCAAAGCCGCCGAGGAACCCCCTATGATCCCACCCGGAGGTCCCACCGAGGTGGCGACACGCCGGGTGGTCCCCCAGGGCGAGCCGGCAGGTGCGGGGGGTCGTCCACGTCGATCAGGGGGTCGATCAGGTTGCCGCCCGACGGCTCGCGCATTAGCGTCGGAGCCCTGTCAGGCACCCCGTTCGGCTACCCACAGCATGTGGAAAACCTTGTGGATGTCGAGGAGACCGAGGCCGGACCGGCCGCGGAGTGAGGGAGCAGCCGTGGCCGATGCGTCGATGTCGGCGATCTGGGTCCGGACCCTGCACGCGCTCGACGAGGATGGCGTCTCCATCCAGCAGCGGGCCTTCCTCTCCCTGGCCCGGCTCGTGGGACTGCTCGACGACACCGCCCTCATCGCGGTGCCCAACGACTTCACCAAGGACATCGTCGAGACCCGGCTGCGTGAGCGGGTCACCGAGTGCCTCTCCGAAGAGCTCGGCCGCCCGGTCCGCCTGGCCGTCACCGTCGACCCCTCCCTCGGGGATGCGCCCACCGAGCGCGCGGCCGACGCCGGGGAGGCCGGCCCGGTCCAGGATCCCGAGCGCCACGTCGGGGTCGCCGATGTCCCCGACCTGTCCGACCCGGAGACCCGCAGGGCCCTGCGCCGCCGGGAGCTCGACGGGATCGAGGACGACGAGGCCCCGGCGTTCGCGCTGGGAGGCGAGGCGGACGGCATACCGAACTTCTCCGGGACCACCGCACCGCGGCGGGCCCACGGCCAACCCGAGCAGGTCGAGCTGACCCGCCTCAACCCGAAGTACACCTTCGAGACCTTCGTCATCGGGGCGAGCAACCGCTTCGCCCACGCCGCTGCCACCGCGGTCGCCGAGACGCCGGCCAAGGCCTACAACCCGCTCTTCATCTACGGCGAGTCCGGGCTGGGCAAGACCCACCTGCTCCACGCGATCGGGCACTACAGCCGCAGCCTCTACCCCCATGTCAAGGTGCGCTACGTGAACTCCGAGGAGTTCACCAACGACTTCATCAACTCCATCCGGGACGACAAGGCGGCGGCCTTCCAGCGGCGCTACCGCGATGTCGACGTCCTGCTCATCGACGACATCCAGTTCCTCTCGGGGAAGATGCAGACCCAGGAGGAGTTCTTCCACACCTTCAACACCCTGCACAACGCGAACAAGCAGGTCGTCATCACCAGTGACGTCCCGCCCAAGCAGCTCGCGGGGTTCGAGGAGCGGATGCGCAGCCGGTTCGAGTGGGGCCTGCTCACCGACGTCCAGCCGCCCGACCTCGAGACCCGGATCGCGATCCTGCGCAAGAAGGCCATCCAGGAGCGGCTCTCGGTCCCCGATGACGTGCTCGAGTTCATCGCGAGCCGGATCTCCACCAACATCCGCGAGCTCGAGGGCGCCCTGATCCGCGTCACCGCCTTCGCCAGCCTCAACCGGCAGGCGGTCGACCTCGCCCTGGCCGAGATCGTCCTCAAGGACCTCATCCCCAGCGAGAGCGGCGAGATCACGAGCGCGACGATCATGGGGCAGACGGCCGCCTACTTCGGGCTCACCCTGGAGGACCTGCGCGGCCAGTCCCGCTCGCGCGTGCTCGTCAACGCCCGCCAGATCGCGATGTACCTCTGCCGCGAGCTCACCGCGATGTCCCTGCCGGAGATCGGCAAGGAGTTCAGCAAGGACCACACGACGGTCATGCACGCCAACAAGAAGATCGGCCAGCTGATGGCCGAGCGGCGGGCGATCTACAACCAGGTCACCGAGCTCACCGGCCGGATCAAGCAGCAGTCGCGCTGATCGCCGGGTCGGCACTGGCCACCCGGCACGCAACGGTGCACGACTTTCTCCACCGGCTGTCCACCGGCCCGACGCACGTCCATCCACCGACTGTGCACAACTGTGTGGACAGTCGCCCTTTCCGGCGGCCCGGCTGCGCCCCGGAACGGCAGCGTCCACAGGGGCCTGTGGACAACTGTGGACACAGTGACCGCCTCGGTGGACAACGGGACACGAGCACGTGGACCCGATGTGAACGCCCATCGGCGATCCCAATGACAGCGATGTGGTTCCACCGGGCATCCACCACGACTCCACCGCCGCGCCACGCCGTGCGACCAGCCACTTTGGGTGCTTCTCCACAGAGTTCACAGGCCCTATGACAACGATGAGACCTCTGAGATGACTTAGCCCCCCGATGACGAGCCCCGGACCCCTCCTGCCGGCACGACCGGTCGCTCGACCGGCCTCACCCCGGTGAGAAACCGACCACGGTGGCCCCGCACCGACCCGTGCACTAATGTCATGTCCCCCGGTGCGCCGCTGCGCTGACGCTGCGCGCACCCAAGAAGACTCCCCTCGGGCGCGGTGTGCGCCGGATTGGTCGGTATGCCGTGAAGTTCCGTGTCGAGCGCGACGTCCTCGCCGAGGCGGTCACCTGGGTGGCCCGTGGTCTCCCGGCCCGTCCGCCGGTCCCCGTCCTCGCCGGCATCCTCCTTCAGGCGAGCGCCGAGGGCACGGTCACCTTCTCCGCCTTCGACTACGAGGTCTCCGCGCGCATCACCGTGCCCGCGGATGTCGCCGAGGAGGGCTCGGTGCTCGTCCTGGGCCGGCTCCTCGCCGACATCTCCCGCAACCTCCCGGGCAAGCCGGTCGAGTTCGCCACCTCCGGCGGCAAGGTCGACGTCACATGCGGCTCGTCACGCTTCTCGCTCATGCAGATGCCCTCGGGTGACTACCCCACGCTCCCCTCGGCGCCGGAGACCAGCGGCTCGGTCGACGGTCACGCCTTCACCCAGGCCGTGGCCCAGGTGGCCATCGCGGCCGACCGGGGCGACACCCTCCCGATCCTCACCGGCGTCCGGGTCGAGATCGACGGCGACACGATGACCCTGCTCGCGACCGACCGCTACCGCCTGGCCATGCGCGAGCTCCACTGGAACCCCTCGGCCGCCGACGCCAACCAGGTCCTCCTCGTGCCGGGCCGCACGCTGCTCGAGACGGCCAAGGCGCTCGGCTCGTCCGGCTCGATCGACCTGGCCTTCGGTGGCGCCGCCGGCGGTGACGGGCTCGTCGGGTTCGAGGCCGGTCAGCGGCGCTCGACGACGCGTCTGCTCGACGGTGAGTACCCCAAGGTCTCCTCGATCTTCCCCACCTCGACCGACACCGAGGCGGTCGTGGCCACCCACGACCTCGTCGAGGCGGTCAAGCGCGTGGCCCTCGTGGCCGAGCGCAACACCCCGGTGCGCCTGAAGTTCACCGACGGCCAGGTGACCATCGAGGCCGGCACCGGCGACGACGCCCAGGCCAGCGAGGCGGTGGAGTCCACGCTCACCGGCCCCGAGCTGGAGATCGCCTTCAACCCGCAGTTCCTCCTCGACGGGCTCGGTGCGGTCGGCACGCCGTTCTCGCGGATCTCCTTCACCCAGCCGAGCCGCCCCGCCGTTCTCACCGGCCAGGCCGAGGCCGACGGCGAGGCCGACTCGAGCTACCGCTACGTCCTCATGCCGGTCCGCTTCGCCAGCTGATCCCGGCGCGCACGCGGCATACAGGCAACCAACGGCACGGTATGCCGTCCGCTCGCCACGGCGCGTAGCGTGACCTTCGAGCAGCACACGTCACGAGCAAAGGAACCTCCATGCAGCTGGGTCTGATCGGTCTGGGCAAGATGGGCGGCAACATGCGCGAGCGGATTCGCGCCGCCGGTCACGAGGTCATCGGCTACGACATCAACCCGGCGGTCTCCGACGTGAAGTCGCTCGCCGAGCTGGTGAAGAAGCTCGAGGGCCCGCGCATCGTCTGGACGATGGTCGCCGCCGGACGGATCACGCGCGAGACAGTCGCCAAGCTCGCCGACCTGCTCGAGCCGGGCGACCTGGTCATCGACGGCGGCAACAGCCGGTTCACCGACGACTTCGCGAACGAGAAGCTGCTGAAGTCCAAGGGCATCGGCTACCTCGACTGCGGCGTCAGCGGCGGCATCTGGGGCCGGGCCAATGGCTACGGCCTCATGGTCGGCGGCACCAAGGCCAACGTGAAGCGGGCGATGCCGATCTTCGACGCGCTGCGCCCCGAGGGCCCGCGCGACGAGGGCTTCGTCCACGCCGGCAAGGTCGGCGCCGGGCACTACACGAAGATGGTGCACAACGGCATCGAGTACGGCCTCATGCACGCCTATGCCGAGGGCTACGAGCTGCTCATGGCCAAGGACATCGTCGAGGACGTCCCCGGTGCCTTCAAGGCGTGGACGCGCGGCACGGTCGTGCGTTCCTGGCTGCTCGACCTGCTCGTCGACGCGCTCGAGAAGAACCCGACCCTCGAGGACGTCTCGGACTACACGGTCGACTCCGGCGAGGGCAAGTGGACCGTCGAGGAGGCGATCGCGCTCGACGTGCCGATGCCGGTCATCTCGGCGAGCCTGTTCGCCCGGTTCGCCTCGCGCCAGGCGATCAGCCCGGCGATGCAGGCGGTCTCGGCGCTGCGGGGCGGCTTCGGTGGTCACCAGGTCATGACGATCGCCGAGGGCCAGGCCCTGCGGATCGGCGAGGCCGACACGGTCGCCCCGGCGCCGCGCGCGGCCAAGAAGGCCGCTTCGAAGGCGACCGCCGCCAAGGCGGCCCAGCCGGCGACGAAGAAGACGGCCGCGCGCAAGAAGGCCGGCCTCAAGAAGGCCGACTGACCCTTCCCCAGCTCCCCGTCGAGGGGTCACGAAACGCCCGGGACGCGTAGGCGGTCTCAATCGGTCAACGCAACGATGTGGTTTCACAGTACTTCGGCGAGGGCTTCGGCCGGTGTGCGCCACCCGAGGGTTTTGCGGGGTCGGGCGTTGAGGCCGTCAGCGACGTTGTCGAGGTC
>JAIUOP010000008.1 GCA_020161815.1 Actinomycetota bacterium | reverse complement strand
TTCAGCCACCTCAAGCACCATCGGGGATTCGCCACCCGCTACGACAAACTCGCCGTCCGCTTCGCCGCCACCGTCCACGTCGCCAGCATCGATCACTGGCTGAAACGACTTTCATAACAGGCCCTAGGCGGCACGCCCGCGCCGCCAGGGTCCCGTGCGATTCACGGCATACGAATTGAGCCCTCTCAGAAGGGCCAGGCGGTGCGCATCGGCTGCTCGCCGAGCGCAGGCTCGATGTAGTGCTCGAAGCCCCAGCCCTCGCGGAAGGCGTCCTCGGGGATCGCGAGCATCATCCCCACGTCCGAGGTCTGGCTGGCGTGCGCGGAGAGGGCGGCCCGCTTGCGGTCGATGACGGCGCGGCCGTCGACCTGCCAGTGCAGCTCGGCCTCGGGGGTGCCGATCGGGTGGCCGTCGAGCATCGGCTGGTCGACATCCCAGTCCCCGACGTCGACGCCGGCGTCGATGGCCTGCTGGCGTTGGCGACGCATGAGGTCGCGGTTGATCGTGACCTCGAGGTAGCGCGGCCGGCCGTGGTGCAGGTCGAGGGCGCGCTTGACGACGTGGTGGACCTTGACGTGGTCGGGGTGCCCGTAGTTGCCGTGGAAGTCATAGCCGACGACCACATCGGGGGCGAGCTCGTCGAAGTGGGCCGCCAGCCGCCCACCGGCCTCGTCGGTGCTCGCGGCGTGGAAGGAGCCCTCGGCGTCGTTCTGCTCCCAGCCGGCCATGCCGGAGTCGGCGTAGTCGAGCCAGCGGATCTCCGCCCCGGTGGCTGCCGCACTGGCCTGGGCCTCGAGGCGTCGGCGGGACACGACGGTCTCACCCTCGGCGAGGTCGGTGGCGGGCTCGCCGTGGTCGCCATTGGTCGCGTAGATGACGACCACGCGATGGCCGAGGTCCGTGGCTATGGCCATCGAGCAGGCGGTCGCCGAGGCCTCGTCGTCGGGGTGGGCATGGACGAAGACGATCGTGGTCACGAGCGCCCATCATTCCGTATGCCGTGCGCGGGACTGTGCCCCATGGCGCCCCTGCCCGGCGTGCAGCGGGTGACTCGTCAGGCGAGCTCCTCGAGGAGGGCCGGCAGCACCTCGTGCATGTCGCCGACGACGGCGTAGTCCGCCTTGGTCATCATCGGCGCGTCCGGGTCGGTGTTGATCGCCCGGATCGTCTTGCTCGAGGCGCACCCCGCCCAGTGCTGGATCGCGCCGCTGATGCCGCACGCGATGTAGAGGTCCGGGGCGATCCGTGAGCCGGTCTGGCCGACCTGCTCGTGGCTCCCGGCACCGCGCCCGGCGCCGACGACGACCTTGGCCGACGTCAGGCCGGAGGCATCCCCGGACTCGCGGGCCTCGACGCGCACGACGCGGGCCGCCAGGTCACCGGGTTGGAGCGGCGCCTCGAAGGGACGCACCTCGGCCCCGCCCGGAGCGCTGGCGTCCTCGGGCGCCACGGCGTGCCCGGCCATGGTGAACAGGCGGATCCGGTCCGTGAGCGCCATCGTCTCGAGGGCGTTGCCCTGGACGACCTGGCGCTCGACGACGAGCGGCTCTCCGGAGACGACGGGTGACCACGTTCGCGGCCATCGACAGGTTGCGGCGAGCACCCACGTGCGCGAGGACCTCGTTGCCGCGGTTCGTGCACCGGCGATGACGGTGGTCGACCGGCTGGCCCGGCCCGCGGACTCGACCCCAGCGGCCCAGGCGGCCGCGGCATACGAGGTGAGCTCGGGGTTGGTCGCCGCGTGGACCGCGACGACGCCCTGGGCTGCGCAGTCGGCGACCACCTCGGGGGAGGCCGCGCCGAGCACCACGGCGTGCAGTTCACCGGACCCCATGGCACGAGCGAAGGTCAAGGCCTCACGGGAGACGAGCGAGGCGCGCCCTCCTCGACCTCGACGACGACGATCGTGTTCACGAGACCACCCCCAGCTCACGCAGCTTGTTCGCGACGGCCGAGGCCGCACCGGGACCTTCGCCGAGGACCTCGTGAGGGTGGCCGTGCCGCCCTCGACGGTGACGGTCTGGACCCCGCCGGCGACCGGACGACCCAGCGCATAGGCGAGTCGCACGCCGACCTGGAAGTCGCCGGTGTCGGCAGGACGCAAAGCCGACGTGATTAGGTCGTCGGTTCGATTCCGACAGGCAGCTCCGGCGAACAGCCCCTGACCTGCGGAAAGGCAGGGCAGGGGCTGTTCGGTTCCGGTGGTCGCGCGATGCGCTGGCCTCACGGCTCTGCCCGACACCGACGTCGCTCTCCTCTGCGACGGACCCCTCGCCGGCTGAGCGCTCGCGGTCGACATCCTGTCCGTGTGCCGATAGGCCTCGCACCGCTCGGCAACGCAGCGTGGCGTTGCGTCGCGACCTGGCGACGGCTCGGCGGGGCGCGATCGTCTCGTGCGTTGGCGGACTACGGGAGCTTGGACGCGAGGACGTCGGCCGCCAGGATCTCGGGTGCTGCGCCGAGGAGGTGCTGGTTGGCCAGCAGTGCTGCGACGATGGCGCCGTTGGCGTGGGCGTCGCGAGCGGCCTCGTCGGGGAATGCATCGAAGATCCAGAAGGTGTCGGCGTGGGTCCTGACCGCGAACCAGACAATCGTTCCTACTTCTTCGTTGGCGAGCGCGACAGCGCCGGCGAGCAGGTCGGCGAGCGCGTCGTGCTGTCCATCGGCCGCGACGATCTTGGCGACGAAGGCATACGGAAGTGATGCGGGTGTGGACATGAGGGGCTCTCCCAGGTGTCGAGGTTTCTTGGTGAAGCGAGTTCAGCGTATGACGGGCAAGGGCATGTGAGAAGTGGCGTATACGGCAGTATTGCTATTGTTCGCGCCATGCGTATCGGACTGATCGCGATCGACGGCTGCTTCGGTTCGGCTGTCGCGTCGGTCATCGACATCGTGCGGGTGGCCGACGGAGCCCGCGGCGATGTCGACCCGCGGATCGGCCCGATCGAACTCGCCATCCTCGGACCGAAACGGCGAGTGACCACGACGGCATCGATGACCCTGTCGGTGGACCACCCGCTGTCGGAGTCCGGCGAGTTCGACGTGGTCGTCGTCCCTGCGCTTGGAACCCTCACGGCCGCCGCTACCAACGATGCCCTCCAGAGCCGAGATGCTCGTTCGGTCATCGCCTCGCTCGGGCGCCTCGACGAGGCGACCACCCGGATCGCCGCGGCGTGCACCGGCGTGTTCGCTGTCGCCGAGACCGGACGGATGCATCATCGGCGGGCGACGACCAGCTGGTTCCTGGGGCCGGAGTTCCTGAAGCGCTATCCGACCGTCGCCCTCGATCTCGACACCATGGTCGTGGTCGACGGGAACCTCGTCACCGCCGGCGCCGCGTTCGCCCACATCGACCTCGCGCTCTCACTCGTGCGATCGATCAGCCCCGACCTGGCCCAACATGTCGCCAAGCTCCTCCTCATCGACGAGCGCCCGTCGCAGGCGGCCTTCGTCGCCTACGAACATCTAAGGCACGAGGACCCGATCGTCATCGAGTTCGAACGCTTCGTGCGCGCCGGCCTGGACGAACCGTTCAACGTCGCCTTCGTCGCGCAGTCGCTCGGCACCAGCCGGCGCACACTCGAACGACGAGTCCGTGCGGCGCTCAACCTCACTCCGCTCGGCTTCGTCCAACGGCTTCGGATCGAACGAGCTCGGCACCTCTCAGCAACCACGGACCTCACCTCCGCCGAGATCGCACGACGGGTCGGCTACGCGAACGCCGAGACTCTGCGCTCCCTCCTGCGCAGGGAGCGACGCCGTTCCTGACCCATCGCCATGCCTGTAGCCGGTGCCCTAGCGCTCGGTTGGAACCACCTCTCAGCACGTCGCGTCGACGCTCCTGCGTCGCCCCTGGACGACCCACTCGACACGCCCGCAGCACCGGCCATGTGACGTGCCCCGGCTTCCCGGACGGTCGGGGTTGGGTGGCTGTGATGTCGCTGCGTTCTCGTCGAGGGGGTCAGCAGACCCGATCAGGGTCGATTGGGGTAAGCCGCGAAGGCGGTCAGGTCAGGGCGGCCGAAGCCGGCCGGCGGGGTAGCGTCGGTCACGTCGAGGTCTTCCGGATGGATGGCGTAGGAACCTCCATCGTCGGGAGGGCGTCGTCCTTGAGGGCGGTGACTCCTCGCCGTCGAGCAGGATCGACCCGGCGGTCGGCTCGATGAGTTTGGCCGTCGGCCGGGCAGGTGATGGCGCGGCGGCCACCGTCGCGTGGGGAGACGAAGGCGCCGTCGATGAACAGCTCCGGCACCAGTGCCTCGCCGTGTTGCGTAATGTGCAACCGGTATGTGACCTGCGCAACAGAATGCTGCGCTTGGCCCCGCCGGTCAAGGGGTTGGTCAGTCCTCGTGGGCGCGGTCGGGCCCCAGCCAGCCCATCGCGGCTGACACCTCGTCCGCCGCTGCCGTGACCAACGGGATGACCTGGTGCATGCGGGCCTCGCGGAAGCGGAAGGTCGGGCCGGAGACCGAGACCGAGGCGACCACCTCGCCGTGGGCGTTGTGCACCGGCCCGGCCACCGCCGTCAGGCCCACGTCCAGCTCGTCGGCGGCCACGGCATACCCCTGCCTGCGGACGGTCGCGAGCTCCTCGTCGAGGCGGGACGGGGAGGTGAGGGTGGAGGGGGTGTATGCCGTGAGCTCACCGACGAGGTCGGCCACCTCCCGGCGGGTGAGGCCGGCGAGGAGGACCTTGCCGTTGCTCGTCGCGTGGAGCGGGATGTGCTGCCCGACCCAGTTGTAGGACGAGAGGGTCGAGGGGCCCACGATCTGGTCGATGTAGAGCGCGGCGCCGCCGGAGAGCACGACGAGGTTGACCGTCTCGCCGGTGTCGGCAGCGAGGCGTCGCAGGATCGGTCGCGCCTCCTGGACCAGGTCCAGCCGCGCACTGGTGGCGCCGGCCAGGCGGAGGATCCCGGTGCCGAGGCGGTACTTGCCGCGCTGTTCGACTTGCTCCACGAGCGAACGGCGTTCGAGGGCTGAGACCAGCCGCGAGGCGGTGCTCTTGTGCACGTCGAGGGCGGCGGCCAGCTCGGTGACGCCCACCGTTCCCTCCCGCGCCAGCGTCTCGAGGATGGTGATCGCCCGGTCGACGGACTGCACCGTGTCTCGCTGGTCGCGTTCGGTGTTGCGCATGGCGCGACACTAGCGGACGTCGACTAGCGTCCAGGGCGTGAACGCACCAGAACACCTCCTCGTCCTCTCCTGCCCCGACCGGCCCGGCATCGTCGCGCGCGTGAGCACCACCCTGTTCGAGCTCGGCGCGGACATCGCCGAGAGCCAGCAGTTCGACGACCCGCGCTCCGGGCAGCTCTTCCTGCGGATGCGCTTCACCGTGACACCCGCGGTGCCGCTGGCGGACCTGCAGGCGGCCTTTGCCCATGTGGGGGAGGAGCTCGGTGCGACCTGGCAGATCCGGGACTCGACCGCGCCCCATCGCACTCTCATCATGGTGAGCAAGTTCGGGCACTGCCTCAACGACCTGCTCTTCCGGTGGAAGTCCGGGCAGCTGACCATGGACATCCCCGCGATCGTCTCCAACCACCCCGACCTCGAGCCGCTGGCGCGCAGCTATGGCGTCCCCTTCCACCACGTGCCGATCACGCCAGAGACCAAGCCGCAGGCCGAGGCGCGCCTGCGCGAGCTGGTCGCCGAGCACGACATCGACCTGGTCGTCCTCGCCCGCTACATGCAGGTGCTCAGCGACGACCTCAGCCGGGAGCTGTCGGGGCGGGTCATCAACATCCACCACTCCTTCCTGCCCTCCTTCAAGGGCGCCAAGCCCTATCACCAGGCCTTCGGTCGGGGAGTCAAGCTCGTCGGCGCAACCGCGCACTACGTGACGGCCGACCTCGACGAGGGGCCGATCATCGAGCAGGACGTCATTCGCGTCGACCACCGGATGACCCCCGAGGACCTGGTGCGGGCCGGCGAGGAGTGTGAGGCGCGCGTGCTCAGCCGGGCGCTGCGCTGGCACTGCGAGAGCCGGGTCTTCCTCAACGGCGACCGGACGGTCGTCTTCAGCTGACGGCTCGGGCGGACCGGGCCGGCGTCAGCACTCGATGAGGTTGACGGCGAGCCCGCCGCGCGCGGTCTCCTTGTACTTCACCTTCATGTCGCGACCGGTGTCGCGCATGGTCTTGATCGCGGTGTCCAGGCTCACGATCTGGTCCCCGGCGCCACGCAGCGCCAGCCGCGCCGCGGTGATCGCCTTGACCGAGGCCACGGCGTTGCGCTCGATGCACGGGATCTGGACCAGTCCGCCGACCGGGTCGCAGGTGAGGCCGAGGTTGTGCTCGATGCCGATCTCGGCGGCGTTCTCGGCCTGGCGGGGCGTGCCGCCCAGGACCTCGGCGAGCGCGCCGGCGGCCATCGAGCATGCGGACCCGACCTCGCCCTGGCAGCCGACCTCGGCGCCGGAGATCGAGGCGTTCTGCTTGTAGAGGGAGCCGATCGCCGCGGCCGTGAGGAGGAAGGCCACGACGCCGTCGTCGTCGGCGCCGGGCACGAACCGCGTGTAGTAGTGCAGGACGGCCGGGATGATGCCGGCCGCGCCATTGGTCGGGGCGGTGACGATGCGCCCGCCGCTGGCGTTCTCCTCGTTGACGGCAAGGGCGTAGAGCGTGACCCAGTCCATGGCGGACAGGGGGTCCCCGGCGTGCTCGCGCTTGAGCTGCTTGGCCAGGCGGGGGGCGCGTCGCTGGACCTTGAGGCCACCGGGGAGGACGCCCTCGGTGCGGCAGCCGTTGTCGACGCACTCCTGCATGACCGTCCACAGGTGGAGCAGGCCCTCGCGGACCTCGGCCTCGGTGCGCCAGGAGAGCTCGTTGGCCATCATCACGCCCGAGATCGGCAGGCCGGACTCGGCGCAGCGCGCGAGCAGCTCGGCCCCGCTGGCGAACGGATAGCGCACTGGCGTGTGGTCCGGGATGATCTGGTTCTCCCCGACCTCGTCCTGGTCGAGGACGAATCCGCCTCCGACGCTGTAGAACTCGCGCTCGAAGAGGGGTGCCGAGCCCTCGCCGGCATCGGGGCCCCAGGCCGTGAAGCGCATGCCGTTGCTGTGGAAGGGCAGGGTCTCGCGGCGGTGCAGGATGACGTCGGTGTCGACGTCGAGGGTGATCTCGTGGGTGCCACCAAGAGGCATCCGATGGCTGGCCTTCACCTGCTCGAAGGTCGCCTCGGCGGCGCGGGGGTCGACCAGCTCGGGTCGCTCACCGGCCAGGCCGAGGACGACCGCCTTGACCGAGCCGTGCCCGTGCCCCGTGGCACCCAGGGAGCCGAAGAGCTGGGCCTGCACACGGCATACCTGCTCGAGCAGGCCCGCCTCGGTGAGCCGCTGCACGAAGGTCGCCGCGGCCCGCATCGGGCCCACCGTGTGGGACGACGAGGGGCCGATCCCCACGGAGAACAGGTCGAACGCGGAGATGGCCATCGCCGAATCCTAGTCGCCGAGCTCGGTCCGACGGCGGCCCACGAAGTCCTCGAGCTCGGCCCGGATCGCGTCGTCGAGCGGCGGCTGCTCGTACTCCTCCAGCTTCTTGCGCCAGACGTTGGCGGCGCGGGCGCTGGTGCCGAGGGCGCCCCCGCGCATCCAGCGCTCGTGGTTGTCCGAGCTGGAGAGGAAGGGGCGGTAGAAGCAGGTGCAGAAGCGCTCCATGGTGTGCATCGAGCCCAGGAAGTGCCCGCCGTGGCCCGGCTGGACCCTCCTGCTCGAGGAGCTGGGGCTTGCCCATACCGACGTCCAGCAGGTGCTCCTCGCCGGGTCGTTAGGCTCGTACCTGTCGCCGGCCTCCACCGTGCGCATCGGCCTGGTGCCCAAGCTCTCGGTGCTGCGGATCGTCTCGGCCGGCAACGTCGCGGGGGAGGGCGCCACGGGCTGGGGCTGGACCGGTTCCCCGAGCTGCGGGACGACTACTTCCAGCACTACACGCGGATGGTCTGGCTCGTGCAGACCACGGACGCGCAGGAGGAGGCCGAGCTGTGGCCGCTGGCCCGGGCCGCGGCGGAGCGGATCAGCCTGCCGCTGGAGGTCCTGCACACGGGCGTGCTCGGGCTGCGCGATGCCCTGTCGGTGCTCGTCGGGCAGGTCAGGCCAGCGCGGCGCTGATCGCGCTCACGTGCGCGGGTGAGGACCCGCAGCAGGAGCCGATGACGTCCACCCCGAGGGCGCGGAGCTGCTGGGCGTGTGCCGCCATCCCTGCGGGGTCGACGGTGTAGACGAAGTCGCCACCCTCGAGCTGGGGCAGCCCGGCGTTGGACTGGGCGACGACGAGGACTCCGTCGGGGCGCGCCGCGACGAGCTTGTCGACGATCTGCTCCATATCCTCCGGTCCGCGGCCACAGTTGGCGCCGACGGCGTCCGCGCCGGCCGCAGCGAGCTCGCGCATCGCGGAGGCGGGGTCCACTCCCATCATCGTGCGCAGGTTGGTGTCGAAGCTCATGGTCGCGATGATCGGCAGGTCGGGGGCCACCTGCTGAGCCGCGGTGATGGCGGCGCGGGCCTCGCCGAGGTCGCTCATCGTCTCGATGAGGACGAGGTCGATGCCACCCTCGACCAGACCGCGGAGCTGCTCGACGTACATCGCGACCGCATCCTCTTCGGTCAGCGTGCCGAGCGGTTCGAGGAGCTCGCCGGTCGGGCCGAGGTCGCCGGCGACGAGGATCCCGTGGCGGTCGGCGACGGTGCGCGCCACCGCCGCACCGGCGCGGTTGACCTCGTGGACCTGGTCCTCGAGGCCGTTCATCGACAGGCGTGCCCTGGTGCCGCCGAAGGTGTTCGTCGTGAGGACCTGCGCCCCCGCCGTGGCGTACTCGTCGTGGAGGGCGGAGATCGCCTCGGCGTTCTCGAGGTTCCACTGCTCGGCGACGACGCCCGGGGGCAGGCCGCGCTCCTGGAGCAGCCAGCCGTAGCCGCCGTCGATGAGGGCCGGTCGTCCGGCGAGGAGGACGGTCAGGCGATCCGTGGGCACCGCCCAAGGGTACGTCCCGACGATGTCAGGGCGCCGGACGTCCCAGCGCCTCCTGCCGCCAGCGCTCGATGACGTCGACCTGGTTGAAGGTGAAGACGTGCAGTCGCCTCCATCCCCTTGTTCTGGGCGGCGGTGACGGTGACGGTGACCTCCCGGGGGACGCCGGCGAGCACCTGCTCCTCGATCTTGGCGGTCGGCATCACCTCGAAGCGGGCCGTGGCCATCAGGTCGTGGAAGCGCGAGGAGGGATAGGCGCAAGCGTTGCGCATCATGCAACTTGTTTCGTCTGGCGCACCAGTGGTCGGCCCACGCTAGGGTCACGCGGGCCACCGTGGGAAGGCCTTGACGGCATACTCGACTGCATGTCCGTGACGCCGCCCGATCCCCGGCCGGGAGGAGGCCGTGGCAGCTCGCGGCTTGTCGCCGGCACCCGGAGGGCGTTCCGGCCCAGCGGCCCCCCGACCGATGAGCTCCCCGTCTTCGTCCACCCCGACGAGGTCGCCGATGTCACCGCTCGCGCGGTCGTCGACCTCGCCCTGCGGGCCGGCATCGCCCTGCTCTCGACCGGGGCGCCCGCCGCCGACGTGGTGGCCACCGTGCTCCAGCTGACCAGGGCCTACGGGATGACCTCGGTGCACGTCGACATCACCTTCACCTCGATCGCGGTGAGCTATCAGCGCGGCCCGCACGCCGACCCGATGACCGTGATGAAGGTGGTCCGCCACCGCACACAGGACTTCACGCGACTGGAGCGTCTGCGCGAGCTGGTGGCCGCCGTGGCCGCGCATCCCATCCCGGTGCAGGAGGCCCGCGAGCGCTTCGACGCCGTCGTCCGTGCCCCGCATCCCTATCGCCGCTGGGTCGTCGCCTCGGCCAGCGCCGTCCTGGCCGCCGCAGTCGCCCTGCTGATCGGCGCGGGCCCGTTGATCATCGCGCTGACCTTCGCCTCGGCCCTCCTCATCGATCGCCTCCAGCGGGCTCTTGGCCGGGCCAACGTCGCGTCCTTCTTCACCCAGTGCATTGCTGCCGCCGTGCCCACGGCCGTCGCCATCGTGGTCGTCGTGGCGGCACGCGAGGGCTGGGGCCCGGTGGCCGCAGCCTCTCCCTCGCTCATCGTCGCCTCGGGCATCGTGCTCCTCCTCTCCGGACTCTCGGTCGTGGGTGCGGCCCAGGACGCGCTCGAGGGGTACTACGTGACCGCGGGAGCCCGCTCCTTCGAGGTCGTCGTCATGACCCTGGCGATCGTCATCGGGGTCACCACCGTCCTGTCGATCGGCAACCGCATCGGTCTGCCGATCGCGGTCTCCTCCAAGACCTACCTCGACCAGAGCCTGCTCCTGCAGGTGACGTGCGCCGTGCTCATCGCGGCCGCCTTCGCCGTCAGTGCACACGCCCGGGGGCGGGTCGTCGTCCTCAGTGGTGTCCTCGGCGCCGTCGGCTGGGTCGTGGCCACCGCGCTGGGGGACTCCCTCGGTTTCGGTGCGGCCGTGTCCGCGACGCTCGCCGCGGGGGTCATCGGCTTCCTCGCCCGCGCCGGTGCCCGACGCCTGCGGGCCGGCGCCCTCGCCGTGACGACGTCGGCGATCGTGCCGCTGCTGCCCGGTCGGGCGGTCTACCAGGGCATCTCGGAGATGATCGGCGCCGGGAGCGAGGGTCCCCTGCTCGGCCTGACCACCCTCGCGGGGGCCGGGATCGTCGGGCTCGGCCTGGCCGCGGGCGTGTCCCTGGGCACGTATGCCGCAGCCATCGTCAGTGCGCTGCGTCACCGGCGCCCGCTCTTCCCGACGGCTGCGTGAGGCAGAGCACGCGCCGCAGTCGTTGGGCGCCGGGCCCGGGCACGCGAGGATGGGCCCCATGACGCTGAGCAAGACCTTCGCCGGGCACTACTTCGAGGACTTCGTCGTCGGGCAGGAGCTCGTGCACGCCAGTCCGCGCACGGTGACCGAGGGCGACGCCGCGCTCTACACCGCCCTCTACGGCTCGCGCTTCGCCTTGACCTCGGGCGCGACCTTCGCCGCCTCCATGGGCTTGGACCGGATGCCGCTCGATGCGCTCGTCGTCTTCCACACCGTCTTCGGCAAGACCGTGCCGGAGGTCAGCCTCAACGCCGTCGCCAACCTCGGGTACGCCGCGTGCCGTTTCACCGCGCCCGTCTTCCCGGGCGACACCCTGAGCGCGCGCAGTGAGGTCATCGGCGTCAAGGCCAACCGCGACGGGAAGACCGGTGTCGTCCACGTCCACTCGGTCGGCACCAACCAGCACGGCGAGACCGTCCTGGACTACGTGCGCTGGGTCATGGTGCGCAAGCGGGACGAGGCGAGCCCGGCGCCCGAGACGGTGCTGCCGGACCTGCCGGCCACGGTGGCCCCAGCGGACCTGGTGGTGCCCGCGGGACTCAGCGGAACGGCATACGACACTGCCCTGTCGGGGAGCCCGTACCTCTGGGACGACTACGCGGTGGGGGAGCGGATCGACCACGTCGACGCGATGACCATCGAGGAGGCCGAGCACATGACGGCCACCCGGCTCTGGCACAACACCGCCAAGGTGCACTTCAACCAGCACGTCGAGCAGCACGGACGGTTCGGTCGACGGATCGTCTACGGCGGGCACGTCATCTCGATCGCGCGGGCCCTGTCCTACAACGGACTGGCGAACGCGCAGACGATCCTGGCGATCAATGCCGGGACGCACTGCAACCCGACCTTCGCCGGCGACACGGTCTATGCGTGGTCGGAGGTGCTGGAGAAGATCGAGTTGCCCGGACGCAGCGACGTCGGTGCGCTCAGGACCCGGTTGGTCGCGACCAAGGACCGCGCGTGCGGGGACTTCCCGCTCCGGGCTGAGGATGGCAAGTACCTGCCGGAGGTCGTGCTCGACCTCGACCTGACCCTGCTCATGCCTCGGCGCTGACCCGCCGGAGGCCACCCGAACTGCGGTGAGGGCTGCAGCCGCATAGGGTCGACGCCATGGAGCAGGGGAGGATCCAGGACGGTGTCGAGCAACGGCCCGGACGGGGGCCCGACCTCTCGCGGCCGGTGCGGTCCACGCTGGTCGGGCTCTTCCTGCTCGTCGCCGCGGCGGGCCTGGCCCGCAGCCAGACCTACGCGATGGACGCGTTGGGGCCGGCGCCCGGAGTGTGGCCGCGGTGGGCCTTCTGGCCGGGTCTGGCCCTCCTCGGACTGCTCCTCACGCAGCTGCCCTCGCGCTGGCCGCGCTGGGTCCGGCGGGGCCTGGGCGCGGTGTCCATCGTGACCTTCCCGCTCAGCGCGATCCTGCTCGACGCCGCCATCGGTCGCTATCTCCTCGAGGAGCACACCGGGGCCGTCACCACGGCCACCGACCTGCATAGGTCGGTGCAGCGGGTCAGCGTCACGGTGGATGGCGCTGCGCTCTCGGCCTACTCCCCGGCAGCCTCCTTCGCGGGTCGCCAGTCCCGCAGCAGCGTGACCGGGACCCGCCACTACCGCCCGGGGTCGGCCTATGGGCAGACCACGACCTATGCCGTGGGCGACCCGGTGACGGTACAGGTCGATCGCAGCGGCCGGCTGCACAACCGGGTCCTGCCGCAGCCGGGGCAAGGGGGTTACCTGCCCTGGTTCCCCCGAACCCCCGGTGTGGTGGGCGCGAGCACGCTGGGGCTCGTCCTCGGGTGGGGTGCGATCCTCACGGCGTGCGCGGGGGTCGCCCTGCGCGGCGCTCGCCGCCACTGACCCGGATGAGGTGGAGTCAGTCCGGATCCTCGAGCGGGATGTCACGCAGGCGCCGGCTCAGCTCCTCGATCCGACCCATGGTGCGACCCACCTCCGCCATCGCCCGTCGCGCCTCGGGGGGCAGGGCGCCGGCGCCGACCTGCTCCTCACCCCTGATGCGGATGACGGGCAGCTCCTCCCCGGGCTCGCCAACGGCATCCTCCATCAGCAGGCGCAGGTCCACCAGGTTCAGCACCGTGTGGCTGCGCACCGTCTGGGCCTCGGGTGAGGTGTCCAGTCCCCGCGCCACGGCCGACAGCGAGCTCTCGCCCCTGTCGATGCGCTCCTGGAGTCGGACCCAGTCACGACCGAAGTCCCCACGACGCGCCTGACGGGCGCGTTCCTCGTCGCGGTGGGCGTCAGCCCGGATGTCGCGCGCGCCCTCCTCGATGATCTCCCGAGTGCTCTCGCGCACCTCGGTGAGCGAGTCGCGGAGTTCGCCGAGCACCGCGCGGGCCTGGGCCAGCAGGTCGTCCTCGTAGCTCATGCGGTGTTCCCGAATCCGTGGTTGACCGCGTCCGGAGTCTGCGCGGTGTTGGAGATGGCGATCGCGCCCGAGAAGGTGCTCAGGACGGTCTTGAGGATCTTGAGCACGCGGATGATCTTGTTGAGGGTCACCACGACCCGCTCGATGGTCTTCATGATCTTCTCGATGAGCTCCAGGGCCCGGTTGACCTTCTGCCAGAAGCGGGTGACGAAGACACCGGCCTCCACGGCACCGGCGACCCACCCGATCACCGGGATGCTCGCCTCGATGATGATGCGCTCAAGGGTCTCGGAGATGAGGCTGATGCACAGGGCGATGCCGTCGGCCGCGGCCTTGCCCACCTCGATCAGGCTGTCGACGAGCTGGGAGATGAGCAGTGCGGACTCCGAGTAGGACATGAAGCTCTTGCTGACCTCGCCCATGCGGGCACGGAACTGGGTGGGCGCGCTGTCGGTGCCGTCGGCCGCCCAGACCGACTCGGGCAGTTGGTTCATGCCGTCGAAGTTGCCGGAGATGTCGGCGCACCCGCCCTGCAGGCTCACCCAGGCCCGGCTCGTCACCGCCAAGGTGGCCCAGTCACCGCACAGCGGGTAGACCAGCTTGTCCATCACGTCGAAACCGAAGGCCTCCCGCGCGACCCAGAGCACACCGCCGAGCAGGAAGCCGCAGTTGGACTCGAACTCCTCGGCGAAGTCGTCATTGCCCTCCGGTGCCAGGCAGGCCGACCAGTTCTCGCTGAGTGCGTGTCTCTCGGTGACGCTCACCAGGTCCCCCCTGAGTCGTTGGCCCAGGTGCTCGACCCGGTGTTGTCGGTGTTCTTCAGCCGCTGGATGCTCGCCGCGCGCTGGATCTCGTCGAGCAGGCCCTTGCCCGCGTCGTAGACGCCCTCGGCGGCGTCGATCAGCTCGGCCGGCTTCTGCACGGCGTCGATCGCCCCGTTCAGGGCCTGCTGCTTCTCGGCGCTCGGGGTGACGAAGGGTCGGGTGTCATTCGGGGTCTGCCCGTTGGCGCGCTGGTCCTGACGGACATCGGCCCGCTTGTCGCGATAGGCATCGCGGTACTCCTGGGTCATCGCGCTCTCCTGCGCCTCGGCGCTCTTGTAACCCGCCGCCTTGGCCTGCCACTCCTTGACGTAGTCGCTGGCCTTGCCCTTGGCCGTGCCCCAGGGATCCTCGAACCAGTTGGTGTCCTTGCCGCCGAGCATGCTCTTGTCATCCGCCTGGTCACCGAGCTTCCCCAGCTCCTTGCGCTTGGCGGAGTTGTTCGCCCCCCGGTTGTGCAGCCCGAAGGCCGTGCCGGCATGCTCGCCCGCGGTCTTGGCCTGGGCGGTCACCCACTTCGTGCCGTCCCAGACGCGCTGGGCCGCACCCGGACCGCTCGGCTGACCCGGCTGACCCCCGGCACCCAGGGTGCCCGTCGGCGGCTGGTAGGGCGGCGCGTTCTTGTTGTACTTGTTCAGCTGCTCGTAGGCAGCGCGGTCGTCGGCGACGTACTGGGCGTAGTTGGCCTTGATGGTACGCGAGCACTTGTCGGCGATCGCGACCCCGTTGCCCATGCCCTTGGTGCCTGCCTCGTAGCAGCGCTGGTAGTGACCCTCGAGGAAGCTCAGCACCCCGGTGAACCCCCGCGGTGCGGCATTGGCGCTGAGGAAGCCCTGCCCGGAAGTCAGGTACCCCTTCTGGCGGTCGAACAGCTGGCCGATCTTGTCCATCTCGGCGAGGTCCACTCTGCTCATGGATCCACTGTGGCCGACGGCTGGGAACGAGGGCCATGGGGAGCACTCCCCGCGGGCCTACATTGGGGCGCATGCGGATCGACCTCCACACCCACTCCACCGCCAGCGACGGCACGCAGGACCCGGGCGTGCTCGTCGCTGCGGCAGCGGGAGCCGGGCTCGACGTCGTCGCCCTCACCGACCACGACACGACCCGGGGGTGGGACGAGGCCGGGGCGGCCGCCCTCGAGCGGGGCATCGGGCTCGTGCGGGGCATGGAGATCTCCTGCCAGCGAGACCACCGCAGCGTCCACCTCCTGGCCTACCTCTTCGACCCGGACGACGCCGACCTGCTCGGGGAGATCGAGCACGCGAGGTCCTCGCGCCTGACCCGGATGGACCGCATGGTGGAGCGGATGGCGGCGGACGGCATACCCATCACGATCGACCAGGTGCGCGCCCAGGTGGCCGCCGGGGCGACGCTGGGCCGGCCGCACCTCGCCGACGCGCTCGTGGCGAGCGGCCAGGTGCCCGACCGGACGACCGCCTTCCGGGACCTGCTGCACAACGAGTCGCCGTACTACGTCTCGCACTACGCGGTCGACCCGGTGCGGGCCGTGCGCCTGGTCCGGGCGGCCGGGGGTGTGCCGGTCCTGGCCCACCCGTTCACCGTGACACGTGGCCGGGCCCTCGACGTGGACGTGGTCGAGGAGATGGTCGCCGCCGGGCTCGGGGGGATCGAGGTCCACCACCGGGACCACGACGCGGCCGGGCGAGCGCTCGCGCAGGACCTCGCGGACGCCCACGACCTCATCGTCACCGGCAGCAGCGACTACCACGGCGAGGGCAAGCCGAACCGGCTCGGCGAGCACACCACCGACCCGGCCCAGCTGGCGCGCATCGTGGAGCAAGGAAGCGGCTCAGCAGCGATCGGCCTCTAAGGTGGCCGGGTGCCCTTTGACAGCGTGACCTTCGTGTCGGCGTTCGTCACCCTCCTGGTGATCATGGACCCTCCGGGCGCGATCCCGATCTTCCTCGCGCTGACCTCATCGCTGCCGGCTCGCGCCAAGCGGGCGGCCGCCCGCCGGGCCTCGCTCGTCGCGCTCCTCGTCATCGCCTCGTTCGCGGTGTTCGGGCGCTACATCCTCGACTACCTGCACATCTCGGTGGCCGCCCTCCAGGGGGCCGGCGGACTGCTGCTGCTCATCGTCGCCCTCCAACTGCTCATGGGTGCCGAGTCCGAGCAGCACGCCGACGCCGGGGTGAACGTCGCGCTCGTGCCCCTGGGTACGCCCCTGCTGGCGGGCCCGGGAGCGATCGTCGCCACGATGCTCGCCGTGCAGAACGCGACGAGCGGCGCTCAGGTCTTCTCGGTGGCGCTCGCGTTGGTGGCCGCGCTCACCGTGGTCTGGCTGACGCTGCGGTATGCCGGTGCGCTGGGTCGCGTGCTCCGCGAGTCCGGGATCGTGCTGCTCACCCGCATTGCCGGTCTGCTGCTCTCCGCGATCGCGGTCCAGATGGTCGCCGACAGCGTCCGCGCCTTCGTCGGCGCCGCCTGAGGCGGGCTCAGCCGGCGAGCGCGTCCTCGGCGAGCGGCCGCGGCAACGGACGCACGCCCCAGCCGCCGGCGATCCACGCCCCGAGGACCGGCACGTCGGCCGCGCGCGCCGTGGCGAGCAGCGACTCGTGCCAGTCGCGGTCCTCGTCGGTCGCATGGAGCGGCCCGTCGCGCCCGATGGCGAAGGCAATCGCGGCGCCCGCCTCCACGGCTGCCCGGACCAGGGGGCAGACGGCCCGGTCCTTGTCGTCGCGAGCCACGGGCGAGGGGATGTCCTCGACGACGATGGGCACAACCACCCGTCCCTCGTCGTCGAGGAGGAGCGCCGCCAGGCAGCCCGCCTCGCGGACGTCCGGGTCGAGCAGGAAGTCGAAGAGGTCGGCGGCGTTCTCACGGGTGATGACGGTGTCCCTGTCCATGCCGAGAGCCTGCCGCACCGGCGGGCCGCGCCCCGGAGTTTTCCACAGGCGGGCCACCGTCAGGTCCCAACCGTAGGCTGACGGCCATGGTCCGAGTGCAGCAGGAGGCGTTCCCCGGGATGCCCACCCCGCTGTATGCCGCGAGCCCGAGCAAGCTCCTGGCGTTCCTCGACTGCCCGCGCCGCTACCGCATGCAGTACCTCGACCGCCCGTCACCTCCGAAGCGGTCCCAGCGTGCGCACACCTCGCTCGGCAATGCGGTGCACAACGCCCTGCGGGACTGGTGGGATGCCCCCGAGCGAACGCCCCAGGCCGGTGCACGACTGCTCGCCCGATCGTGGATCGACGTCGGCTTCCGCGATGCCGCCCACAGTGCCGGGTGGCGCGCGCGCAGCGAGGAGCACGTCAGGGCCTACCTCGAGGGCGTCGACGGCTCCACCCAGCCGCGGGGGATCGAGCGGACAGTCGGCTTCGTCAGCGGCGACGTGCGCTTCACCGGACGCGTCGACCGGCTCGACGAGCGCGACGGAGAGCTCGTCGTCGTCGACTACAAGACCTCCCGGCGGCCACCGACGGAGGAGGACGTCCGCACGTCCCTGCCGATGGCGCTGTATGCCGCCGCCGTCTGGAAGATGTTCCGGCGGCCCACCCTCGCCGTCGAGCTGCACCACGTGCCCACCGGGCAGGTCGTGCGCCACGACCACACGCCGGAGTCGCTCACCCGGCAGGTCGACCGCGCCAAGGCGATCGCCCGCGACGCCCGACGCGCCGAGGAGTCATACGCCCGAGAGGGGGAGGGCTCGAGTGCCTTCCCCGCCCAGCCGGGGCCACTGTGCGGATGGTGCGACTTCCGGGCGCACTGCCCCGAGGGCCAGCTCGCCGGGCCTGAGCAGCCCGACTGGGCCGCGCTGGAGGGCGACCACGCGCCGGTGCGCGTGGCCGAGGAGGGGCAGGACTGACGAGTGCCGACCGCGATGCGTGCCGAGGGAGCGGCATAGGGCACCCTTGGCACGCACCGCGAGTTGGCCCCCGTGAGAGACTGGGCGCTACCGCCCAGCCGTCCCCAAGGATCCCGTCGTGCCCCCTCGTCCCAAGGCCAAGAAGGCCGCGATCCTCGCCGTCGCCAACCAGAAGGGCGGCGTCGCCAAGACGACCTCGGTGGCCTCCCTCGGCGCCGCCTTTGCCGAGCTCGGCCAACGCGTGCTGCTCGTCGACCTCGACGCCCAGGCCTGCCTGACCTTCTCCCTCGGCGTCGACCCCGATGCCGTCGAGGACTCGGTCCACCACCTCCTCCTGGGCCAGGCCGAGATCGAGGACGTCATCGTCGAGTGCGCCGACGGCGTCGACCTCGTCCCGAGCTCGATCGACCTGGCCGGCACCGAGGCCGTGCTCCTCGGTCGGCCGGCGCGCGAGTACGTCCTGCAGCAGGTGCTCGAGCCGGTCCGCGGCGACTACGACGTGATCCTCCTCGACTGCTCGCCGAGCCTGGGCGTGCTCACCCTCAACGCCCTCACCGCCGCGACCGGGCTCATCATCCCGATGCCCTGCGAGATGCTCAGCCACCGCGGCGTGGGCCAGCTCCTCGACACCGTCAAGGACGTCAAGAAGTTCCTCAACAAGAAGCTCACCGTGCTCGGGGTGCTCCCGACGCTCTATGACGGACGCTCCACCCATGCCCGTGAGGTGCTCGCCGACGTCGGCGAGCGCTACGGCCTGCCGGTCCTGGAGCCCCCGATCCCCAAGACGGTCCGCTTCGCCGAGGCGCCGGCGGTGGGGCGCTCCATCCTTGCGACCGCCCGCTCCTCCAAGGGGGCCCTGGCCTACCGCAAGGTCGCCGAGTCCCTCCTTCCGCGGATCTGAGGGAAGGGCACCCAGCCGGCGCCACGGCATACAGTGGGGGTATGCCGCACACCACCTCAGCCCTCCAAGTCCCTTCTGCCGGTGCGCCTTTCGTCGCCACCACCATCGAGCGACGCGACCTGCGCGACGACGACGTCCTCATCGACATCGCCTACGCCGGGATCTGCCACAGCGACATCCACACGGCACGTGACGAGTGGGGTCCGGCGCACTACCCGATCGTCGTCGGCCACGAGATCGCCGGCACCGTGGCCGCGGTCGGCTCCACGGTCACGCGGGTCAAGGTCGGGGACCGCGTGGGAGTGGGCTGCCTCGTCGACTCGTGCGGGGAGTGCGAGTCGTGCAAGGACGGGCAGGAGATGTTCTGCACCAAGGGCGCCGTCGGCACCTACAACGCGAAGGGCTACGACGGGGAGTGGACCGGTGGCGGCTACAGCCAACAGGTCGTCGTCAGCGAGCGGTTCACGCTGCGCATCCCCGAGGGCATCGGCCTGGACGAGGCCGCCCCGCTGCTCTGCGCCGGGATCACGACGTACAGCCCGCTCAAGCGGTGGGGCGCCGGCCCCGGCCGGCGGGTGGCGGTCGTCGGTGTCGGTGGCCTGGGGCACATGGCGGTCAAGCTCGCCCACGCCATGGGGGCCGAGGTCACGACGATCTCGCGCTCGATGGACAAGGCCGAGGACGCCGAGGCTCTCGGTGCCGTGCGCCACATCGCGACGTCCGACGCCGCGGCGATGAAGGACGCCCGCCGCACCTTCGACCTCATCGTCAACACGGTGAGCGCCGACCTCGACATGAACGACTACCTCCGCCTGCTGCGCCCCAACGGCGTGCTGTGCAATGTCGGCCTGCCGCCGAGCGAGCTCTCGGTCGCGCCCTTCAACCTCATCGGCGGCAACAAGGTGCTGACCGGCAGCAACATCGGCGGGATCGAGCAGACCCAGGAGATGCTCGACTTCTGCGCCGAGCACGGCATCGGGGCGACCGTCGAGGTGCTCGACGCCACGGAGACGACCGCCGTCGACGACGCATGGAACCGGGTGGTCAAGGGCGACGTGCGCTACCGCGTCGTCATCGACACGTCGACGATCACTCCCTGACGGCCGTTCCTGCCGCCCCCGGGTGGGTGAGCGAGACGGTGAAGAAGGGCAGCAGGGCCTGCGTCAGCGGGCCGATGAGCAGGGCATAGGCGACGGTGGCGACCCCGAAGACGCCACCGAGCAGCCAGCCGACGCCGACCACGACGACCTCGATGAGCGTGCGCACCATCCGGATCGAGTGACCTGTGCGACGTGCCCAGCCGGTCATCAGCCCGTCCCGCGGGCCGGGGCCGAGCTGGGCGCCGATGTACATCGCCGTGGCGATCGCGTTGAGGAGCAGCCCCGCCGCCATCAGCCCGGTCCGCGCGGCCAGCCCCGAGGGCTCGTGCACCCAGGAGAGAACGGGGTCGACGACCAGGCCGATGACCACGGCGTTGAGGACCGTGCCCAGGCCCGGCGGCTGGCGCAGCGGCCACCACAGCAGCAGGACCGCCATCGAGGTGACGATGACGATCTGCCCGAAGGTCAGCGGCAGGCGGTGCGCCAGGCCCTGGTGCAGGACGTCCCAGGGCATCACGCCGAGGGCGCTGCGCACGAGCAGGGCCATCGAGGTGCCGTAGAGCACCAGGCCGAGCACGAGCTGGGGGATGCGCCGCCCCAGCCGGCCCGCGCGCAGTTGGGCGATCGGGCCGATCGCGAGCAGCTCGCGCCTTGAGGGCTGGGTGCGGGGCGCGGCGGTCGCGTGACGATGCATCCACCCACCCTGACGGCAACTGGCCGCGCGACAAAGAGCCACTTCGTGCCAAGTGGCCACCAAGTGGCCCTGTGATCGGTGTCCACCCTGGGGCACGATGGACGTATGCCGCGCGCCAGCTCCCATCGCATCCTCACCCTCGTGGGTGAGGCCCTCGCCCGGCGCGAGGGCGCGTTCTACGACCGCCTCGCCGAGGGGCTGCGCGAGGCCCTCGTGGACGGACGGCTGCCGACGGGGACCCGACTGCCCTCGGAGCGGGACCTCACCGATCGCCTCGGGGTCAGCCGGACCACGGTGAGCCGCGCGTATGCCGAGCTCCGCGAGCAGGGCTTCCTCGTCTCCCGCCGTGGCTCGGGCAGCGTCCTCGTCCTGCCCGAGGTGCCCGGCGGACGGGTCGACCACCTGCTCACCCCGGCGGCGCTCGACGACGGCGTGCTCGACCTCACGTGCACCGCTCAGGCCGCCCCCGCCGGCACCAGCGACGCGTACGCTCGCGCCCTGGCCGACCTCCCGGGCTACCTCTCGGGGACCGGGTACTACCCGAGTGGGCTGCCGGTGCTCCGCACGCGGATCGCACAGCGCTACACCGAGCGCGGCCTGCCCACGCATCCGGACCAGGTCATCGTGGCGGCCGGCGCCCTCGGGGCGCTCGCCATTGCCCTGGGAGCGCTCGTCCGCCGCGGTGACGGCGTGCTCGTGGAGTCACCGACCTATCCCAACGCGATAGCCGCCATCGAGGGGGCCGGGGCGCGCCCGGTGGCCCATCCCTTCGACCACCTCACCCACGACTGGGACGTGCCTGCGCTGGGAGAGCGGCTGCGCACCAGTGGGGCGCGGGCGGCATACCTCATCCCCGACCACCACAACCCGACCGGTGCCCTCATGCCCGAGCCGCAGCGGCGGGAGGTGGCGGCCCTGCTCCGGGAGGCGCGGGTGCGGCCGATCGTCGACGAGTCGCTGGCCGAGCTGTGGCTGGGGGAGCCGCCACCGGCGCCCTTCGGCCGCTTCGCTCCCGGGGCGATCTCGATCGGCAGCCTGAGCAAGGTCATGTGGGGTGGCCTGCGGATCGGCTGGGTCCGGGCTCCGCGCCAGCTCGTGGACCAGTTGGCAGCCAGTCGGCTGCGGCTGGACCTGGGGGCGCCGGTGCTCGAGCAGCTGGTCGCCGTGCACCTGCTCGACCGGCTCGACAGCGTGCTCGCCGAGCGGCGCGCGGCCCTGCGTGCCGGTCGGGACGTGCTGCTTGCCGGACTGGCCGGCCAGCTGCCGGACTGGCGGGTACGCACGCCCCAGGGCGGGATGGCGCTGTGGTGCGCCCTCCCGGAAGTCGGCTCCACGGCCCTGGCCGTGGCAGCCAGGGCCCACGGTGTCGCGCTGGCCGCTGGTCCGAACTTCGCCCCCCAGGGCGGCCTCGACGGATGGGTCCGGCTGCCCTACGTGCTCGGGGTCGAGCAGCTCTCGCTCGTGCCGGAGCGACTGGCTGCAGCGTGGGCCGATGTCCGGTCCGGTCGGGTGCGCGCCGCAGCCGCCACCGACCGCCGCATCATCGCCTGAACGCTCAGGCCGCCGGGGTGCCGCCCTGGCCGCCGCGCGTGCGGCGACGGTTGCGGGAGCGGCGCGGGCGCTCGCCCTCGCCGGGGGACGGGGTCCCCTCGGAGGCGCGGGCTCCATCACGTCCGGCGCCGCCGCGGCCGCGGCCGGAGTCCCGTCCGCCGTCGCGCTCACCCCGACGTCCACCGTCGCGACCCGCCCCACCGCGACCGCGGCCGGCCGACTTGCCGGTCTCCCCGAGGTCCTCGAGGACCTCGGCGCCCAGGCCGGCACGCGTCTGCTGCGCCTTGGGCAGCCGGCCCTTGGCCTCGCGCGGGATGTCGAGGTCGGCGTAGAGGTGGTCGGAGGAGGAGTAGGTCTCCGCGGGCTCGGGGATGCCCAGATCGAGGGCCTTGTTGATCAGGCCCCAGCGCGGCATGTCGTCCCAGTCGACGAAGGTGACGGCGACGCCGGTGTTGCCGGCGCGGCCGGTGCGCCCGATCCGGTGGACATAGGTCTTCTCGTCCTCGGGGCACTGGTAGTTCACGACGTGGGTGACGTTCTCGACGTCGATGCCGCGGGCCGCGACGTCGGTGGCGACGAGGACGTCGACCTTGCCCGAGCGGAAGGCTCGCAGCGCCTGCTCGCGCGCGCCCTGGCCGAGGTCGCCGTGGAGGGGGGCGGCCGCGAAACCGCGCTCGGTGAGGTCCTCGGCCACCTTGGCGGCCGTGCGCTTGGTCCGGCTGAAGATGATCGTCAGGCCACGACCCCGGGCCTGCAGGATGCGGGAGAGCATCTCGGTCTTGTCCATCGCGTGTGCCCGGAAGACGTGCTGGCTGATCGCACGCACCGTCTGCGAGGTGTCACCCTCGCTCTCGGACATCGCACGGATGTGGGTGGGCTGGTTCATGTAGCGGCGGGCCAGCGCCACCACGGCGCCGGGCATCGTGGCCGAGAAGAGCATGGTGTGCCGGTTCGGCGGGGTCATCGCCAGGATCTTCTCGACATCGGGCAGGAAGCCCAGGTCGAGCATCTCGTCGGCCTCGTCGAGAACGACCGTGCGGGCGCGGGAGAGGTCGAGGTGGCCCTGCTTGGCCAGGTCAATGAGGCGCCCGGGCGTGCCGACGACGACCTCGACCCCGGTGCGCAGCGCCTCGATCTGCGGCTCGAACGCCCGACCGCCGTAGATGGTGAGGACGCGGATGCCACGACGCGCCCCGGCCCGCTCGAGGTCCTTGGCCACCTGGACGGCCAGCTCCCGCGTAGGGGCCACGGCCAGCGCCTGCGGCTTGCCGCGGTGGGCGAAGTCCTCCCACGCCTCGTCCTGGGGGGAGACCACACCGTTGAGGAGCGGGATGCCGAAGCCGAGCGTCTTGCCGGTGCCGGTCTTGGCCTGGCCGATGATGTCGTGGCGGCTCAGGGCCACCGGCAGCGTCATCGCCTGGATCGGGAACGGCGAGGTGATGCCGTGGTCGGCGAGCGCGGCCACGATCTCGGGGTGGATCGGGAAGTCGCCGAAGGAGGGCTGGACGGCATCGAGGACGGGGGTGTCGGACATGGACGGACTCCGTGGATCGGTCGCGCGCACAGGGGCGCGCAGGGTCGGGCCGATCGGAGGTCTGCGTCGCGGCGGGTCTGACCCCGCACGCGTGGGAAGTGGTCATCATGCCGACCGGTCACCGTGGACCCGCCCAGTCTAGCCGGGATTAGGCTGCGGCCATGACCGACCCAGGCCCGGACCCGATGGCAGACCCGGCCCAGGGTTCGCCGGTGCGCGGCACCAAAGGCGAGGACACGGCATACGACGACACGGCATACACGGCCGCCGTGACCGACCTGCTCGGCGTCCTCGCCCACGGCGCCCTCATGGCCTCGTTGCGGATGGCCGCCGATGCCGAGCTGGCGCCCACCCTCCGGCTGAAGTCGGCACTGGCCGGCCTGGCCTTCGGGGAGTACCGCCAGTTCGACGAGCTCACCGCCCACATGCGTTCGCGGGGCATCGACCCGGAGAGGGCCATGCAGCCCTTCGTCGTGCCCTTCGCCGCCTTCCACGAGCGCACCCGGCCCAGCGACTGGCTGGAGGGACTGGTCAAGGCCTACGTCGGCGAAGGCATCGCCAAGGACTTCTACCGAGAGCTGGCCGGGGTCCTCGACGAGGACACCCTCGCCGTCATGACGCCGGTGCTCGACGACCGCGACGAGGCCGCCTTCATCGTGCCGGTCGTGAGCGGCGCCACCGCGGCCGATCCCAGACTCGCCGGTCGGCTCTCGCTGTGGGGCCGGCGACTCATGGGGGAGGCCCTCTCCCAGGGCCAGGTCGTCGCCGGTGAGCGCGAGGCCCTGGCGAACCTGCTCGTCGGGGCGGGCGCGGACCTCACGTGGGTGGGGGAGATGTTCGCGCGACTGCGCGAGCGCCACCAGGTCCGGATGACCCGTCTCGGCCTGACCCCCTGATCCACCGACCCCTGAAAGCCGGCAACACGAAGGCGCCCCACCAGGTGGTGGGGCGCCTTCGCGTGCTCGGGTGCCTTGCTCAGACCTGCTTGCGTCCGGTCGCGAGGCCGTAGACGACGACGAGGACCGCCGCGGCGATGATGCTGATGATCCAGCGGATCCAGTCGATCCCGTTGGTGTCGCCGGAGCCGATCTGGCCCCAGACCCAGTAGCCGATGAGGGCGCCCAGGATGCCCAGGATCACGGTGACGACAGCGCTGATGCTCTGCCGGCCCGGCAGCGCCAGGCGAGCCAGGATGCCGATGACGGCGCCGAAGATGATGGTGCCGATGATTGCGCCAATGGTCATGTGGAGCTCCTTTCGGGCCCGGAGGCCGAGACGGCGTCGGCGGGGTGCCCCGACGCCTGAGAGGTTTGGTGCCGCGGCCCAATTTAGTCGCCCACCCGGTCGGGGCGGGGACCTTGAGGTCTGCGGGTCAGTTGGTCAGCAGGTCAGTGGGTCAGGGGGTCAGGGGGTCAGGCCGAACCCGACCCGTCCGCGCTCACCCTCGCCGACGAGGACCCAGCCCAGGCTGCGACCGGGGACGATGAGGCGACGGCCCTTGGTGTCGCTCAGGGCCAGGACGTTGTCGGGGCTCTCGAGCGCGTGCTGCACGGCGGCGGCGACGGCCTCGGGGCTCTCGTCGGTCTCGATGGTGATGTCGCGGGCGACGTTCTGGACGCCGATGGTGACTTCCACGTCACGTGTCCTTCCGATGTCGGCCGGGTGCCGGCCGGGTGGGCCCGGCCGTGCCGGCCAGGTGGCGATCTGTCCTGAAGGCTAACCGGCCTCCGGCTCCGGACCTTCCCCGCCCACGAGCGGCAGGGATCCGACGCCCCGCCAGGCCAGGGACCCGATGAGGTCGGCCGCGGTGGCCTGGTCCATGCCGCCCTCCTGGCCGACCCAGTGGCGCGCCGTGATCTGGGCCATCCCGGCCAGGGCGACCCCGAGGAGCATCGCCGCCTCGTCGTCGAGGCCGGTGTCGGTGGAGATGACGTCAGCGATCGCCTCGGCACAGGCGAACTCGACGCTGTCGAGTCGACTGCGGACCTGGGGGACGCTGGTGAGGTCGGACTCGAAGACCATCCGGAAGGCTGCGCCCTCGCGGCCGACGAAGTCGTAGTAGGCGGCGATCGTCGCCATGACGAGGTCGCGGTTGTCACCCGACGCACTGGACAGGGCGTCGCGCACGAGGCGCTCGAGCGTCTCGCAGTGCTGGTCCAGGAGCGCGAGGTAGAGGTCCAGCTTCCCCGGGAAGTGCTGGTAGAGAACGGGTTTGGAGACCCCTGCACGGTCGGCGATCTCGTCCATGGCGGCCGCGTGGTAGCCGCGGGCGACGAACACCGACTGGGCGGCCTCGAGCAGCTGGGCGCGACGCTCCGATCGCGGCATCCGCTGACCGCGTTGGGGCTGGGTGCTCATCATGGTCCTCTGGGCTCGGCACAAACAGCGTCGCGGCGGGTGCAGCAACCCGGTCATCCTACGAAGCCGGGTGGGCGTCGGTGCCACAACGCGCGGAGGGTGGGCACGGTGGCCACGCCTAGGCTGGACGGCATGCCGAGACCGCCACTGGTGCCCCCCGGCCCTGAGCTGGATGCCCGGGCACGGACCCGATATGCCCGCCACCTCCTGCTCCCGGGGATCGGCGAGCTGGGTCAACGCCGGCTGGCCGCAGCGCGCGTGCTGCTCGTCGGTGCCGGTGGTCTCGGCTCACCCGCCGGCATCTACCTCGCCGCCGCCGGCGTCGGCACGCTCGGACTCGTGGACGACGACGTGGTCGACCTGACCAACCTCCAGCGGCAGGTCCTGCACCGGGTGGAGGACGTGGGCCGCCCCAAGGTCGTCTCCGGCCGGGACGGCCTGGCGAGGGTCAACGACGGGGTCGAGGTGATCACGCACGCCGTCCGCCTCACCCCGGAGAATGCGCTCGGCATCCTCGCCGACTACGACGTCGTGATCGACGGGGCCGACAACTTCCCGACGCGCGCCCTGGTCTCGCAGGCATGTGCCCGCCTGGGACTGCCGCACGTCTGGGCGTCGGTCCATCGCTTCGACGCCCAGGCCAGCGTCTGGTGGGCGGGCGTCGGTCCGTGCTACCACTGCGTGTTCCCCAGCATGCCCGCCCCGGACCAGGTGCCGTCCTGTGCGGTCGGCGGGGTGCTCGGCGCGACGGTGGGCACGATCGGCTCACTGCTGGCCGTGGAGGCGCTCAAGCTGATCACCGGCGTCGGTGAACCGCTCGTCGGACGCCTCCTCGTGCACGACGGCCTCGCGCAGTCCTGGGTGGAGCTGCCCGTCCGCGCCGAGCCGACCTGCCCCGTCTGCTCCCCGACCGCCGATCCCGTGCGTCCGCTGGGCACGACGGGCTTCGCGTCGGGGGAGGCGCCGGCTGTCGACCCGGTGGTCGCGACGTCACCGCGCCCGGAGGTGAGCGTGCACGAGGTGGAGGCGTTGCTGGCGCACGGCGCCCGGCTGGTCGACGTGCGCGAGCCCGGTGAGCGCGAGGTGGTCCGCATTCCCGGCGCGGAGCACATTCCCCTCGCGGAGGTCCTCGACCCCACCACGCCCTTCGGGGACGAGGTCGTCCTCGTCCACTGCAAGTCCGGCGCCCGGTCGGCCCGGGCGGTCGACGCCCTCCGGGCCCGGGGAGTCGATGCGCGTGATGTCCGCGGCGGCATCCTGGCCTGGGTGGCGGAGATCGACCCGAGCCTGCCGACCTATTGAGCCGGGGGAGTGTCGGCACCGCGTGATGGAATCCTTGGGTGGTCACGCTCGTGCGGCAGCAGCCCTCGCGACCGCAGGTCCCGGAGCTCGACGCCTCCCAACGCGCGGTGCTCGACCTGCGGGGTCCGGTCGTGCGCGTCCTGGGCGGCCCCGGCACCGGCAAGTCGCTCCTCGCCTCCGAGGTCCTGGTCCATCGGGTCGGCGCGGGGGAGGTCACGGCTGACCAGGCTCTCCTCATCGCCCCGACCCGACGTGCCTCCGCCCGCCTCCGCGAGGCGGTGACGGCGCGCCTGGGCGCCACCTCGAGTGGCCCCCTGGCACGCACCCCGCACTCGCTGGCCTTCGGCATCCTTCGACGGAGGGCGGCGCGGATCGGTGAGGACATGCCGCGGCTCATCACCGGCCCGGAGCAGGACGCGATCCTGCGCGAACTTCTCGAGGGGTATGCCGCGGAGCCGGCCCTCGACCCCGGCTGGCCACCGGCGTTGGTGGGTGCGGTCGGCACCCGCACCTTCCGGGGTGAGTTGCGCGACCTGATGATGCGCGCCCTCGAGCTCGGGCTGGGCAGCGAGGGCCTGGCCGCGGCCGGCCTGAGCCATATGCGGCCCGAGTGGACGGCTGCCGCCCGGGTGCTCGCCGACTACGAAGCGGTGACCGCCCTGTCCTCACCCGGTGCGCTCGACCCCTCGGCGTTGCTCGGGGCCGCCGCCGCGCGCCTGGCCGAGGATTCGGACCTGTTGGCGGAGGTCCGGGCGGACCTGCGCCTGGTTGTCGTGGACGATGCCCAGGAGCTGACTCCCGCCGCCGCGGCACTGCTCCAGGTGCTCGTCGGGGAGTCGGGGGCGGTGCCGGGGCCGGACCTGGTCCTGCTCGGCGATCCGGACAGCGCTGCCCAGACCTTCCGCGGGGGCGAGCCCTCGCTCTTCGTCACGGCCTGGCCCGACGCCTCGGTCGCCGTGCTCACCTGCTCGCACCGCCTGGGTCCGCGGGTGCACGCCGTCGCCGACCGGGTCCGGGGCTACATCGGAGCCGTCGGGGGTGGTGCCCACCGCCGGGTGGAACCACTCGGGCCTGACGGCGCCGTCGAGACCCACGTGTTCCGGACGGCCGCCCAGGAAGCCGCCTGGGTCACCGATCGACTCCGGCGACGCCACCTCAGCGAGGGCCTGTCGTGGGCGGACATGGCGGTCCTGGCCCGCAGCGGCTCGGCCCTGGCCACCCTTGAGCGCGTCCTGAGGAGCGCCGGGGTCCCGGTGGCGACGGAGTCGACGATCGCCGTGCGCGACCATCCCGCGGTCCGCCCGTTCCTCACCATCGCCTCCAGGGTGCTGGAGGCACTCGACGATGCGCCCTCCTTCACGCCCGATGAGGCCGCGGACCTCCTGGCCTCACCGCTCGGAGGCGCCGATGCGCTCACGATGCGTCGGCTGAGGCGGGCCCTGCGTCGGAGCGAGCTCGCCGGGGGTGGCTCACGCCGCAGCGCCGACCTGCTCGCGGCGGCGCTCGTGGAGGAGGAGCTGCGCGCCCCCCTCGGTCCGGAAGGCGCATCGCTGCGGCGTCTCGGTCGCACCATCGCGGCCGGACGGGACGCGGCCTGCGCCGAGGGCGCGACCATCGAGTCGATCCTGTGGGCGATGTGGACGGCCAGTGGCCTGGCATCCGCCTGGGAGCAGGTCGCCCTCGGGGGTGGTGTCGCGGGACGACGCGCCGATGCTCACCTCGACGCCATGGTGGCGCTCTTCGACCGCGCCGCCGTCCAGGTCGAGAGGGCACCCGGCCAGTCACCGCAGGTCTTCCTCGACACCCTCCTCGGGCAGGACCTAGCGGCCGACACGCTGGCGGCTCGGGCCCCCCAGGACGACGCGGTGACACTGTGCACCCCGGCCGAGGCCGCCGGTCGCGAATGGAGAGAGGTCCTCGTCGTCGGTGTCGAGGAGGGGGTCTGGCCCGATCCGCGCCTGCGCGGCCTGCTCCTCGGCGGACCTGACCTGCTGGATGCTGCCCGAGGGCGTCCGCTGGACCGGCGCGCCGCCCGTGCCGCCGTCGTCCATGACGAGACCCGACTCTTCCACGTGGCCCTCACGCGCACGCGGGGCCATCTGACCGTCTCTGCCGTCCGTGGCGAGGAGCGCGGGCCCTCGGCCTTCCTCTACGTCGTCGACCCCGGCGGCGGGGCCGCCCGGCCGCCGACCGAGGTGCCCCGGCCGCTCTCGTTGCCGGGCCTGATCGGCGCCACGCGCCAGGCGCTGGTCACGGCCGGCCCGGGTGAGGTGCGCGCTGCTGCAGCCCGCACGCTCGACCGCCTCGCGCGCGCCGGGGTCACGGGGGCCGACCCGGCCGCCTGGTGGGGAGCGCTCGACGTCAGCGACGAGCGGCCCCGACGAGGGGACGACGTGGCGGTGCGCATGTCTCCCTCGCACCTCGACCGGTTCGCGCGGTGCCAGCTCCAGTGGTTCCTCTCGGCGTGCGGTGGCCAGGGTCCGAGCCTGGGTGCCAGCCAGGTCGGGACCCTCGTCCATGCCGTCGCCCACGAGCTCGGCGATGTCGACGCCGGGTCCTACGCCGCCGAGGTCAGGGCCCGGTGGGGGAGCCTGGGGCTGCCCAGCGGGTGGCTGTCGCGTCGCGGGCTGGAGCAGGCCGTGCAGATGACCGGTCGGCTGGCTGCGCACATCGACTCAGCACGGGCCCAGGGGTGGGAGCGGGTCGCCTCGGAGGTCGTCGTCGACGTCACCGTCGGGCGCGCCCGCATTCGCGGCCAGGTCGACCGCGTCGAGCGTCACGGCGACGGTCGCCTGCGCATCATCGACCTCAAGACGGGGTCCTCCAAGCCCACCGCCGAGGAGTTGGCCCGCCACCAGCAGCTCGGTGCGTACCAAGTGGCGCTCGCCCACGGCGGTCTCGACATCGAGGGCACCCCGGGAGGCACAGCCCTGCTCCAGCTCGGCCGAGCGGCCTCGACGCGAACTCCGTTGCAGGCCCAGGTGGCGCTGGCCGACGATCCGGATCCAGCGTGGGCGGAGCAGGCGATGGCGTCCAATGCGCAGGCCATGGCGGGCTCGACTTTCTCCGCCTCCCCGCGCGGTGGGCTGTGCGGCACCTGCCAGGTGGCCTCCAGCTGCCCGGCCAGGGCCGAGGGACGGCAGCTGACATGAGCCGAGGAGTCACTGCCGTCGACCTCGCCCGCGCCCTGGGGCAGCACCTGCCCACGCCTGAGCAGGTGGCCGTCATCGAGGCCCCGATCGAGCCGGTCCTCGTCGTGGCCGGTGCCGGCTCGGGCAAGACCGAGACCATGGCCGCCCGGGTCCTCTGGCTGGTGGCCAACGGTCATGTCGCGCCCGAGGAGGTCCTCGGCCTGACCTTCACGCGCAAGGCCGCCGGCGAGCTCTCGGAGCGGCTGTCCCGTCGGCTGGGGGCCCTGCGGGATGCCGGTCTGGTTGCGTCCGGCGCGTCGCCCACCACGCTCGCCGCTCTGCCCGTCGTCTCCACCTACCACTCGTATGCCGGTCGCATCGTCCGCGAACACGGCGCCCGTGTCGGCATCGAGAGCGACACCCGGCTCCTCACCGAGGCCGCGGCCTGGCAGTTCGCCCACGAAGCCGTCACCGCCTACGACGGCCCGATGGATGCGGTGACCAAGGCCGAGTCGACCGTGACGACGGCGGTCGTGGACCTCGCGGGTGAGATGGCCGAGCACCTCGTCGACCTTCCCGTGCTCGATCGCCACCTCGGCCGGGTCATCGACCGCCTCGAGAGCCTGGTCAAGGGGGAGGGCAGTCGGCGCCGCGGGCTGCCGCCCGAGATCCGCGCCGTGGTCGACGTGCTGCGGGAGCGGCGTCAGGTGCTCCCGATCCTGGGGGCCTACCGCGCCCTGAAGGCCTCGCGCGAGTCGATGGACTTCGCCGACCAGGTGGCCGTGGCGGCCCGGCTCGCCGCCGAGGTCCCGCAGGTGGGGTGGGAGGAGAGGCAGTCCTTCCGGGCGGTGCTCCTCGACGAGTTCCAGGACACCAGCGAGGCCCAGCTCCAGCTGATCCGCGCCCTGTTCGCCACCGACGACCCGAGCTTCTCGGTGACGGCCGTGGGCGATCCGCACCAGTCGATCTACGGGTGGCGGGGCGCCAGCTCGACCACGCTCGCGCAGTTCCGGTCCGACTTCGCCCGAGGGTCAGCGGTCAGCGTGCTGCCGTTGACGACCAGCTGGCGCAACGATGCCGCCGTCCTGGATGCCGCCAACGCCGTCGCCGGCCCCTTGCGCGAGCACGCCCGAGTGCCAGTCGAGCCGTTGCGGGCCCGGCCGGAGGCCGGGCGGGGACATGTCTGCCTGGCGAGGCTGGCCACCGTGGAGGACGAAGCAGCCCACGTCGTCGACTGGGTGCTCGAGCGGCGCCGTCGCCCCGGCCGGTCCACGGCGGCGATCCTGTGCCGCAAGCGTTCCCAGTTCGACGCCCTCGTCGAGGAGCTGGAGCGGCGCGGCGTGGCCCATGAGGTCGTCGGACTCGGCGGGCTCCTGCACACGCCGGAGGTGGCCGACCTGGTGGCCCTGCTCTGGGTCGTGCAGGATCCGTCCCGGGGCGATCACCTCATGCGGCTGCTCACCGGCACGCGCTGCCGGCTGGGCGCCGCCGATCTCGACGCACTGGGGGCCTGGACGCGCACGCTCTCCGAGCGGGCGCGGCAGGCGGCGGCCGCCGATGGCTCGGGCAAGACCCGCGACCGCGCGCGCGACCTCGAGGAAGGGGTGGCCGAGGGAGTGACCCTGGTCGAGGCCCTGGAGGACCTCCCCTCGGCGCGGTGGCGAGGTCCGGAGGGTCAGTCGCTCGGTCCGACCGCCCTGGCGCGGCTCGGGGCGCTGGCGCGGGTCATCGCGCACCTGCGGACCCGCACCGGGGGCGCGCTGGCCGACCTCGTCTCCGAGGCCGCCTCGACCTTCGGCCTCGACGTCGAGGTGCTCGCGCGCCCCGGCTGGAGCCCGGGGTCTGCTCGGGCACACCTCGACGCCTTCGAAGAGGTCGCCGCCACCTTCGACGCCGGCGCGGACCGCCCGTCGCTGGGCGGCTTCCTCGCCTGGCTGGACGCGGCCGTGGCCGAGGAGCGCGGCCTGGACCTCGGGTGGATCGAGACGACTCCCGAGGCGATCCAGGTCATGACCGTCCATGCGGCCAAGGGCCTGGAGTGGGATGTGGTCGCCGTCCCAGGACTGGTCGAAGGCAGCTTCCCGGCGCACAACGCCACCACCTCGCGCCCGGCCGACGACGGCACGTGGGAGCATTCCGAGCCCCGCGACCGTGCCTGGCTCGGCGGGCTCGCCGGCCTTCCCCACGACCTGCGCGGCGACCGCGACGGGCTGCCGCGCTTCCCGTGGGACCGCCTGATGGAGTGGGACGACGCCGCGTCGGCTCACGCGGACTACCTTCTGGCCTCGGCGCACCGGGGGATCGCCGAGGAGCGCCGCCTGGCCTATGTCGCCACCACCCGGGCCCGGAGCGACCTGTTGCTCAGCGCCCACATCTGGGGGAGTGCGCGCACGCCCCGGGTGACCAGTCGCTTCCTCCTCGAGCTGCGGGACGGCGGCGCCGCCGATCGGGTCAGTGCCTGGGAGCCCATGCCGCCGGTCGACCCGATGCCGGAGAACCCCAGGCTGGCCCTGGACCAGGTCATCCCATGGCCGCCGCCCGCGCCACCGACGCTCGCCGCGTGGCAGCAGGCGGCCGCGCTCGTCGGGTCGGGAGGCGGGGAGCACGGCGCCCCGGCTCAGGGGCAGGCGACCCACCACCCCGACTGGGAGGAGGAAGCGCGGCTGCTGCTGGCCGAGCGCGACGACCGGCGACCGATGCCGGCGCGTGTGGACCTCCCCGGGCACCTGTCCACCTCGGACCTGGTCGCCCTGGCGGCGGACCCGGAGGCGTATGCCCGTGCCCTCCGTCGGCCGATGCCGACGGCACCGGCACCCGCTTCCCGGCTCGGGACGCTCTTCCATGCCTGGGTCGAGCAGCACTATGCCCGCGCCGCGTTCCTCGACGCCGAGGACCTGCCGGGGTCGAGCGACGAGGACGACCCCGCGGGCCTGGGCCTGGAGCAGCTGCGCGCGAACTTCCTCGACAGCGAGTGGGCCGGCCGCGACCCGGTCGAGCTCGAGGTCGCGGTGGAGACGATGCTGGCCGGTGTCTCGGTGCGCGGCCGCATCGACGCCGTCTTCGCCGACCCGGAGCATTCGGACGGATTCGTCATCGTCGACTGGAAGACCGGCCCACCACCCACGGGTGCGCGCGCGACCGCCCGTGCGGTGCAGCTGGCGAGCTACCGCCTCGCGTGGTGCCGGCTGCGGCAGGTGGACCCCGACCGGGTGCGGGTGGCCTTCTTCCATGCCGCGACCGGGCAGACCACCTGGCCCGATCCGATCGGCGTCGAGGAGCTCGAGGCGCTGCTGCAGCTCACTCCGACAGCTTGATCTCCACCGTGTCGGCCCGGTGTCGGCCCGGCACCTCGTCCGCCACGCTCCCCGGCGCATCCTCGTGGGCGGGTTCCTCGTCGGTGCCTGCGTCGGTGCCTTGGTCGGCGCCTGGGTCGGAGCCCGTCCCCGAGTCCTCCTCGAAGCCCTCGTCCGAGCGGGCGTCAGAACCCTCGTCAGGATCCTCGTCCGGGTGGAGGTCGGCTTCGATGCCCGTGTCCGGACTCGCCTCGGGCGGCCCGTCCCCGGCGCTCGTGGGGGTCAGCGGCGTGAGGTCGTCCTCGTCGGGCTCGTCGACGTCGACCGGAGGAGGCACCGGCCGGGGGCGGGCGCCCAAGGGGGTCAAGGACATCCGCTGGTAGTCGTCCGAGCTCTCCTCGAGGGAGTGGACGTGCTCGTCGAGCCGCCGCAGGCGTGCCCCCAGTCCCTCGACCAGCGGCTCGTCGTGGCGGGCGAGGGCCTCCATGAGGTCACGGAGCAGGGCCAGCTCGGCGGCCAGCCGGGCGCGCACGAGGAGGTTGGCATCGGGGCGCTCCACCCGCGCGTGGGCATAGGCCTCGAGCACACGCTCGACGACGTCCGGGCTGGCCTGGTCCACGAGCGCCGCGAAGTCGTCGGCCGGGTCGGCCACCTGGGCGCCCTCCCAGCCGAGCAGCCCACGCACTCGGCCGCTGGAGGCATCGTCCCCGTCGAAGACCACGAGCACCTGCTCCCCGCTCAGTCGCCCGTGGACCGGGGTGGCCGCGAACCTCCACAGCGAGACGTCCTCCAGGGCCCGCTCCCAGCGCTCGAGGAGCGCCGTCGGCACGCGACCGGTCGCAGCCGCCCGGTCGAGGTCCGACAGGCGCCGGGCGCGGTAGGCGTCGGCGTCGTAGGTCGGCAGGCCCGCCTCGTCGACGAGGCGGGGGTCGAGGTTGTGGATGCCGGCGAGGGCTCGGCCGATCTCGCCGGCGAGCCCCGGTCCGTCGGGCACCTCGGCGAAGTCGATGGGGTCGCCCGGGAGGTAGGGATAGACCGCGGCCCGACCGCCCCCCTTGAGCGGCAGGAAACCCTTCGGGGCCGGCACCGCGAAGCTGAGCCGCCGTCCAAGGAGGGTGAGCAGACCCACCGCCGCGTCGAGCTCGGCCCCGGCCGCCTCCGAGCGCGGAGCCCGCACCACCCAGCGGCGGTGCTCGGTGTCGCGGACGATGGCGACGTCGAACCGGTCGTGCGGCAGGCTCGGCAGGGCCTCGACCGTCACGGGGTCGAGACCGGGCACGGCGGCGCTCGCGATCGCGGCCAGGTAGAGGGGGGTCCGTTCCACGACCCCACCGTATGTCGTGGGGCGCACTTAGAGTGGGCGACGTGGCCCGAGCAGACCGAACCGTTCCGGTGAGCGCGCGCCTGACGGGCCTGGCGCTCACCGGCCCGGGCGTGGACCGGGACGCCGAGGCACGCACCGACCCCGGCCTCCTGGGCCGCCTCCTCACCCTCCCCGCCACCCGCGTCCTGGCGATCCGTGACGGGCGCCTTCCCGTGACGCACGCCGACGGCGGGACGGGGCTGGCCTTCCGCGCGCCGTCACCGGCGGACCTCGACGCCTTCGCCATCTATCTCGGCCGCGCCGCCGCCGGGCCGGGCGACCGAGGCGAGCGCACGGCATACGTCGGGGTGGTGGAGGCGCCCGGCGCCGGTGACCACGACGCCGGCTTCGCCGGCCTGCGCTCGATCGCGCTGTCCCTGCCCCCGGTCCATGGCGCGCTGGCGGCGACCCTGTCCGCCCTCGCCAACTGGCACGCCACCCACACCCACTGCCCCCGGTGCGGGGCACCGACGACGCCGGTGCAGGCGGGGTGGGTGCGCCGTTGTTCTGCTGACGGCAGCGACCACTTCCCGCGCACCGACCCGGCCGTCATCATGGCCGTCGTCGACACCGACGACCGGCTCCTCCTGGCGCGGGGGCGCGGCTTCACCCCGACCGGCATGAGCGTGCTCGCCGGGTTCGTCGAGCCGGGGGAGACCATGGCCGCGGCCGTGGCCCGCGAGGTCGCCGAGGAGGTCGGTGTCGAGGTGGCGGACGTCGAGTACGTCGGGGACCAGCCCTGGCCCTTCCCCAGCGGGCTCATGGTCGGGTTCCGGGCGCGGGCGCTCGGCACCGAGCTGCGCCTCCAGGAGGGCGAGATCGAGGCGGCCCGCTGGTTCGACCGCGCGGAGTTCACCGCCGCGCTCGCGGCCGGCGAGCTGCACATCTCGGGCCGGCTGTCGATCTCACGCCGCCTCATCGAGGACTGGTACGGCACCGAGATCGACGTCCCGGACGCGGCGGTGCGCCGGACATGAGCCTTCCCGACGTCGAGGAGCTCCTGGCGGCCCTCGACCCCGAGCAACGCGCCGTCGCCAGCTCGCCGCACGGTCCGATGGTCGTCATCGCCGGCGCCGGCACGGGCAAGACGCGCGCCATCACCCACCGCATCGCGTATGCCGTCCGCACCGGTGTGCACCAGCCGCACCGGGTGCTCGCCCTCACCTTCACCGCGCGCGCCGCCGGGGAGCTGCGCACGCGGTTGCGCACGCTCGGGGTGGCCGGCGTCCAGGCCCGCACCTTCCATGCCGCGGCCCTGCGCCAGCTCCACTACTTCTGGCCGCAGGCGATCGGTGGGCCGGCGCCGGAAGTGCTCGCCCAGAAGGCCGGTGCCATCGGCGAGGCCGTCGGGCGGCTCCGGCTCCAGGTCGACCGCACGGCGCTGCGTGACCTGGCCGCCGAGGTCGAGTGGGCCAAGGTCGGCCTGCTCCCCGTCGAGTCGTATGCCGCGCACGCGCGCTCCCAGCGTCGCGAGCCCCCCGCCGGGCTCGATGCGACGGCGATGGCGCGGGTCATGGCCGTCTACGAGGAGGTCAAGGCCGAGCGAGGGGTCATCGACTTCGAGGACGTCCTGCTCGTCCTGCTCGGCATCCTGCGTGACCGACCGGACATCGCCGAGACGGTGCGTGCGCAGTACCGCCACTTCGTCGTGGACGAGTACCAGGACGTCAACGCCCTCCAGTGCGCGCTCCTCGAGGCCTGGCTGGGGGACCGCGCGGACCTCTGCGTCGTCGGTGACCCGGCCCAGACGATCTACTCCTTCGCCGGTGCCAGCGCCGCGCACCTGCTCGACTTCCCCACCCGGCATCCCGGCGCGCAGGTCCTGCGACTGGTGCGCAACTACCGGTCCACCCCCGAGGTGCTCGCCCTGGCCAATGGTCTGCTCCGCGGGCCCGGGGGAGTGCGGCGCAGTGGCAGTGTCGAGCTGGTGGCGCAGCATCCCTCCGGCCCGGTGCCGACGATCGTCACCCACGCCGACGACCCAGCGGAGGCCCGAGCCGTCGCCGCGGCGATCCGGGAGCGCCTCGACGCGGGGGAGCCGGCCTCGGGGATCGCGGTCCTCTTCCGCACCAATGCCCAGAGCGAGCTCGTCGAGTCCGCCCTCAGCGACCTCGACGTCCCCTACCTCGTGCGGGGCGGTGAGCGCTTCTTCCAACGGCGCGAGGTCCGGGAGGCGTTGGTGCTGCTGCGCGGGGCAGCGCGCAGCGACGACGGCACGGTGCCCCTGTCCGACCTGACCCGCGACGTCCTGCTGGGGGCCGGGTGGTCGCACCGGGCGCCGAGCAGTGGGGGAGCGGCGCGGGAGCGATGGGAGTCGCTCTCGGCGCTGGCCGCGCTCGCGGACGACCTCGTGGCCCTCGATCCGGCGGCGACGATGGGTGACCTGGTGCGCGAGCTCGACGAGCGTGCGGCGAGCCAGCACGCGCCGGAGGTGCAGGGCGTGACCCTGGCCTCCTTCCACGCGGCCAAGGGCCTGGAGTGGGACACCGTCCACCTCATCGGATGCTCCGACGGGCTGCTGCCGATCACCATGGCCGAGACGCCCGAGGCGATCGAGGAGGAGCGACGGCTGCTCTACGTCGGGGTGACCCGGGCCCGGCGCAACCTCACCCTGTCGTGGGCGAGCACCCGCACGCCGGGCGGGCGGGCCACCCGCCGCCCCTCCCGCTTCCTCGAGGGTGTCGGGGCGGTCCTGGGCGGGTCCGCCGAGGCCGCCGAGGCCGCTGGTGGACGGAGGTCTCGTCGCACGCGCGGGGGTCGGCCGGCGCCGGCGGCGCGGTCGGCCTGCCGCGTCTGCGGGGCGACCTTGTCCACGGCGGCCGAGCGCACCGTCGGCCGCTGCACCGACTGCCCGGCGACCTACGACGAGGACTTCTTCGCCGCACTGCGCAGCTGGCGCAGCGAGGTGGCGGCCCGGGACAAGGTGCCGGCCTATGTCGTGTTCACGGACGCCACCCTGATGGCCATCGCCGAGACCGCTCCCTCGGATCGTCCCGCGCTCTCCCGCCTCCGCGGGGTGGGTGCCCTCAAGCTCGAGCGGTATGCCGATGACGTGCTCGCGATCGTGGCCGCCCACACTCCCGGGACGGGTGCCTGAGCGGCCCGCCGTTAATTGCGTTGCGGGCCGATCGGTGTCTCTCCTACTCTTCGAGGACGCGCTCGGGCGAGCGCGTGCGAGCATCGCGTGCGAAGGAGGTTCCCCAGTGACCACGTTCACCCTCACGACCGGAGCCGATGCTGCGCGCCCGTGCGCCGAGTCGATGGACTCCGCCATGACCGCCTACGCCGCCAAGGCCGCCCGCGTTGGCGCCCTCGCCGCTGACCGCGCCGACATCGATGCCGTCGCCCCCGTCCGGATCACGTCCCTGTCAGGACCGCCGCTCACCCGCTGAGCCGAGCGCCTGCCAGGGCCGCTCATCCCGACTCGGGATGAGCGGCCCTTGTCGTTGATCGACCACCGCCCACCAAGGACCACCGCATGACTGCCACCGGCCACACCCTCGTGCCGACCCCGAGCCCCACCGGGACCACCCTTCCCGAGATCACCCAGGAGGTGACACCCATGAACGACCTCGACCTCTTCACGCTCCTCGAGGTCATCGAGCGCACGGACCTCGTGCCCTGCCGTGTCCACGACGCGGAGATCTGGTTCGCCCAGACGCCGGAGGACGTGGAGTTCGCCAAGGCCCTGTGCGCCACCTGCCCGGCCGTCGAGCTCTGCCTCGCCCACGCCCTCGAGGCGGAGGTCTCCTGGGGCATCTGGGGCGGCGAGCTCTTCGAGCGCGGTGTCCTCGTGGCGCGCAAGCGTCCGCGGGGCCGGCCCCGGAAGGAGACCGTGGCTGCCTGAGTCCGTCCTCGGCAGCCGGTCGGGCCCATGGCCCGGTGCCCTCCCTCGTGAGAGCATCGGGCCATGCGCCTGCAGATCGCCCAGGACAGCGAAGCCGACGAGGTCCTGACCTCGGACCCGTTCGCGCTGACGATCGGCATGCTCCTGGACCAGCAGTTCCCGATGGAGCGCGCCTTCGCCGGGCCGGCGAAGGTGCTCGAGCGGTTCGGCACCCTGGATCCGGCGCGGCTGGCCGACGCCGAGCCGGAGTCCTTCGCCGACCTGTGCGCCACCCCGCCCGCGGTGCACCGCTACGGCCGCTCGATGGCCGGCCGCATCCAGGCCCTCGCGCGCGTCGTCGTCGACGAGTACGCCGGGGACGTGACCCGGGTGTGGACCGAGGCGGCCGACGGTGCCGAGCTGGTGCGCCGCCTCCGTGGCCTGCCGGGGTTCGGCGAGCAGAAGGCGAAGATCTTCGCGGCCCTGCTCGGCAAGCAGCTCGGGATCCGCCCGCCGGGATGGGAGCAGGCCTGCGGTGCGTATGCCGAGCCGGGCAGCTTCCGCTCGGTCGCCGATGTCGTCGACGAGGAGAGCCTGCTCAAGGTCCGCGACTTCAAGAAGCAGGCCAAGGCCGTCGCCCGGGCGGGAGCGTGACACAAGGACCGGAGCGGCCCCCCACCTGCACCACGTGCGGGGCCACCTGCATCGACGCCGATCAGGAGGCGCTGGCCCGGCTCACGTGGTCGCGGGGCCGGGAGGCCGGGCGCGAGGTGTGGACCTGCGCGTCCTGCGTCCGCACCCATGCCCGCGCCATCGAGGGCAAGCTCGACTCCGCCTGGTGGTGAACCTCAGCGGCTGACCCTCAGCCCTCGATCGGCGGCAGCATCGCCTCGTCGATCCCGGGCAGGTGCGCCGTCATCAGCTCACGCATCGGGATCGTGCCGCCGATCTGGGCGAGCACCCCGATGCCACCGAGCCACACGCGGTGGATGAGGAGGTACTCGGGCGGGAGGTTGAGCCGGGTCCCCACGAAGAAGTCCGGACGCCGTGGATCCTGGATGCGTGCGGCCTGGGCCCGCAGCCAGGCCCGGTCGAGGGTGTACTCCTCGTGGTGCAGCGGCTCGAGGAAGGGCGCGAGGAAGTCGAGGAGGGCCTGCGCGTCGACGTTCACGCCCGGCCGCAGGAACCCTTCGGAACGCAGCCCCTCAGCCAGGGCCTCCGCATCGCCGGCCACGGCCTGACTCACCAGGCGTCCCATGGCGGCCGGCAGGCCGTGGGGGAGACGGTCGACGGCACCGAAGTCGAGCACGCCGAGGCGACCGTCCGGGGTGATCCGGAAGTTGCCGGGGTGGGGGTCCGCGTGGAGCAGGCGGGCCCGGTTCGGGCCGCGGAGCAGGAACTCGAGGTAGAGCGCCGCGGCGGCGTCACGCTCGGCCGGACTGCCCTCGGCGATGACCCGGGACAGCGGCGTGCCCTCGAGCCACTCCGAGACGATGACGGTCTCGGAGGCGGCGAGGACGTCGGGGATCGCCACGTCGGCATCACCGCGGAAGGCGCGCGCGAAGGTCCGCTGGTGCTGGGCCTCGATCGTGTAGTCGAGCTCCTCCTCCATCCGCTCCACGAGCTCGGCCATGATCGGTGCCACGTCGACACCGGGGATCCAGGTGCCCGCGAGGCGGGCGACGCGGGAGAGCTGGACCAGGTCGCTCATGAGGGCCGGCCCGGCCCCGGGGTACTGGACCTTGACGGCGACGGGGCGACCGTCGCGCCACGTGGCTCGGTGCACCTGGCCGATCGAGGCCGAGGCGACCGGGACGTCGTCGAACTCCTGGAACTTCGCCGTCCGCCAGCGGGGGCCGAGCTCGACGGCGAGGATCGAGTGGACGGTGCGGGCCGGCATTGGCGGGGCTGCGTCCTGCAGCTTGGTCAGCGTGGCGCGGTAGGGGGCGGCCACCTCCTCGGGCAGCGCGGCCTCGAGCACCGAGAGCGCTTGGCCGAACTTCATCGCGCCGCCCTTGAGCTGCCCGAGCACGCTGAAGAGCTGGGCCGCGGTGCGCGCCTGGACCTCTGCGGCCACGGCCTCGGCCGGGGCACCCCCCATCCGCTTGCCCAGGCCCAGGGCCACCCGTCCGGCATGGCCGAGGGGGAGGCTGGCCAGGCGCACCGATCGGCTGATGGCCCGGCGGGGGATCTCGCTCACGCACCCATTGTCGCGTGTGCCGCCCAGGGTGCTCTCGCCCGGTCGCCGCACGAGCAGTCGAGCTGGCGGGGCCAGTGCCGGTGCACCACCTCCGGGCGGCCGGAGCGGAACTCGCTCGACACCCCGGCCAGGTCGTGGTCACCGAGCAGGGCCTGTCGGACGGTGAGCGCCGCGATCGCCGCGGCCAGCTCGATCGTGGCCGGGTCGGCCGGACGTGGCGAGGTGCCGGACGGGGCCGTTGCCGGCACCTCCCGAGGCGTGCGCGCCGCCAGCGCCCGCACCATGGCGTGGCAGCGGGCGCAGCTCGTCCGACCGGGAAGCACGAGCGGCCCCACCTCTGCCCCCTCGGCGTCGACCCGCACCGGCAGGTGGAGGACGCCGCCGCGCCGCCAGGGCTCCGCGACGGAGGGGTCGAGGGCCCGGTCCCGGACGAAGACGACCCCGGCCCACGGGTGAGCGCTCCACAGGGCCGGCTCGGCGGCATACGTGCCATGAGCGACACGCCCGACACCGACGGCGCGCAGCGAGGCGGCGACGCGCGCCGCCGGGGCGCCGCGGCCGTCCACGACGACGGCGAGCGCTGACAACAGCTGTGGCCTGGGGTCCATGGTCCACCTCCTGCGCCCAATCTGGCAGAAGGGCGCCGGGCGGCCCGGCCGTCATCCACAGGCCCGTGTCACGGCCCCGGGAACGGACAAGGGCCCGACCCCCCAGGGAGGGGTCGGGCCCTTGGTCGGGCGAGGGCGCTCAGGCCTTGCCGAGGATGCGGTTGAGGTTGGTGCCGCACTCGGGGCACTTGCCCTTGGCCATGCGGCGGCCGTTGTCGGACACGACAACCTTGCCCTCGGCCTCACGCTTGGCCTTGCACTTCACGCAGTAGAACTCGCCCTTGTAGGTCTCGTCAGCCATGACATCTCCTTGCTGGTCGTTGGGGGGTGCCGCCACAGCGGCCCGGACCCTGAAACCCTAGACCAGCGCACTGACCGGTTCGGAGGTCACCTCGGCGTGGCGGGCGCCCAACCTGATCACTCTGGTCACATCAGTCCCAAACGCCTCATCAAGCACGCCGGTGCCCTAGAGTCCGGTCATGAGCACCGTCACGGGGGACGGCAACGCGGCTGCGCACGGGTGCGGCCGGCTCTCCGATGCCCACCTGGCCCGGCGGGCCCACCAGCTCTCCCGCCGCTACCTCGGCGGCCATGCCCGCCCGGAGAGCGTGCGCTGGGTGGAGACGATGACCCGGCGGTGGGGGAGCTGCACGCCCCTGGCACGCACGATCCGGATCTCCCACCAGGTCGCGCCCATGCCGGCCCACGTCCGTGACTACGTCCTCCTCCACGAGCTCGCCCACCTGCTCATCGCGGGGCACGGTCCCGGCTTCTGGACCCTCCTCGCGTCCTATCCCCATCTGGCGGACGCGCGCGCCCACCTCGCCGCGGCCGGCCGCTCAGCCCAGGGCTGAGCGCGCCGCCCGGACCAGGTCGGCGACCTCGCCCTGCGGTCCCTCGGGCAGGGCGTCGACCGGCCACCACTGCACGTCGAGGGATTCGCCCGACACCTGCGGCCGGCTGCCGACGGGGACGAGTGCGGCATACCGCACGTCGAGGTGCTCCCGGCAGCGCCCGAAGTCTCCCTCGAGCCGGTGCCGGTTGAGCTCGATGATCGCCGGACCCGGCGCGAGCGTCGCGATGCCGGACTCCTCCCGGCCCTCGCGCGCCGCGGCCGCCCACAGGCCGGGGTCGGTGGTCTCGAGGTGCCCGCCGAACTGGAACCAGCGCCGGGCCCGGCGGTGGTGGGTGAGCAGCACCCGGTCCAGCGACTCGTCGAGGACCAGGCAGGAGGCGGTCAGGTGCGCCGGCGGCCCGGTCTTGACGACGCCGTCCGCGTGACGGGCCAGGTGGGCGAGGTAGTCCTCCCGCAACCGGGCCTGCTCCCCGGTCGAGGGCGTGTATGCCGTGAGCTCGGCCACCGCGGACCGCCACAGGTGCGCGTGGGGCGAGCTCGCCGAGCCGGCCGGACCGCTCGGGTCAGCCATCGGTGGGTGGGCGGCCACCGGGGGCCTCGCCCTCGGTGGAACCGCGCAGCAGGTCCGCCAGCTCCGCGTCGAAGCCATCGGTCGCGGGGGTCGTGAGCCGCTCGACGTAGCCGAGCGGGTCGTCGAGGTCGTCCGCCGAGGGCGCCAGGTCGGGATGGGACCACGCGCTGTCGCGCAGGCCGGCCCCACCGGCCGCCTCCAGGGCGGCGAAGAGGTTGACCGCGTCACGCAGCCGCCGTGGCCGCAGCTCCAGGCCCACGAGCGCCCCGAAGGTGCGCTCGGCGGGACCACCGCCGGCCCGGCGTCGGCGCACGGCCTCGCCGAGGGCCTCGGCATGCGGGAGGTGGCCGGCCACCGCGGCGCTCGCGACGACATCGACCCAGCCCTCGACAAGCGCCAACGTCGACTCCAGGCGGGTGAGGGCACGCTGTTGCGCCGGTGTGCGCGCCGGCGGGGCGAAGAGGCGTCCTTCGAGGGCCGACCGCATCGCCTCCGGGTCGCTGGGGTCCACTCCGGCCAGCCCGGCCTCGATGGCGTCGGTGTCGATGACGATCCCGGCGGCGTAGTCACGCACGGCAGCGAGCAGGTGCGGGCCGAGCCAGGGCGCGGCGTGGAACAGGCGTGCCCTGGCCGCCTCGCGCGCGGCGACGTGCAGCATCACCTCGCCGGCGTCGAGGTCCAGGCCCTCGGCGAAGGCCGAGATGTTGCGGGGGAGGAGGGCGACGGTGGGGCTGGCCACGAGGGGCAGCGCCGGCTCACAGCCCGAGAGGACCTCGGTGGCGAGGGTGCCGACTCCTTGGCCGACCTGGGCGGAGAAGAGGCCCGCGTGAAGCCGGCGCATCATCCCCTCGACCTGGCCCATCATGGCGGCCGGGTTCATGCCCGCCGGGAGCAGGCCGGCGGGCAGGTCGCCCTCGCCCAGTCGGCCGAGCTGGCGGCCGATGGCGCCCTGGACGGCGTCAGCGACGCCCTCGCTGACCGGCTCGACCAGGTCCGCCCACCGGGCCATCGTCGCCTCGACCCACTCGGCCCGGCTCCAGGCCCGACCGACGAGTCCGGGAGCGGCCAGGTCGGTCACCGGGTCCAACCACAGGTCGGCCGTGCGCACGCTGTCGCGCACGCGGTCCTGCTCCGCGGTGGTGATCGAGGGATCTCCCTCAGCGGCGGCGACGGTGCGCGCCATCGACGTCGCGCGCTCGTCGTCGAAGCCGCCCTCACCACCAGATCCGCCGAAGAGGCCCTGCATCTGCTGGGTCAACAGCCCCATCATCTGGGGGTCGAGCTGCTCCAGCCCGGCGCCGGCAAGCATCTGGCGCACCTCGTCGGGGAGCTCGGCGCCCCCGGTGAGGTCGCGCCACAGCTTCTCCAGCTCCGGCGGCAGCCCCTGCGGGTCGCCCGGGTCGGGGGATGCGGGCGGGTCGGCGCTGGTCACGAGCTGCTCCTGGAGCCTGAGAGGATGGGTGCCTTCCTACCCAACCATGGGGGCCCGGCAATGGTTCCCGTCCGGCCCGATTTCGAGGAGCGAGATGTCCAGCGCCCCCACGTCCGTGACGACGCTGGCCGCGCTGCGGGAGCAACCCCTCTCGGTCGACGAGGCGATCGCGGCGGTCCGGCACCCCAGCTGTGGGGCACTGGTCACCTTCATCGGCCTGGTCCGTGACCACGACCACGGTGTGGGCGTCGACGCCCTCGACTACTCGGCGCACCCCAGTGCCGCCGACCGCCTCGCCGAGGTGTGCGCTGCCGTGGCTTCCCGCACTCCCGGCGTGCGCCTGGCCGCCGTGCATCGGGTGGGGGCGCTCGAGATCGGTGACCTGGCCGTCGTCGTCGCCGTCAGTGCGCCGCACCGGGGCGAGGCCTTCGGTGCCGCCCGCGACCTCATCGACACCCTCAAGAGCGAGGTGCCGATCTGGAAGCACCAGCGCTTCGACGACGGCAGCACCGAATGGGTGGGCCTTCCGTGAGCGCACCCCTCGCGGAGGCCGACGACCCCCGTCGACCCTCGCGCTGGGTGGGTGGCGTGCTCACCGCGAGCCTGCTCCTCATCGCGCTCGCCGCGGTCGCCTCGCTGATCCCGCTCCCGTATGCCGTGATGTCGCCGGGGCCGATCACGAACACCCTCGGCACGGTCGACGGGCAGCCCATCGTCCAGGTGGAGGGTTCCACGGAGGCAGCGGAGGGCAGGCTGTACTTCACCACGGTCCGCGTCCTCGGGGGCCCTGGCCAGCGGGTCACCGCCTTCGACCTCCTCGGAGCCGCCCTCGACCCCAGCCAGGACGTCTACGACGAGTCCCGGCTGTTCCCGCCCCAGTCCACGCGCACGCAGGTGCAGGAGGAGAACGCCGCGGAGATGGCCGACTCCCAGCAGGTCGCGGCGGCCGTGGCCGAGCGGGCCGCGGGGCAGGAGGTCGGCGTCCACACCGAGGTGACCGGCGTGGTCGACGGCGCCCCGGCCTCGGGTGTCTTCGACAAGGGCGATGTCATCCTGGCCGTCGACGGAGTGGCGACGTCGGCGCCCGCGCAGGTCCGGGAGGCGGTCCGGGCCAGGGCTCCCGGTGACACGATCTCCTTCACCGTCCGCCGTGCCGGCGCCGAGGTGCCGCTGTCCGTGGTGGCGGTCGCCCGAGACGGCGTGGCCTCGGTCGGGATCCTCATGGCCGGCCGCTACGACCTGCCGACGCCGGTGACCATCCACGCCGGCGCGGTCGGTGGCCCCTCCGCCGGCCTGATGTTCTCGCTGGCGATCTATGACCACCTGACGCCGGGCGCGCTGCCCGGCGACCAGCCGATCGCCGGCACGGGCACGATCTCCGACGACGGATCGGTGGGCCCGATCGGAGGCATCCGCCAGAAGCTCGCCGGGGCGCGCTCCGGAGGGGCCCGCTGGTTCCTCGCCCCCGCCGACAACTGCGACGAGGTCGTCGATCACGTGCCGGACGGCCTGCGGGTCGTCAAGGTCGCGACCTTCGACCAGGCCCGCGCCGCCGTCGAGGCGATCGCCAAGGCCGCCACAGGCGACCTGGCGAGCTGCACCCGCTGAGGTCAGAGCAGGGTCGCGGCCAGCGCTGCCACGAGGCCGGGCGCGATCTGCTCGCCCTTGGCGACCCGGTCGTCCCGGTCGTGCTCCCGCTGGCGCAGCAGGCAGCAGCTGCGGCCGTCGCGCAACACCGCGACGACGAGGCGGATGTCGCGACGGTCAGGGTGGGCGGCCAGGGCGTCCAGCGCCGCCGCCGGGTCCTTGGGCAGGTCGCGCTCGGCGTCCGGCGGGACGACGAGCCGCTCGAGCGCGAGCGCGGCGCCGGCCACCTCCTCCGGCCAGGCCACGCGGGCGAGGGTCGCCTCGAGGTCCGCGCCGGAGGGCAGGTCCTCCTGCTCGACCGCCGAGAGCGCCCCGGTCACGAGGTCGGCCGGGCCGCCGGGCCCGAGCAGGTCCGGGACCTGTTGGGCGAGCTCGGCGGTCGGGACCAGGGCGAACATCCGCAGCGGCTGGTCCCACCCCGCGCCCGCCACATGGCGTTCGATGTCCAGGGCGACGAGGTCGAGGGGGTCGGTGGTGGAGGTCGGTGCCGGCACGCGACCATGGTGCCCCATCCGCGGCTGGTCGTCGGCCGGGGGAGCGCCCGGGTAGGTTGGTGGGGGAGTACGCAGACGTCGTGAGCGGCCCACAGGTCGCAGGTGGAGGCTGGTCGTGAGTGGACCGGAGTGGTTCGAGGAGTCCGGTGACGAGCAGCAGGGACGGGAGCAGGGCGAGCAGCCCTCTGCCCGCCAGGCCACCGAGCGGCCCCGCCGGGGCGTGCTCGGTCCGACGATCGCCGTCCTGGCGGTCCTGTTCTTCCTCACCTCGATCCTCGCCCAGCTCGTCACCGACCTCTGGTGGTTCGACAGCGTGGGCTACCGCCAGGTCTTCACCACCCAGCTGCTCACCAAGGCCGGCCTGTTCGTCGGTGGCTTCCTGCTCATGGCGCTCGCGGTCGGGGCCAGCCTGGCCCTCGGCCACCGGCTGCGTCCGTTCGTCATCCCGGTGACGGTCGCCCAGCAGACCCTCGAGCAGTACCGCCGGGCGCTGGAGCCAGTGCGTCGGATCGGCCTGGTCATCGTCCCGTCGCTCCTGGGCATCCTCGCCGGCGCCGCGGCCATGGGGTCCTGGCAGACCGTCCTTCTCTGGCTCAACGGCGTGCCCTTCGGGCGCAAGGACGAGCAGTTCGGCCTCGACGTCGGCTTCTACGTCTTCACCCTGCCGTGGCTGCGCTTCCTCGTCAGCTTCGTCACCGTCGTCCTCGTCCTCTCCCTCGCCGCGGCGCTCTTCACGCACTATGTCTACGGCGGTCTCCAGCTGCCCGGGCGCGGGCCGTCGACGCGCGCGGCCCTGGTGCACGTCGGCGTGCTCGGTGCAGCCCTCGCACTCGTGCGGGCAGCCGCCTACTGGCTGGACCGCTACACCCTGACCACGCAGGACTCCAACCTCATCACCGGCGTCACCTACACCGGTGACCACGCGGTCCTGCCGACGCGGACGATCCTGGCCGCCGCCGCGGTGATGTGCGCCCTCTTCTTCGTCGCCTCGATGTTCACCCGAAGCCTCCGGCTGCCGGTCATCGGCGTCGCCCTGCTCACGATCACCGCGATCCTCGTCGGCACCATCTACCCCGCGCTCGTCCAGTCGCTGAAGGTCCGGCCCTCGGAGCGCTCGCTCGAGGCGAAGTACATCGCGCGCAACATCACGGCGACGCGCGCGGCATACGGGCTCGACACGATCCGGACGACGGCGTATGCCGCGACGACCGACGCCCAGCCGGGTCAGCTGCGGGACAGCGCCGAGACGATCCCGGGGATCCGGCTCGTCGACCCGTCCGTCGTCTCGCGGACCTTCCAGCAGTTCGAGGGGCTGCGCCAGTACTACGCCTTCCCCGACAGCCTCGACGTCGACCGCTACGCCATCGACGGCACGGTCTACGACTCCGTCGTCGCCGTGCGAGAGCTGCGGCTCTCGGGAGTCCCTGCGGCACAGCGGAACTGGGTCAATGACCACACGGTCTACACCCACGGCTTCGGGTTCGTCGGCGCCTACGGCAACAAGCGCACGCCCGAGGGTGACCCGGTCTTCTTCTCCGGTGGGCTCGACGGCGCGAGCGCCGCCTTCGACTCCTACGAGCCGCGCGTCTACTTCGGCGAGGAGTCGCCGACGTACTCCGTCGTCGGCGCCCCGGCCGGTGCCGCCCCGCGCGAGTTCGACTACCCCGACGACGCCGGCGCCGGCGGCCAGAAGAGCGTCACGTACACCGGCACGGGCGGTGTGGCGATGGGGTCCTTCCTGGGCAAGCTCGCCTACGCCGCCAAGTACCGCGAGCCCAAGCTGATCCTCTCCGACCAGGTCAACGAGGCCTCGCGGATGCTCGACCACCGCTCCCCGAAGGAGCGCGTCGAGCGCGTCGCGCCGTGGCTCACCCTCGACGGCAACAGCTATCCGGCCGTCGTCGACGGGCGGATCCAGTGGATCGTCGACGGCTACACCACGACCGACCGCTACCCCAACTCGCGCCTGACCGACCTGGCCGACGCCACCTCGGACTCGGTGAGCGAGCAGTCCCGCGTCATCAGCATCAACACCGGCCGGATCAACTACATCCGCAACTCGGTCAAGGCCACCGTCGACGCCTTCGACGGCACCGTCCGGCTCTACGGCTGGGACACCGAGGATCCCATCCTCAAGGCCTGGGAGGGCGCCTTCCCCGGCTCGGTGCGCCCGATCTCGGAGATCTCCGCGCAGCTGATGTCGCACGTGCGCTACCCGCAGGACCTGTTCAAGGTGCAGCGCCAGCTGCTCACGAAGTACCACGTGACCGACGCGGAGTCCTTCTACACCGGACAGGACTTCTGGCGGGTGCCGAAGGACCCGACCCACGACACCCAGGACCAGCCCCCCTACTACCAGTCGCTGGCGATGCCGGACCAGGAGGCCCCGACCTTCTCGCTCACCACGACCTTCATCCCGACCGGCTCGGGCCGCGAGATCCTGCGCGGGTTCCTCGCGGTCGACGCCGACGCCGGGGCCGTCGCCGGGAAGCCGTCCGCGGACTACGGGACCCTGCGGCTGCTCGAGCTGCCGCGGGCCTCGGCCGTCGACGGGCCGGGCCAGATCCAGAACCAGATCAAGGTCTCGACCGAGCGCTCGCAGAGCCCGGCCGAGCCGCTCAACCTGAGCCAGTTCATCACCCAGAACAGCCAGTCCGGCAAGCTGTTCACCTTCGGGAACCTGCTCACCCTGCCGGTCGGCGGCGGCCTGCTCTACGTCCAGCCGATGTACGTCCAGGCCTCCAAGGAGGGCGGATCGTTCCCGCAGATCAAGGCCACCGCCGTGGTCTTCGGCAAGAAGGTCGCCTGGGGCGAGACGCTCGACCAGGCCCTCGACGGCCTCTTCGGCGGCAACTCCGGGGCCACCTCCGGGGATGCCGGCACCGACACGCCGGGCACGAGCACGCCGCCAGCCACCGGGGGCGGGGACGTCACCGCCCTCAGTGCCGCCGTGGCCGAGGCCCAGGCGGCGTATGCCGCAGGGCAGGAGGCGCTCGCGAAGGGTGACTTCGCGGCATACGGCGAAGCCCAGAAGCGGCTGGAGGCCGCCATCAACGCCGTCGCCGCGGCGGCCCAGGGCCTGCCGGAGGTGACGCCCGCACCGGCGGCCACGCCCTCTCCCACGCCCTCACCGACCCCGTGACGGTGAGGATTTGGAATGGCGCGGACCATCACGTAACCTCGTGGAACCGAGCAGCCGCAAGGTTGTTCACTCGACGCGGGGTGGAGCAGCTCGGTAGCTCGCCGGGCTCATAACCCGGAGGTCGCAGGTTCAAATCCTGCCCCCGCTACCACGCCAGAACTCCCCGGACCCGATGGGTCCGGGGAGTTCTGCGTCGGGACCGTAGGGTGGGCGCCATGCCCTTGGACTACCCCCTCCACGAGCGAACGCTGCCCAACGGCCTGCGGGTCATCGTCTCGCCGGACCCGCTCGTGCCGACGGTCACCGTCAACATCTGGGTCGGAGTGGGGTCCCGGCACGAGGTCGCGGGTCGCACCGGCTTCGCCCACCTCTTCGAGCACCTGATGTTCCAGGGGTCGCAGAACGTCGCCTCGGGGGAGCACTTCGAGGCCCTGCTCGCCGTGGGCGCGCGCCTCAACGCCACGACCTGGTTCGACCGCAGCAACTACTTCGAGACCGTGCCCACGGGCGCGCTCGACCTCGCGCTCTGGCTCGAGGCGGATCGGCACGGGAGGCTGCTCGACGCGGTCAACCAGGCCAACCTCGACAACCAGCGCGACGTGGTCAAGGAGGAGAAGCGCCAGCGTTACGACAACCCGCCGTATGGCCAGATGCTCCCGGACCTGTATGCCGTGCTGTTCCCCGAGGGCCATCCCTACCACCACGCGACGATCGGGTCGATGGACGACCTCGACGCGGCCACCCTGGAGGACGTGCACGCGTTCTTCCGACGGTGGTACGGCCCCAACAACATGGTGCTGACCCTGTGCGGGGACCTCACGGCCGAGGAGGGCTTCGCCGCGGCCGAGAAGTTCTTCGGACCCCTCCCGGCGTCCGCGACGCCGGTGCCTCGCCCTCCAGCGGTCCCCGCCCGGCTGGAGGCACCCCGCCGCTTCGAGCGGGTCGGCGCCGTCCCGCACGACCGGCTCACCATCGGCTTCCGGCTCCCGGTGGACCAGACCCCCCAGTTCCACGCGGCCGCCCTGGCCCTCGACGTCCTCGGTGGACTCGCCTCCTCGCGCCTGGTGCGTCGCCTGGTCCGGGGAAGTCAAGAGGCCCTGAGCGTCCGTGCGACCGCCTGGGGGCTGGTCGACGGCGCCTCGATCGGCTTCCTCACCCTCGACGTCGCGCCGGGTGTCGACCCGCACGGCGTGGAGGCGGTCGTGGTCGAGGAGCTGCTGCGCCTGGCGGCCGAGGGGCCGACCCCGGACGAGCTCGACGCCGCCCGGGCCCAGACCGAGCGCGCCTTCCTCACCGCCCTCGCCGCCCAGGACGAGCGGGCCGACCTGATCAGCCACTATGCGCTCCTCCACGACGATCCCGGGTTGGTCAACCGGCACCTGGACGACGTCCTGGCCGTCACGGCCGACCAGATCCGTGACGCGGCGGCCGAGCACCTGCACCCGGACCAGCGCGTCGTCGTCGCGCACCTGAGGGAGGGAGAGGACCAGTGAGCACCCCTCGACCCGAGGTCACCGCCCCCGGCCCCTGGCACCAGCCGCGGCCGCGGGAGGTCATCCTCGACAACGGACTCCGGCTGCTGACCCTCGACCTGCCGGGGCAGGAGGTCATCGCCTGCCGCACCGTCGTGCCCGTCTCCCTCTCCGAGGAGGATCCCGCCCACGAGGGCGCCACCGCGATGCTGGCCCGGCTCCTCGACGAGGGCGCCGGCGGCCTGGGCCCGGAGGAGTTCGCCCTCGCGCTCGAGCGCCACGGCGCCGTCCTGGGGGCCGGCGTGGTCGAGGGCGGCCTCAGCGTGGACCTCGATGTCCCGGCGCGGCACCTCGCCGCAGCACTCGCCCTGCTCGCCGATGCTCTCGCCGAGCCGCTCCTGCCCGAGAGCGAGGTGCGGCGGGTCCTGCGGAACCGGGTCGCGGAGTACGACCACGAGAGCAGCTCGGCGCCCCACCGCGCCGCGCGCGAGCTGATCGCCACGATGTGGTCGCCGCGGTGCCGCGCCTCTCGTCCGACGGCCGGGCGCCCCGAGACCATCGAGGCGATCGACCGTGAGGTGCTGCGGGCGCGCCACGCACGCGTCCTGCCCGCCGGGTCCACGCTCGTCGTGAGCGGCAACCTGCGCGGCCTGGACGTGCCCGCCCTGGTCGGCGACACCTTGGGCCGGTGGCAGGCGACGGGCGTGGCGGCCCGGGCGGTGGCTCCCGAGCCCGCGCCCGACGCGGCGCGCATCGTCCTGGTCGACCGGCCCGGGTCGGTGCAGAGCGAGTTCGCCATCGGGTGCCCGGCACCCGGTCGCTCCGACGAGCAGTGGGCCGCCTTCCCGGTGCTGGCCTACCTCATCGGCGGTTCCCCCAACGCCCGGATCGATGCCCTCCTGCGGGAGGACAAGGGCTACACCTACGGGATCCGGGCGGCCATGCGACCGCGCGCGGTCGGGGGGTCCTTCGTCGTGTCCGGGTCGGTGCGTCGGGAGGTCACCGCCGAGGCGCTCACCCTGCTGCTCGGCGAGCTGGACCGTGCCCGGGAGGGCTTCGCCGCCCCCGAGCTGGCGCGTGGGGTCGACTTCATCACGCGCGCCCAACCGGGCCGGTGGGGGACCTCGGACGCCGTGGCCGACGAGTTCGCCGCCCTCGCGCTCGAAGGCCTGCCCCTGGACCAGCCCGAACGGAGCATGGCGGCGATGCAGGCGCTCGTCCCGGACGACCTGTCGTCCGCGATGGCTCGGCTCGGTGTGGACGGGTGGTCGATCGTCCTCGTCGCCGACGCCGAGACCGTGTTCGAGCCGCTCCGGGCCAGCGGCGTCGGGCCGATCCAGCTGGTGCGCTCCTGACTACAGGCCGATGCGGTCCAGGACCGCGTCGTGGAGCCAGCCGTTCGTGGCCAGCGCGTTGCCCCCGAACGGTCCGTCGACCCCGGACAGCGAGCTGAACCGGCCCCCGGCCTCGGTGACGATCGGGACGAGGGCGGCCATGTCGTAGAGGGCGAGCTCGGGCTCGGCGGCGATGTCGAGGGCGCCCTCGGCCAGGAGCATGTAGGACCAGAAGTCCCCGAACCCGCGCTCGCGCCAGCAGGTGCGCGCGAGGTCCAGCACCGCTTCGGTGCGCCCGACGGCATCCCAGCTCGTCACCGAGGCGAGCGACAGGCTGGCGTCCTCGAGGCGCGAGACCTCGGAGACCGAGATCCGCTGCGCCGACGTCAGGCTCCGGCCGGCCCACGCGCCCGACCCGACGGCGGCCCACCACCGCCGACCCAGGGCGGGGGCGGCGACCAGCCCGAGCACGGGCGCGTCGTCGACGATCAGGCTGATGAGGGTGGCCCACACCGGCACGCCGCGGACGAAGTTGTGGGTGCCGTCGATCGGGTCCACCACCCAGCGCCGTGGCCCGTGGCCGGTCGTGCCGTACTCCTCACCCACGACGGCGTCCCGCGGTCGGGAGCGCCCCAGCTGGGCGCGGATCAGCTCCTCGGCGGAGCGGTCCGCATCCGTGACCAGCGTCAGGTCCGGCTTCGCGGCGACGGTGAGGTCCTGGGCGCGGAAGCGGGGCAGGGTGACGCGCTCGACGGCGTCGGCCAGGACGTGGGCGAGGCGGAGGTCGTCGTCATAGCTGGTCACCTGGCCCACGCTAGCGGCTGGCCCCACCGGCCCCATGACGCTTTGCTACTGGAACGTCACAATCGGATCAAGTTGGTCACGCCAGTGCCCTCTTTGGCTCCTCCGTCGACTTATATGGAGGTCGCGGTGCCCGTGGGTGCTGCATGCGCGGGGCCCGACCGGGTCCCGTCGAGTCAGTGCCACCCCGACGTGAGGGTGGAGACAAACACAGGAGGACATCCATGCGGGGAACCACTCGCACGGTGGCCGTGGCCGTCATGTCGGCCGCAGCCCTGCTCGCTGCCGGTTGCGGCGGCGGCGACAGCAGCAGCGGAGACGGCAGCACGGCTGCCGGCAAGACGGGTGGGGAGATCACCATCCGCGGATGCAACCCGGAGAACCCGCTCATCCCGAGCAACACCACGGAGACCTGTGGTGGCAACGTCATCGACGCGTTCGCGGCCAAGCTGGTCCACTACAACGCCGAGGACGCCAAGCCGGAGATGGACATCGCCGAGTCCATCGAGACCGAGGACAACCAGAACTTCACGGTCAAGCTCAAGAAGGGCTACAAGTTCCAGGACGGCACCGAGGTGCTCGCCAAGAACTTCGTCGACGCCTGGAACTACGCCGCCGCGGGCAAGAACGCCCAGGCCTCCGGCTACTTCATGGAGCCGATCGAGGGCTACGGCGACACCCAGTGCACCGGTGAGGGCGACGACCCCTGCGCCGACACCGGCGCGGCCAAGGCCGAGACGATGACCGGCCTGAAGGTCGTCGACGACCACACCTTCACCATCAAGACCACGGAGAAGGTCTCGAACCTTCCCGTCCGCCTCGGCTACTCGGCGTTCTCGCCGCTCCCCGACTCCTTCTTCAAGGACCCGGCGGCCTACGGTGAGAAGCCGATCGGTGCCGGCCCCTACCAGGTCGAGAGCTGGACCAAGAACCAGTCCATCGTCCTGAAGAAGTTCGCCGACTACTCGGGCAAGTTCGCCGGCAACCTGGACCAGATCACCTTCAAGATCTACCAGGACAGCGACGCCGCCTACAACGACGTCATCGCCAACCAGCTCGACATCACCGACGAGATCCCGACCTCGGCGATGATCGACGACAAGTACAAGGCCGACCTCCCCGACCGCAACGCGCAGAAGGAGACCGGCGTCATCCAGACGATCACCTTCGCGCCGGCGACCGTCGACCCGGCGTACGCCGACCCCAAGGTCCGCCAGGCGATCTCGATGGCGATCAACCGCGAGGAGATCATCAAGCAGATCTTCAACAACACGCGTGTTCCCGCCACCGGCTGGGTCTCCCCGGTCGTCGACGGCTACAAGGCCGACCAGTGTGGCGAGTACTGCACGTTCGACGCGGCCAAGGCCAAGTCCGCCCTCGAGGCTGCCGGCGGCTTCAAGACCCCGCCGATCACCCTGTCCTACAACGCTGACGCGTCGCACAAGGACTGGACCGAGGCGACCTGCAACTCGATCAAGAACGCCACGGGTGTCGACTGCCAGGCTGTCGGCGTCGTCGACTTCAAGACCTTCCGTGGCCAGATCCGCGGTCGTGAGATGAAGGGCATGTTCCGCACCGGCTGGCAGATGGACTACCCGTCGATCGAGAACTTCCTCGCCCCGATCTTCAAGACCGGCGCGTCCTCCAACGACGGTGACTACAGCAACCCCGCGTTCGACAAGAAGCTCGAGGAGGCCGCTGCCGCGACCGACTCCGCCGAGTCGAACAAGCTGTACCAGGAGGCCGAGGCGATGCTCGCCAACGACTTCCCGTCCATCCCGATGTGGTACGGCAAGACCACCATGGGTTGGTCCGACAAGGTCACCAACGTCAAGATCACCGCGTTCGGCACCATCGACCTCCCGTCGGTCTCGCTGAAGTGATCTGAGCCCGCAAGGGTTCGCAAGGCACACCACCCTTCGGCCTGCCAGCGTCACTGCTGGCAGGCCGAAGGCCTGTGGAGGGGTCGCACGCGAGCCCTCCCGCCGGTGCGGGCGACACCACCGCCTTCCGTGGAATCGCGCCGCCGCGTGCAGTAAGTTGCAACACGCGTGGCCCCGAGGCCGTATGCCGTGCCGAACCACGGCATACGCCTCGCCGACACGCTGGCGGCCGTTGCCGCCGCCGCCCGACCAGACCGCTCACCCACCCTTCGTGGGCGGGCCCGTTCAGATGGAGGTGACGTGTGGGGACCTACATCATCCGGCGCGTCCTGCAGATGATCCCGGTTCTCCTCGGTGCGACCTTCCTCATCTTCGCCATGGTCTTCGCCCTCCCGGGCGACCCCACCGACGGCAAGTGTGGTGAGCGCCCGTGCAGCGCCGCGTACATCGCGGAGTTCAAGAAGGAGTACAACCTCAACGACAACCTGCTCCTGCGCTACGCCAAGTACACCGGCATCTGGCCGCAGGACCGGGGTGGTGAGCAGAAGTTCGACGGGCTGCTCCAGGGCAACCTCGGCAAGAACTACAACGGCTACAAGGTGGCTGAGGACCTCCAGCAGCGCTACCCGGTGACCGCCAAGCTCGCCCTCGTCGCCATCGTGTTCGAGGTCGTCATCGGCATCGCCGCCGGCGTTCTGACCGGTGTCCGCAAGGGCGGCTTCCTCGACAACCTGGTGCTGGTCAGCACGCTCGTGGTGATCTCGATCCCCATCTTCGTCATCGGCGCCCTCGGGCAGTACTTCCTTGGCGTCAAGCTCGGCTGGTTCCCCGTGACCGTCGGCTCGAACCCGACCTTCTACCAGCTCCTCCTGCCGGGCATGGTCCTGGGAGCACTCTCGATCGCCTACGTCTCGCGCCTCACGCGCACCAACCTGGTGGAGAACCTGCGCGCCGACTACGTCCGCACCGCGATCGCCAAGGGCCTGACCCGCCGCCGCGCGGTCGGGCTGCACGCCCTGCGCAACTCGCTGATCCCGGTCGTCACCTTCATCGGGTTCGACTTCGGCGGCCTCCTCGGTGGCGCGATCGTCACCGAGCGGATCTTCAACATCCAGGGTGTCGGCAGCTACATCTACCGCGGCATCAACAACCGCGACGGGATGGCCGTCGTCGGCGCCGTGACGGTCCTCGTCCTCGTCTACCTCATCGTCAACCTCATCGTGGACCTGCTCTACGGTGTCCTCGACCCCAGGATCAGCCATGACTGAGCCCGCCATCGAAGCCGTCTCCGAGCAGAAGGCCGTCGGCGCCCTCGACGCCCGCGGCGACGTGGGCGAGGCGCGGTCGCTGTGGTCCGACGCCTGGCGCGCCATGCGCAAGAACCCGATGTTCTGGATCTCGGCGGGCATGATCGCCGTCTTCATCCTCATGTCGGTCTGGCCGAGCCTTTTCACCAACACCGACCCGGCGTACGCCATCCTCGAGCGCTCTCGGGAGCGGCCGAACTCCAACGCGTGGTTCGGGCGCAACATCCAGGGCTACGACATCTACGCCCGGTGCATCTACGGTGCCCGGGCCTCGATCCTCGTCGGCCTGATGACGACCATCGCAGTCGTCCTCGTCGGTGGCGCCATCGGCGTCTTCGCCGGCTACAAGGGCGGCTGGGTCGACTCGCTGCTCTCGCGCATCGGCGACGTCTTCTTCGCCATCCCGCTGCTGCTGGGTGCGATCATCATCCTCGTCTCGCTGCCGCGGACGACGAACTACTGGTTCATCATCATCAAGGTCGTCCTGGCCCTGATGGTCCTGGGCTGGCCGAGCATCGCCCGGCTCATGCGCTCCAGCGTGATCCAGGTCAAGCCCAACGACTACGTCCAGGCGGCGCGTGCCCTCGGGGCGAGCCCGTGGCGGGTCATCCGCAGCCACATCCTCCCCAACGCGCTCGCGCCGGTCATCGTCGTCTCGACGATCAACCTCGGTGGCTACATCGCGGCCGAGGCCACGCTGTCCTTCCTCGGAATCGGCCTGCAGTCGCCGGCGATCTCGTGGGGCATCGACATCAGTGCGGCCATCGTGGGCCTGCGCACCACCCCGCACATGCTGCTCTACCCGTCCCTGTTCCTGTCCCTGGCCGTCCTGGCCTTCATCATGTTGGGCGACGTCGTGCGCGACGCCCTCGACCCGAAGAACCGGTGAGGGGAGCCATGACGACCACCACCCGTGAGGCCAAGGCGCACGCCAACCCCTCGGCATACGTCCCCGAGGACGGGCTGCTGCTCGACGTCGAGGACCTCCACGTCGAGTTCCACACCGACGACGGCATCGCCAAGGCGATCAACGGTGTCTCCTTCCAGGTCCGGCAGGGCGAGACGCTGGCCATCCTCGGCGAGTCCGGCTCGGGCAAATCGGTGACCGCCCAGGCGATCATGGGCATCCTCGACATGCCCCCCGCGGTCATCCCCGAGGGGAAGATCCGCTACTGCGGCCAGGACCTGCTCACCATGGACGAGGAGCAGCGACGCAGGACCCGCGGCCCGGAGATCTCGATGATCTTCCAAGACGCGCTCTCCTCGCTGAACCCCGTCTTCCCGGTCGGCTGGCAGATCGCCGAGATGTTCCGGGAGCACCGCGGCCTCAACAAGAGCGATGCGCTCGCCCAGGCGATCCGGCTCATGGAGCGGGTCCAGATCCCCGCGGCGCGCGAGCGGGTCAAGGCCTATCCCCACCAGTTCTCCGGCGGCATGCGCCAGCGGATCATGATCGCGATGGCGATCGCGCTCGACCCGGCGGTGCTCATCGCCGACGAGCCGACGACCGCCCTCGACGTCACCGTCCAGGCGCAGATCATGGCCCTGCTCGAGGAGCTGCAGGCCGAGCGCCAGATGGGCCTCATCCTCATCACCCACGACCTGGGCGTCGTCGCTGACGTCGCCGACCGGATCGCGGTGATGTACACCGGACGCCTGGTCGAGACCGCCGACATCCTGCCGCTGTACGCGAACCCGGCCCACCCCTACACGCGAGGGCTGCTCGAGTCGATTCCCCGCCTCGACCAGAAGGGGCAGACCCTGGCCGCCATCGGCGGGCTGCCGCCCAACCTGCTGCGGATCCCGCCGGGCTGTCCGTTCAACCCGCGGTGCCGCATGGCGCAGGACGTGTGCCGCACGGACCTGCCCGCGTTGCGCGAGATCCGTCCGGGTCGCTTCTCCGCCTGCCACTTCGCCGAGGAGGTCATCGATGACTGAGGTCATCCTCGAGGCCAGGGACCTGGTCAAGCACTACCCGATCAAGACCGGGATCCTGCGGCGCACCACCGGCCACGTCAAGGCGGTCGACGGCGTCTCCTTCGAGCTGCACCGCGGCGAGACGCTGGGCATCGTGGGGGAGTCGGGCTGTGGCAAGTCCACGCTCGGCCGCCTCATCATGCGCCTGGAGGAGCCGACCTCGGGGTCGGTGGTCTTCGAGGGCCAGGAGATGCAGAAGGCGTCGACGGGCGACATGCGCACGCTGCGTCGCGACATCCAGATCGTCTTCCAGGACCCGTACACCTCGCTCAACCCGCGCATGACGGTCGGCGACATCATCGGCGAGCCCTTCGAGATCCACCCCGATGTGGTGCCCAAGGGCGGCCGGCGGGCCCGGGTGCAGGAGCTGCTCGACCTGGTCGGTCTCAACCCCGAGCACATCAACCGCTACCCGCACCAGTTCTCCGGGGGCCAGCGCCAGCGCATCGGCATCGCGCGGGGCATCGCCCTCAACCCCAAGGTGCTCGTGTGCGACGAGCCGGTGTCGGCGCTCGACGTCTCGGTGCAGGCGCAGGTCGTCAACCTGATGGAGAAGCTCCAGAACGAGCTGGGACTGGCCTACATCTTCATCGCCCACGACCTCTCCGTCGTCCGGCACATCTCCGACCGCGTCGGCGTGATGTACCTCGGCAAGATGGCCGAGCTCGGCACCGAGGACGAGGTCTACCAGCTGCCCACGCACCCCTACACGCAGGCGCTGCTCTCCGCCGTCCCGGTCCCGGACCCGACCCTGCGGGGCAAGCGCCAGCAGATCGTCCTCGTCGGTGACGTGCCCTCGCCGGCGAACCCGCCCTCGGGGTGCCGATTCCACACCCGCTGCTGGAAGGCGCAGGAGGTCTGCAAGGTCGAGGAGCCGCAGCTCGTCGACCGCCCCGACGGCGAGGGCCAGCACCGGTCCGCCTGCCACTTCGCCGAGCCCCGGCCGATCGTGGACACCGTCGACGTCAGCCACCTCGAGCCGGACGAGCGCTTCGCCACGCCCGAGGTCGTGGACCCGGAGGCGCGGGCCGAGCGCGAGATGAGCGCGTCCGAGGAGTCGCGGATCGCCGCCGGCGATGGCAGCGAGGCGGTGGAGCTGCCGCGGGAGCACGGGTCGACGCCCGGCGACGAGACCCGACTCGTCGGCAACGACGAGGGCCAAGGTGGCGAGGAAGGCCACCGGCGCCAGCCGTGAGCCAGTGACGAAGGCCTCCAGCCCCCGGGCTGGGGGCCTTCGTCATCGGCGGCTGGGATCAGTCCTCGGCGGCGGCGTTCCGGGTGCGCAGCAGGCGCCGGAGCGACTCCAGCCGTGAGGCGCCCGCCGGGCCCGCGTGACCTCCCGCGACCCAGCCGTCGAGGGCGCACTCGTCCTCGTCGTGGGTGCACCCGCGGGGGCACTCCTCGGTGCCGGCCTCGAGGTCGGGGAAGTTGGTGATGATCCGGTCCACGTCGATGTGGGCCAATCCGAACGACCGCACGCCCGGGGTGTCGATGACCCAGCCGTCGTCGTCGGGCAGGGGGAGGGCCACGGCGGAGGTGGACGTGTGCCGACCGCGGCCGGTGATGTCGTTGACCTCGCCCGTGGCGCGGGCGGCGTCCGGGACGAGGGCGTTGACCAGCGTGGACTTGCCCACGCCGGAGTGGCCGAGGAGGACACTGACGCGACCACGCAGGTGGCCCAGGAGCAGGTCGAGGCCACCCTCGTCGAAGGCCGCCGAGGAGGTGACGACGGAAGGGACGTCCAGCGGGGCGTACTGCCCCAGGAAGTCCTCCGGGGAGCGCAGGTCGGCCTTGGTCAGGACGAGCAGGGGGTCCAGCCCCGCGTCATAGGCCGCGACGAGGGCCCGGTCGATCAGGCGCGGGCGCGGCTCGGGGTTGGCCAGGGCCGAGACGATGACGAGCTGGTCGGCGTTGGCCACGATGACGCGCTCGACCGGGTCGGTGTCATCGGCCGTCCGACGCAGCACGGTGGTGCGCTCGTGGATCCGGACGATCCGCGCCAGCGAGCCTGGGGCCCCGGACGTGTCGCCGACCAGGCCGACCCGGTCACCGACGACGATGCCCTTGCGCCCGAGCTCCCGAGCCCGCATCGCGGTGACCTGCTGGGTGCTCGAGCCGTCGTCGACGAGGACGCGGTACCGACCACGGTCCACGCCGACGACGAACCCGGTGACGGCATCGGCGTGAAGGGGCCGGTCCTTGGTCCGCGGACGGCTGCCGTGCCGGTTGGGCCGAATCCGCACCCGCGCGTCGTCCTCGCCGCCGTATCGCTGGCTCATGGGGTGGCAGGCCCGCCGGACACCATCTGCTCCCACCGGGTCGTGAAGTCCGGAAGTGTCTTGGCGACGGTGCCGACATCCTCGACGACGACACCGGGCACGACCAGCCCGAGGAGAGCCGCCGCCATCACCATGCGGTGGTCGGCATACGTGTGGAAGCGTCCGCCGACGAGTGCGCGTGGTGTGATGTCGAGGCCGTCCTCGTGCTCGACGACCTCTGCTCCGAGCCGGCCCAGCTCGGCCGCGAGGGCGGCCAGCCGATCCGTCTCGTGCCCGCGGATGTGGGCCACGCCGCGCAGGCGGGAGGGTCCGTCGGCGAGGGCGCACAGGGCCGCGACCACCGGGGTGAGCTCGCTGGCGTCGTGCAGGTCGACGTCGAGGCCGGTGACCGTGCCCGTGCCGCTGACCGTGAGGCCGTCCCGGTCGAGCTCGACCTGCCCTCCGGCCAGCTCCAGCAGCTCCCGCAGGTGGTCGCCGGCCTGGGTGGTGTGCGCGGGCCAGCCCGGGACGGTGACCCGTCCGCCGGTGACGAGAGCGGCGGCGAGGAACTGTGCCGCGTTGGACAGGTCCGGCTCGATGGTGACGTCGATGGCGTGGACCTCACCGGGTTCCACCCGCCAGGTGTGCGGCTCGGTGTCGTCGACGTCGACCCCGGCGTCGCGCAGCGCCTCGACCGTCATGTCGATGTGCGGCAGGCTGGGGAGCTGGAGGCCGTCGTGGTGCACCGTGACCCCGTGGTCGTAGCGGGCTCCGGAGAGCAGCAGGCCGGAGACGAACTGGCTCGAGGCCGAGGCATCGATCGTGACCGAGCCCCCGTGGACCCGGCCCGCGCCCCGCACGGTGAACGGCAGGGACTGTCGGCCACCGTCGTCGACCTCGACCCCGAGGGTGCGCAGGCCGGCCAGGATCGGACCCATCGGTCGCGCGCGGGCGTGGGCATCGCCGTCGAAGTCGACCGGCCCCTGGGCCAGTGCCGCCAGCGGTGGCACGAAGCGCATCACGTTGCCCGCCAGCCCGCAGTCGACACGGGCCCCGCCCCGCAGGGTGCCCGGCGTGATCAGCCAGTCACCGCCGTCGCCGTCGACGTCGGCGACCTCGACCCCGAGCGCGGTGAGCGCACCGGCCATGAGCAGGGTGTCGCGGGAGCGCAGGGGGGCGCGCAGCCGTGAGACGTCCGGCGCCAGCGCGGCCAGGACGAGGAAGCGATTGGTGAGGGACTTCGATCCGGGCAGGACGACGGTGGCGTCGATCGGTCCCTCCGCGACCGGCGCCGCCCAGTCAGCTGAGGGCATTCTGGGCCTGGGCCGAGAGCAGCTTGGCCTCCCGCGAGGCGGCGCGGGCCAGGTGCCTGGCCTCACGACGGCCCGAGCGCAGCGAGCGCTCCACGGAGGCGCCGGCCAGGCGAGTGCGGTACGCGATCCCGGGCTTGCCCTCGGTGTCCACGCTGGCCAGGAGCAGGCCACCGAGCAGGCCGACGTTCTTGAGGAACTGAACCTGCTGCTGGTGCTTGCGGTCCGGGTCGGTCTCGGCCCAGAAGGCGTGTGCCGCAACCGTGGTGGGGACCAGGCTGCCCGCCAGCACGGTGGAGGCCAGGCGGGGGAAGCGCCCGGTGGCCAGCAGCAGGCCGCCGACGAGCATCGCCGAACCATTCGCACGCACGAGGGTCTCGTCGTCGGTCCCCACCGGGCGCACCCGCTCGACGGCGCGCAGCAGGGGCGCGGCCGCCTCGGCCTTGGGTGCCGGGTGGCGCAGGCTGTCGAGGCCTCCGGCGACGAACATCGCAGCCAGCATGGGACGAGCAACTCGGCGGACGATGGACATGGGCTCACTCCTGACGATCGGGTCGTTCCTACCGTAGTTGCTCCACGCGCCACCGGGCTGGTCTGCCCGCCACCCATCGCCGCCCGTCTCCGCGCCCGCCACCCCGGCTCGTAGGCTGGCGGCATGTGTGGACGCTATGCCGCGAGCGCCAACGTCGGCGAGCTCATCGAGGAGTTCGCGGTCGACGAGGACCGCACGAATGAGCCGACCCGAAGCCTGCTGGCCTCCCCCCAGCAGCCCCCGGCGGGCACGCCCGACTTCAACATGGCGCCGACCAAGCAGGCTCCCGTCGTCCTGACCCGGGCGGTGCGGGAGCGGCCGGAGGCCGGATCCGTCCGTCAGCTGCGGCTGCTCACCTGGGGCCTGGTGCCGGGCTGGGCCAAGGACACCAAGGGTGCCGTCCGCATGATCAACGCCCGTGCCGAGACCATCGCCGACAAGCCCGCCTTTGCGGCCTCGGTCGCCTCCCGGCGCTGCCTGGTGCCGGCCGACGGCTGGTACGAGTGGCAAGCCTCACCCACCGCCACGGACGCCAAGGGCCGCCCACGCAAGCAGCCCTTCTTCATCTCGCGCGCCGACGGGCAGGGCCTGGCCATGGCCGGCATCTATGCCTTCTGGCGTGACCGGGCCGTCACGGACGCGGAGGATCCAGCTGCCTGGCTGGTCTCCTTCGCGGTCGTCACCAGCGCGGCCGAGCCGGGGCTGGATCGCATCCACGACCGGCAGCCGGTGGTGCTGGAGGAGACGGACTGGGAGCGCTGGCTGGACCCGGAGCTGGACCGGGCCGAGGCGGTGGCCGACCTCCTGGCCCCGGCGCCACCCGGCCGCTTTGCCGCCCGTCCGGTCCCGAGCGCCGTCGGGTCCAGCCGCGCCAACGGTCCCGGGCTCCTCGCGCCGGTCCCCGAGTCGGACCTGGTCGGCGTCGTCGACCCGCTGACCGGCGAGCTCATCGGGGCCGGCTCATGAGCGACCTGGTCGACACGCCGGTGGGCCCGGCGCGGGTCACGGTCAGCGGTGCCGGTGCATGCCTCGTGGTCCTGGGTCACGGAGCCGGGGGCTCCTCGTGGTCCAAGGACGTGCTCGCCGTGCGAGACCGGTGCCAGGAGCGGGGCTGGACGGTGGCCCTGGTGGACCAGCCCTGGCGGGTGGCCGGGCGCAAGGTGGCCGATCGGCCACCGGTGCTCGACAGGGCGTGGGTGCCCGTGGTGGACCATCTGCGAACCCTGCTCCGCCCGGAGGTCCTCGTCGTGGGTGGGCGCAGCGCCGGCGCGCGGGTGGCCTGCCGGACCGCGACGGCGGTGGCGGCCGACGCCGTCCTGTGCCTGAGCTTCCCGCTCCATCCACCGGGCCGTCCGGCCTCCTCGCGCGCCGACGAGCTGGCCCTGCCGGTCGCGGCGGGACTGCCCGTGCGGGTCGTCCAGGGCGCGCGCGACCCCTTCGGGACCCCCGAGGAGGTGCGGTCGGTCCTGCCGGCAGCGGACGGGGTCATCGAGGTGCCCGGCACGCACAGCCTTTCCTCCCCGTCCGCGGTCGCCGACGCGATCACCGCATGGATCGGCGACCGGGAATCCTCCGCACCCGGTCGCTGTTGAGCGAGGCGTTCCCGTCCGCTCCCGGAAAGGCGCCCCGGTTCATGCTCGTTCTCGCCGCACCGTCCCCCTCGGACACCGCGCGACCCGGGATAGGCTGGTCGGTGATGACTTCCAGCAGCCCGACCAGCCCGCCCGTCGAGAGCCACCTCGAGAGCCCCGACGAGGTGCCCGTCGACGTCGCCTCCGAGACCACCGAGGAGCGGCGGGCCCGCTTCGAGCGCGAGGCCCTGCCCTTGCTCGACCAGCTGTACTCCGCGGCCCTGCGCACCACGCGCAACCCGGCCGACGCCGAGGACCTGGTCCAGGAGACCTTCGCCAAGGCGTATGCCGCGTTCCACCAGTACACGCCGGGGACCAACCTCAAGGCGTGGCTGTACCGCATCCTCACCAACACCTACATCAACAGCTACCGCAAGAAGCAGCGCGAGCCCAAGCAGTCCGACGCCGCCGAGATCGAGGACTACCAGATCGCGCGCGCCGAGTCGCACACCTCCTCGGGCCTGAAGTCCGCCGAGGTGGAGGCCCTCGAGCACCTTCCGGACAGCGAGGTCAAGCGGGCGTTGCAAGCCCTGCCCGAGGAGTTCCGCCTGGCGGTCTACTTCGCCGATGTGGAGGGCTTCGCCTACAAGGAGATCGCCGAGATCATGGGGACACCGATCGGCACCGTGATGTCCCGTCTGCACCGTGGTCGCCGCCAGCTGCGCTCGCTGCTCAGTGAGTATGCCGCGGAGCGGGGTTTCGGGAAGGGGCTGGAGTCATGAGCCAGGAGTTCGCGGCCGAGCACGCCGGCCACGCCGACTGCTCCGAGGTCCTGCACCGGATCTTCGAGTACCTCGACGGCGAGCTGTCCCCGGCGGACGTGGCCCGGGTGGCGGCCCACCTGCAGGCCTGCGGCCCCTGCCTGGCCGAGCACGACCTCGAGCGCACGCTCAAGGCCGTGGTGCGCCGGTCGTGCAGCGAGCAGCCGGCCCCGCCGACCCTGCGGCTGTCGATCATGCAGCAGATCACGACCATCCGGGTCGAGCGGGAGTTCTAGCGACACGCAGTCGACGACACGGGGCGGCCCTCCAGAAGGAGGGCCGCCCCGTGTCGTTGCGCGCGTTGGTGCTCAGGCGTTGGGCTTGCGGCCGTGGTTGGCCTTGTTGCCCTTGCGAGAGCGGCGCTTGCGGGCGCGCTTGCTCATGGCAGCCTCCGTCACAGGTGGGATCGACCGGGTGGTCCGTGGCGCGGTCACGCAGGGTTGCGCCGGGGCACACCTGGACACGCACACACGTGTCGCGACATGCAGACCGCAGGCTGTCATTGTCGCACATCTTGGCCTCATGAGACGATGGGCGTGGGCCGAGTCCGCGCCGGACGGGGCTCGCTCGATCGAAGGAGAAACCCGTGCGCCGGATCCGCGTGCTCGCTGTGTCCGCCCTGCTTGCACTCGCTGCCGTGGTGGGGGCCTCGGTGGGGGCCGCTGCACCCGACGACGCCCCCACGACCCAGGCCGGGGCCCAGATCTGGACCTATCGCCCCTGACCAGGGCTGAGCGCCTGCTGCCGTGACCGGGCCCGCCACATCACGGCCACCCACGCCGACGAGGGTGATCCCCTACGTCCTGGCCGTCAGCGCGGTCACGGCCATCCTCGTCACGACCGCACTGCGGTCCGGGCCGATGCCGCGGCCTGCTCCGCTCATCGCGATGCTGGTCCTCTACGGCCTGGTCTGGCTGGTCGGCGACACCTTCGTCGAGTCGCACGTCAACCTCTCGCTGCTCGGTGTGGTCCTGCTCGCCGCGGCGGTCATCCTGGGGCCGCCGGGAGCCGCCCTCTTCGGGGTCGCCATCGCGGCCCTGTCCCGCCAGGCCGGGCCCTGGTGGGCCCGCCTCTTCAACATGGCCATGGTCGGGCTGCTCGCGAGCGCCGGTGGACTGGTCTACCCGCTCGTCGGGGGGCGCTCGGACATCGGTGAGGTGGTGGGCGCCGGCCCGCTGCTGCGCGAGGTGGCCGTTCCCCTGCTCGTCGCCGACGTCGTGCAGGCCCTGCTCAACGTCGCGCTCGTCGTCGGGATCGTCCGCCTCGCGCAGGGCATCCCGATCCGGCTCCAGGCCAAGCGGATGATCCTCTCCTCCGGGGCGGTCTACCTCGGCTACGGCGTCCTGGCGTTCGTCCTCGTCGTCCTCTGGCTCCCGGCGGGCCTGGGCCCGATGAGCATCCTGCTCCTCCTCGTCCCCCTCTTCGGTGCCCAATGGGCTCTGGCGCAGTACTCCGCGCAGGTGGCCAGCCAGGAGGCGTCGCTCGAGGTGCTGGTGGCCGCCATCGACACCCACCACCCCGAGGGGTCGGGTCGCAGTGCGCGCGTGGGAGACCTGGCCGCACGCACCGCCGAGCACTTGGGCCTGGGGGTGCTCGAGGTCAACGACGTCCGTCGTGCCGGCCGCCTGAACGGCCTTGACCAGGTGACGGCGGGCTCCGGTCGCGCTGATGGTGCCCGGATGCTTGAGGGCCTGACCTTCCTCAAGGGGGCCGCCACCCTGCTCGCCGCCCCCGACCCGGCTCCCGTCGGCGCCGTCGTCGTGGCGGCCGCCGCCCGCTTCGACGACCTGGTCCACCGGCTGGGGATGCCGCCGGCCGAGGCCCTCGCCGCGCTCTCCCCGGACGTGCCCGTCCGCGTCACCGAGGCTCTGGCCTGGTCATGGGACCGTGTGCCTGCGCCGGACCTCGCCGATGGTGAGGCGGGCAGCTGAGATGAGGACTCGTCCCCAGCCGGTGAGCCCGACCCTGCTCGTCGTCGTCACGGCGGCCCTGTTGGGGCCCGCCCTCGCCCTGGGTGCCGCCGACCTGGTCGGCGTGGCGTCCACCCATCCGCGGCTCATCGGCCTGTTCGTCCTCCTGCTCGTCGGTGGCGAGCTGGCTCCGGTCCGGCTGCCCTCGGGGCGACTGCTGGCGCCGCTGTCCACGGCCGCTGCGCTGACCCTGGCCCTCCTCGGGCCGGTCCACGGTGAGGACGACCTGGTCATGGGTCCGTGGACGCCGCCGCTGCTCCTCGCCGCCTGCCAGGGCATCGCCCTGGCGGTGCGTCCGGGCCGTGATCGCGCGAGCGTGGCCGCGGCCCGCCTGCTCGGCGTGGCAGCCGTCGCCTGGCTCGCCCGCGGCCTGGTGGTCGACGGACGCTCGTTCGTCACGTGGTGGGCCGGCGGGGCCGCGCCGGGCTGGCTGGCCAGTGCCTGCATGCTGCTGCTGGCCCTGGCCGGCCTGCTCGTCGAACGCCTCGTCGCCGCCGCCGTCCAGGCCCGCGGGCACCGCCGGCTGCGCACGGCCATCCGGGGCGAGTCCTCCGAGGCGGGCCCGTTCACGCTCGCCATCTCCGCGGCCGCGCCGATGGCCGCCCTCATGGCGCCGGTGCTCGGTGCCGCGGCCCTGCCCCTGGCGCTCGTGCCGGTGGGGCTGACGGCGGTGGCCGTGCGACGGTATGCCGCCGTGGGGGAGACCTTCCGCCAGACGGTGCGCGCGCTCTCCCGGCTCACCGAGGAGGGTGGCTACACGCCCGCCCACCACAGTGAGCGTGTCGCCGACCTCGCCCGCGCCATGGGCGAACGGCTCGGCGTCGCTGAGCGGGAGCTGCTCGACCTCGAGTACTCGGCCCTGCTCCACGACCTGGGCCAGGTGTCCCTGCGCGAGCCGCTGGAGGGGGGTGCGACGATCCACGTCGCCCCCGCGGACCAGCAGCGGATCGCCGACCACGGTGCCGAGATCGTGCGGCGCAACCCCGGACTGGTCGCCGCCGCCGACATCATCGCCACCCAGGCCGTGCCCTACCGGGCCGTCGTCGAGGACCTCGCCGAGGTGCCGCTGTCGGGTCGCGTCCTCAAGGTGGCCAATGCCTTCGACGACCTGACCGGCGGCCGCCGGACTCCTGCCGTCGTGGCCCAGGCCCTCGAGCGGATCGAGCTGGGGCTGGGCTACGAGTACGACCCGGTCACCGTCGCCGCCCTGGCCACCATCGTCGGGGACGAGGTGCGTGGCCAGTCGCCACGTGCGACGGCCGGACAGGACACCGCGCGGCCCCTGTGACGTCGCTCAGTCGAGGTCTGCAGCGGCGGATACCCTTGTCCGGTGGAACGACTCGAGCCCGTCATCTTCAATGATGCCTGGGGATCGCACGTGTCCATCGCCAGCCTGATGGGTCGCTCCATCCCCAGTGCCTTGCCGGAGTCCGAGTTGTGGATGGGCGCGCACGAGGCCGGCCCGTCCGGGCTGCGCGACCGTGAGGGCGAGACGCTTCAGGGCCTCATCGCCGCGGATCCGCAGGGCACCCTCGGCGACCGCAACATCGAGCGCTTCGGGTCACGGCTGCCCTTCCTGCTCAAGGTGCTCGCACCCGGCAAGGCGATCTCGATCCAGGCGCACCCGACGTCCGAGCAGGCCCAGCAGCTGCGCTCCGGGGACAAGGCCCGGGCAGCCGGGGCCGACGAGGTCTACGTCGACGACTGGGCCAAGCCGGAGCTGCTCGTGGCGATCGCGCCCTTCGAGGTCTTCGTCGGCCTGCGTGACCACGCAGAGATCGTGACCTTCATCGAGCGACTGGCCGTGCCCCGCCTCACCCAGCTCCTCACCCGGACCGCCGACGCCCCCGACCCGGTGCACGCCCTCCTCGCCGCGGTCCTCGCCACACCTGAGGACGACGTCCGGTCGCTGGCCCGCGAGCTGGTCGCGGCCGCCGTGCGCGTCGAGGGCGTCGACGACGAGCTGGGGGATGCCGCCTCGGCCATCGTCCGGATCGCCGAGGAGCACCCCGACGACATCGGGCTGGTCGTCCTCGCCCTCATGCACCACCGGGTCCTCCAGCCCGGGGAGTTCATCGACGTTGCCGCCGGGGTGCTGCACTCCTATGTCCGCGGCCTGGGGATCGAGGTGCTGGCCAACTCCGACAACGTGGTCCGGGCGGGTCTGACCGCCAAGCCGGTCAACGTGCCCGAGCTGCTGCGGATCGTCGACACCGCCGCCGACGGCGTTGCGGGGCGGCCCAGGGAGGTCGGTCCCGGCGTCGAGGTCTTCGACTCGGCCTCGGACCGCTTCGTCCTTCACCGCCTCAGCGCCGGGGTCGGACCGCTGGCCCTGCCCGGCGAGGGCGCGCGCATCGTCTTCTCGCTGCGCGGCGGCGCCACCGTGGCCTGTGCCGGGCACCAGGTGGAGCTCGGACCGGCCGAATCAGCCTTCGTGCGTGCCGACGACAGCGATGCGCAGCTGGTCAGCGGCGAGGCCTACGTGGTCGCCGCCCCCTGAGCCCGGGGCGGCCGCAGGACCGTGCGCTGGGGTGACGAAGGCGGCCGGGGTGGTGTCCACCCCGGCCGCCTTCGTGACGTCGATCGAGCTCAGGCCTTCTTGGTCTCGGCGAAGATCTCGGCGATGCGGTCGATCTTGGCGAGCAGCTCGTCGGCGACGGACTCATCGAACGAGCCCTTCGTGCCGGCGGCCCCGGCGAGCTTGGTCGCCTCGTTGACGAGCGTGTGCAGCTCGGGGAACTTCTCGAAGTGCGGCGGCTTGAAGTAGTCGGTCCACAGCACCCACAGGTGGTGCTTGACCAGCTCGGAGCGCTGCTCCTTGATGATGGCGGCGCGCACGCGGAAGTCGGGGTCGCTGCTGTCGGCGACCTTCTTGTCGATCGCCTTGATCGACTCGGCCTCGATGCGGGCCTGGGCCGGGTCGTAGACGCCACAGGGCAGGTCGCAGTGGGCGCTCACGTCGCTGATGCGCAGGATCGCGGGCAGGGAGAACATGGGGGCTCCTCGCGGATCGGGAATGGGTCCCGACCAACCTACCCCTGCCCCCGGGACTGTGCACCCCCCGGTCGGGGGGTCATCGGCCACAGCCGACGCCTGACCACCCCGAGCACGTCCTCGACGGGGATGAGGCCGACCTCGAACGAGGTCACTCCGTGACGGGCATTGTCCGAGTCGATCCACCAGCCGCCGGGTTCGGCGTGGACGAGGCGCTTGAGCGCCACCGGCCGTGGGGTGCCGTGGCGGTCGGGAGGCAGGCGTACCACGGCGGCATCGGCCGGGCGGGGCGGTCTGCGGGAGGAGACGAGGAGGAGGTCACCGGGGTCGAACGAGGGCTGCATCGAGACCCCCCGGACCCTCACCAGGCGCCAGCGACTGCTCACCGGGCCATCGTGCCATCCCCGGGTGGGGGAGATGAATCACATCGTCATGGGGGAGGGCCTGTGCGAGGATGGCCCGACCTGCGCGGCCCAATCGGTCGAGCGCGGCCGAGCCACCCGGCACCTCGGGTCGACGTTCGCCGTGACATCGCCGGTCACAGCCTGTCCCCGCCGTGGCAGCCGCCCGTCGCCAGCACCTCGCCGGTGACGACACCGTGCCTCGCCGCCCGCCCGCAAGGAGCCGTCCATGTCCGCCGCGCCCGAGCAGTTCCTCTTCGACCCGCAGAGCCCGGTGTTCCGCGCGCACGAGGGCGGCAAGCTCGGCGTACACGCCACCCAACCCCTGCGGGACCGGGGGGACCTGGCGTTGCTCTACACCCCCGGTGTGGCCGAGGTCTCCCTCGCGGTCGCCGCCGACCCGACGCTCGCCGCGCGGTACACCGCCCGGGGCAACACCGTGGCGGTCATCTCCGACGGCACGGCGGTGCTCGGGCTCGGGGACATCGGCCCGTTGGGTGCCCTGCCGGTGATGGAGGGCAAGTGCGTCCTCTTCAAGCACTTCGCCGGGGTCGACGCCGTGCCGGTCGTCATGGACTCGGGGTCGGTCGAGGAGCTCGTCGAGGCGATCGTCCGGATCGCGCCGACCTACGGCGGCATCAACCTCGAGGACATCTCCGCGCCGCGCTGCTTCGAGATCGAGGAGGCCCTCAAGGAGCGGCTCGACATCCCCGTCTTCCACGACGACCAGCACGGCACGGCCATCGTCGTCCTCGCCGGCCTGATCAACGCCTGCCGGGTGCTCCACCGGGACCTGCCTGACCTGCGCGTCGTCGTCGGTGGCGCCGGAGCCGCCGGCGTCGCCGTGACCAAGCTGCTCCAGCGGGCCGGCGTGCGCGACATCGTCGTCGCGGACAGCCGGGGCATCCTCGCGCCCTCGCGCGCCGACCTGGGCGGCCACAAGCTCACCCTGGCGGCGTCGACGAACCCCCGGGGCGTGTCCGGCACGCTCGGTGACGCCCTCGTCGGGGCCGAGGTGTACATCGGGGTCAGCGGCGGCCAGGTGCCGGAGGAGCAGGTCGCGACCATGGCTCCGGAGGCGATGATCTTCGCGCTGGCCAACCCCACGCCCGAGGTCCACCCGGACGTCGCGCACCGCCACGCGGCGGTCGTCGCGACCGGGCGCTCGGACTTCCCGAACCAGATCAACAACGTGCTCGCGTTCCCGGGCATCTTCCGGGGCGCCCTGGACTCCGGCGCCCGGCAGATCACCGAGGCGATGAAGCTCGCGGCGGCGCAGACGATCGCCGACCTGGTCGACCGGCCCTCGGTGGACCAGATCGTGCCCTCGGTCTTCCAGGAGGGCGTCGCCGACGCCGTCGCCGCGGCGGTGGCCCGCCTCGCCTGAGCCGTATGCCGTGGGGCTGGGTCAGGCCGGACGCGCGGCGGCCAGCTCCGCGGCATACGCCTGGCACTGCTCCCAGGTGGGGAGCAGGCCGGTCTCGACGGCCTGCGCCAGCGAGGGCGCCGCGTCGTCCTTCGGCGAGAGCAGCGGGGTGATGTCCGCGGGGATCGGCAGCCCGACCTCGGGGTCGAGCGGGTGGATGCCGTGCTCGCGGGTGGGGGAGTAGGGCGCCGTGCAGAGGTACATCGCGGTCGTGTCGTCCTCGAGGGCGCAGAACGCGTGGCCCATGCCCTCGGGGAGGTAGACGGCGCGCCGGTCGACGGTGTCGAGGAGCACCTGCTCCCACTGCCCGAAGGTCGGCGAGCCCACCCGGATGTCGATGATGTAGTCGATCAGCGACCCGGACAGGGCGGTGATGTACTTGCCCTGGCTCGGCGGCACGTCGGCGAAGTGGATGCCCCGCACGGTGCCACGCGAGGACACCGAGACGTTGGTCTGCACGATGTCGGGGCGGTGGCCGAGCTGCTCGGCGAGCTTGTCGCCGCGGAAGGACTCGAGGAAGACGCCGCGGCCGTCGGGGAACTGCCGGGGCGTGATGACGAAGGCGCCGGCGAGCTTGAGTGCGGTGATCTCCATCAGGGCTTTCCTCGCTCGAGGCAGGCGTGGATGTAGGCGCCGTAGCCGGACTTGGCCAGGGCGTCGCCGAGGGCACGGAACTGGGCGTCGTCGATCCACCCGGCGCGCCAGGCGATCTCCTCGACGCAGCCGATCTTGTAGGCCTGCCGGGCCTCGACGACGTGGACGAACTGGCTGGCGTCCATCAGGCCCTCGAAGGTGCCGGTGTCGAACCAGGCCGTGCCTCGCGGCAGCACGGTCACGGTCAGGTCGCCGCGCTGCAGGTAGGCGTCGTTGATCCCGGTGATCTCGAGCTCGCCGCGCGCGCTCGGGGTGAGGTTGCGGGCGATCTCGACGACGTCGTTGTCGTAGAAGTACAGCCCCGGCACCGCGAAGTCGGACTTGGGGTGGGCCGGCTTCTCCTCGATCGAGATGACCTTGCCGTCCTCGTCGAACTCCACGACGCCGTAGGCCGTGGGGTTGCTCACGTGGTAGGCGAAGACGTGGCCCCCGGTGATGCCCTTGAGGCTGCGCAGGGAGGTGCCGAGGTGGCTGCCGTGGAAGATGTTGTCGCCGAGCACGAGGGCGACGGAGTCCTCACCGATGAAGTCGGCGCCGATGATGAAGGCCTGGGCCAGGCCGTCGGGGGAGGGCTGGACGGCATACGAGATCTCGATGCCCCACTCCGACCCGTCGCCGAGGAGGCGCTGGAACTGCTCCTGGTCCGCCGGCGTCGTGATGATGAGGACCTCCCTGATGTCGGCCATCATCAGGACCGAGAGGGGGTAGTAGATCATCGGCTTGTCGTAGATCGGCATGAGCTGCTTGCTGATGCCCTTGGTGATCGGGTGCAGGCGCGTGCCCGAGCCCCCGGCGAGGATGATTCCCTTCATGCGCCAAGGGTATCGGCCAGTGGCCGCCAGCTCGGTCGAGGTCGGCGTCGGTAGGCTTGCGCCATGCGTATCCTCGTGACCGGTGGAGCCGGTTTCATCGGCAGCAACTTCGTCCACCTGACCCTCGCCACGCGACCCGACGCCGAGATCATCGTGCTCGACGCCCTGACCTATGCCGGGACCAAGGCCTCGCTCGACGGGGTGCTCGACAGGATCACCTTCGTCGAGGGCGACATCGCCGATGCCGAGCTGGTCGACCGTCTCGTGGGGGAGGCCGACCTCGTCGTGCACTTCGCCGCCGAGTCGCACAACGACAACTCGCTGGCCAACCCGTGGCCCTTCGTGCAGACCAACCTGATCGGCACGTACACGCTGCTCGAGGCGGTGCGCAAGCACGGGGTCCGCTACCACCACGTCTCCACCGACGAGGTCTACGGCGACCTCGAGCTCGACGACCCCGAGCGCTTCCAGGAGTCCACCCCGTACAACCCGTCCTCGCCCTACTCCTCGACCAAGGCCGGCTCGGACATGCTCGTGCGCGCCTGGGTGCGCTCCTTCGGGGTGCAGGCGACGATCTCGAACTGCTCGAACAACTACGGTCCGCGCCAGCACGTCGAGAAGTTCATCCCGCGCCAGATCACCAATGTCATCGACGGCGTGCGTCCCAAGCTCTACGGCGCCGGCCTCAACGTGCGCGACTGGATCCACGTCGATGACCACAACACCGGCGTCTGGGCGATCATCGACAAGGGCCAGATCGGCGAGACCTACCTCATCGGCGCCGATGGGGAGGTCAACAATGTCACCGTGGTGCGGGACATCCTGGCCGCCATGGGCCAGGACCCCGACGCCTTCGACCACGTGACCGACCGGGCCGGGCACGACCTGCGCTACGCCATCGACTCCACGCGCCTGCGCACCGAGCTCGGCTGGCAGCCGCAGTACCGCGACTTCCGCTCCGGGCTGCAGGCGACCATCGACTGGTACAGGGACAACGAGTCCTGGTGGCGGCCGATGAAGGCCGAGACCGAGGCGAAGTACGCCTCGACCCAGAAGGTCATCGAGGAGCCTGCCGCTCCCGCCGAGGGACAGCACTGATGCGCTGGTTCGTCGCCGGCGCCAACGGCATGCTCGGCCAGGACCTGTGTGCCGTGCTCGAGGCCGCCGGGCACGAGGTGACCCGGCGCGACCTGCCCGAGCTGGACATCCTCGAGGCGGAGCAGTGCCTCGAGCAGGTCGCCGGGCACGACGTCGTCGCCAACTGCGCCGCCCACACCGCGGTCGACCGGGCCGAGGAGGAGGAGGGCCTGGCCTTCGCGATCAATGCCGTCGGCGCCGCCAACCTCGCCCGCGCCGCCGCGGCGACGGGCGCCGCCATGGTGCAGATCTCGACCGACTACGTCTTCGCCGGCGACGCCTCGCAGCCGTATGCCGCGGACGCGCCGCAGGCGCCGGTGTCGGCCTACGGCCGCACCAAGGCCGCCGGCGAGTGGGCCGTGCGGGGGCTCTGCCCGCAGTCGTGGGTCGTGCGCACGGCGTGGCTCTACGGCGCCGCGGGGCCGACCGGCTTCCCCAAGGCGATGAAGCGACTGGCCGCCGCAAGGGACTCCCTCACGGTCGTCTCCGACCAGGTGGGCCAGCCGACGTGGACCCACGACCTCGCCGAGGCGATCGTGCGACTGGTCGAGTCCGAAGCGCCCTATGGCATGTGGCACGGCACCGGCTCGGGCCAGTGCTCGTGGTTCGACTTCGCCCGGGCGACCTTCGAGGAGCTCGGCCTCGACCCCGAGCGGGTGCAGCCGATCACGAGCGCCGAGTACGCCGCGATGTACCCCGCGGCCGCCGCCCGCCCGGCCTACTCCGTCCTCTCCCACGAGCGGTGGGAGCAGGCCGGGATCGCGCCCCTGCCGGAGTGGCGGGACGCCCTCCACCGGGCAGCCCCCACGGTCCTCGCCGACTGACCCACCGCGGGCGCTAGGGTCGGAGCATGCTCGCTGCGTATGCCGCCCGCCAGTCCGCCGACGACCCGCTGTCCGGCCTCGAGGTCGGTGAGCGCCCCGACCCGGTGGCGCCGGAGGGCTGGACCACGGTGACGGTCAGGACGGCTGCGCTCAACCACCACGACCTCTGGTCGCTGCGTGGTGTCGGGCTGCCCGCCGACAAGCTGCCGATGATCCTGGGCTGCGACGCGGCGGGCGTCGACGAGTCCGGCCGTGAGGTGCTCGTCCACGCCGTCATCGCCTCACCCGGGTGGAGCGGCGACGAGACGCTCGACCCCCGCCGGTCCCTCCTCTCGGAGGTCCACCAGGGCACGCTCGCCGAGAAGGTCGTCGTCCCGACCCGCAACGTCGTGCCCAAGCCGGCCGGCCTCTCATGGGAGCAGGCGGCCTGCCTCCCGACGGCCTGGCTCACGGCATACCGCATGCTCTTCACCCACGCGGGTGTCCACCCCGGCGACACCGTCCTCGTCCAAGGGGCCGCCGGTGGGGTGGCCACCGCCCTGGTGCAGCTGGGCAGCGCCGCCGGGCTGCGGGTCTGGGTGACCAGTCGGGACGCGGCCAAGGGGGAGGCCGCGGTGGCGCTTGGTGCCGATGCCGCTTTTGCCTCGGGGGAGCGCCTGCCCGACCGGGTCGACGCGGTGATGGAGACCGTCGGGGCGGCGACCTGGAGCCACTCGGTGAAGTCGCTGCGCCCCGGTGGTCGGATCGTCATCAGCGGCGCGACCAGTGGGGACGCGCCGGCGAAGGCCGAGCTGACGACGATCTTCTTCAAGCAGCTCCAGGTCATCGGCTCGACGATGGGCACGCGGGATGAGCTGGAGCGGCTCACCCGCTTCGTGGCCGCGCGCGGCATCGAGCCCAAGATCGACCGCGTGCTGCCGCTGGCCCGGGCGCGCGAGGGGTTCGCCGCGATGCACGCCGGTCAGGTCGACGGCAAGGTCGTCTTCACCCTCTGAAGGCTCAGGCGGTGCCGAGCCATTCGTTCCAGCCATTGTGCAGCACCAGCCAGGCGATGAGGCCGTAGCCGGCCTGGCCCGGGTGGTGCGGCACCGACGAGGCGGCGAGGTCGGACTGCCACTGGTCGTGTCCGAGCAGCGGGCCGAAGCAGTCGACGAAGGGGACACCGCGACGGGCGCAGACGTCGGCCTGCGCCTCGACGAGGACACCGAGCTTGTCGTTGAGGACGGCGTCGTCGCTGGGCGGCGGACTGACGACGAAGGTCGCGACCCCCGTGCTCGCCGCGTCGTCGAGGATGTTGGCCAGGTTGAGGCGATGCCGGGCCAGGCTCACGCCCTCGACGATGTCGTTGGCGCCGACCGAGAGGACCAGTCGCCGCTCGGCTCGGCCCTGCCAACGCAGCGGCACCTCGGACTGCCAGCGGGCGAGGACACCCGCGGAGGTGTCGCCGCGCAGGCCGAGGTTGTATGCCGTGAGCTGGAGGTCGGGGTGCTGGGTGCGGCCCACGACGCGGGTCACCCACCCCTGCCCCTTGGGGTCGCCGACCCCGGCGACGAGGGAGGCGCCGAGGAAGACGAGGGCGACGTCACGCACGCCGTCGTCGTCGACGCTGAAGTGGGCACTCGGGCGGAACTCGATCACGTTGTCGTCCACGTTCATTCGTCCTCGTCGTCGAGACGGGCCAGCCACGTCGCGAGGCGCTCGATCGGCGTCTCGAACTCAGGGTTGAGGTCGACGAACGTGCGCAGCTGGTCGGCCAGCCACTCGAAGGAGACCTCCTCCTCGCCGCGGCGAGCCGTCAGCTCCTCGATGCCCCGGTCGGTGAAGTACACCGCGGCGCCCGGTCAGCGGTCGAAGGCGCGAGCCATGAGCTCGGCCTGCTCGAGCGCGTGCTTCTTGGTCGACCCCGTCGACGGCGAGGCCGAGGCCTTGCGCGACACGATGTGGATCGGCCGCGTCTCACCGAAGGCGGCCAGGCCGGCCGGCAGGTTGAGCGCGAGGAAGGGCCAGGCGCCCTGGTTCTGCGGCTCGTCCTGCACGACGACGACCTCGGCGTCGGGGTACTTGGCGAGCTCGGTCGCCAGGTCGGCGGCAGGCAGCGGGTAGTACTGCTCCAGGCGCAGCAGGGCGGTCCGGGTGTCTGCGCGCTTCTCCCGCTCGGCGGCGAGGTCGTGGACGACCTTGCCGGCGGCGATGAGGACGCGGGTGACGCCCTCGCTCGTCGCCCCTGCCGTGTCGGGGAGGACCGGTCGGAATCCGCCACGGGTGAAGTCCTCGGGCGCACTCGCCGCCGCCTTGAGGCGCAGCATCGACTTCGGGGTGAAGACGATGAGCGGTCGCCGCGGCCGCGCATAGGCCTGGCGGCGCAGCAGGTGGAAGTAGGACGCCGGCGTCGAGGGATAGGCGACGGTCATGTTGTCCTCCGCGCACAGCTGGAGGAAGCGCTCGATGCGCGCCGAGGAGTGGTCCGGTCCCTGGCCCTCGTAGCCGTGGGGGAGGAGCAGGACCACCGACGAGCGCTGGCCCCACTTCTGCTCCGAGCTGCTGATGAACTCGTCGACGATGGTCTGGGCGCCGTTGTGGAAGTCGCCGAACTGGGCCTCCCAGAGGACGAGGGCGTCCGGGCGCTCGACGGAGTAGCCGTACTCGAAGCCCATCGCGGCGTACTCGGACAGCAGCGAGTCGTAGACCCAGAAGCGGGCCTGGCCCTCACCGAGGTAGAGCAGCGGAGTCCACTCCTCCGCGGTGTTCTTGTCGATGAGCACCGCGTGCCGCTGCACGAAGGTGCCACGACGGCTGTCCTGGCCGGCGAGCCTGATCGGCGTGCCGTCGGCGAGCAGGGAGCCGAAGGCGAGCAGCTCGCCGGTCGCCCAGTCGATGCCGCCCTCGCGGGTGCTCGCGGTGCGCTTCTGGAGCATCGGAAGCAGCTTGGGGTGGACCGTGAAGCCCTCGGGGATCGCCGTCCACGCGTCGCCGAGCTTGTGGAGCAGCTCGGTGCTGATGGCGGTGTGCGTCGCCGAGTGGGTGGTGGCATCGGCGTGGCTGGCCTGCGCCGCCGGCGGCTCGAGGCCCTGCTGGCCCTCGAGGTCGGTGCCGGCATACGTGGTGTCGCCCGCGGCCTGCTCCTGCTCGGCCTCCTTGAGGGCGTCCTTGGTCTCGACGAAGACCCGCTCGAGCTGCTGCTGGTAGTCGCGCAGAGCGGCCTCGGCGTCCTCGCGCCCGATGTCGCCGCGGCCGACGAGGGCCTCGGTGTAGAGCTTGCGGACCGAGCGCTTGGCCTCGATGAGGTTGTACATCAGCGGCTGGGTCATCGAGGGGTCGTCGCCCTCGTTGTGACCGCGACGGCGGTAGCAGACCATGTCGACGACGACGTCCTTGTGGAACTTCTTGCGGAACTCGTAGGCGAGCTCGGCCACGCGGACGCATGCCTCGGGGTCGTCGCCGTTGACGTGGAAGATCGGGGCCTGGATCATCCGGGCCACGTCCGTGGAGTACTGCGAGGAGCGCGACGAGGACGGTGCCGTGGTGAAGCCGACCTGGTTGTTGATGACGATGTGCACCGTGCCGCCGGTGCGGTAGCCGCGCAGCTGCGAGAGGTTGAGGGTCTCGGCCACGACACCCTGGCCGGCGAACGCGGCGTCCCCGTGGAGCAGCACGGGCAGGACCGTGAAGTCCTCGCCCGCGAGGTTGAGCCGGTCCTGCTTGGCGCGCACGATGCCCTCGAGCACCGGGTTGACCGCCTCGAGGTGCGAGGGGTTGGCCGCGAGGTAGACCTTGGTCGTCGCACCGTTCTCGGCGGTGAAGGTGCCCTCGGTGCCCAGGTGGTACTTCACGTCACCGGAGCCCTGGACCGAGCGCGGGTCCTGCTTGCCCTCGAACTCGCGGAAGATCTGGCCGTAGGACTTGCCGGCGATGTTGGTGAGCACGTTGAGCCGACCGCGGTGGGGCATGCCGATGCAGACCTCGTCGAGGCCGTCCTCGGCCGCCGAGGAGAGGACCCGGTCGAGCAGGGCGATGACCGACTCCCCGCCCTCGAGGGAGAAGCGCTTCTGGCCCACGAACTTGGTCTGGAGGAAGGTCTCGAAGGCCTCGGCGGCGTTGAGCCGGCGCAGGATCCGCAGCTGCTCGTCGCGGGTCGGCTTCTCGTGGGGGATCTCGATCTTGGACTGGATCCACTCGCGCTGGTCGGGGTCCTGGATGTGCATGTACTCCACGCCGATGGTGCGGCAGTAGGAGTCCCGCAGGATGCCCAGGATCTTGCGGAGCTTGAGGAAGGGCTCACCGCCGAAGCCGCCGGTGGCGTAGCTGCGGTCGAGGTCCCACAGGGTCAGCCCGTGCCGGGTGATGTCGAGGTCGGGGTGCCGGCGCTGCTTGTACTCCAGCGGGTCGGTGTCCGCCATGAGGTGACCGCGGACGCGGTAGGCGTGGATGAGCTCCTGGACACGGGCGACCTTGTTGATGTCGTCGTCGTGGGTGGCGGAGATGTCCTGCACCCAGCGGACCGGCTCGTAGGGGATCCGCAGGCTCTCGAAGATGTCGTCGTAGAAGCCGCCCTCGCCGAGCAGGAACTGGTGGACGATCCGCAGGAAGTCGCCCGACTGCGCGCCCTGGATGATCCGGTGGTCGTAGGTGCTCGTCAGGGTGAGGATCTTGGAGACGGCGTTGCGGTTGAGCGTCTCGTTGCTCGCGCCCTGCCACTCGGCGGGGTACTCGAGGGCGCCGACGCCGATGATCGCACCCTGGCCCTGCATGAGGCGGGGCACCGAGTGGACGGTGCCGATGGTGCCGGGGTTGGTCAGGGAGATCGTCGTGCCCTGGAAGTCGCTGACCTCGAGCTTGCCGCTGCGGGCCTTCTTGACGATCTCCTCGTAGGCGGTCCAGAAGTGGGCGAAGTCCATGGTCTCCGCGGCCTTGATCGAGGGCACGAGGAGCTGGCGGGTGCCATCGGGCTTCGCGAGGTCGATGGCCAGGCCGAGGTTGACGTGGGCCGGCTTGTGGAGGACGGGCTTGCCCGCGGCGTCATGGGTGAAGCCGTGGTTCATCTCCGGCATCGAGGCCAGCGCCTTGACCAGGGCGAAGCCGATGATGTGGGTGAAGCTCACCTTGCCGCCGCGGCTGCGCGCGAGGTGGTTGTTGATGACGATGCGGTTGTCGATGAGCAGCTTGGCCGGCACCGCGCGCACGCTGGTCGCCGTCGGGACCTCGAGGGAGGACTCCATGTTCGTCACGACCCGCGCGCTCGCCCCGCGGATCGGGACGTCCTCGCCCTCGGTCATGGTCGTCGGCGCCGCGGGCGCCTTCATGTCGCGGGGCTTCGGGGCCGACGGGGTCGAGGCGGTCGTCGGCTCCTTGGTGGGGTTCGGGGAGGGCGTCGTGGCCGGAGCCGCCGCCGGAGCCGCCGCAGCGGCCGGGGCCTGCGGCGCCGCCGGGGCGGGTGCCTCCTGGGCCAGCGCGGCCTTCGCGGGCGCGGGGGCCTGGGTGGCATGGGTCGGCGCGGCGCCATTGCTCGACGTGGCGCTCACCGCGGCATCGCGCCCGAGGGCGGCCTCACCGGGGGTGTAGTCCTTGAAGAAGTCCCACCACGCCTTGTCGACCGAGTTGCGGTCCTTGGTGTAGGCCTCGTAGAGCTCGTCGACGAGCCATTCGTTGGGTCCGAAGTCGGACTGCGGGTCGCTGCTCGGGGGCTGCTGGGGCACGGCGGCTACGCCTCTTTCTTCGCTTCGTCAACGGCGACGGGGATACCTTCCCCAGCCTAGCCCGAGAGCCCGCCGGGGCCGACCCCGGCACGAGGCCAACCGGCAGCCACGGGGGATGCCGCGACGAACGGCACACCCCCTCGGTGAACGGTCCGCAGCGGGCCCGGACCTCAGCTGATGTCCTCCCGCGTGGTGCGCCAGACCCCGAATCCCGCGAGCACCACGGCATACGCGGCCAGGACGAGCGCGGCGGCCCACCAGCCCAGGCGGGCCACGTCGGGCCCTTGGGTCACCGAGTTGACGACCGCGCTCGTGGCCTGGCTCGGGAGGTACTGCACGACGTGCTTGGCGCCCCAGTCCCAGAAGCTGAGGAGGAGGCCGACGATCGGCTCCACGATCCATGCCACGCCGACGCCGATGAGCAGCGCGGCGACCTGGTTCTTGATGAGGATGCCGACGCCCAGGCCGATGAGGGCCCACAGGCCCAGCACGAGCAGGCTGAGCGCCATCGTCCGGAACACCTCCGAGCTCGGGAAGGGGTCGTGGCCGCGGGCGTTGAGCACGACGGCGCCGACGGCGACCGAGCCGAGGACGGCGATGAGGCCGTTGAGGGCACCGATCCCCAGCAGGGCGATCGCCTTGGCGCCCATGGCGGTGACCCGTCGCGGGGTGGACAAGAAGGTGCCCGAGATCGTCTTGTGGCGGTACTCGGCGCCGATGGTGAGCACGCCGATGGTGAGGAGGAGCACGTAGCCGATGCCGAGGCCGGCGGTGTAGACGCTGTTGGCGACCTGGACGGCGGTGCCCTGGGGCAGACCGGTGGGGCCACCAGCCTGTGGGCTCTTCGAGGTGAGGGCCCAGCCCATGAAGCCCGCGAAGAGGGCGCTGGACACAGCGATGCCCAGGGCCATGCCCCACCAGAGGCGGGTCGTGAAGTACTTGAGGAACTCGGAGCGGACGGCGGCGATCACAGGTTCGCTCCTTCCTCGCCGGAGACGGCGTCTCGTTCGGTGGGGGCGGCGGCCGGTGGCGCCGGCGCGTCGGTCGGGACGGCTTCGGCAGCCGGCCCGTCGCCCAGGTTGCGGTTGGTGCCCTCGGTGAGGGAGAAGAAGAGCTCCTCCAGGTCGGCCTGCTTGGCCTTGAGCTCCCACACCGGCAGCCCGGCCCGCAGGGCGACGTCCCCGACGAGGCGCAGGTCGGTGGTCGCGGCGACGAGGGCGCCGTCGGGGCCGGGCTCGCTCGTGACGTCGGCGAGGAGCAGCGCGCCGGCGAGGCGGTCGGGGTCGGAGGTGCGCACCACCGTGGCGGCCCCGCCCGAGAGCTCGGCCATCGAGCCGGACTTCACGAGGCGGCCGTTGTTGATGATGACCACCTCGTCGACGGTCTGCTGCACCTCCTGGAGCAGGTGGCTGGAGACGAGGATGGTCTTGCCCTCACCGCTGAGGTGGCGCAGGAAGCCACGTAGCCAGCGGATGCCCTCGGGGTCCAGGCCGTTCGAGGGCTCGTCGAGGATCAGGACGCGGGGGTCCCCGAGGAGGGCGGCGGCCAGGCCGAGGCGCTGCCGCATCCCCATGGAGTACTCACCGGCCCGCTTGCGCGCCGCAGCCGGTATGCCGGTCAGCTCGAGCAGCTCGTCGACGCGCGTCGTCGGGATGCCGTTCGTCGCGGCGAGGACGCGCAGGTGGTCCCGCCCGCTGCGGCCAGGGTGGAAGTTGGTCGCCTCGAGGGCGGCGCCGACGACGGTCAGCGGCCGGCTGATCGAGGTGTAGTGGGCTCCGTCGATGAGGGCCGTGCCGCTCGTGGGCCGGACCAGGTCGAGGAGCATCCGCAGAGTGGTGGTCTTGCCGGCACCGTTCGGCCCGAGGAACCCGGTGATGCGGCCGGGGTCGACGTCGAAGGTGAGGTCGTCGACCGCGACGAAGCTGCCGAACCGCTTGGTGAGGTTGCGCAGCTCGATGCGGGCGCCCGGCTCCGTGGTCGCGCTCATGGTGTCCCTGCCGTGATCTCCATGCCTCGATCCTCGCACCCGTCGGAGGCGGCCCGCCTCCGCCACAGGACGGAACGCGGCGATCGGGACCTCCGTCGCGCAGGGGAGTCGCGCAGGGGAGCGGACGGCGCACGACCCGTGGGTCGGCCCGCGGCACCTAGGATGATCCGACCATGGGCGAGACGTTGATGATCCTTGCGGGGGTGCTCCTCACGGTCGGCACGGCCCTGTTCGTCGCGGGCGAGTTCGCCCTGGTCGCCCTCGACCGGCCCACGGTCGAGGAGGCCGTGCGTCGGGGAGAGGCCGGCGCGGGCGGGGTGCTGCGCTCGCTGCGCAGCCTGTCGACCCAGCTCGGCGGATGCCAGGTCGGCATCACCGTCACCACCCTGGCGCTCGGGTTCGTGACCACCCCGGCCCTGGCCAGCGTCCTCACCGGCCCGATCGCAGCCACCGGGTGGAGCGAGCGGACGAGCGCTTCAGTGGCCTCGGCCCTGGCCTTCGCCCTCGCGACCACCTTCTCGATGATCGTCGGCGAGATGGTGCCCAAGACCCTGGCGATCTCGGTCCCGCTGCGGACGGCCAAGGTCGCCGCGCCCCCGGTGCGCTGGTTCACCACCGCGGCCCGGCCGCTGCTCGCCGTGCTCAACGGCTCGGCCAATGTCTTCCTCCGCGGCGTCGGCATCGAGCCCCAGGAGGAGCTCTCCGCCGCCCGGAGCCCGGCCGAGCTCGCGTCCCTGGTGCGCACCAGCATGGAGGCCGGCACCCTGCCCGCCGGGACCGCCATGCTCGTCACCGCCTCGCTCGGCTTCGGGGAGCAGACCGCCGCCGACGTCATGACCCCCCGCTCGCGCGCCCGTGCGGTCGAGCGCTCGGCCAGCGCGGCCGACGTCGTGGCCCTCTCGCGGGCGACCGGGCACTCCCGCTTCCCGGTCATCGACGAGGACTGGGACGACATCGCCGGCGTCGTCCACGTCAAGAAGGCCGTGGCGGTGCCGCACGAGCGGCGCGGGGAGGTCCCCGTCTCGGCCCTCATGGTCGACCACCTCAGCGTCCCGGAGAGCATCCGGCTGGACCCCCTGCTCGCGCAGCTGCGCGGTGCCGGGCTGCAGATCGCCGTCGTCCTCGACGAGTACGGCGGCACGTCCGGCATCGTCACCCTCGAGGACGTCGTCGAGGAGATCGTCGGCGAGGTCAGCGACGAGCACGACCGCGGCCAGACCACCGGGCGGCGCCTCCCGGACGGCAGCTGGAGCATCCCGGGCCTGTGGCGACCGGACGAGGTGCGCCAGCGCGCCGGCGCGCCGGTGCCCGACGACCCCGCCTACGAGACCGTGGGCGGATTCGTCATGGCCGGCCTGGGTCGGGTCCCCCTCGTCGGCGACGAGGTGTCCCTCGACGGATGGCTGTTGCGGGTCGTCGACATGGACGGACGGCGCGTCGACCGGCTGCGCTGCGTCCCCGTGGAGCAGCCCGAGGCCACCCCGAGCGAGGGGGAGGCGTCATGAGCCTGGGCATCATCGCGGTGACAGCCGTCCTGCTCCTCCTCAACGCCTTCTTCGTCGGCGCCGAGTTCGCCGCGATGTCCGCGCGGCGCAGCCAGCTCGAGCCGCTTGCCGAGCAGGGCTCGAAGCGCGCGGCGACCGCCCTCGAGGCGCTCACCCACACCGGTGTCCTCCTCGCCACCTGCCAGCTCGGCATCACGGTGTGCTCGGTGCTCCTGGGCGCCGTCACCGAGGCCTCCCTCCACCACGCCCTCGTCCCGGTCGTCGAGCGCCTCGGCTGGCCCACGCGCGTCGCCGACCTCACCGCGCTCGCGCTGGCACTCCTCGTCGTCGTCTACCTCCACGTGGTGCTCGGCGAGATGATCCCGAAGAACATCGCCATCGCCACGCCGGAACGCACGGCCATGGCCCTGGTGCCCGCCCTGACCTGGGTGACCCGCCTGGTCCGGCCGGTCATCCTGGTCATGGACTGGGTGTCCAAGGCCCTGGTGCGCATGCTCGGCGTCGAGCCACGGGACGAGGTCGCCTCCGCCTTCACGGCCGAGGAGGTGGCCCACATCGTGCAGGAGTCCCACAAGGAGGGGCTCGTGCCGGCAGACCAGTTCGGCCGCCTCGGCGCGGCGCTGGAGTTCTCGGACAAGGACGCGGCCGACGTCGGCGTCCCGCTCGACCAGCTCGTCACCGTGACGAGCGCCACCACGCCCGACCAGATCGAGCGGCTCGTGGCCAAGCACGGCTACTCCCGCTTCCCCGTGGCCTCCGAGGCCGGGGAGCTGCGCGGCTACCTGCACCTCAAGGACGTCCTCTTCGCCGACGAGCACGAGCGCTTCGAGCCGGTGCCGGCCAAGCGCGTGCGGGCCATGGCGAACGTGCGCCGCACCGACGAGGTGGAGCTCGTGCTCCGGACCATGCAGGAGACCGGCTCGCACCTGGCCCGGGTCGTCGCCGACGACGGCCAGGTCGTCGGGGTGGTCTTCCTCGAGGACGTCATCGAGGAACTCGTCGGCGAGGTCGTCGACGCGAGCCAACGCTCCTGACGAGCGGGCTGGGGCCCCGGTGGGCCCGGTGGGCCCCGGTGGGCACTGCGCACACCACACGGCATACGGAGTGCCCACCGGAGGGGGTCAGCGCGACGACCCCGGGATGTGCGGGTTGCGCACCCTCATGTGGTCGGGGCGAAAGCCGTGCTCGATGCCCCAGAGGATGGCGGTCGGTCGGGTGGTGACCCCGATCCGCCGGTACGCACTGCGGATGTAGGACTTGACCGAGTTGATCGACACACCGGTGCGTTCCGCGATGTCGTTGTTGGACAGGCCCTGGGTGATCAGGGCCAGCACCTCGGCCTCACGCGCCGTGAGTCCTTCCTCGCGACCCGGCCAGTCGCCGCCGGCGATCCGGTCGTCCTCACCGGTGTCCACGATCACCCGACCGCGCGCGATCGCGAGGATGCACTCGACCAGCTGTCCGGCGGGCAGGGTCTTGGACAGGTAGCCGTGGACGCCCCGGTCGAGGGCAGCCCGCACCACGGTGGGGGCGACGTTCCACGAGAAGACGACCACGTGGCCGATGTCACCGTCGGCGACGAGGTCCTCGAGGTCGACCCGGTCGCCCTGGACCTGGGCGAAGGTGTCGTAGAGCGCGACGTCCACGTGCTCGTGGACGCCCAGCCCGGCAGAGAGCTCGACCACCTCGATCTGGTGGTCGTAGCGCCGCATCATCGCTGCGAGGCCGTGCGCGACGACCTCGTAGTCATTGAGCAGGGCGACCCGGACCGGCGTGGCCGGAGCGGAGTCGACGGTCGCGCTCGTGGACGGGGTCACCACACCCGTCGGCGGGTGCCGCCGATCGGGACGAGGTTGAGGATGAGGCCGACGACGATGAGGATCGCGCCGATCGTCACGAGGATCTTCAGGGAGCTCACGAAGAGTCCGAGGATGAGCAGGATGAGGCCAAGGGTGATCATGGCTCTGCTTTCTTGAGGGGACAGGATGCCCGGCAGGGGGCGTGGATCGACCGGATGTCGTCCACACTTCGACCCTAGGTGGGCTGTCTACACCCCTGCGGGTGAGGCCGGGCCCCGATGTGCGATGGGTGCCCCCGGCAGGATTCGAACCTGCGCTCCCGCCTCCGGAGGGCGGTGCTCTATCCCCTGAGCTACGGGGGCCTCGCGTCCCGGATGGCCGCCATGGGTGGCCGTTGCGGACGCGTGAAGGAGGTTAGCAGCCTAGAGTTGCGTTCATGGAATCGGACCGGGGGGTCCACCGAGTCCTCGTCTGTGATGACACGGCCTCGATCAGGCACCTCATCAGGATCAACCTCGAGCTCGAGGGTCACCACGTCGAGGAGGCCGCGTCGGTCCGACAGGCGCTGGCCCGGCTCGAGGATCCCGACCGCCCGCTGCCGGACGTGCTCCTCCTCGACGCCCACATGGCCCCGCTCGACGGGTGGTGGCTGATCAGCGAGCTCCGGAGCCGGCCCGAGCTGGACGACCTGCCCGTTATCCTCGTCTCCGCCGCCCTCCACGGGCTGGACCACGGCCACGCCCAGGCCGCCGGATTCGACGCCGTCCTGGCCAAGCCCTTCGACCCCGACGACCTGCTCGACCTCGTCTCATCCGTCGCGGCGTCGGGTCGGGGTGTGCGGGAGGGCCAATAGAATCGCCGGGTGACCCCGGACGAACTCTCCCTCGCGATCCGCGCTGCCCTCCAGGGCGCCGTGGACGCCGGTGACCTCTCGCTGACCGTGCCCGACGAGGTGCGTGTCGAGCGGCCCCGCTCGCGTGAGCACGGCGACTGGGCGACGAATGTCGCCCTCCAGGTCGCCAAGGACGCCGGTATGCCGCCCCGCGAGGTCGCCACGATCCTCGCCGCCCGCCTGGGCGCGGCCCCGGGCGTGGCCGCGGTCGACGTCGCCGGCCCGGGCTTCCTCAACATCACCCTCGAGGCGGCGAGCGCCGGTGAGCTGGCCCGCGCGATCGTCGAGGCCGGCCCGGCCTACGGCCGCGGCTCCAGCGAGGCCGGGCGCGTGGTCAACCTCGAGTTCATCTCCGCCAACCCGACCGGCCCGCTGCACATCGGCCACACCCGCTGGGCCGCCCTCGGTGACGCCATGCGGCGTCTCCTGCAGGCCGCCGGTGCCGACGTCACGGCCGAGTACTACATCAACGACGCCGGCCTGCAGATGGACAAGTTCGGCGCCTCGGTGCTGGCCCGCGCCAAGGGGCAGGACGTGCCCGAGGGCGGCTACCCCGGCGAGGAGATCAAGGAGCGGGCCGCGGAGGTCCTCGCGCAGCGTCCGGACCTGCTCGAGCTGCCCGAGGAGGAGGCCATCGTCGTCGCCCGCGACCTGGGCTATGCCGCCCAGCTCGCCGCGATCGAGGCGACCCTGGCGGCCTTCGGGGTCCACTTCGACGTCTGGTTCTCAGAGCGCACCCTCCATGCCGGGGGAGCGGTCGAGTCGGCGATCGCGCGCCTGCGCGAGCAGGGGCACGTCGACGACCGGGACGGAGCGATCTGGCTGCGGACCACCGACTTCTCCGATGACAAGGACCGCGTCCTCATCCGGGCCAATGGCGAGCCGACCTACTTCGCCGCCGACGCGGCCTACTACCTGAGCAAGAAGGACCGCGGCTTCGACGAGAAGATCTACCTCCTCGGCGCCGACCACCACGGCTACATCAACCGGCTCAAGGCGATCGCCGCCTGCGCGGGGGACGACCCGGAGCACAACATCGAGGTCAAGATCGGCCAGCTCGTCGACATCGGCGGTGAGCGCATGGGCAAGCGCCGGGGCAATGCGATCTACCTCGATGACCTGCTCGACTGGATCGGGGCCGACGCCGTGCGCTACTCGCTCGCGCGCTATCCCTCCGACTCCCCGCTCTCCCTCGACGGGGAGGAGATGCGCAAGCAGACCAATGACAACCCGGTCTTCTACGTGCAGTACGCCCACGCCCGCACCGCCAACGTCGCGCGGCTCGCGGCCGAGGACGGCGTGCGGCGCGAGGACGGCTTCGACCCCTCGCTGCTCACGGACCCGACCGAGGCCACGCTGCTGGCCGCTCTCGGCGACTACCCGCGCGTCGTGGCGCAGGCGGCGCACCTGCTCGAGCCGCACCGGGTCGCGCGCTACCTCGAGGGCCTCGCCGCGGCCTACCACAAGTGGTACGACACCTGCCGCGTGCGGCCCACGGCCGACGACCCCGAGGTGGGCGACCTGCACCGCACCCGCCTGTGGCTCAACGACGCCACCGGGCAGGTGCTGGCCAACGGGCTCGAGCTGCTCGGCGTGAGCGCCCCGGACCGGATGTGAGGCGACACCGATGAGGTCACACGAGGCCGGAGTCCTCCACGCCCCCGGCTATGGCGGGCCACCGATCTACCTCCCGACGCCGACCGACGTCATGGAGTTCCTGCCCCAGCTGTGGGCCCGCAACGTGCGCCGTGGTGAGGACGGCGCCCTCGAGGTCGCCGGCGTGGACGTCCGCGAGCTCGCCGACACGTTCGGGACCGCGGCCTATGTCCTGGACGAGGATGACTTCCGAACTCGTGCAAGGGCTTTCAAGCAGGAGTATGCCGCTGCCTTCGCCGACATCTGTGGCGGTGCCGATGTCTACTACGCCGGCAAGGCCTTCCTCTGCACGGCAGTTGCGCGGTGGGTCATGGAGGAGGGTCTCTTCCTCGACGTGTGCACCGGGGGTGAGCTCGCCGTCGCCCGCCGGGTCGGTTTCCCGCCCGAGCGGATCGGCTTCCACGGCAACAACAAGTCGGTCGCCGAGCTGCGCGCCGCCCTGGAGTGCGGCGTGGGCCGGATCGTCGTGGACTCCTTCGACGAGATCGACCGACTGCTGGTCCTCACCGAGGAGCTGGGGGTCGTCGCGCCGGTGATGATCCGCGTGACCGTCGGTGTCGAGGCGCACACGCACGAGTTCATCGCGACCGGGCACGAGGACCAGAAGTTCGGCTTCAGCCTCGCCGGTGGCGTCGCCTTCGAGGCCGCCCGCCGCATCCTCGAGGCGCCCGAGCGCCTGCGCCTGCTCGGCCTGCACAGCCACATCGGGTCGCAGATCTTCGACACCTCCGGCTTCGAGGCCGCCGCCGGTCGCCTCATCGGCCTGCATGCCCGGATCGCCGACGAGCTGGGCCACAACGCGCCCGAGATCGACCTCGGCGGTGGCTACGGCATCGCCTACACCAGCCAGCACACGCCCCTGACGCCCGCGCTCCTGGCGGACCAGATGAGCCACATCGTCGCGACCGAGTTCAAGCGGATCCACGACGTGGACCCCGAGGGTGGCGTCCCGCGCGTCTCGATCGAGCCCGGGCGCGCCATCGTCGGGCCCGCGGCCTTCACGCTCTACGAGGTCGGGACGGTCAAGCCGGTCACCATCGCCGACGGCCAGGTGCGCACCTACATCTCGGTGGACGGCGGGATGAGCGACAACCCTCGTCCGGCGCTCTACGAGGCGGACTACTCGGCCACGCTCGCCAACCGTTCCAGCACGGCCGACCCAATGGTGGTGCGCGTCGTCGGCAAGCACTGCGAGAGCGGCGACATCGTCGTGCTCGACGAGTGGCTGCCGGCGGACGTCGCCCCAGGTGACCTCATCGCCGTGCCCGGCACGGGGGCCTACTGCCGCTCCCTGTCCAGCCAGTACAACCACACCCCGCGGCCGCCGGTCCTCGCCGTCCGGGACGGGCGGGCGAGGGTGATCGTCCGCCGTGAGACCATCGAGGACCTGCTCGCCCTCGACGTGGACGAGTAGGCCCACCCGTGTCACAAGGAGTCAGTACCCCCATGTCCTCCTCCGCTGAGGCCCCACTGCGCGTGGCTCTGCTGGGTTGCGGCGTCGTCGGCGCCTCGGTGGCCCGCCTGCTCGTCGAGAACCGCGACGACCTCACCGCGCGCATCGGTCGCCCGCTCGACATCGTCGGCATCGCCATCCGTCGGCTCGGTCGCGACCGATCCGACGTCCCGGTGGACCCGGCCCTGTTCACGACCGATGCCGACGAGCTGGTCACCCGCGCCGACATCGTCATCGAGGTGATCGGCGGCATCGAGCCGACCCGTGACCTCATCCTGCGTGCGATGGAGCACGGTGCCTCGGTCGTCTCGGCGAACAAGGCGCTGCTCGCCGAGGACGGCCCGACCCTGTATGCCGCGGCGCACGAGGCCGGGGTGGACCTCTACTACGAGGCCGCCGTGGCGGGCGCCATCCCGATCCTGCGCCCGATCCGGGAGTCCCTGGCCGGGGACCGGATCACCAAGGTCATGGGCATCGTCAACGGCACCACCAACTTCGTCCTCGACAAGATGGACAGCACGGGTGCCGGCTTCGCCGAGACGGTCGAGGTCGCCCAGTCGCTCGGCTACGCCGAGGCCGACCCAACGGCCGACGTCGAGGGCTTCGACGCGGCGGCCAAGGCGGCGATCCTCGCGTCCCTGGCCTTCCACACCCGGGTCAGCAGCAGCCAGGTCCACCGCGAGGGCATCGCCGAGGTCACCGCGGCCGATATCGCGGCGGCGGCGGAGATGGGCTCGGTGGTGAAGCTGCTCGCGATCTGCGAGCGGGTGAACAGTCCTGCAGGAGAAGCCGTCTCGGTGCGCGTGCACCCGGCGATGATCCCGCGGACCCACCCCCTCGGTGGGGTCCGGGACGCCTTCAACGCCGTCTTCGTCGAGTCCGAGGCGGCCGGCCAGCTGATGTTCTACGGTCGCGGCGCGGGCGGGGACCCCACCGCGTCGGCGATCCTCGGCGACCTCGTCGCCGTGGCCAGGCACCGGGTGGAAGGCGGTCGCGGAGCCGGCGAGTCGGCATACGCCGACCTGCCGGTGCTGCCCATGGGAGCCGCGCTGACGCGCTACCACATCAGCCTCGACGTCGCCGACCGTCCCGGGGTGCTCGCCGCCGTCGCGAGCGCCTTCGCCGAGCGGGGCGTCTCGATCGAGACGGTGCGCCAGCAGGTCGTCCCCCGCGAGCGCGACGGACGCGCGGAGTCGGGGGCGAACCTCGTCGTCGTGACCCACCGAGCACCTGAGGCGGCCCTTGCGGACACCGTCGACGCCCTCGGGACCATCGACACCGTCCGCGAGGTCGTGTCCGTCATGCGCGTGGAAGGAGACTGAGCCATGGCTCACCTGTGGCGCGGGGTCATCCCCGAGTATGCCGACCGACTGCCGATGCTGGCCGGTGCGCCGATCGTGACCCTCCAGGAGGGCGGCACCCCCCTCATCCCGTGCGAGCAGGTCTCGGCCCGCGTGGGGGCGAGGGTGTACGCGAAGTACGAAGGCCTCAACCCCACCGGCAGCTTCAAGGACCGCGGGATGACCACGGCCATCTCGATGGCCAAGAAGCACGGTGCCAAGGCGGTCATCTGCGCCTCCACCGGCAACACCTCGGCCAGTGCCGCCGCCTATGCCACCAAGGCGGGCATGACCTGCGCCGTGCTCGTGCCGGACGGCAAGATCGCGATGGGCAAGCTGAGCCAGGCCATCGCCCATGGCGCCACCCTCATCCAGGTCGAGGGCAACTTCGACGACTGCCTCACCGTCGCACGCAAGCTCGCCGAGGTCTATCCCGTGGAGCTGGTCAACTCGGTCAACCCGGCCCGGATCGAGGGCCAGAAGACGGCCGCCTTCGAGGTCGTCGACGCCCTCGGGGACGCCCCCGACATCCACGTGCTGCCGGTCGGCAACGCGGGCAACATCACGGCCTACTGGAAGGGCTACCGCGAGTACGCCGAGCCCACCGCTGGTGTCAGTGGCGGGCTCGCGGCGGTCGCGACCCGGCGGCCGCAGATGTGGGGTTTCCAGGCGGCCGGCGCGGCGCCGATCGTGCTGGGCCACCCGGTCGACGAGCCGGAGACGGTCGCGACCGCGATCCGGATCGGCAACCCGGCCTCGTGGCGCCAGGCCGAGGAGGCCCGCGACGACTCCGGTGGCCTCATCGATTCGGTCACCGACGAGCAGATCCTCGACGCGCACCGGATCCTGTCCTCGACCGAGGGGATCTTCGTCGAGCCGGGGTCGGCCGCGAGCATCGCCGGCCTGCTCAAGATGGCCGACGCCGGTCGTGTCCCGGCTGGGGCCACCATCGTCTGCACGGTCACCGGGCACGGGCTCAAGGACCCCCAGTGGGCGCTGCGCACGGCCGACGGCCACGAGGTCCAGCCGGTGCGTGTCGGGGTCGACGTGGTGTCGGTCGCCACCGCTCTCGGCCTGGAGTGATCGCCGCCGTGAGCGCGGTCGCGCCTCGCCCCGGCACCTCGGTCCTCGTCGAGGCGCCCGCGAGCAGTGCCAACCTGGGGCCGGGGTTCGACTCGATCGGGCTGGCGCTCGGGGTCTGGGACCGGTGCGTCGCCACCGCCCGCAGCGAGCCGGGGCTGGTCATCACGGCGGCGGGGGAGGGGGCCGGCAGCATCGCCCTCGACGAGACCCACCTGGTCCACCGCACCATGGTGACGACCTGGGCAGAGCTCGGGGTGAGCCCGCCGCCAGGCCTGCTGCTCGAGTGCACGAATGCCGTCCCCCACGGACGCGGGATGGGCTCGTCGGCGACGGCCATCGTGATGGGCATCGTTCTCGCACAGGCACTCTGCTCGGGTCCGGAGGGCGACGGCGGTGGCGCCGGGCGCTTCGACCCGACCTTCACCAATGACCTCGCTGCTCGGCTCGAGGGGCATCCGGACAATGCGTCAGCGTCGGTGTTCGGGGGCGTGACGCTGAGCTGGTCGGACGACCCGGCCGTGGGCACGACGACGGTTTCGCTGCGGGTGGACCCTCGCATCGTCCCCGTGGTCTTCGCGCCGGAGGAGCAGTTGTCGACGGCCAAGGCACGGGCCGTCCTTCCCGCCCACGTCCGGTTGGCCGATGCTGCCGCGAACTCGGGACGGGCCGCAGCGCTCGTCCACGCACTGGCCTTCGCACCCGAGCACCTCGTGGCGGCGACGCGCGACTGGCTCCACCAGGAGCCGCGTCGACCGTCCTATGCCGGCTCGATGGCGCTCGTCGACCGGCTCCGTCGCGCCGGCCATGCCGCCGTGATCTCCGGCGCGGGTCCCTCGGTGCTCGCGCTCGCCCTCGACTCCACCGTGGACGAGGTCCGGTCCCTAGGGCCCGAGGGGTGGCGGGCGCTCACGCCGGGCATCGCGACCGGTGGCGCCCGGGCACGACTGCTGGCCCCGGCCTGAATCCCTGGGCGGTCAGGATCCGGGTCCTGGCCCCACGAGTGTTATGGTGGGCGTGCAGGACGCGCCGGTTCCCGGTGCTCCGGGAGCCACCCGGGGCCCGATGGCCGACGCCAGACCTGCTCCCCGCCTCCGATGCTTCGGCCGCGCTGCGTCGCGAGACCGACCGGACGCGTGGATATTCCCCGGCCGCCGGCCGACCAATTCCTGCCCTCGTCCTCACGACCAGGGCCATGAACGAGGGGAAGGATCCTTCGTGACCGAAACCACCGCTGTCGAGGCCGCGCCCGCACGGCGCTCCGGGTCGCTGACGACTCTCAAGGTCGCCGAGCTGCAGGGCCTGGCCTCGAGCATGGGCATCAGTGGCACTGCCAAGATGCGCAAGGGCGACCTCGTGGAGGCCATCAAGGCGCGTCAGGGTGGGCGCGGGGAGGACGCCGCTCGGCGTCCCGAGGGTGGCGCCGAGCGCCCCGCCCGCTCCGAGCGTCCGGGCCGCGCCGAGCGCCCTGCCGGGGCACCCACCCAGGGCTCCACCGGGGCCTCCGTCGACGGCAGTGACCGTCCCGCGCGCGCCGAGGGCGACCACGGTGACGAGGGCGAGGAGCGCGGCCGCGGCCGCACCCGCCGGGAGAGTGGCCAGCAGGGCAACCAGCAGGACCGCACCCAGGACCGTCAGGACCGTGGCCAGGTTGACCGTCAGCAGGACCGCCAGGACCGCCAGGACCGCCAGGACCGTGGCCAGGGCGAGCGCCAGCAGGGCAACCAGCAGGACCGCCAGGACCGTGGCCAGGGCGAGCGCCAGCAGGGCAACCAGAACCGTTGGAACGACGACGAGGACGGCTCCCGCTCGGGTCGGCGCCGCCGCAACCGCAATCGCAACCGGGACAAGCGCCCCGGGCAGGGTGGCCTCCCGGGCCGTGAGGGTGGCGACGTCGACGTGCAGATCGCCGAGGACGACGTCCTCGTGCCCGTCGCCGGCATCCTCGACATCCTCGACAACTACGCCTTCGTTCGGACGACGGGCTACCTCCCCGGGCCGACCGACATCTACGTCCCGCTCCAGATGGTCAAGCGCTCCGGCCTGCGCAAGGGCGATGCCGTCACCGGCGCGATCAAGGCGCCGCGCGAGGGCGAGGAGCCGCAGCAGCAGCTCGTCGGCAGCCGCAACAACCGGCAGAAGTACACCGCCATCGCCCGCCTCGACACGATCAACGGGATGACGGCGGAGGAGGCGCGCAAGCGCCCCGAGTTCGGCAAGCTCACCCCGCTCTACCCCCAGGAGCGGCTGCGGCTGGAGACGGAGCCGAACCTCCTCACGACCAGGGTCATCGACCTCGTCGCCCCGATCGGCAAGGGCCAGCGCGGTCTGCTCGTCGCCCCGGCCAAGGCGGGCAAGACCCTGATCCTGCAGGCGATCGCCAACGCGATCACCATCAACAACCCCGAGGTCCACCTCATGGTCGTGCTCGTCGACGAGCGCCCCGAGGAGGTCACCGACATGCAGCGCGCGGTCAAGGGTGAGGTCATCGCCTCCACCTTCGACCGTCCCGCCGACGACCACACGACCGTCGCCGAGCTCGCCATCGAGCGGGCCAAGCGCCTGGTGGAGATGGGCCACGACGTCGTCGTGCTCCTCGACTCGATCACCCGCCTGGGTCGCGCCTACAACCTCGCCGCCCCGGCGAGCGGCCGCATCCTCTCCGGTGGTGTCGACAGCGCCGCGCTCTACCCGCCGAAGAAGTTCTTCGGCGCCGCGCGCAACATCGAGAACGGTGGCTCGCTCACCATCCTCGCCACGGCGCTCGTCGAGACCGGCTCGCGCATGGACGAGGTGATCTTCGAGGAGTTCAAGGGCACCGGCAACATGGAGCTCAAGCTCGACCGGCAGCTGGCCAACCGCCGCATCTTCCCGGCGGTCGACGTGAACAACTCCAGCACCCGCCGCGAGGAGATCCTCCTCGCGCCCGAGGAGCTGAAGATCATGTGGAAGCTCCGTCGCGTCCTGGCGGCCCTCGAGCCCCAGGCCGGCATCGAGCTTCTGCTCGACCGGCTGCGCAAGACCCGCACCAACTACGAGTTCCTCGTGCAGGTCCAGCAGACGAGCAGCATCAAGCTCGACGACGAGGACGACGACTGATCGTCGGTTCGGTCCGTATGCCGTGAGGGCGCCACTCCCACTGGGGGTGGCGCCCTCACGGCATACCGGCGGCCGCGGCACGGACTCCCGCAGGGCCCGTCTCCTCAGCCCGGGAGCACCATGGCCACGACGGGCGCCTCGTCATCCGGCAGCGCACCAAGAGCGCGCGTCGTGGACGACGGGCATCGCGCTGAATGGATGGCGATACCTTCGCGGGATGACCGCAACCGCCGACCTGCCCGTCCGCCGTGGCCGCCACGTGGTCGGCCACCCGGTGACGGCGGTGCTGCTCGGGTCGATGCTCTTCGGCACGGCGGGGGTGGGACAGGCCTTCGCCCCGGCAGGGGCCTCACCGGTCGCGGTCGGCACCATGCGTCTGGCGGTGGGCGCGCTGGCGATCACGGCCTACGTCCTCGTGCGCGGGGTGACCGTGCGCCACCTGCTCGCGATGTGGCGGTCCAGGGCGATCCTCGTCGCGACGGTGGGGGCGACGGCATACCAACCGTTCTTCTTCGGCGGCGTCAGCTTGACCGGGGTGCCCATCGGGACGCTCGTCGCCGTGGGAAGCGCACCCGTCCTCACCGGACTGCTGTCGTGGGTATTGCTGCGTGAGCGGCCGAGCCGGGCTTGGGGCGTGGCGACCGTCATCTGCGTGGCTGGTCTGGCGCTGCTCACCGGCACGGGAGCCGCCGCCGGGGACGTGGTGGGCATCGCGCTCTCTGCCGGGGCGGGGCTGTCGATCTCGATGTTCACCGTGTCGGCCAAGACGCTCCTGGCCCGGGGAGTGCCGACCATGGAGGTGCTCGCCTCCACCTTCCTCCTGGGTGCGCTCGTCATGGTCCCGGTCGCCGCGTGGCTCGGTCTCGGGTGGGTCGGGTCCGGCCCGGGACTGGCGGTCGTGCTCTACCTGGGCCTGGCCACGATGGGCGTGGCGAACATCCTGTTCACCCGTGGGCTCGGCGGGCTGCCTGCGGGTGCGGCTGTCACGCTCACGCTCGCGGATCCGCTGACGGCGACCGTGCTCGGCGCGTGGCTGCTCGACCAGCGACTGACCGCGGGGGGCTGGGTCGGACTGGCGGTCCTCTTCCTCGGCCTGGTGCTGCAGGGTGTCTGGTCCTCGCGTCGGTCCTGACGACGCGGGCGCTGGCGACGTCGTGCGTGTCAGGGGTGCGTCATCCGGCACCTTTGGCACGCAGGGCACCGGATGGGCGGTGGGTGGTGCGTGTCAGGGGTGCGGCATCCGGCACCTTCGCACGCAGGGGCTCAGGCCGCGGCCGATTGGGCGAGCCCACGAGCGACTTGATCCATGAAGGCGTCTGCCTCCAGGCGCAGGCCCAGCACCGGCAGCCGCAGGACTCGGCTTCCGGTGAGGACGACCTCGTTCTGGCGCAGGGCATCGGCCACCGTGTTGAGGGCAAGCGCGTGGTGCCCGCCATCGACCTCGACGACGAGTTCTCGGCCGCGCCAGCGGACATCGAGATAGACGCGACCGTCCTCGAGTTCCACCACGACCTGTCGGTCAGGGGAGGGCAGGCCCCGCCGCCGGCAGAGGAGCGCGAAGTCCAGCTCCCCGAGTGAGTGGGCTCCATCGCCGACATCCCGGACGACGGTCGCCAGGAACGTCCGGCGCGTCCCGCGGGTCGCGAGTTGGTGCGCCGACCACGCCCGCAACAACCGCTGCGGTGGGACCAGGCGCTGCTGGACGGCAAGGCAGATCAGCAGCGCCGCCTGTCGCTCGGACACCGCCCAGGCCGCGGCATGCACGAGAGCCACGTCGGGACGCACGCGTGGCACACCGGCTCCCAGGGTGGGCGGCATGGTGAGCCGCTGATGAAGCACAACTCCGGACCGCCGATGACGGCGGTTGTTGCGGGGGAGCGAAATGTCGATGCGCGCCGGCTGGAAGCCATTGAGCCCGGAGGCGACCAAGGCGGCGGCTCCGTCAAGATGCGCTGCGCTGCCCGACTCCCAGACCGCCAGCCACCACTGCGCATGAGGCTCGAGCTGCGCCACGCGCACCGTGTGGCGGCCGAGGAGTTCCCACCGGCCTGCGAGTCGTTCGGCGCGGACGTCCGAGCGAGTCACCCCGAGACGGAGCAGGTCTCGACGATGGACGACGCCGCCGTGGTCGTGGGCGAGCCGGGCAGCGACCCGTGCACGTTGTTGGCGGCTGGTGCGCCGGGGATAGGCCATGTCCTCATTGCACCTCGGGTCGGCGGCGGGCCACCGGACTGAAGTCCGCCCTGTGGATGACACACCTGAGTCCCGGTCCGGTGTGGACACCCGGTGCGTGTCAGGGGTGCGGCATCCGGCACCTGTGGCACGCACCCTGTCGGGGGCGGAGGTCAGCTGAGGGTGGGATGCGTGTCAGGGGTGCGGCATCCGGCACCCTCGGCACGCAGGTGCGGTGGCCGGCCGTAATTGTGGGGCCGGCCGTGATTGTGGGGAATGCCGCAGCCTCTGGCAGACTTGACCCTCGGACCGGTTCACGGCACGCGACGCGTTTCCTGAGCAGCCGCCCTCACGAGCGGAGGCAGTCGGGGCGCCCAAGGGCTTGCACCACGGTGGTGGGCTCGCCGACCCGGTGACACTAGGAGAAATCGTGAAGAAGGACATCCACCCGGACTACGCGGAGACCACGGTCACCTGCACCTGTGGCAACACGTTCACCACGCGTAGCACCGCCAAGAACGGCCAGATCCACGCCGAGGTCTGCAGCGCCTGCCACCCGTTCTACACGGGCAAGCAGAAGATCCTCGACACCGGTGGTCGGGTCGCGCGCTTCGAGGCGCGTTACGGCAAGAAGGCCGCCAAGTAGCTCTCACGATGCGCCGGTCCGTCCTCGGGACGGACCGGCGCATTGCTGTTTGTCGTCCACACCCCAAGGAGCCGCCATGTTCGAGTCCGCCAGCGCCTTGGTCGAGGAACACGCCGCCCTCGAGCAGCAGATGGCCGACCCCGCCGTCGCCTCCGACCCGGCCCTGCTCCGCGAGATCGGCAAGCGGTATGCCGCGCTCGCACCGACCGTCGCCGCGCACCGGGCGTGGGTGGCCGCCACCGAGGACCTCGCCGCGGCCCGCGAGCTCGCCGACGAGGACCCGGCCTTCGCCGCCGAGCTGCCCGACCTGGAGGCTGCCGCCGACGAGGCCACCGAGCGCCTGCGCCGCCAGCTCGTCCCGCGCGACCCCGACGACGACCGTGACGTGATCCTCGAGATCAAGGCCGGCGAGGGCGGCGAGGAGTCGGCGCTCTTCGCCGGCGACCTGCTGCGGATGTACCTCCGCTATGCCGCCGCCCGGGGCTGGTCCACCGAGATCCTCGACTCCACCGACTCCGACCTCGGCGGGGTCAAGGACGTCCAGGTCGCGATCAAGGCCAAGGGCACCCCGGGCCCGGGGGAGGCGCCGTGGGCCCGCCTGAAGTACGAAGGCGGTGTCCACCGGGTCCAGCGCGTGCCGGTCACCGAGAGCCAGGGCCGGATCCACACCAGCGCGGCCGGGGTCTGGGTCATGCCCGAGGTCGAGGATGCCGGCGAGGTGGAGATCCACGAGAACGACCTGCGCATCGACGTCTTCCGCTCCTCCGGCCCCGGCGGGCAGAGCGTGAACACCACCGACTCCGCCGTCCGGATCACCCACATCCCGACCGGCACCGTCGTGTCCTGCCAGAACGAGAAGTCCCAGCTCCAGAACCGTGAGGCCGCCCTGCGCGTCCTGCGCGCTCGCCTGCGCCAGCAGGCCCTCGACGCCGCCAATGCCGCCGCCGCGGACGCGCGCGCGAGCCAGGTGCGCACGGTCGACCGTTCCGAGCGGATCCGCACCTACAACTTCCCCGAGAACCGGATCAGCGACCACCGCACCGGCTACAAGGCCTACAACCTCGACATCGCCCTGGGCGGGGAGCTCGACCCGGTGGTCGAGTCCGCGATGGCCGCCGACGAGGCCGCTCGCCTGGCGTCCCTGGCCGACTGATGGGCACGGACTCGGGGAGAACAACCGCGCCATGGGGTAACAACCGCGGGTTGTATGCCGTGGTGCTGGCCGCCGCTGACCGGCTCGGTGCCTCGGGGGTCGCCTCGGCCCGGCACGACGCCACGGCCCTGGCCGCGCACGTCCTCGGCTGCAGCACGTCAGAGGTCGAGCGGGCCATGGTCCTGCGCTCCCCGGCGCCGGATGCCCTCGTCGACCGCTTCGAGGCCCTCGTCGACGAGCGGGCCCGGCGGGTGCCGCTGCAGCACCTCACGGGTCGGGCCCACTTCCGGCACCTCGAGCTCGAGGTCGGCCCCGGCGTCTTCGTGCCCCGACCCGAGACCGAGTCGGTCGCCGGCCACGCCATCGAGGCGATCCTCGCGGCGATCGCGGCCGGCACGGCACACCCCGTCGTCGTCGACCTCTGCACGGGCTCGGGGGCGATCGCGCTCGCGATCAAGGACGAGGTGCCGACCGCCGAGGTCCACGCGATCGAGCTCTCCCCGGAGGCGCACGCCTGGGCGGCACGCAATGTCGAGCGGACCGGCCTGGAGGTCGACCTGCGCCTCGGGGACGCGATCACCTCCTTCGGGGAGCTCGCCGGCCTCGTCGACGTGGTCGTGTCGAACCCGCCCTACATCCCGACGGGCGCCGTCCCGGTGGACCCCGAGGTGGCCGACCACGATCCGGCCGTCGCGCTCTACGGCGGCAGCGCCGACGGACTGGCGATCCCGAGACTGGTCGCCGCCCGGGCCGCCCACCTCCTCAGGCCCGGCGGAGTCCTCGTCATGGAGCACGCCGACTCCCAGGGTGCCTCGCTGCCGGCAGCGCTCACCGCGAGCGGCAACTGGACACAGGTCGAGGACCGTCCTGACCTCAACGGACGTCCACGGGCCACCGTGGCCACGCGTGACCAATCCAGTTGAGGCGCTGCCGGCCCGCTCCTAGCGTGAGTCCATGACGGATCGTCCGAGAGTGCACCGCTTCCAGGACCCTCGCTCGTTCCTGGCCCGCGCGTCCGACTACCTGCGAGCCGAGCCGGTCGTCACGTCGGTCCTCGCCACGACCGCCGAGAAGGCCGCCCGGCGCCCCGCTGAGCTCGGGCCCGGGACACCGCAGTGGTGGGCGACGGTGGAGGTCGACGGCCTCATCGTCGGGCTGGCCATGCGCTGCGCGCCGTGGTCTCCCTTCCCCGTCTACCTCTCGCCGATGCCCGAGGAAGCGGCCCTGGCCCTCGCCGAGGACCTCCTCGTGGACGTCCCCGTCGTCATCGACGTCAACGGTGCGCGCCCGGCGGCCGATGTGGTTGCCGGCCACCTCGCTGAGGTGACCGGGCGGGGTGTCGAGGAGGCGATGCGCCTGAGGCTCTTCGAGCTCGGCGAGCTGCTCGATCCGCCGGACCCGCCGGGGACGTGGCGCCTGGCGACGCGCGCGGACCAGGATCTGGTGGCGGACTGGCTGGACCGGTTCCACCTCGAGGCCGACGCCCAGGCCGGGAGGCCCCCGGACCCCAACCCGCCGCACTTCGCCCCGGGCGAGCTCGAGGCCCGGCTCGACGAGGGCCTGTTCGGTCTCTGGTGCGATGCCGCCGGGCAGGTCGTCCACCTCACCGGCTGGAATGCCGCCGCGCAGGGGGTCGTCCGCATCGGTCCGGTCTTCACGCCCGCCCCGCAGCGGGGCAAGGGGTATGCCGCAGCCGCCGTGGCGCGGGCCAGCGCGGCGGCCGTCGGGGCCGGCCACCGAGCCGTGCTGTTCACCGACCAGGCCAACCCCACCTCGAACGCGCTCTACGTGCGGCTGGGCTACCGCGCCCTCACCGACATGGTCAACCTGCACCTCACCGGACCCTGACCGGGCAAGGCGAGCACACGGCATACGCTTGGGCACCATGAGCCCGGTCTTCGACTGCACCACGTCCTCGGGGCTCGCCGACGCCCTTCCGAAGGTCGTCGACGGCGTCCGCGAGGGCCAGCTCGTCGTCCTGCCGACGGACACGGTCTACGGCATCGGTGCCGACGCGTTCAGTGTCGACGCGGTCCGCTCCCTCCTCGCGGCCAAGGGCAGGGGGCGGGAGATGCCGCCACCGGTGCTCGTCGCCGAGGCGCGCACCGTCGACGGCCTCGCCACCGACGTCCCCGACTGGGCCCGCGCGCTCATCGCGGACTACTGGCCCGGACCCCTCACGCTCGTGCTTCCGGCCCAGCCCTCGCTGATGTGGGACCTGGGGGAGACCCGGGGGACGGTGGCGCTGCGCATGCCCGACGACGAGGTCGCCCTCGCGATCCTCCGCGAGGTCGGCCCGATGGCCGTGAGCAGCGCGAACCGCACCGGCAACCCGGCGTCACGGACGGTCCTCGATGCGGCCGCGCAGCTCGGCGCCACCGTCACCTTCTACCTCGACGGCGGTCCCTCCCGTGGCGGGCTGGCCTCGACCATCGTCGACTGCACCGGTGCCGAGCCGGTCATCCTCCGCGAAGGCGCGATCGCTGCCGAGGAGATCATCGCGGCCGTGGCACGCGCCCGGGCGCAGGAGCCGGACGAGGCCGAACCCCTAGAGTTGCCGTCGGAGCTCGCCGACGACGCGCCGATCGATCCCGACCCCACCCCCTCCGACCTCACCCCCCACGCCCAGGAGAACCCCCGCGATGAGTGACACCTTCTACGGCTCCGACTTCGCCGCGCTCGACGCCTTCGACCCCGAGATCTCCAGGGTGCTGATCTCCGAGCTCGACCGGCTGCGCGGTGGCCTGCAGCTCATCGCCTCCGAGAACATGAGCAGCCCTGAGGTCCTCACCGCACTGGGCTCGACGCTGTCCAACAAGTACGCCGAGGGCTACCCCGGGCGTCGCTACTACGGCGGCTGCAGCGAGGTCGACAAGGCCGAGGAGCTCGCGATCGAGCGGTGCAAGGCCCTCTTCGGTGCCGACCACGCGAACGTCCAGCCGCACAGCGGGGCCAGCGCGAACCAGGCCGTCTACGGCGCCTTCCTCCAGCCCGGCGAGACGATCCTCGCGATGAGCCTGCCGCACGGGGGGCACCTCACCCACGGGACGAAGGTCTCGTTCTCGGGCAAGTGGTTCAACGCCGTCCACTACGGCGTCGACAAGGACACCGAGGACATCGACTACGACGAGGTGGAGCGCCTCGCCAAGGAGCACCGCCCGAAGGTGATCCTCGCCGGCGGCTCGGCGATCCCGCGGCTCATCGACTTCGCCCGCTTCCGCGCCATCGCCGACGAGGTCGGGGCGATCTTCTGGGTCGATGCCGCCCACTTCATCGGCCTGGTCGCCGGCAAGGCGATCCCCAGCCCGGTGCCGTATGCCGATGTCGTCTCGTTCACGACGCACAAGGTGCTGCGGGGCCCGCGCTCCGGCGCCATCGTCTGCAAGGACGAGCACCGGGCCGCGATCGACAAGGCCGTCTTCCCGATGATGCAGGGCGGCCCGCAGATGCACACCATCGCGGCCAAGGCGGTGAACTTCAAGGAGTGCGCCACGCCCGAGTACGCCGCCTACGCCAAGCAGGTCATCGCCAACGCCAAGGTCCTCGCGGAGTCGTTGGGGGAGAGGGGCATCCGGCCCACCACCGGAGGCACCGACACCCACCTGTCCCTGCACGACCTGCAGCCGGTGCTCGTCACCGGTGTCGATGCGGAGGCGCGCTGCGACGCAGCCGGGATCACCCTCAACAAGAACGCGATCCCGTTCGACCCGCAGAAGCCGAACATCGCCTCGGGCATCCGTGTGGGCACGCCGTGCGTGACCACCCAGGGGATGGGCGAGGCCGAGATGCGCACGATCGCCGACCTCATCGCGCGCGCGGTGACCGAGGGCGACGCGGACCCGGAGCACGCGGTCTCCAAGGGCGTGCGCGCCGAGGTGACCGAGCTCGTGACCCGCTTCCCGGCATACCCTCGCTGACCCCTCGGGGACAGGGGGCCGGGACCGGGGCGAGGGAGGAGTAGGGCAGTGCGCGAGTACCTCTTCATCGTCATCGTCGCCGCCATCGTCACGTATGCCGCGACCCCCCTCCTGCGCTCCGTCGCCGTCCGCCTGCGCGCCTTCACCCCGGTCCGGGACAGGGATGTGCACTCCCACCCGATCCCGCGGCTGGGTGGGGTCTCGATGTTCCTCGGGTTCGCCGCGGCGACCCTCGTCGCCTCGGTGCTGCCCTTCAGCCGGCAGATGTTCAACGGGCCGGAGCTTCGGGGAGTGCTCATCGGGGGCGCCATCGTGTGCCTCGTCGGCGCCATCGACGACGTGCGGGAGCTCGACTGGATGATCAAGCTCGCCGGGCAGCTGCTCGCGGCCGGGATCATGGCCTTCCAGGGGGTCCAGCTCTTCTCGATCCCCTTGGGGGAGACGGTGGTGCTGCCAGCGCCGCTGCTCATCGCCCTGACCATCTTCTTCGTCATCCTGGCGACGAACGCGGTGAACTTCGTCGACGGTCTCGACGGCCTGGCCACCGGGATCGTCGCCATCGCCGCGGTGTCCTTCTTCGGCTACGCCTACCTCATCGCCCGCAGCTACTCACCACCCAACGTCTTCACCTCGGCCGCCTTCATCTCGGCGGCCCTCGTGGGTGTGTGCCTGGGCTTCCTGCCGCACAACTTCCATCCGGCGCGGATCTTCATGGGGGACAGCGGGGCGCTCTTCCTGGGCCTGCTCCTGGCGGCGGCGATGATCTCCATCACCGGGACCATCACCGGGTCGGAGGTGTCGACCAACCCGGTCTCTGCCTTCGTGCTCCCGCTCGTCGTGCCCTTCTCGATCCTGCTGCTGCCGGTGCTCGACGTCGTGCTCGCGGTGATCCGCCGGACCCGCCGTGGCCAGAGCCCGTTCAAGCCCGATGCCCAGCACCTGCACCACCGGATGCTCATGTGGGGTCACGGTCACCGGCGTGCCGTCCTGCTCCTGTGGTTCTGGGCGGCCGTCGCGGCCTTCGGGTCGGTCTCCTTCGTCTTCCTCCCGCCGCAGCCCGCCGTCGGCCTGGTCCTCGCCATGGCCGCCCTGGCCGGGTTCCTCACCTTCTGGCTGCCGAGGGCGACGATCGCGGGCCGGGCGCCGGCGGACCTGGGTCCGGATTCGCCCTGATGCGGCGCTTGTGATAACTTTCACAAAGTCCGGACGGCCCTGACACCGACCACACCGAGGTGATCGTGATCCCCACTGCTCCCCGAGCGGACCGGCCACCCGTGGCCGACCGCGACGTGGCAGTGCGCGGCATGCTCCGAGGTGGCGCCCTGGTCGGCCTCGTCGGAGCCGTCCTCGCCGCCGTCCTGGCCCCCCTCCTGTGGGGCCTGAGCGCCCTGTGGTCCGCGGTCACCGCCACCGTCGTCACCGCCCTCTTCTTCGTGATCGGCGTGCTGGGCATCCGGGCCGTCATCGGCGGAGCGCCCGGGCTGAGCCTGGCCGGGGCCTTCGTGGTCTACCTGGGCCAGCTGATCCTGCTCGCCGCTGCGCTCCTGGCTCTCTCCCGCACGGGCTGGATCCACGGGCGGGCCTTCGCGCTCGGCGCGATCGTGCAGGCGCTGGCCTGGCAGGTCGGCCTGGTCATGGGTTTCGCCCGCGCCCGCATCCCTGTCGTCGAGGGGAGCCCGCGATGACCCAGTGGAACGAGGACGGGACACGCAAGGGTGTCGAGGGCGGCGGCGCCTTCCGCCAGGCCGGTCAGTTCCAGACCGACAGCCAGGCGATCTCGATCATCAGCTACCTCGTCACCGGACCGGCCTTCTTCGGCGGCATCGGGTGGCTGCTCGACCGATTCCTCGGCACCGGATTCCTCGTGCCGCTCGGGGTCGTCGGGGGGATGGCCCTGTCCATCTACCTGATCTGGTTCCGCTACGGTAGGACCGGAGAAAATCCCCCCGGGTAGTTGCGTCGCGTGGGGACCCCCACAGATGTGTCAGAACGTTCGTTGTCGGCTGTCAGTTAGGAGCGATGGTGGTCCTCGCCGCGCTGAGTCCTGTGCTCTCGGCTCTCCCCATGTCGGGTGAGGGCGACGGGCACTTCCCGCCCGAGCCCCAGGACTTCTGGCAGCCACTGTTCGCGATTCCCGGCACGGGGTTCTACTTCACCCGGTCGATGGCAGCGATCGCCATCTCCGCGATCCTGCTGTCCTGGTGGCTGGTGCGCACGACGCGCAACGTCTCGGTCGTGCCCAGCCGTGGTCAGCACTACACCGAGCTGGTCTACAACTTCATCCGCAACGACATCGCCAAGGACAGCATCGGGGCCAAGGACTTCCTGCGCTTCGTGCCGCTGCTCTTCGCCCTCTTCGTCTTCATCCTGCTCAACAACCTGTTCGGCATCATCCCGCCGATCCAGATGCCGACGATGAGCCGGGTGGCCTACCCCATCGCCCTGACCGCGATCGTCTACGTCGTGTACCACTGGGTGGGCATCAAGAAGCACCACGGCATCGTCAACTACATCAAGTGGATGATCCCCCCGGGCCTGCCCGCATGGCTCCTGCCCCTCGTCGTGCCGCTGGAGCTGATGACCTTCTTCATCAACCGGCCGCTCACGCTCGCGCTGCGACTCTTCGGCAACATGTTCGCCGGTCACATGCTCCTCGTCGTCTTCATCGTCGGTGGCTGGGAGCTGTTCACCAGCGACTCGATCGGCCTGAAGTTCGTGGCCCTGCCCGCCTGGCTCATGGCCGTCGTCATGACCCTGTTCGAGGCCCTGATCCAGTTCCTCCAGGCGTACGTCTTCGTGCTCCTGGCCGCGTCCTACTTCAGCGACGCCGTGTCCGGCGAGCACTGAGACAGGACTCGCACGACCCCCCTGATCCACCCCAGCAAGTTCCGTCAAGCACCACCAGCTCAGACCGGCACCGTGTCGGTCAGAACATCAGAAAGAGGACAATCACGTGAGTGGCAACCTGAACCTCGTCGGCTACGGTCTCGCGGCCATCGGCCCGGCCATCGCAGTCGGTCTCATCTTCGCCGCCTACATCAACGGTGTGGCCCGTCAGCCCGAGGCCGGCTCCCTGCTTCGCCCGATCGCCATCCTCGGCTTCGCCCTCGCCGAGGCGCTCGCCATCTTCGGCCTGGTTCTCTTCTTCATCTCCCCCAGGTGACGACGGGGCGCTAGCCCACGTTCCCTGACCGTCTCGAAGGAGAGCACGTGTACCACTTCACCGTCGCCAGCTCGGTGCCCATGGCCGGGGAGGCCGACCAGGTCCCGATCCTGCCGTACCTGCCCGAGCTGATCTTCGGGCTGATCGTCTTCGGGCTGTTCTTCTGGGTCGTCAAGACCAAGGTCGTGCCGAACCTCGAGGCCGCCTACCAGGCGCGCGCCGAGGCGATCGAGGGCGGCATCGCCAAGGCCGAGGAGGCCCAGGCCCAGGCCCAGGCTGCGCTGGAGAACTACAACGCCCAGCTCGCCGAGGCCCGGTCGGAGGCGAACAAGATCCGCGAGGAGGCGCGCTCCGAGGGTGCGCAGATCGTCGCGGACCTTCGCTCGCAGGCGCAGGCCGAGGCCAGTCGCATCACCGAGTCCGCCAAGCGGCAGATCGAGGCCGAGCGCCAGCAGGCGGTCGTCCAGCTCCGCCAGGAGGTCGGCACGCTGTCGACCACCCTCGCGAGCAAGATCGTCGGGGAGTCCCTCGACAGCGACGTCCGCCAGTCCGGCATCGTCGACCGCTTCCTCGCCGAGCTCGAGGCCGGCAACGTCCGACCCGAGAAGGTCGGCGCCGAGCCGGGCCAGGACGCCTGATGCGTGGGTCGTCGCGGGCCGCGTCCGCCGTCGTCCGGGACGCCCTCGAGGGCGTCCTGCAGGGCGGGGGCGACCGTGCCGCGCTGGCCGATGACCTCTTCGCGGTGACGTCCGTCATCGACGGCAACGCCTCGCTGCGCCGTGCCCTGGCCGACCCCTCCGGTGACGGCGGGGCCAAGGGTGCGCTGGCGGAGCGGCTCTTCGGTGGCAAGGTCGGGGCTGCGGCCTCGGGCCTGGTCGCCACCGCCGCCGCCCAGCGGTGGGCCGATGAGCGCGACCTCACCGACACCCTCGAGGCCGCCGGTGTCGCCAGCCTGCTCGCGCAGGCGGAGGCCGACGGGCGCATCGACGCGGTCGAGGACGAGCTCTTCCGCTTCGAGCGGATCGTCGCCGGTGACGCCGAGCTGCGCGACACCCTCTCCAGCCGCAACACCGATGCGTCGGGGAAGGCCGGCCTGGTGCGCACGCTGCTCGAGGGCAAGGCCAACGCCGAGACGACCCGGCTGGCGGTGCAGGCCGTGCAGGCGCCCCGCGGGCGCCGACTCGACCGGGTCCTCGAGGCCTACCTCCAGCAGGCGGCGACCCGCCGCCAGCAGCGGACCGCCCTCGTGACGGTGGCCACGCCGCTGACCGAGCAGCAGGCCGCGCGGCTGACCAGCCAGCTGGAGTCGATGTACTCCTCGGCGGTCAAGCTCCAGGTCGTCATCGACCCGCAGGTCCTCGGTGGCATCCGGGTGCAGGTGGGCGACGAGGTCATGGACGGCACGATCAGCCGCCGCATCGACCACGCCCGCCGGCACGTGACCGGCAGCTGACCACGCACCACAAGTTCAGACAGCTCAACGACACAGCACGACCACCACGACGTCGATCCCGCACCAACGGGGTCGAGTGAACCAGGAGAAGAAGACACATGACGGAGCTCTCGATCCGTCCCGAGGAGATCCGGGACGCCCTGGACGGCTACGTCCGCTCCTACGAGCCGGGCGCCGCCTCCCGCGAGGAGGTCGGTCGCGTCACCGACGCCGGTGACGGCATCGCCCACGTCGAGGGCCTGCCCTCGGCCATGACCAACGAGCTGCTCCAGTTCGAGGACGGGACGTTGGGCATCGCGCTCAACCTCGACGTCCACGAGATCGGTGTCGTCGTCCTCGGTGACTTCTCCAAGATCGAGGAGGGCCAGGAGGTCAAGCGCACCGGCGAGGTCCTCTCGGTCCCCGTCGGCGACGCCTTCCTCGGACGCGTCGTCGACCCGCTCGGCAACCCGATCGACGGCATGGGCGACATCGCCAGCGACACCCGCCGCGCCCTCGAGCTCCAGGCGCCGACGGTCGTCCAGCGCAAGTCGGTCCACGAGCCGCTGCAGACCGGCCTCAAGGCCGTCGACGCGATGACCCCGATCGGCCGTGGCCAGCGCCAGCTCATCATCGGTGACCGCCAGACCGGCAAGACCACCGTCGCGGTCGACACGATCATCAACCAGAAGGAGTTCTGGGAGACCGGCGACCCGACCAAGCAGGTCCGCTGCATCTACGTCGCCATCGGCCAGAAGGGCTCCACGATCGCGTCCGTCAAGGGCACGCTCGAGGAGGCCGGCGCGATGGAGTACACCACCATCGTCGCGGCCCCCGCCTCCGACTCCGCGGGCTTCAAGTACCTCGCCCCCTACACCGGCTCGGCCATCGGCCAGCACTGGATGTACCAGGGCAAGCACGTCCTCATCGTCTTCGACGACCTGTCCAAGCAGGCCGAGGCCTACCGCGCCGTCTCCCTCCTGCTGCGCCGCCCGCCGGGCCGCGAGGCCTACCCGGGTGACGTCTTCTACCTCCACAGCCGGCTGCTCGAGCGTTGCGCCAAGCTCTCCGACGACCTCGGCGCCGGCTCGATGACCGGCCTGCCGATCATCGAGACCAAGGCCGGTGACGTCTCCGCCTACATCCCGACCAACGTCATCTCGATCACCGACGGCCAGATCTACCTCCAGGCCGACCTGTTCAACTCCAACGTCCGCCCGGCGATCGACGTGGGTGTCTCGGTCTCCCGTGTCGGTGGTGCCGCGCAGATCAAGGCGATGAAGCAGGTGTCCGGTCGACTCAAGCTCGACCTGGCCCAGTTCCGTGCGCTCGAGGCCTTCGCGATGTTCGCCTCCGACCTCGACCCCGCCTCCAAGCAGCAGCTGGCCCGGGGCGGTCGCCTCGTCGAGCTGCTCAAGCAGAAGCAGGCGAGCCCGTACCCCGTCGAGGAGCAGGTCGTCTCGATCTGGGCCGGCACCACCGGTCAGCTCGACAGCGTCCCGGTCGAGGACGTGCAGCGCTTCGAGGCCGAGTTCCTCGGCCACCTGCGCCGCAGCCACGCCGACCTGCTCGCCGGGATCCGCGAGACCGGCAAGTTCGAGGACTCGACCGAGGAGGCGCTCAAGGGCCTCATCGACGAGTTCAAGAAGGGTTTCGAGCAGCGCGGCAACGACGGCCTGGTGGCCGGCAACGAGGCCGAGGACGACGCCGCCGCCAAGGCGCTGGAGTCCGAGCAGGAGCAGATCGTCGTCCAGAAGCGCTGAGCCGTATGCCGCGTGCCCACCCCGGTGGGCACGCGGCGGGCACAGCGTCCGGCCGGCAGCACGGCATACCGAAGCTTGAGAGAAGCAGGAAGGCGGAAACCGAATGGGAGCGCAGATCCGGGAGTACCGGCAGCGCATCCGCTCCGTCAGCGCGACGAAGAAGATCACCCGCGCCATGGAGCTCATGGCGGCCTCGCGCGTCGTCAAGGCGCAACAGGCCGTCCGTGAGTCCACGCCCTACGCTCGGGCGCTGACCAAGGCGGTCTCCGCGGTGGCCACGTTCTCCGACGAGGACCACCCGCTGACGTCGGAGAAGCAGGAGGTCGCGCAGGCAGCGGTGCTCATCATCGCCGCCGACCGCGGCCTCGCCGGTGGCTACAACGCCAACGTCCTCAAGGAGAGCGAGCGACTCATCGCCCGCCTCGTCGAGGAGGAGGGCAAGGAGGTGCGCGCCTACCTCGTCGGGCGGCGTGCGGTGAACTTCTACACCTTCCGCAAGCGGGACTTCGTGGCGCAGTGGACCGGCTTCACCGAGAAGCCCTCCTTCGAGCACGCGCGCGAGATCGGGGAGCGGCTGGTCGCCGACTTCACCGACCCCGACCCCGCCTCGATCGACGAGGTCCACGTCGTCTACACCCGCTTCGTGTCGATGGTGACCCAGGAGCCGCAGGTCATCCGCCTGCTGCCGCTCGAGGTCGTCGAGGGCACCGAGAAGCCGGCCGCCGAGGACCTGCTGCCGATGTACGAGTTCGAGCCGGACGCGGTGAGCGTGCTCGACGCGCTGCTGCCGAAGTACGTCAATGCGCGCCTGTTCAACTGCCTCCTCCAGTCCGCCGCATCCGAGCTGGCCGCCCGCCAGCGCGCGATGAAGTCGGCCACGGACAACGCCGAGGAGCTCATCAAGAAGTACACCCGACTGGCCAACCAGGCCCGTCAGGCCGAGATCACCCAAGAGATCAGCGAAATCGTCGGCGGTGCCAGCGCCCTGGCCGAGAGCAAGTGAGGACAACCACCATGACTGCAACCCTCCCCGAGACCAGCGAGACCAAGGCCGGCGGCGTCGGGCGCATCTCGCGGATCATCGGCCCGGTCGTCGACGTCGAGTTCCCGGTCGACGCGATGCCCGACCTCTACAACCTGCTCATGGCCGACGTGCAGAACACCGATGGCACCGAGGGCACCAAGACCCTCAACCTCGAGGTGGCCCAGCACATCGGCGACAACATGGTCCGCGCCATCTCCCTCCAGCCGACCGACGGCCTCGTCCGCGGCACGGCGGTGCAGGACTCCGGCGGCCCGATCACCGTCCCCGTCGGTGACGTGACCCTGGGCAAGGTGTTCAACACCACCGGTGTCTGCCTCAACCTCGAGGAGGGCGAGACCCTCGACGTCAAGGAGCGCTGGGGCATCCACCGCCCGGCGCCGGCCTTCGACCAGCTCGAGTCCAAGACGGTCATGTTCGAGACCGGCATCAAGGTCATCGACCTGCTCACCCCCTACGTCCAGGGTGGCAAGATCGGCCTCTTCGGTGGCGCCGGTGTCGGCAAGACCGTCCTCATCCAGGAGATGATCGCCCGCGTCGCGCGCGACCACGGTGGTGTCTCGGTGTTCGCCGGTGTCGGCGAGCGCACCCGTGAGGGCAACGACCTCATGGTCGAGATGGAGGAGGCCGGCGTCCTCGGCCAGACCTCGCTCGTCTTCGGCCAGATGGACGAGCCGCCGGGCACGCGTCTGCGCGTCGCCCTCTCGGCGCTGACGATGGCGGAGTACTTCCGCGACGTCCAGAAGCAGGACGTGCTCCTCTTCATCGACAACATCTTCCGGTTCACCCAGGCCGGTTCCGAGGTCTCGACCCTGCTCGGTCGTATGCCGTCCGCCGTGGGCTACCAGCCCACCCTCGCCGACGAGATGGGTGTGCTCCAGGAGCGCATCACCTCCACGCGTGGTCACTCGATCACCTCGATGCAGGCGATCTACGTGCCGGCCGACGACTACACCGACCCGGCGCCGGCGACCACCTTCGCCCACCTCGACGCCACGACCGAGCTCTCCCGTGAGATCGCCTCGCTCGGTATCTACCCGGCCGTGGACCCTCTGACCTCGACGAGCCGGATCCTCGACCGTCGCTACATCAGCGAGGACCACTACAACACCGCGGTGCGCGTGAAGTCGATCCTGCAGCGCAACAAGGAGCTCCAGGACATCATCGCCATCCTCGGCATCGACGAGCTCTCCGAAGAGGACAAGATCCTCGTCAACCGCGCCCGTCGCATCCAGCGCTTCCTGTCGCAGAACACCTACGTCGCCAAGCAGTTCACCGGCATCGAGGGCTCGACGGTTCCGCTGGCCGACACGATCGAGGCCTTCACCAAGATCGCCGACGGCGACTACGACCACGTCGGTGAGCAGGCCTTCTTCATGTGCGGTGGGCTCGACGACGTCGAGCGCCAGTGGGCCGAGATCCAGAAGAGCCTCTGACCCACCCCCGCACCACCGCCCGGGGCCGGCTCGAGCGCGAGCCGGCCCCGCGGCATACGGGGCAGTGCAGCAGCCCCGCTAGACTTGGATTTCAGCGCACCATGACACCGTTGGAGGACCTTCGTGAGCACGTTGCAGGTCGAGCTCGTCGCCGCTGACCGCAAGGTCTGGGAGGGCGAGGCCACCCAGGTCTCGGCCCGCTCGATCGACGGCGACCTGGGCATCCTGCCCGGTCACACCCCGATCCTGGCGGTGCTCGTCGAGGGGGACGTGCGCATCCACGCCGAGGGAGCGGTCCGCTCCGCCCACATCGACACCGGGTTCCTGTCGGTGAACAACGACGTGGTGACGATCGTCGCCGAGGACGTCGACGCCTCCAAGCTGGGCCTCTGACCGGAGCCAAGTCGATGGTCGGCGCGCTCCACCTCGTCGAGTTGGTGGTCGCCGCCTGCCTGGTGGTGGTCGTCGCGTCGCTGGCCTTCGTCTGGCTGCGTCGGCGCCACATCGCCCAGGGGCGCACGCTGATGCTGGGCGCCATGCGCACGAGTGCCGAGCCGCGGTGGCGGCTCGGCCTCATTCGTCTCCGGGGGGATCGCTTCGAGTGGTTCTCCGTGGTGGGGCCCCGCCTGGGACCGGAGCGCAGCTGGCTGCGTCACGACCTGGACCTCGGCGCGCCCCAACGCCTCACCGAGGTGGTCGCCGGCCTGCCGGACGCGGTGGCCGTCACGACGGGTCGCCACGAGGTGGAGCTGGCGCTGACGCCCTCGACCTACACCGCCGTGCGGGCCTGGCACGAGAGCAGCCCGCCGGGGTTCAACGTCAACGTCGCCTGAGCGGCTTCTCCGGCTTCTCCTCCCGGCCGCCGCCGGGCTGCCACAGCACGTCGCCGCCGACCTCGAGGTTGGCGTGGCGGGCGAGGATGAAGAGCAGGTCCGAAAGCCGGTTGAGGTAGGCCGCGCACAGCGGGTTGATCCCACCCTCGCCCTTGGCGCTCCCCGGCTCGGTCCCGTGGGCCTCGATGGCGTGCCAGGTCGCCCGCTCGGCACGGCGGACCACCGTCGTGGCGACGTGCAGGTGGGCACTCGCGCGGCTGCCGCCGGGCAGGATGAAGGAGCGCAGGGGGGTCAGCTGGTCGTTGTAGTGGTCGCAGTCGGCCTCGAGCTCGTCGATCCACTCCTGCTTGACCCGCAGCGGTGGGTACTCGTAGCTGTCCTTGACCGGGGTCGAGAGGTCGGCCCCGACATCGAAGAGGTCGTTCTGGACCCGTCGCAGCACGACCGCGACATCATCGGCGAGGCCGCCGTCAGCCAGCGCCACGCCAAGGGCGGCATTGGCCTCGTTGACGTCGGCATAGGCCGCCAGTCGCGGATCGGTCTTGCGCGTGCGCCCGAAGTCGCCCAGTCCGGTCGTGCCGTCGTCACCGGTGCGCGTGTAGATCCTCGTGAGGTTGACCATGGACGCCAGCCTTGCAGACCCTTGACCATTTCTTGACATGGCGTTGTCACGCTGCGGTGTGTCCATCGTGTGTGATGGGCGTCACTGGCACCACACTGGTGGCACAGTCGACGGCGACAGGGGGCCGAAGTGGGTGGGCGTGAGGAGCTCCTCGTGCACAGCGAGGACGGGCCGGGGGGCCTGAACGTGGTGGTGTCGGGGCGGTTGGACGCCTCGAGCGCCGCCGACGCACGGTTGTGGATGCACGAGGTCATCGACTCCGGCTCCGGCCCGATCGGGCTGGACCTCGGGGAGTGCACGGTGGGGGACTCGACGGCGCTCGGGCTGCTGCTCGAGTGCATGCGCCGGGCGCACCGACAGGGCCGGGCCCTGCACATCACCCACGCGGACGCCCGGACGCGCCGGCTCCTGCACCGCGTGCGCCTGGGCCGGCTGCTCACGGCGGGGGCGCGGGCGGGTGGCGCAGCCGGCGCGACCTCGGGTGTGGGCACTCTCACCGCCGCGACCTCTGTCTGAGCCCGCCGCGCGCGGGTACGTTCGGCTCATGCCTGAGTCCAACGATGCCGTGGCCCCCGCGCGTCCAGAACGTGATCGTCCGTGGGTGATGCGCACGTATGCCGGTCACTCCAGTGCCGCGGCGAGCAATGCTCTCTACCGCCGCAACCTGGCCAAGGGGCAGACCGGGCTCTCGGTCGCCTTCGACCTCCCGACGCAGACCGGCTACGACCCCGACCACGTCCTGGCGCGTGGCGAGGTGGGCAAGGTCGGGGTGCCGATCTCCCACATCGGTGACATGCGGGCGCTCTTCGAGAAGATCCCGCTGGCCTCGATGAACACCTCGATGACGATCAACGCGACGGCGATGTGGCTGCTCGCGATGTACGAGGTGGTCGCCGAGGAGCAGGCGCAGGCGGCGGGTGAGGACGTCGCCGCGGCCAAGCACCTGCTCGCGGGCACGACCCAGAACGACATCATCAAGGAGTACCTCTCCCGCGGGACCTATGTCTTCGCCCCCGGGCCCTCGATGCGCCTGACGACCGACATGGTCGCCTACACGGTGAACGAGATCCCCAAGTGGAACCCGCTCAACATCTGCAGCTACCACCTCCAGGAGGCGGGGGCGACGCCGGTGCAGGAGATCGCCTATGCGATGTCCACGGCGATCGCAGTGCTCGACGCGGTCCGAGACTCGGGGCAGGTGCCGGCCGAGCGCTTCGGCGAGGTGGTCGCGCGGATCTCCTTCTTCGTCAACGCGGGGGTGCGCTTCGTCGAGGAGATGTGCAAGATGCGCGCCTTCGTCGAGCTCTGGGACGAGCTCACGCGTGAGCGTTACGGCGTGACCGACCCCAAGCAGCGCCGGTTCCGCTACGGCGTGCAGGTCAACAGCCTGGGCCTGACCGAGGCGCAGCCGGAGAACAACGTCCAGCGGATTGTCCTCGAGATGCTCGCCGTGACCCTGTCCAAGGACGCGCGCGCCCGCGCCGTGCAGCTCCCCGCGTGGAACGAGGCGCTCGGGCTGCCGCGGCCCTGGGACCAGCAGTGGTCGCTGCGGATGCAGCAGGTGCTCGCCTACGAGTCGGACCTGCTCGAGTACGACGACCTCTTCACCGGGTCGGTCGTCGTCGAGGCCAAGGTGGCGGACCTCGTGGCCGGGGCCCGGGCCGAGATGGCCAAGGTCGCCGAGCTCGGCGGGGCCGTCGCGGCGGTCGAGAGCGGCTACATGAAGTCGGCCCTCGTCGCCTCGCACGCGCTGCGTCGTCAGCGCATCGAGGCCGGCGAGGACGTCGTCGTCGGGGTCAACAAGTTCGAGACGACCGAGCCCAGCCCGCTGACGGCCGACCTCGACACCGCCATCCAGACCGTCGACGCCGGCGTGGAGAAGGCCGCGGCCGAGGCCGTGGCGCGGTGGCGTGCGGAGCGCGACGCCGACCCGCAGCAGCGCGAGCGCGCGGCGGCGGCCCTGGCCCGCCTGAAGGCCGACGCCGCGACGGACACCAACCTCATGGCGGCCTCGCTCGAGTGTGCCCGGGCCGGGGTGACGACGGGGGAGTGGTCGGCCGCCCTGCGCGAGGTCTTCGGGGAGTACCGCGCTCCCACCGGCGTCAGCGGAACGGTCGGCCTCACGTCGGCAGCGAGCGGGAGCGAGCTCGCACTCGTGCGTGAGCGGGTCAAGGCGACGAGTGAGGAGCTCGGCGAGAAGCTGCGACTGCTCGTCGGCAAGCCGGGCCTCGACGGCCACAGCAACGGCGCCGAGCAGATCGCCGTGCGCGCCCGCGACGCCGGCTTCGAGGTGATCTACCAGGGCATCCGGCTCACCCCCGAGCAGATCGTGGCGGCCGCCGTCGCCGAGGACGTGCACCTCGTCGGGCTCTCGATCCTCTCCGGCTCGCACATGGAGCTCGTGCCCGAGGTCCTCGACCGCCTGCGCGCCGAGGGGGTCGACGACGTCCCGGTCATCGTCGGCGGCATCATCCCCGAGTCCGACGCGGTGCGGCTCAAGGAGTTGGGCGTGGCCGAGGTCTTCACCCCCAAGGACTTCGGACTCAACGACATCATGGGCCGCTTCGTCGACGTCATCCGCGCCTCCCGCAATCTGGAGTGACGCCGCCGCGGACCGGAACGGCGCTTGGGACAGCCGAATGAGTGTCATCACATCGCTACCGACTTGCCTCGTACTGTGAACCCTAGGGTCGCCCGACAATCCGTGGTGGGTCGCCCGTCAACTGTGGTGGGTCGCCCGACAATCCGTGGTGGGTCGCCCGACAAACGGTGGTGGTCGCCCGGCAATCCGTGGTGGTCGCCCGACAAACCGTGATGGTTGCCCGACAAACCGTGATGGTTGCCCGACAAACCGTGATGGTTGCCCGACAAACCGTGATGGTTGCCCGACAAACCGTGATGGTTGCCCGACAAACCG
>JAIUOP010000007.1 GCA_020161815.1 Actinomycetota bacterium | reverse complement strand
CCGCCCGGCCCTACTGGACCTCGTCGCGCCAGGAGTGCTGCGGGTCGTAGCCCAGCAGCTGCCGCGCCTTGTCGATGGACAGCAGCGTCGTGTGCTCGCCGATCTCGCCGCGCACCTCGACGTCGGGGAAGACCTCCGCGAGCAGCTCGGCATTCGGCCGAGTCATCACGGTGTCGGGTGAGGCGATGATGAACCGCTCGAACCCCGGCCCGCTCCGCCCCAGCGCCAAGTCCACCGCGAGGGCGCCGTCGCGTCCGTCGATGTAGCTCCAGAGGTTCCACTTGCGGGCGCGGGCGTCGGCGTCGAAGGCCGCATAGTCCTCGACGTCCATGACATTGCTGAAGCGCAGCGCCGTGATGGTGAGATCGGGATGCCAGCGCACCAGCTCGATCGTCATCGTCTCCTCGAGGTGCTTGCCCAGCGAATAGATCGACTCGGGCCGCGCGGCATAGGGTGACTCGTTGGCGCAGCCCGGACAGCAGGGTGGCCCGTGGCCGGCCGGCGCCACGCGGACTCCATCAGCTCATAGGTCCGCCGGCCACACAGCAGCGCCCTCGCCGAGGCCACCTCGTCGGTCCAGAAGGCCATCGACTCCTCGTCCGGCGGCAGTCCGGCCTCGTGGTGGACGCACCCGTCGATGGTCACGTTGATCGCATAGCGCAGGCGCATGGCGCACACCTCCTCTGTCGACGGGTCCAGCGTCGCTACGGTCGATGCTCGCGCGTGGCACGCCAGCTCCGCCAGGCGCCGGTGCACCAGAGCGCCCACGCGATGAGCACCGGCTGGAAGAAGAGCCGGATGAAGCGCGCCCGATCGGTGTCCAGGCCGAAGGCATCCCGGCCTTCGAGCCACTGCCACAGGTTGCCGGGGAACACCGCGACGAAGAAGGCGGCAACGACCCATCCGATGAGCGATCCGCGCCAGAGCCAGAGGGCCAGCCCGAGCGCGATCTCGACCACGCCCGACACGACGACGACGAGGTCGGTGTCCAGCGGCATCCATGGCGGCACCTGGGCCCGGAACTCCTCGCGCGCCAACGTCAGGTGCGCGACACCGGCGAAGACCAGGAAGGCGCCCAGGAGGAGGCGCGCAATGCGTCGCGGCCAGGCGCCGGGCTCGCGTTCGGCGGTCCTCCGCCCCGTGGGCATCACCATCCGAGGGTCCCCGGTGCTCCCTTGAAGGGCCCGGTCACGCGGGACGTGATCCACCCTCCGTAGAAGTCGCCCGGCTGCGCGGTCACCCGCTCGCCGTCGACCGTGCACTCGTCCATCCGCCCCGGATAGAGCGAGACCCGATCGCGGAGCGCCTCGTAGCCCGCGGCCGGTGCGGCATACCACCACGCCGCCCGAGGGGCGGTGACCGCTCCCGCGACGACATCGGCATACGACGCCTTGCCCTTGAACTCACACCAGGACGAGCCGGTGACGGGCACCAGAACGCCTGTCGCGAAGGCGGATCGCGGCAGATAGAGCGTCGGCGGGTGGCTGGTCTCGAGCACCTCGACGATGTCGTCGGTCTCGACGACGACCTGGCCCCCGAGCACCACGCGCACCTCGCGGCTCACGCGCCGGACCGCCGGCGGCCTCGGGTAGTCCCACACCGACTCGGTGGCCTCGCTCATGGGTCAGAGCATGCCGTATGCCGTATGCCGTGTGCCGGCTCCCCTCGTAAGCCTCAGTCGCGCATACCGGGCCCGAGGTCGTAGCCGCGGAAGAGGACGGCGTGGTCAGCACCTGCTGCCCGCCCGCCCTGGGCCAGGATCTCCGGGATGAACTCGCTCGGCACGGGGTGGCCGGGCAGGTCGGCGAGGTAGGCCTCGTGGCACTCCAGCGAGGCCACCGACGCTGCCACCGCCTGGGCGTCGACCGACACGGCGTGGGTCGCCTCCGGGTGCCCGGCGACGAGGATCCACCGGGTGTGCCACTTCGCCAGGCCCTCGTCGTCGGCGAGCTCGCGGAAGACCCAGGTGTTGTCGGCATCGCGCACGGCGTCGATCGTGGCCAGGCCGGCCGCGCGATGGTCCGCCTGGTTGAGCCCGCCGTAGGCCTCGAGGTCGAAGTTCGCCGTCACCACCGCGTCCGGTTGCACCTGGCGCACGACCCGGGCGACGTCGCGTCGCAGCTCCAGCGACGGGGTGAGCATCCCGTCGGGGTGGTCCAGGATCCGCAGGTCGGTGACCCCGACCGTCGCGCACGCCCGCTCCTGCTCGGCTGCCCTGGCCGGGCCGACCTCCTCCGGTGGGGCCTGCATCCCGGCCTCGCCGCTGGTGAGCAGGAGGTAGCTGACCTCGATCCCGCGGCGGGTCCAGGCCGCCACGGCCGCGGAGGCGCCGTACTCCATGTCATCGGGATGCGCGACGACGCAGAGCACGCGGCGCCAGTCCGCATCGGGCAGGGGCGTGATGCGCGGGTGATCAGTCTCGGCCATCCCCCTAGCCTGCCCGATCACGCTCTCGCCTGCCCGATTCGAGGTATTACCGCCGTAGAAGTTGCGGCGGTATTACCTCGAATCGGAGGAGGGAGACGGGGAGGGGGAGCGGGACGGGGAGGGGGAGCGCGGCAGGGCGATCGTGGTGGCCAGGCCGCCGACCAGGGCCAGGGCGGCCAGCCCGGTCGTCCACCGACTCGCCTCGATCATCGCCTCACCCGCCGCGCGGGCCACGGCTGCACCGCCCGGCTGTGCCTGCAACCCGGCGATCGCGATGCCGGCGGACTCGCGGACGGCGGTGACGATGCCCTCGGAGGCCGCGGACGGCATACCGAGAGCGGCGAGGTTGTCCCGGGTGGCGCGCCCGAGCTGCGCGAGGAGGAAGCCGCCCAGCAGGGCCACGCCGAGGGCCGACCCGAGCTGCCGCACGCTCGACTGCAGGCCCGAGGCCTGACCGCTCTCCTCGACCGGCACGTCGGCGAGCAACAGGGAGGTGAGCTGGGCCGTGGCGAACCCGACACCGAAGCCGTAGACGAAGAGCCACAGGGCAATGAGCCAGGTCGGCACCGTCAGCGACAGCGACAGCGCGAGACCGCCGATCGCGATCGCCTCCAAGGCCAGCCCGAGCCGCACGATCTCGCGCTGGGCAACGCGCTTGGACAGCTGCGGCAGCACACCCGAGGCGAGGAAGGTGCCCAGGGCCAGGACGAGGATCACCGCACCGGTGCCCAGCGCCGAGTAACCAAGCGTCCCCTGGAGCAGCAGCGGCAGGGTGAAGAGGAGGCCGAACTCGCCGAAGGAGACGATGAGTGCGGCGATGGCGCCATTGCGGAAGGAGCGGATCCGGAACAGTCCCAGGTCGACCAGGACATCCTTGCCCGCTGCAGCGCGCGTGCGCTCGAGCTGGACGAAGCCGAGGAGCAGCACGAGTCCGGCGACGAGCGCGATCGGCACCGGCGAGAGCGACCCGTCCTCCTGCCGCCACCAGCCGTACCACTCGGACTCGATGAGGGCGAAGACGAGGGCGGCCATGCCGACCGCAGACAGCGCGACCCCACCCCAGTCACGCAGCTCGTGGGCCCCGGCATCGCGGGTCTCGGGGAGCGCCTTGAGGATGCCGACGACGACGAGCAGGCCGACCGGGATGTTGAGCCAGAAGGCCCAGCGCCACGACACATCGGTGGTCAACCAGCCACCGACGAGCGGGCCGATCGCGGCCATGCCGCCGATCGCCGATCCCCAGACGGCGAAGGCGATCGCTCGCTGCCGGCCGTGGAAGGTCGCATTGAGCGTCGAGAGCGTGCTCGGCACGATCATCGCCGCCCCCAGGCCCTGGACGAAGCGGGCGCCGATGAGCATCGGGCCGTTCTGGGCCAGGCCGGCCACGACCGAGGCGCCCATGAAGACGACCATGCCGACGAGGAAGACCCGTCGCCTCCCGTGGACATCGCCGATCCGACCCACGGTGAGCAGGAAGGCGCCGAAGACGAGCGCGTATGCCGCGTTGAGCCATTGCGCGTCGGCGGCGGTGAGCTCGAGCTCCTCGAGGACGACGGGAAGGGCGACGTTGACGATCGTCGCGTCCATGATGACCAGGCTCACCCCGAAGCCGAGGGTCAGCAGTGCGGCCCAGCGGGCCCGGGTCATGCCAGTGGGGGTGTCGGTCGTCAGATCGGTCACGGACTCGATGTTACCGACACAAGTGTCAGCAAACAAGCCGACATAGCTGTCGATAAAATCTCGACGTTCTGGGATGATGGCGCCATGCCCAGGATCGACGCCCCCACGGTGGCCGAGCACAGCGCCCAGCGCCGGGCCGCCATCGTCGACGCCGCCGTGGACCTGCTCGGACGGGAGGGGATCGCGGGCGTCACCCCCGCGGCGGTGGCCTCCGCGGCCGGGCTCGCGCGCAGCAGCGTCTACCAGTACTTCTCCTCGACCGACGCCCTCGTCGCGGCGGGCGTGGAGGAGGCCTTCCGTCGGACGAGGGTGCTCGTGGACCGCGGCCAGGCACGGGCCACCACCCCCGCCGAGCGGGTCGCGGCCTGGGTGGACAGCGCGCTCGACGCCGCCGTCGCCGGGCACGAGCCCATGAGTGCGTATGCCGCGGCCGACCTTCCCGACGCCTGTCGCGCGGCCGTGGCCGAGCTCCACCACGGACTCGCGGCCCCCCTGGTCGCGGCGCTCGAGGAGCACGGGGTCTCCTCGCCGGGCCCGGTCGCCGAGCTCGTGGCCGGGGTGGTGGTGGCGGCGGCGGCCCAGGTCGCGCGCGGCCAGGCGGTCCGCACCGTGCGGCGCCGGACGCGCGCCTTCGTCCTCGCCGCGATCCACCTCTGATTCGAGGTATTACCGCCCCACGAGCTGCGGCGGTTTTACCTCGAATCGGTGGATGTCATGGGTGCGCGAAGGCGGCGCGCGCTTCGGCGGCGGCTTGCTTGACGCCGGACCGCTCCGCGAGGAAGCCGCCCGCCGCACCGACAACGGGGATCCGGGACAGGGCGCGCACGACGACGCCGCCCTGCGGCCGCTCGTTGAGGTCTCCGCGAAGCTCGCGCACCTGCGTCGCCACCCTCCAGATGAGCCGGCCGGTGGACCCCAAGCGGCCGAACATCGTCACGTCAGGCTCGTCCGCCGGCTCCGGCAGGGGCGCGGCGACCGGGCGCGGCTCGCCCGGACCGATGACGCTCTCGATCTCCTCACGCGTGATCTCCCGACCAAGGACGATGCGAGCACTGGTCTGCACCAGGGCCGTGCGGTCGGTGACGCCCAGCTCGCGACCGACGGCGTTGACCACGAGGAGCTGCCCGGCCGCGCCCAGCAGGTCATCGAGGGCCAGGGCCCCCGTCACGACACCGCCCGCGCTGGGCACGGCGGCCAGTGCCGCCGCCGCCGTGCCGACGCGATCCACCCACCAGTCGATGCGGGTGTCCACGTCGGCCTCGTCCCAGTCCTCGTGCCGTGGGTGCACGCTCCCGACGACCAGCCGGCTGGCCTTGCTCGCGACCTTGGCCAGGCCGGCGACGAGGCCCGTCTCGCTCTCCTCGCCGCCCACTGCGCGGGCGATCTCGTCGGGGCCGGGCTCGTCGTCCCGGCTGAGGGCCTTGCGGACGCGGTCGAACTCGGCAGCGGTGACCGCGAGGACGCGGATCGCGTACTCGTCGTCCGAGGTGGCTCTGGTGGTCATGGTTCTCCTTCGTGCAGGGAGGGCGGTCGAGGGAGTCGGGTCGTCGCCGGCCCAGGAGAGGGGTGCCGAGGGGCTCAGAGCTCGACGATGGGGGCGTCCTCGTCCTTGGCCGGGTCCTCCTTGCCGAGGAAGGACTTGGCCATGGCAACGAGGAAACCGACGCTGCCGGGTGACTCCCAGAGCTGGGCCGAGTCGCCGGTGACCTCGAGGAGGGCACTGTTCGGGTCCTCGGGTCCACCCTTCATGAACATCGAGGCGGAGGGGTCCCAGAGCTCCTCGAGCTTGGCCTTGTCGGTGTTGAGGGTCGCGGTCCCGGAGAGCGAGACCCAGCCCTTGTCGCTGGAGTAGGCGACGTTGACGCGCGGGTCGGCGGTGATCGCGGCGACCTTGTCGCTGTCGGCCTCGGTGATGAACCAGACGGTCGAGGGGTCCTCGAAGTCCTGGGTGCCCATCGGCGTGGAGACCAGCCGCCCTTCGCCGTCGGTGTAGGTGAGGATCGCGATGCGCGTGTCGCGCATGACCTCCGCGATCGTGGCGCGGTGGTCGTCCTGGGTGGTCTCGTGCTCGGTGCTCATCTCGGCCTCCATCAAATGTCTAAGGTTTGTCTAACGTACCGGCCCCGGTGGCGGTGTGGGGGCTTTCGGGTCGGCGAAGCTGTCGGGAGGATCAGAGGGTCCCCATCACGCGGTCGACCTCGACGACGATGACCACGCGCTCGGGGTTGGCGCGCGGCGGACGGAAGCGGACGGCATACGCCTGCTCGGCGGCGGCGACGGCACTCGGGTCGGTGACCACGCGGGCCCGTCCTTCCACGGTGACCCAGTGGCGGCCCTCGACCTCGCAGATCGACACGCGGGCCGCGCCGCCGGCGGCGCTGACGTTGCGCGCCTTGCGCGACCTCGCGGAGGTGAGCACGCGTACGACCGGGCTGCCGGAGGACAGGTCGACGACGGGTGCCACCGGCACGGTGTGCGGCGACCCGTCGGGCCGGAGCGTGGTGAGGGTGCCGAGGCGTCGGGTGGCCCAGAAGGGCGCCAGCCGCGGATCGGAGGGGTCCATGCGGTAGCGGCGGGTCACGAGCGACCGGCCAGCGCCTGCTCGACGACCCAGTCCCACAGCCGCGCCCGATCCTGCTCGGAGGCGGCATTGCGGCCGAGCCAGGTCGTGGGCCGGGGGCGCCGGTCGTGCCAGAGCCGGCCTCCCTCGGGGTCCGGCCGGGTGGCCGTGAACCAGGTCGTCGTGTCGGCGCCGGCCTCCGCGTCGCGCAGCAGCGGGCCGACGACCCGGCGGAAGGTGGGCAGGGAGTCGGCGACGCCGGGGGTGTCGGCCCACCCGGGATGGGTCGCGCCGACGACGTGGCCCCGGGCGCCCCACCGGGCCTGCAACCGGGGGAGCAGCTCGATCTGCGCGCGCTTGCTGCGGGCGTATGCCGTGGTCGGGCTGTAGGTCCCCCGGTGGTAGTCCGGGTCGTCGGCGCGCAGGCGCTGGGCGTACATGCCGCCGGAGGTGACGAGCACGATCCGCGCCGTGTCCAGGGCCGGCAGCAGGAGCTCGGTGAGCAGCACGGGGCCCAGGACGTGCAGGGCCATGGTCAGCTCGCGCCCCTGGGCTGACTCGGTGCGCACCGGTGGCATCGAGCCGGCGTTGTGGACCACCCCGGAGATGCGCACCCCGGAGGAGAGGAGCTCCCGGGCGAGGCGCTCGACGTCGTCGAGGTCGGACACGTCGCACCTCCACGTGGTGCTGACCTCCTCGATGCCCAGGTCGGCGGCGACCGCTCGACCCTTGTCGGGGTCCCGGACCACGAGGTGGACGTGGGCGCCGAGGTCCGCCAGGCCGGCCGCGGTTGTCGCGCCCAGGCCGCTCGAGGCGCCCGTCACGATGACGTGCGCGCCATCCATGCGAGGTGGGTCCGCGGGCCAGTCGGGGAGCTGCCGACGGACGGCCAGCCCGACCCGGGTGTAGCCCGGTGCGACGGCGACGTCCAGGGCGCGATCGACAAGTCCGCCCAGGCGGTGGGCAACGGTCATGCAGCCAAGGTAGCCGAGACGAGCAACCTTCGACAAACCTTAGACGTGGCGTGTGAGGAAACCCGCGACCGGAGCGGTGCTCAGGAGGTGGCTTCCTCCTCGAGCTTCTCGGCCTTGGTCTTGGCGGCCTCCTTGATCGCGTCGGCCTCGGCCCGCACCTTGGCCGGGGGGAGGACCTTGTCCGCCACGGCCTTGCCGAGCAGCGCCGAGACCTGTGTCCGCGAGGCGCACCCCTTGGCCAGCAGAGCGTTGCGCTTCTTCAGCCAGGCCTTGCCCAGCTCGTGGCGCACGGCGACGGAGACATCGTCCCGGGCCGGGTTGAGGATCGACAGCTCCTCCTCGGAGCTGTGGTGCGAGACGACCCTCGCCAGCTCCTCGAGCGCCTCCTCGTACTTCTTGGTCCCGGTGCCCTTGGCGTCGAGGAAGGCGAGGAGCGCCTCGAGGATCTCGGCGTGCTCCTTCTCGCCGTGCTCCTCCTTCTCGGCGCCGATGGCGCGCTTCGCGCGCAGGGTCGGGTAGACCTCGCTCTCCTCGGCCTCGGCGTGGGCGACGAGCAGCTCGGCCAGGGTGGTGCGGGCCGCGGCCCGGTCCCGGTCGGTGCGGCGGCACTCGCGGAGCAGGTCCTCGAAGGTGCCATGGTCCGCGAGGATCAGCTCGAGGACGTCACCCTGGGTGGGCTGGGGCAGCATGGGTGCGGTCATGGCTGCCATGATCCTCGCCGAGGGCTCCCCTTGGGGCTTTCCGCGAGGGCGAGCCCTTCACCCCTGCGAGCCCCTACGCTCGCCAGCGTGGAACCCTTCGAGGCCTTCGCCCGCACCGCCGACCTGCGCCGCCAGGCCGCAGACCTCCTCGACACGCTGACCCCCGAGCAGTGGGAGCACCCGAGCCTGTGCGGTGCCTGGACCGTCCGGGACGTCGCGGCACACCTCGTGGTGCCCCTCACCGTCTCGCTGCCCGCGTTCGCCCTGGCCATGGTGAAGGCCAGGGGCGACTTCGACCGCGCCAACGATGCACTCGCCCGAGGCACGGCCCGTCGCCTCGGCGACCAGGTGGCGGCGACCCTGCGCGAGCGCGCGCACCGGCGCTTCGTCCCGCCGGGCGGGACGGCCTCCTTCCAGCTCGTCGACGTCATCGTGCACTCGCAGGACATCCGTCGTCCGCTCGGCCTCACCCATGCGTATGCCGCGAGCGACCTTCGCGAGGCCCTCACCGTCGTCACCTCGCCCGGCGCAGAGCGGGCCTTCACCCCGCGGCGGCGGCTCGAGGGGCTGGCGCTCCTGGCCACTGACACGGACGAGGGTGAGGGTCCATTCCGGTTCGGCGAGGGCGCACCCGTCGTGGGTCCGGCCGAGGCGATTCTGTTGGCGCTCACCGGTCGACGGGTCGCGCTCGCCGACCTCGAGGGAGCTGGCGTGGCGCTTCTGTCCGGACGATTGACCGGCTAGTTGTCGCCTGGATCTCCGGATCTTGGTCGGGCCAGCGCGTTGCTGCGCGCGTCGTCCTCAGGAGATCGGGTCCTACATGAACTCCCGCAACTCCTGGGGGCACCGACACGAGGTGGCGATCTTCGCGGCCCACCCGACGGCGGCCTCACGGTCCGGAAGCTCCAGCACCGTGAAGCAGGGCTGATCGTCTTCCGCCTCAGTCTGCCTCGGAGGCGGTGGCCAGTTCGCCCAGGTAGTGGGCGAAACCCTCGGGTGCCCGGCCTTGGAGACGAGCGCTCGTGACCGCATGAATGCGCGCCGTCGCGACGAGGGCATGCCTGCCGGCCACCAGTCGGCCCACGAGGTCGACGTCCTCGTGCGCATCCATCGCGGTGAAGCCACCGGCCGACTCATAGGCCTGCAGGCGGACACCGAGGTTGGCCCCGTGCACGTGAGGGTGCCCTTCCGCCAGCGTGTGCCGGGCCCACCAGCGCGAGAGCAGGTCCGGCGTGAGCCCGGTCGCGTCGGGCTCGACCGTGCCGGTGACGACATCAGCTGCCGCGTCCGCCAGCTCGACCTGCACGACCAGCCAGTCCGCCGGGACGAGGGTGTCGGCATCGGTGTTGGCGATCCACGTGCGCACCGGATCGTCACCGACAGAAGCAGCGCGCACGCCTGCCGCGCGAGCCGCACCGACACAGGCGAAATCGACGGCGACGGAGGCGACGTCGGGACGGGCGGCCACGTGCCCGGGGGTGTGGTCCGTGCAGGCGTCGAGGACGACCGTGACCGAGACGGACATTCCGGAGTGCCGGGCGCGCAGCTCCGCGACGGCTCGCTCCACGGATGCGAGCGTGGACGGCAAGGACTCCTCCTCGTTCCGGGCCGGGATGACGACCCGCACCGTCGTCAGTGCGGGCCTCACCCGGCCACCCGCTCCAGCAGGTCGATCCGGTAGTCGTCGGCACGACGGCTGGACACGACCCGCCAGCCCTCTCGGCGCAAGGCCTGGTCATGGACGAGAGTGCCGTCGAGGGGCCAGCCGCGGACGTCATGGAGCCAGTGGCAGAGCAGGAACCAGCCACCGACCGGGACGGTGCCTGCCACCGCGTCCAGGGTCCGGGACCAGGCGCGAGGGCTGAGGAAGTAGCCGACCTCCGAGGCCACCACCAGGTCGAAGGGGGCGACGGGCCAGTCGTCGGGGAGGGTCCGCTGCTCGACCTGCACGTTCGACCGGTCGACGAGTGCGGCACGCGCGCGGTCCACGGCATGTGCGCTCGCGTCGACGGCGAGGACCGCATCGGCCCGGTCGGCCAGGGCGGCCGTCAGGGTGCCGACGGAGCAGCCCAGGTCGAGCGCTCTGCGGAAGTGGCGACCGCCCAGGGCCTCGAGCACAGCCTCCTGCTTGGCCTGTTCGTAGGGCGAGGTCCTGGTTGCCCACGGGTCGGGCTCGCGCGCGTGCAGCTCGTCGAGGTCTCGGTCCTGGGCAGGGGGGCGTCGATGAACCACTCCCGCTCACCTCGAAAGTGCGCGAGCACGTGTTCCCCGAGCAGTGCCTCGTCCCCGGCGCGGTCGGAGAGCGGTTCCACCTGGGTTCGGTGCTCTGCCATGGCCATGTCCTTGACCGCGCGGTCGGCATCGCGCAGTTCGGCGGATTCCCATCGCAGACCTGCCCAGTCGGCAGGATCTCCCCAGTGCCACAGCCAGATCGGGTACTCCCTGAGCAATGCGTCCGTGCGAGAGGCCGTCACCGCGGCCGCCCGGCCGGCAGCTTCGTGGTCCGGGTGCCCGTCGTGGCGGAATGGGGCGACGAGCAGGGTTCGGTCACCGCCCCGGCCGATGATGTCGACGAGGGCCTCCACCACAGAACGCGCGTGGGTCGAGAGGGAGCCATCGGGCAGGCCGAGCAGCGTCAGCTCGCGAGTCGGGGCGAGCCTCCGCGTCGCTCGGTCCACTTCGTGCCGACGGGCAGCACCGAGCGATGCGGCTGTGCGAGTCGGGGACTCGGGATGCGAGGCTTCGCCGTCGGTGGCGACCACCACGGTCACGCGGCAACCGTGGCTGAAGGCCCGTGCCATGAGACCACCGGCTCCGAGTGTCTCGTCGTCGGGATGGGCCGCGAGCACGACGACATGGTCGAAGGCGCCCAGATCCGGCACGGCCCGACCAGTGAGGACGTCGAGCAACGCTGACGGATCCGTGCCCGTCCCATCGTGAGTGAAGGGTGGGGTCTGGTTCACCCCGGACCACCCACCGTGTGCCGAGCAGTCACTGCCCCCAGTGCGGCCAGGTCGCGCTCGGCGTGCCATTGGCGGAGGTAGAGGTGGAGATCGGCCGTTGCCGCGGCGTACCAGTCGTCGCGGACGAGGGGGCCAGGGCCCAGGCCGTGGGCGGTGGCCTCGAGCACGGCTTCGGCAGCCAGTGCCACCGTGCTGCGGACACGCGAGGCGAGGCGGCGAGCCCGGTCGCCGCCGACCGGCGCAGCGTCGATGAGGTCAGCGGCCTCCCCGAGCGACAAGCGCGCCGATGCGAGTGCGACATCCACTCGGCCCAGGTGCATGAGCGCGATCTGGTCCGGGGGCCGGCCTCCTTCGACGGGCGTCAAGCGCTGCCCCAGTGCCCGCGCCGCGCCGAACCAGATGGCGGCCACGCCGATGCCACCCCAGACGAAGCCAGGCCTGTCCAGGTACCAGCCCGGAGCGCCGACCGGGTCGGCAGGCACGTCGTCGAGGTCGATCGGTCCACTGACGATGTCGATCAGACCGCGCGCCACCCAGGGTTCGTGCACGACGGTCACTCCGGGGTGGCGCAGGTCGACGGCGAACAGACCACGGGCGGTGTCGTCGACCCACGCGGTCACCACCGCACGATCGAGATGCTCGGCCAGCGAGCACCACGGTTTGCGGCCGCTCAGGGACCATCCGCCGGCATCCCGGTGGGCTCGAAGGCGCGTGCCCGGCCCTTCCGCGGCGAAGACTCCCCAGACCTCGTGCGACCCGGTGAAGTCGTCGTGACGTTCGGCCTCATGCAGGATGTGCCGCGCGTCCAGATGGGGCTCGACCACCCGTGCCACCGACAGGCTCTCACCACCGAGGTCGGACAGGGCAGCCCACAACTCATGCGTGCGGCCCTCCGCCGGGAAGGGGAGCGTCTCGCCCAGCTGGCGCGCGCGTGCGAGAGCGGTCTGCAGTCGGTCAGGGACGGACGACACGGGCCCAGTGCCGCAACTCGGCAGCCCGGTCGACGAAGTCGCCGACGGTGTCGGCGTCGACCGACACGACCCCGTCGTCCGCGCCAGGGCTGACGCCGGCAGCCTCGAGCAGCGCCTCCACGGCCTCGTTGTGGGCAATGAACTTCTGGTGGCCGAAGGCGTCGGCCACGAAGTCCTTGGCGCTCTTGCGCTCGGCCAGCTCCGCGGCCGCCGTCGGCCCGGGCAGGAGGGCGACTGCGTCGAACAGCACCGACGGGGCTGCGGCCAATGCGTGGTGCACGGCGCGCTTGGACCGCTTGAGCTTCACCGGTCCCGCTGTCGGCCCGATGAGTTCCACTCGCGCTCCCGCGGACGCGGCAGCGGACTCAAGGGCCTCCAGGAGTGCCGGGTCGGTTCCGTCGGAGACCAGGACACCGATGGTGCGCCCGGCCAACGAGGCGCCGGGCGTGCGGAGGATCGACAACGCGGGGGACTCAGGGAGGTCGTGCCGCGGCGGCTGGGCCGCTGCGGAAGGCGACGGGCACGGCATACCGAGTTTCGCGGCGACCCGCTCGGCCAAGGTGGCGTCCACGTTGCCGAGGTTGGCGAGCATTCGGGTGCGGATCGTCGGCATCTCGCACTTGCCCAGCTCGAAGGCGAAGGCCGACGCGATGTGGTCCTGCTCGACGTCGGTCTGGCTGCGCCAGAACAGGTTCGCCTGGCTGTAGTGGTCGGCGAAGGACTCGGCCCGCACGCGCCGGGTGTCCCCCGACTCAGCACGCTCGACGGTGCGGAACCCGGAGTGCCGATCCGCGCGAGGCCCACGATCCTCGCCCGTGAACGAGTTGGGCTCATAGTTCGCCCGGCCCCGCTGGAGCTGGGTCTGCATGTGCCCGTCCCGCTGGAAGTGGGCCACCGGGCACCGCGGTGCGTTCACCGGCAGGTGCGTGAAGTTGGTCGAACCCAGTCGCTTGAGCTGGGTGTCCAGATAGGAGAAGTTGCGGCCCTGGAGGAGCGGGTCATTGGTGAAGTCGACGCCGGGCACGATGTTCTGGGTGCAGAAGGCCACTTGCTCGGTCTCGGCAAAGACGTTGTCCACCACGCGATCCAGCGTCAGGCGCGCGATGACGCGCACGGGCACGAGCTCCTCGGGGATGAGCTTGGTCGGGTCGAGGATGTCGAAGTCCCACGTGTCGGCGAACTCCTCGTCGACGACCTGGACGCCGAGGTCCCACTGGGGGAGGTCGCCGGACTGGATCGCATGCCACAGGTCGCGCCGGTGGAAGTCCGGGTCGGCCCCGTTGATCTTCACGGCCTCGTCCCAGGCGACGGACTGCATGCCCTGCCGGGGCTTCCAGTGGAACTTCACGAAGTGGGACTCGCCTGCCGCGTTGACGAAGCGGAACGTGTGGACGCCGAAGCCCTCCATGAACCGGAACGAGCGCGGGATGGCACGGTCCGACATCTGCCACATCAGCATGTGCGTCGACTCGGGCATGAGCGAGACGAAGTCCCAGAACGTGTCGTGGGCGCTCGCCGCCTGGGGCCAGCCGCGGTCCTGCTCCTCCTTGACGGCGTGGACCAGGTCGGGGAACTTCATCGCGTCCTGGATGAAGAAGACCGGGATGTTGTTGCCGACGATGTCCCAGTTGCCCTCGGACGTGTAGAGCTTGACCGCGAAGCCGCGGACGTCGCGCGCGAGGTCGGCAGAGCCGAGGTTGCCGGCCACCGTGGAGAACCGGACGAAGGCCTCGGTGCGGGTGCCCGCCTTCTGGAACAGGGCGGCACGCGTCAGCTCGGGGATGGCCTCGAGGGTCTCGAGGTAGCCGTGGGCGCCGTAGCCGCGGGCATGGACCACCCGCTCGGGGATGCGCTCGTGGTCGAAGTGGAAGATCTTGTCCCGCAGGACGAAGTCCTCGAGCAGGGTCGGGCCGCGGTCGCCGACCCTGAGGCTGTTCTGGTCGTCCGAGAGCGGCGCACCCGTGGAGGTGGTCATCACCCCGCCCGGGCGCTGTGGTGACTGGTGGAGCTCCCCACCAGGTCCGACATGGTCTGAGCGGGGGTTCGCCATGCTCCTGAGGCTATGGACACCTGTCCGGGTCGGATACACCCGCAGGGGTGGTGCCCGGCCGCCGGGGTCAGCGCGTCGGTCGCCCGGTGAAGTCCTCCATAGTGTGGTAGACCCCGATGACCCGGTCGGCAATGAAATCGCGCACGTTGATCGGCAGCAGCCCCTTGAGCGCCTCGTTGAGCATCACCGTGCGCGGCAGCACGACGAAGGCCTCCCCCGCGAGCATCCCGCGCCACGCCTCGTCGACGACCTCCTCGGGCTCGAGGATCGGCAGCAGCGGCGCCGATCGGGCGCCGTCGAACATCCCGGTGTTCACGTAGTACGGGCACACCGTCGTCACGCCGACGTGGTCGTGCCCGGCCTGCTTGAGCTCGAGCCGCACCGAGTCCGACCAGCCGATCACGGCCCACTTCGACGCGGCATACGCCGCCATCCGCGGGTTCGGCGTGAGGCCGGCGGCGGAGGCGATGTTGACCAGCCGCGCCTCGGGGCTGTGCGCGATCATCGCCGGCAGGAACGCGCGGGCGATGTGCATGGGCGCAAGCGTGTTGACCGCGATGGTCAGCTCGGTGTCGCTGCGCGGGTCGGACTCCCAGAAGTACTGGTTGCCGCGCACCACCCCCGCGTTGTTGACGAGGACGTCGACCGCGCCCACGTCGGCGAGCACCTCGGCCGCCGTCGCCTCCACCGTCGCCAGGTCGGTGACGTCGATCTCGTATGCCGTGAGCCGGGTTGCGCTGTCGGTCGCCTCGAGCTCGGCGAGGGTCTGCGCGAGGGCCTCGGCGTTGACGTCCCAGAGCAGCACGGCGGCGGCATGCTCGGCGATGGCCCTCTCGACGAACAACCGACCCATGCCCATGGCGGCCCCGGTGACGAGGACGGTCTTGCCGGCGACGGACTTCATGACTGCTCTCCTTGCTCGAGTTCGGCACGCGCGGCGAGGGCCAGCTCGCGCACCCGCGCGAAGTCCTCGTCGGTGAACGGGCCGTTGATGCCGGAGATCGTCGCCAGCTCCATGCCGTGCTTGAGGCCGAGCTGGTAGATCTCCTTGACCTTGCGCCACTCGATGTTGCGGCCGACGGTGAAGGCCTCGAAGCGGCCCTCGAGGGCGAGCACGATCGTCTCGGCGAGGCAGGCATAGGCGACCCCGTCGGGCAGGCCGATGTTGCGCATCCGCACGTCTCCGGGGAGCTCGACCTCACCGGACTCGATGACGAGCACGTCGGGGCGCTTGGCCACGTCCTCGGCGGACATGTCGAGCGGCCGCGCGACATCGGTGATGACGCAGCCGGGCTTGACCTTCATGATGTCGAGCACCTTGGTGCCGGCGGCCGAGGTCGCCGTGACGATGAGGTCCATGTCGGCGAGGGCCTCGCCGGGGTCGGTCGCGACGTGGATCGTGGCGCGCGGGTCCTCGGCCTCGATCTCGGCCTTGAGGGTGAGCAGCTTGGCCGTCTCGGGGGAGACCAGCCAGACCTCGTCGGTGGCGAGGGCGAGCAGGCGCGCGCAGGCGGCACCGATCGCGCCCGACCCGCCGACGACCATCGCCTTCCCGCGGAAGCGGCCGTCCTCGTCGACCTCGCCGATGCCCAGCCGCCGGATGGCGGCATGCGCAGCCCAGAGCGCTCCGGAGGCGGAGTACGAGTTGCCGGTCGTCACCGGCAGGCTGGCCCGCTTGGACACCGTGACGCCGGCGTCCCCGACGACCTTGGTGAAGGCACCCAGGCCCATGATCTGCGCGCCGAGCCGCTTGGCCAGGTCGGCGGCCTCGAGCAGCCGGGAGTAGGTGAACTCCGGTGGGTGGGAGAGCATCTCCTTCGGGGTGCCACCGACGGAGATGAGCCAGCCCTCGGCCTCGGTCCCGTCCGGCGAGGTGATGCCGGTGACGTGGCTGTAGACGAAGGGCGGCATGTGCGCAGCGGTCTTCTCCACGACCCGGCCCATGCCGGGCAGCTCACTGAGCAGCCCGAGGGCCTCGACCTTCTTGAAGTACTCCGTCGACAGCGGGTGGATGACGAAGGCGAACCGGTTGCGACGCTTGACCCCGTTCGGCCAGAGCATCCGCGGCGCCAGGCCCGAGGTCTCCAGGAAAGTCACCAGGTCATCGGTGCTCAGGGTGTGCCCGTCGGTGATCGTGGCGGCGGCCATCGCCTCGAACATCGCCGTGACGACCATGAAGTCGAAGGGCTCCGGGGTGGCGTCGATGACGAGGGAGACGCCCTTGGCGGCCAGGGTCGCGAGCCGTTCCTCGGACACGGCGTTGGTGAGCACGGCCTTGCCCGTGAGGTCGGGCAGCCCGAAACGCGTGAGGTCGGCATACGAACCCACGAGGACGTCGGCGAAGCCGGCGGCCTGGTGGGCCAGGCGGCCACTGACCCACTCGGCGGGGCTGTGGGCCACCGACTTGAGCAGCTCCGGGGCCATGTCCCAGGCGAACATGCCCAGACCCGCGGCGCGCGAGGCCACCGGGTTCATCCCGAGGGAGAGCGGCACGCCGGTGCGCTTGTCGGGGTCCTCGAAGTCGACGTTGGCGGTGAACTCGCGCAGCACGGTGATCGTGCGCTCCTGGGTCGCCGAGCCCACGACGACGACGCGAGCATTGGAGAAATAGCCCGGCAGGTCGGCCTGGACGCGGCGAATCGCCCACTCCTGCAACACATCCGCGAGCATCGAACCGTCCCGCACGGGCACGCGTGTCGTGGTGTCCCGCACCTGGCGGATGTCCGCGGGGTTGCCGCTGAAGAGTCCCCGCGCCTTGGCCTCGCGGGCGCCGGTGACGGCGATGGCGTCGCACTTCAGCGACCACTGCCACACCAGCTCCTCGGCGCGGTCGATGTCGCCGCGCGTGCCGATGCGGATGAGCCGGTAGTCCTGGCCGCCGAGGGAGACCTCCTCGTCGTAGTCCCACTCCTCGCTCTGCAGGGTGATGTTGACGACCGTCAGCCGCCGCTTGGCGGGTCGGCGCGTGCGCGGGCTCATCGGGTGGCTCCCGTCTCTACGAGGGCGTCGAGGTGACCTCGGACGTGGGCGATGACCCGCTCGGGGTCGGGCACCATCCGCTGGTCGGTGGCGATCCCGACGTTGAGGGTGTCGTTGTAGGTGAAGATGCAGATGCCCATCGGCTGGTCACCGGAGGTGGGCACCCAGCCGAGCATCGACCGGATCGGCGCGCCCCCGAGGCTGATCTGGACGCGCGGCCCGGGCACATTGCTCAGCTGGCCGATGGTCTTGCCGGCGAAGTAGTTGGTGATCTCGCGCGCGATGGTCAGCGGCACGCCCGCGATGACCTGCTGCATCCCGAACGCCGCGAGGGGTTCTGCCGAGTTCTTCAGCCGGGTCGAGCGGGCGTGCAGCTCGCGGACGAGGGCGCGGTGGTCGCTGATCCCCAGCGGCATCGACATCTGCACGACGCAGAAGTGGTTGCCCAGGGTCGGGGGCAGGTTCGCGTCGACCGGCTGCAGCGAGATCGGCATGAGCCAGGAGAGGTCCGTGACGTCCTCGACGCCGCGCTCCCGGAGGTAGTCGGTGAGGCCGAGCGAGACCGCGCCCAGGAGCAGGTCGTTGAGCGTGCCGCCGAGGGCGCGGGCGCTCGCGCGCAGCCCGGCCAGGGGGTAGCCGTCGATCCACGCGACGGTCTTGTCGATGCCCGCATGGCCGCTCCAGGCGCCGGTCTGGGACTCGTCGGCGAGCAGCATCCGGGAGAGCTCGCGCCAGGTGTTGCTCACCTCGTTGTCGAGGGAGGCCACGTCGGTGACCGCATCGACGAGGCGGACGGGGTGCTTGGCCAGGTCCACGGCCTCGCCGATGAGGTGCGGGAGGTTCATCGGGTTCGTCGTCGCGACGAGCGCGCCCGTGCGTGCGATCGCGCTCGTGGCGTGGCGGGCGAAGTCGACGGTGTCGCGCACCGTGTGGGTCGCCAGGTGCAGGACACGCTCGAGGGGGTGCTGGTGCTCGCCGTCGGTGTGGCGGCCCACTGTGGCCGGGGTGGCGCCCTCCGCCGGGTCGGCGATGCTGAGGGCGAGCTGGACCAGGCGGATCCCGTCGGCGAGGCCGTGGTGGAAGCGGGTCATGACCGCCCCGGGGCCCTTGGGGTCCGGGCCGGAGATGACCTGCACCTCCCAGAGTGGGTGCTCGCGGGGGAAGGCGACCGAGAACTGCGATCCCAGGTAGGACCGCAGGGTCTCGGCGTCGGTGTCGTCGAGCTGCACGGCGCGGACGTGACGCTCGAGGGAGAAGTCGTTGTCGTCGACCCAGTGCCAGGTGCCGTCGATGTCGACGGGGACCTGCGTGAGGACGCGGAACTTCTCGACGGCTCGTTCCATGAACGCGGCCGAGACGCGACGCAGCGAAGGCAGGGCGTCGAAGAACATGACGCTGTTGACCTGCATGAGGTTGTTGGGGCGGTCCATGAGGAGCCAGGTGAGGTCGGACGGGGCAATGGGCGTCGGCACGGCGCGCGGCTCTCCTGCTCGGGGGGTCTACTCGTCGGTATCGACTCCAACGGTACGGAGTTCCCGGTCGCCTGACACGCGTTTGTGGCGCACTCCTCGGTGGGTGACCCGCACGGCCGCCGCCGGGGGAGCCGATGTCACTCCCGGGCCGTGGGGAGGCGCTCCTCGGCGATCGCGTTCCCACCGTCGACGACGATGACCTGCCCGGTGAGGTAGGCGGCGGCCGGGCCGGCGAGGAAGGCGATGACCGCAGCCACCTCCTCCGCGGTCCCGGAGCGTCCCAGCGGCGTATGCCGTCCCTCCGCGGCCTCGTGGGGGAGTTGCGAACCGGTCTCGATCCACCCCGGCGCGACGACATTGGCGGTGATCCCGGCCGCCGCCTCGTCGAGGGCCACCGACCGGGTGAGCCCGACGAGCCCGGCCTTGGCGGCGGCATACGCCGCCTCCCCGCGCATCGCCATGACCGGGCCGGTGACGCTGGCGACGGTGACGACCCGCCCGGCGCCGCTGCGCCGCAGGGCCGGGAGCGCGGCGCGCAGGGTGAGGAAGGCGGTGTCGAGGTTGCGGGCCAGCGACGCCGACCAGGCCTCGGGCGAGATGGCCGTCACCGTGCCCTCGTGCATGGCCGGGTCCGCCACCGACGTCATGCCGGCGTTGGCGACGAGGACGTCGAGCCCACCGAACACCTCCACGGCGGCCGCGACGGCGGCCTGCGCACCGGCGTCGGTCGTGAGGTCGGCGACCACTCCGGCGGCACGGCTCCCCGAGGGATCGAGCGCGGCGGCGCGATCGTGCACGCGTGCGGTCGTGGCGCCCACGACGACCGAGGCGCCGAGGGAGTGCAGCAGCCGCGCTGCGGCGAAGCCGATGCCCGTCGGGCTGCCGGCCCCGGTCACCAGGGCGACCCGACCGGCGAGACCGAAGACCTGCTCAACGCTCATGGGGAGAGTGTGCCGGGCCACGGACGCGACGTCCGTGACTCCGGCCGTCGTCGCCTCCCGCGTGCGCTTGGCCGGCCGCGCGCGGCACCGGTCGGCGATGCATGGCACCCGGTAGGTTGCCCCCATGTGGACCGCCGCCGCGTGGGGTGCGCTCGCCGGCGCCGCCCTCCTCGTGGGTGCTGCGCTCGTCATGGTCGCGCGCGGCACCGGTCGGCGATGCATGGCACCCGGTAGGTTGCCCCCATGTGGACCGCCGCCGCGTGGGGTGCGCTCGCCGGCGCCGCCCTCCTCGTGGGTGCTGCGCTCGTCATGGTCGCGCGCGTCCCGACGCGGGTCATCGGTGCGGTCATGGGGTTCGGTGCCGGGGTCCTCTTCTCCGCAGTCGCCTTCGAGCTCACCGAGGCGGCGATCTCCACGGCCGGGCTCGTCGTCGTCTCGGCCGGCCTGCTGCTCGGGGCGGTCGTCTACCTCGCCGGTGACTGGGCCGTCTCCAACGCCGGCGCCCACCGCCGCAAGAGCCCGCTCCACGGCGGCAGCACCGTCGAGGGCCATGCCGCCGTCAGCGCCGGAGCGCCGGTCAACGCGCCCGCCGCGACCGCGACCACAGCGGCCGGTGCGCTGGTCCTCGGGGCCCTGCTCGACGGCATACCGGAATCCGCCGCGATCGGCATCAGCCTCCTCGACGGCGGGGGCGTCGGCCTCGCCTTCGTGGCCGCCGTCTTCCTCTCCAACGTCCCGGAGGGCATGGCCGCGAGCGCGGGCCTGCTCGCCTCCGGGCGGTCGCGGGGGCGGATCCTCGCGCTGTGGGCGGTCGTGATGCTCGCCTCCGCGATCGCCGCCGGGGCCGGGTATGCCGTGCTGGGCGCCGCCGGGCCCGGCCTCCTCGGCGCGATCCAGGCGTTCGCGGCCGGAGCCGTCCTCGCGATGCTTGCGACGACGATGCTGCCCGAGGCCGTGGACCACGCGGGTCGCCTCGTCGGGCTGGTGACGGTGCTCGGCTTCGTCCTCGCCGTGCTCCTCGGCGAGTTGTGAGCACGGAGGTCCCCCGAGGGGACGGTCAGGAGCGCAGGACCTTCTCCATCGGGCGACCCTTGGCGAGCTCGTCGACGAGCTTGTCGAGGTAGCGGATCGAGCGCATCAGGGGATCCTCGACCTCCTGCACCTTCACGCCGCAGACCGAGCCGGTGATGAGGTCGACGCGCGGATTGAGCTCCGCAGCGGCGAAGAAGTCGGCGAAGGTCGTCTCCTGCGCGAGATGCCGCTGCAGGGTGGCCTCGTCGAAGCCGGTGAGCCACTGGATCACCTGGTGGAGCTCGGCCACGGTGCGGCCCTTCTTCTCCACCTTGGTCACGTAGTGGGGGTAGACCGCGGAGACGGGGGTGGTGAAGATGCGGCTCATGCGCCCTCGCCCGGGATCGGGTGGTCGGAGACCGCGACAGGCGAGCTCTCCAGCCCGTCCGGGGAGACGGTGACGAAGTCGATGACGTGGGGCATGGCCGCCACTCTCTCATCCCGGGCCGACCTCGTGGCCGGACACCGGTCGTCGCCGTGGGATCGTGGGGGCATGGGACCGCGCAAGCTCGACCTCGCCATCGCGGCATACCGGGAACGACACCCGCACCTGGTCGAGGCGAGCGCCGACTTCGGGGCGGCCATCCGCGCCATCATCGACGAGGCCGGCATCAACTACCTCACCGTCGAGAGCCGCGCCAAGAGCGTGGCCTCCTTCGCCACCAAGGCCCGGCGGCTGCGGGACCGGCGCCCGGACGCCGACCCGCTCACCGAGATCACCGACCAGGTCGGCGTGCGGGTCATCACCTACGTCCAGAGCGACATCCTCGCCGTCGCCGAGCTGCTCGGTGAGCAGTACACCATCCTCGAGGACCGCGACCTGGGCCAGCTCACCGCGAGCGAGGGCCGGTTCGGGTACGCCTCCCGGCACCTGCTGGTGTCGAAGGACCTCGGGGAGCACGCGGCATACGACGCGGGACGCTGCGCCTCGGTGCAGCTGCGGACCGTCCTGCAGCACGCGTGGGCGGAGTTCGAGCACGACATCCGCTACAAGGGCACCATCCCGCCGGAGCAGGTGCCGGACCTGGACCGCCGGTTCACGCTGGCGGCCGGGTTGCTCGAGCTGGCCGACCGCGAGTTCTCCACGATCCGGGACCGGCTCCAGCAGGGGCTGGAGACGAGCACCGTGCTGCCCGACGAGGCGGACCCCCGCATCAGCGCGCAGGAGCTCGCGACCTTCCTCGCCGGGCGCTACTCGAGCGCCGGCTGGTCACGCACCGAGCACTACGAGTGGATGGGCGGCCTGCTGCTCGAGCTGGGGATCGCCTCGATCGGCGAGCTCGGGGAGGCCTTGCGCGACCTCGACTCCGCGGCGATCACCGCTGCGATGGGGTACCGCTACCCACCGGGCGCCGTCCGCCGCCTCGATGACGACCTCCTGGCCCGCTTCGGTGAGCGGTATGCCGTGCTGCCGGGCAACGCCGAACGCACCGAGGCCCTACGGGCCCGACGGGCCAGGATCGCGCCCGCGTCCACGCCTTGAGGTGCGGCTGACGATGTGACTGAACCGGGGTGATGGCCCCGGTTCACTCACATCGCGATGCCGCTGGTCCCACGAGCGGGCACTAGGCGCGCAGCGCCTCGGCGAGCTCACGGAAGTGGGCGACGAGGCCGTCCATGTCCTCCTGGGTGTGGGCGAGCGAGACCAGCCACTGCTCGTCGAGTCCGGGCGGGGTGAGGACACCGCGGTTGACGCCCCAGAGCCAGGAGAGCTCGGCGAGGGCGAAGTCGGTCGCCTTGTAGTCGCGGTAGTTGCGCACCGGCGTCGCCGACCAGGTGACGCACCCCTTGACCCCGAGGCCGACGGTGTGGGCCGGGAGCTCGAACTCGCGGATGATCGCGTCCATGGCATCCATGGCGTTGACGTTGATCGCCTCGGCGGCCTCCAGCGCCTCGCGGGTGCAGATCTCGTCGACCGCCTTGGCCGCAGCCATGACGAGCGGGTTGCCGTTGTAGGTGCCGAAGTGGGCCATCCGCCCGTCGACGACGACCTCCATGACCTCCTGCTTGCCACCGAAGGCGGCCAGTGGCAGGCCACCGCCGATCGACTTGGCCAAGGTGATGAGGTCGGGCTTGACGCCCAGTCGCTGGGCGGCCCCGGCATGCCCTGCGGTCAGGCCGGTCTTGACCTCGTCGAAGACGAGCACGACCCCGTGCTTGTCGCACAGCGCGCGGACGGCGGGCAGGTAGCCCTCGTCGGGCACGACGATCGACAGGTTCTCGATGACCGGCTCGATGACGAGGGCGGCGATCTCGGACCCGTGAGCGTCCAGGACCCGCTCGAGCTGGCCGAGGTCGTTGTAGGCGATGACGTGGACCATGCCGGCCTCGACGTCGAAGGGCACGTCCGGGATCGGGTTGTGGGCGGGGCCGATGTCCGCCAAGGCGGGCTTGACCGAGACCTGGAGGGCGTCGTAGCCGCCGTGGTAGCCGCCCTCGATCTTCACGATCGCCTTGCGGCCGGTGTAGGCGCGGGCGCAGCGGATCGCGTACATCAGCGACTCGGTGCCGGAGTTGGTGAAGCGCAGCATGTCCAGGCCGAAGCGCTCCTTGAACCGCTCAGCCATCTCGGTCGCCTGCGGGGAGGGCGTGACGAAGAGCGTGCCGGTCTCGGTGAGCGCGCGGTTGACGTGCTCGACCACGACCGGGTTGAGGTGACCGACGAGCATCGCACCGAAGCCCATCGACAGGTCGAGGAGCTGGTTGCCGTCGACATCGGTGAGGTAGGCGCCCCGGGCCGAGGCGATGGAGATGGGGTAGGGGTCCCAGTGCTGGAAGGAGCTGGTCACGCCGAGCGGCAGCGACTCCGAGGCGCGCTTGTTGTGCACCCCCGACTCGGTCGACCACAGGGTGAACCGCTGCCACTCCTGGGCCAGGAGCTCCTCGACCCGGGCGGGGTCGACCGGTCGCGACGAGGCCGGGAGGGAGCGGCGGGTGCCGGGGTCGTGGGCGGGCCAGGGAGTGGTGGCGGAGGTGCTCATGGCGCGGTTCCTCGGGTCGGAGCGGATGGGCCTGATCACAGGCAGTCTGCCGTAACCGAAGGGAATCGGCCAGCAGACGACGGAATCCGTGGGTGAACAGGGTAGTAAGGCATGGGGACAGTGGACGGACGTCGAGGGGGCCGTCACGTCCGGCGAGGTGCACCCACGGCCCGCAGGCGGGCCGCCAGCTCGGCGGGCACCACCGAGTCCGGGTCACGCAGCCGGCTCACCGCGTCGCGCACGCCGACGATCGCGGCATACAGGCCCGGGCAGGTGGGGCAGGCGCCCAGGTGGGCTTCGACGGCACCGGCGCGCCCGGCGTCCAGCTCACCGGCGAGGTAGTCGCCGATGAGGGCACGCGCCTTCCAGCACCGGAGGGGGACGCCGTCGAGCGCGGCGCGGCGGTCCGGCATGCCGTCGAGGATCGACACGAGCGCGGCCCGGCCCCGGCGCAGGCGCTGCTTGGCCGCGGGCAGCCCGACCCCCTGGACCTGCGCCACCTCGGCCATGGTCATCTCCTCCATGTCGTGCAGGACGACGGCGGACCGGAGGATCACCGGCAGGTGCACGAGCGCATCGCGCAGGTCGTCGGCGACGGCGGCCCGCGAGATCACCTCGTCGGCGTCGACGGTGTAGGCGTCCGCCCGCCAGGCCGCCTCGATCCGGGCTCCGAGCTCCTCGTCCGGCACCGGCCGGTCGCGATCGCGCCGGACGAGGTCGACGTGCCGGTGGTGGAGCAGCCGGTGCAGCCAGGTCCGCAGTGAGGACTCTCCACGGAAGGTGTGGCCGCGGGCCAGCGCCCGCTCCAGGGTGTCCTGGACGAGGTCGGCCGCGTCGTCCTCGTCACGGGTGAGGGTGCGGGCATAGCGCAGCAGGCCGGGGACCTCGGCCCAGAGCTGGTCGTCGTCGAAGGGGCGGGTGGCCACGTCGCCAGCCTAGGAGCGCGACGTGGCACCGGCGCCTCGACTCAGTTCTTCACCTTGCAGGTGTTGACCCCGACGAGCCGGTAGAGCGGGCAGAACCCGACGACCGCCGTGATCGCCATGATCGCGGCGACGATCCACAGCACGACCGACAGGATGCCCGCGGTGTTGAGCGCGCCGACGACGGCGAGGATGGCGACGACGATGCGGACGATGCGGTCGGGGGTGCCGACGTTGGTGCCCATGGGAGGGTCCCTTCGGTGACGGGCCGCCGGGTGCGGCCTCCAGTGCATGGACGCACCGGAGCCGCGCAGGGATACATCCCGGCCCGGCATAGGGTCGTGGGGTGCTGCGCGTCTCGACCTTCAATGTCAACGGCATCCGTGCCGTCCACCGGCGCGGCTTCGGCGACTGGCTCGCGGCGCGCACCCCAGACGTCATCGCCCTGCAGGAGGTGCGGTGCCCCGTCCCGGCCCTGCCGGAGGGCGCCTTCGCCGGCTACCACGCGGCATACGACGCCGGTGCGCTCGCCGGCCGCAACGGGGTCGCCGTCCTCACCCGTATGCCGCCCGCAGCCGTCCGCTCCTGGGCTCAGGTCCTGCACGTGGTCACCCCCGACGGCGGCCTCGCCGAGGTGACGCCTGACCCGACGCCGCTGGCGCGGGAGCTCAAGGCGTTCACGACGGAAGGCCGCTACGTCGAGGTCGACCTGGCGGATCACCCGGTGACGGTCGCCTCGCTCTACCTGCCCAAGGGTGGCCTGCCCGCGCACCTGCAGGTCCCGGGCCGGATGCGTGAGGCCCCCGACGGTGGCGCCAAGCACGCACGCAAGCTGCGCTTCCTGGCCGGCCTGACCCGGCAGGTCACCGCGTCCCGGCGCGCCGCGCGAGCCCGCGGGCGGGAGTTCCTGCTCATGGGTGACCTCAACGTCGCCCACCAGGGCCTGGACGTCGTCAACTGGCGGCGCCAGCACCGCTCCGAGGGGTTCCTGCCCGAGGAGCGGGCCCACCTCGACGCCCTGATCGGCCCGCGGCGGCTGCTCGACGTCGTCCGTGAGCTCCACCCGGAGCGGCAGGGTCCCTACTCCTGGTGGTCCTGGCTCGGCAACTCCTTCGTCAACGACACGGGGTGGCGCATCGACTACCACCTGGCCACGCCGACGCTGGCCCGTGCCGCGGTGGCCGGGGGCACCGACCGGGACGCCCACCGTGACGCACGCATGAGCGACCACGCCCCGGTGACCGTCGACTACGACCCGGCGGCCCTGGCGCGCTGACGCCCCCCCTCGCGCCTACGCTCGGCCTCGTGGAGTTCGAGGTGGACGGTGAGGTCATCGAGTGGCGCGGCCCGGCGCCCTACCTCTTCCTCCCCCTGGACCCCGAGGACTCCGACCTGCTCGCCGCCAGCCCCGAGCTGTCCTACGGCTGGGGCTGCGTGGCCGCGGAGGTGACGGTCGGCGCGACGACCTTCAGCACCTCGCTCATGCCGCGTCAGGGCGACTACCTCGTGCCGCTCAAGGTGGTGGTCCAGCGGGCCGAGCGCCTGGGAGTCGGTGACCGCGTCCGGGCACGCGTCCGGGTGCGTGGGCGCCGCTCCTGACCTCGCCCTTCAACCGTTCGATGGCAGGCTGGACCCCATGCCTGACGTGACCCTCGACACCACCCTCGAGCCCTTCGGTCCCGCGACCGCGATCATCCTCAGCGACGACCAGGTCGCCCAGCTCGGTGGCGGCAAGCGCGCCGCCGTCCGGGTCGCCATCGGTGACCGGAGTGCCCGCCTCCGCCTGGCCGTCATGGGCGGGCAGAACTGCATCGGCCTGTCCAAGGCGTCCCGAGCCGAGCTCGGCGTCGAGCTCGGGGAGACGGTCACCGCGACGGTCTCGCTCGACGACGCACCGCGCGACGTGGTCCTGCCCGACGAGATGACCGCGGTCCTCGCGTCGGATTCCGTTGCGGCGCAGGCCTTCGAGAAGCTCGCCTTCACCCACCGCAAGGAGTACGCCACCTGGGTCGGTGAGGCCAAGAAGCCCGAGACCCGTGAGCGCCGCGCCGCCCAGGCCCTGGAGATGCTGCGCTCCGGCCAGACCCGGTCCTCGATGGGGCGCTGAGCCGTGGACTGGGGGTTCGACAACACCTTTGCGCGCGAGCTGGACTGGCTCGCGGTCGCCGTCGACCCCGTGCCTGTCGCCGAGCCACGAGTGCTCCTCCTCAACGAGTCCCTCGCCGTCGAGCTCGGCCTCGATCCCGAGTGGCTCCGCACCCCCGCCGGCGTCGCCGTCCTCGCCGGCAACGCCCGAGCCGAGGGCAGTCAGCCGCTCGCCCAGGCCTACGCCGGGCACCAGTTCGGCCAGTTCAGCCCGTTGCTCGGCGACGGCCGCGCCCACCTCCTCGGCGAGGTCGTCGACATCCACGGGCAGCGCCGGGACCTCGCCCTCAAGGGCTCGGGCCGCACGCCCTTCTCACGGGGTGGGGACGGCCGCGCCGCCCTCGGTCCGGTGCTGCGGGAGTACGTCATGGGCGAGGCCATGCACGCCCTCGGGGTCCCCACGACGCGCGCGCTCGCGGCGGTGGCGACGGGCGAGCAGGTCTGGCGTGACGGAGGCCCCCGCCCCGGTGCCGTCCTCACCCGGGTCGCCGCGTCCCACCTTCGCGTCGGCACCGCCGAGCTCGTGCGCATGCGGGCCGGTGACGAGCAGCAGGCGAGCTTCGCGGCATACGTCCGCCGGAGGCACCACCCCGGGGTGGCCGAGGGCGACCACCTCGGCCTCCTGAGCGCCGTCGTCGAGGCCCAGGCCGAGCTGCTCGCCCGCTGGATGTCGCTCGGGTTCATCCACGGCGTCATGAACACCGACAACATGACGCTCTCGGGGGAGACGATCGACTACGGCCCGTGTGCCTTCCTCGAGGCCCATGACCCGGCGGCGGTGTTCAGCTCGATCGACACCGGTGGGCGATACCGGTTCGGCGCCCAGCCCGGCATGGCGCAATGGAACCTTGCCCGGTATGCCGAGACCCTCCTCCCGCTGCTGGCTCCGGACCCGTCGGCGGACCCCGAGCTCATCGAGGCCGCGACCGAGCGGATCCGCGCCTTCGGGCCGGCCTTCGACCGAGCACACCTGCGGCAGTGGCGAACTCGCCTCGGCCTCGACCTCGTCGAGGGCCGTGGTGTGGAGGAGGACCAGGTCCTCGTCGAGGACCTCCTGTCGCTGCTGCGCAGTGAGCGGCTCGACCACACGCGGACGGTGCGGCTGCTCGGCCGGGTGGCTCGGGGCGAGACCTCGGTGGTCACCGAGCTCGTGGAGGACCCGGCGCGGTGGTCGCAGTGGCAGGACGCCTGGCTGGCGGCGCTCGCACCCGCCCTGCCGGACGGCGTCGCCGCAGCGGGGATGGACCAGGTCAATCCCCTCCACATCCCGCGCAACCACCTCGTCGAGGAGGCGCTCGCAGCGGCCCTGACCGGCGACCTGGCTCCGGTCGAGGAGCTGGTGCGGGTGGTCAGCGACCCCTTCGTCGAGCGGGCCGGTCAGGAGCGGTATGCCGCTCCGGCGCCGGCGGACTTCACCGCCGGCTACGTGACCTACTGCGGCACCTGAGGCACGCGCACCACCAGGGCGCCCGGCTGGACGCTGACGCGGACCTCGCTGGCCTCGGTCAGCACGTCGCCGTCGACCTCCACCTGCTGGGCGGGGTCGGCGTGCAAGGACACCTCACGGCAGCGGCGCCGCTCGATGGTGGGCCCGTCGTCGCGGCCGGTGAGCACCCGCCCGGCCACACCGAGCCACTCGGTCAGCGAGGTCGGGGTGAGGATCGCCAGGTCGAGCTCGCCGTCGTCGATGACGGCATCGGGGAGCAGCTCGATCCCGCCCGTGAGGGTGCCGCAGCTGCCCACGACGAGGGTGCGGACGTCCGGCACCTCGACCGCTTCGCCGTCGACGGTCGCGGACACGGCGAAGCCGTCCTCGCGCAGGTGCTTGGCCGCGGCCACGGCATACGCGGCCCAGCCGACGCGGTTCTTCACCGCCTCGGGGGCGTCGTCCATGATCGTCGCGTCGAGCCCCAGGCCGGCCATGACGGTGAAGGCGTGCCTGGCGCCCTCGACCTCGAGCCAGCCGACGTCGATGGTGCGGTTGCGGCCCTCGACGACGACCGCCATCGCCTCGGTCAGGCCGGAGATCGGGACCTCCAGGTTGCGGGCCAGCAGGTTGCCGGTGCCGCCGGGCAGCAGGCCGAGGGGCACCCCGGTGCCGACGAGGACCTCGGCGACGGCGCGGACCGTGCCGTCGCCGCCCAGGGCGCACACGACGTCCGCTCCGGCCGCCACGGCCTCCCGGGTCTGGCCGAAGCCGGGATCGTCCTCGGTCGTCTCGAGCAGCCGCACCTCGACGTCGTGGTCGACGCCGAGCCGGCTCAGCTCCTGGCGCACCTCGGCGAGGTCGTCGAACTTGGTCGGGTTGACGACCACCGCGACCAGCGCCGGGGCGTCACCGCTTGGCGTCTCGTCGATGCCGGTCATCGCCGTCCGCCCTCCGGGGTGCCCTCACGGCTCTCGGCGCCGTCGTCGCGACGTCGCAGCCACCGCCAGGCCAGGACGGCGGACGTGATGCCCAGCGCCGCGCCCACCGCGATGTCGCTCGCGTGGTGCATGCCGCGGTACATCCGGGCGTAGCCGACGAGGATGGGGGCCAGGGCGCACAGCGCCATGACCAGCGCCCTCAGCCAGGGTCGCCGGATCCGCGTCGCCATGAGGAAGAAGGTCGCGTAGAGCGCGGTCGACGCCCCCTGGTGCCCACTGGGGAAGCTCGACGTCGGTGGTGCGGGGTCGAGCTTGGGCACGTCGGGCCGCGCCCGACCCACGACGGCGGTCGCGATGACGAAGATCGTCGCCTGGACCGAGATCGCGATGACCGGCACCACGGCATACCACCACTGCTTGGTGCGCCACCACACGATCAGGGCGACGATGATGCACACGCCGATGACGTACTCGGTGTTCCCGATGTGCGACCAGAACATGGTGATCGTGTTCCACGTCGAGTCCCGCTCGGCGGCGAGGGCGCGGTTGACCACCCTCTCCTCGGCATCGGAGTAGGCCTTGGACGCGACGATGAGCTTGCCGAGCCCGACGACGATGCCGAAGACGACGATGCCGGGCAGGAGCACGCGCATGCCGAGGTCGCGCAGTGCCGAGCGGACCTCCGGACGGCTCTGGTCGTCCTCGTAACGGGTGAGGAAGGACATCAGGGATCCACCGCCTTCTCCTGGGGACTCCAACCGCGATAGCCGAGGTAGGACGCGCCGACCAGTCCGGCGCCGAGCAGCACGCCGCCGGTGACGTCCGACGGGAAGTGCACACCGAGGAAGACCCGGTCGAGGGCGACCGTGGTGATGTAGAGAGCGGCCAGGATCACGGCGACGCGGCGTGCCGTGGCGCCGAGGAGCGGCCAGAGGAGCACGACGAGGGCGATCGAGGTGATGGCGGCGTTCGCGGCATGGCCGGAGGGGAAGGACCAGCCGGGGGAGTGCGAGATCGGGTCGTCGACGACTGGACGGGCCCGCTGCACGAGGTACTTCAGGCCCAGCGCCAGGCTCCAGCCGACCATCATGGTGAGGAAGGCCCACCACGCCCGGGTGCGCAAGCCCTTGGCGAGCCAGGCCCAGAGGCACACGGCCGAGGCGACGAGGTAGCCGTTGAGCGGCTGGGTGATCTCCTGCCAGGTGATCAGCGCCGAGATGACTGCGGAGCGGACACGCACCGTGGAGGTGGCGGCGCGGATGGCGGCCTCGTCGGCACGGATCAGCGGGTCGAACTGCTGCCGGACGAGGAAGGCGAGCATGGTCACGACGACGCCGACGAGGGCGCCGGCGATGATGGCCCGGGTCAACCGGCGCAGCCGCGTGGGCGGGGCGGACGAGGGGTTCTCCTGCACGCGCCCATGTCTACACCGAGAAGTGCCTGCAGAGCCTTCACCCTAGGGGTGAATTTCCCACCCGGAGAACGCCGCCGACGGGTTGCCCGGCGCACCTCGATCGCGCGCGGCCCCGGGCCCGGGCCCGACGCAAAGGACCGCGCAAAGGGCCCACGCGTGGGCCGTCGGGGGACATACTTCGCGTCATGGACAGCAACGACGTGAAGGACGCTGCGCGTGAGGTCGGCGACCACCGCGCCGTCGAGACACTGGCGCGCGTGGGCTACGGCGCCAGTGGCCTGCTCCACCTCGTCATGGGTTACATCGCCCTGAAGGTGGCCTGGTCGGGCTCGGGCGAGAAGGCCGACCAGTCGGGGGCGCTCGCGCTGCTGGCCGGCAACACCGCCGGGCGCCTGCTGCTCTGGGTCCTCGTCGTCGGCTTCTGGGGCCTGGCGCTCTGGCAGCTCACCGAGGCGATCGTGGGCCGTGGGGAGACCTCCGACCGGGCCAAGGCCGCGGCGAAGTTCGTCATGTACCTCACCCTCGGCTGGGCCGCCTTCGGCTTCGCGCGGGGACAGGGCAACTCAAGCTCCGACCAGACCCAGGGGTTCACCGCCGAGCTCATGTCCCACACCGGAGGCCAGCTGCTCGTCGGCGCGATCGGCCTGGCCGTCATCGGCGTCGGCATCTACCACGTCCACAAGGGGTGGTCGCAGAAGTTCCTCCGCGACCTCGTCGAGCACCCCGGTCGCTGGGCGACCATCGCGGGCCGGGTCGGCTACATCGCCAAGGGGATCGCCCTCGCCGTCGTCGGCGGGTTGTTCGTCACGGCGGCCCTCCACGAGAACAGCTCCGAGGCCAGCGGCCTCGACGGTGCGCTGCGCACCCTGCGCGACCAACCCTTCGGGCAGTGGCTGCTCACCCTCGTCGCCCTCGGGCTGGCGGCCTACGGCATCTACTCCTTCTCGCGCGCTCGGCACGCCAAGGTCTGATGCGTTCGTCACCAGGCCGCCCCCGGGACGTCGAGGGGAGGCACGATGGGGTCATGAGGATCGAGGGCAGGACATTCATCGTCACCGGCGGAGGCAACGGCATCGGGCGTGAGGTGGTCCTCGGACTGCTCGCCCGGGGAGCGAGCGTGGCCGCCCTCGACCTGCGTGAGGAGGGCCTCGCCGAGACCACCCGATTGGCCGGCACCGCAGCGGCCTCGCGCCTGACCACGTATGCCGTCAACGTCACCGACCGCGCCCGGGTCGCCGAGGTCATCGACGAGGTGGCCGCCTCCGGCCTCGACGGCCTGCTCAACGTCGCCGGGATCATCCAGCCCTTCGTCAAGGTGGCCGACCTCTCCTTCGAGGACATGGCGCGGGTCATGGACGTGAACTTCTGGGGGGTGGTCAACACCACGAAGGCGGCCCTTCCTCACCTGGTGTCCCGCCCGGAGGCCTGCCTGGTCAACGTCTCGTCGATGGGTGGCTTCTGCCCCGTCCCCGGCCAGAGCGTCTACGGCGCGAGCAAGGCGGCCGTCAAGCTGTTCACCGAGGCCCTGTATGCCGAGGTGCGCGGCACGGGGGTCGCCGTCACCGTGGTCTTCCCGGGCGCCATCCGGACCGGTATCTCGGACAACTCCGGTGTGTCGATGGGCGCCGACGGCTCGTCCTCGACGGCGGCGGCCGAGGAGAGCAACTTCCCGATGACCGAGCCGGCCGAAGCCGCCCGCCAGATCATCGAGGCCGTGGTCAAGGGGTCCTACCGGATCACCATCGGCAAGGACGCCACGATGCTCGACCGGATCTCGCGGCTGGCCCCGCAACGGGCCACCGACATGATCGCCAAGAAGATGGCCTCACTGCTCGGCTGACCGGCGCAGCGAGGGCAGGTGCAGGACCACCTGCATCGTGCCCGTCGAGGCGATCCGTGCCGCCTGCGTGACCGTGAGCCGGCGGGCCTGCCAGCGGGCCAGACGCGACGCGAGAGAGCCGCGCGCCCCGCCCAGTGCGGCGGCCAGGGTGACCGCGTCGATGAGGGCGTCACAGGCGCCCCGGCCCAGGTTGGGCGTCATCCCGTGCGGTTCGCCACAGCGGAACCGGCGGCTGCACGGCATACGGAATCGCCCGATACTGGCGTCATGAGCGTTGGCAGCGGCAACCCCGAGATCGGTCGCCGCGTGGCGACCGGCGACCTCACGACGAACTACCACGACGTCGGTGAGGGGCCGACCGTCCTGCTCATGCATGGCTCGGGCCCGGGTGTCTCGGCCTGGGCGAACTGGCGGCTGACCATCGCCGCGCTGCAGGACCGGTTCCGGCTGATCGCACCGGATTTCGCGGGGTTCGGGTTCACCGAGGTGCCGGACGACATCGAGTACACGCGCGAGCGCTGGCTGCGGCAGGTCGTCGACCTGATGGATGCCTTGGGTATCGAGAAGGCCTCGGTCGTCGGCAACTCCTTCGGCGGCTCGATGGCACTCGCCCTGGCGATCGCGCACCCCGAGCGGGTGGACCGCCTCGTCCTGATGGGCGCCGTCGGCGTGCCCTTCGAGATCACGCCCGGCCTGGACGCGGTCTGGGGGTACGAGCCCTCGTTGGAGTCCATCGGCACGCTCATGAGGGAGACCTTCGCCCACGACCCCGGCCTCATCACCGACGAGCTGGTCGCGATGAGGTATGCCGCGTCGACCCGCCCCGGCGTGCAGGAGAAGTTCGCCGCGATGTTCCCCGCGCCGAGGCAGCGTTGGGTCGATGCGATGGCGCACCCCGAAGCCGCGATCCGGGCCCTGCCGCACCCGACGCTGCTCGTCCACGGGCGTGATGACAAGGTCATCCCGATGTCGACGACCCTGACGATGCTCGACTGGATCGACGACGCGCAGGCCCACGTGTTCGGGCGCTGCGGGCACTGGACCCAGATCGAGCACGCCGATGCCTTCAACCGTCTCGTCGGTGACTTCCTCGCTCCCTGACGGGACCTGCGCCACAGTTGATTTTCAGGGCCACCACGGCGGGCCCCGAGCGTGTTTGATGTGGGCATGAGCACGTCGTTGGGACGCTATGGCGACCTCGTCCGCCTCCTCGTCAAGCACGCCCGCCCCGGCCTGGTCGCCGGCGCGGATGCCGCAGCCCTCGGGGTGGAGCCACAGGTCGGCGGCGACGCGACCGATGACGCGCGGGCCGAGGCCTTCGCCGCCGACCTCGAGCGCATGGGCCCGACCTACATCAAGCTGGGTCAGCTGCTCTCGACCCGCTTCGACCTGCTGCCGGCGAGCTACACCGCAGCCCTGGCCCGGCTCCAGGACGGCATCGCCCCCTTCCCCTTCGAGGAGGTGGAGGCGATCGTCGAGGAGGAGCTGGGCGCACCGATCAAGGCCCTCTACCGCGAGTTCGACCGCGAGCCGCTGGCGGCTGCCAGCTTGGGGCAGGTGCACCGGGCCGTGACCGGCACCGGGCGCGAGGTCGTGGTGAAGATCCAGCGACCGGACGTGCGCGAGACCATCGCCGGGGACATGGACACGTTGGGGTCGATCGCGCGGTTCGCCGACAAGCGGACCTCGGTCGGGCGCAGCTTCGGGCTGGAGTCGCTGCTGGGGCAGTTCCGGCGGTCGCTGCTCGGGGAGCTCGACTACCGCCGCGAGGCCAAGAACCTGCTGAAGTTCCGCGAGCTGACCGAGCCCTATGACCGGTTGGTCGTGCCCGCGCCGGTCATGAAGCTGACGGGCACCCGCGTCCTCACCATGGAGCACGTCTCCGGCCGCAAGGTGACCGACCTCGGACCGCTGGCCCTGCTCGACCTCGACACCACGCCGATGGTCGAGCAGCTCTTCGCCTGCTACCTGCGCAGCATCCTCGACGAGGGCGTGCTCCACGCCGACCCGCACCCCGGCAACCTGCTCGTCACCGACGACGGCAACCTGGCCCTGCTCGACCTGGGCATGATCGCGACGGTGCCGCCGCGGGTGCAGCAGCAGGTCGTCAAGCTGCTCCTGGCCATCTCCGACGGTGACGGTGAGGAGGCGGCGCGGGTGCTCGCGGAGATGGGCCATCCGCTGCCGGACCATGACCCGGCCGCCTTCCGGGACGAGGTGACCCACCTGGTGTCGGAGGCCGTGCTCGCGGGGTCGGACCTCCAGGCCGGCACCGTGCTCATGGAGCTCTCCCGGCTCTCGGGCGCCCACGGCCTGCGTCCGCCGGCGGAGATGTCGATGATCGGCAAGGCGCTGCTCAACCTCGACCAGACCACCCGGCACCTGGACCCGGACTTCGCGCCCGCCGAGGCGATCCGGGACAACGTCAGCGAGCTCTTCCAGAGCCAGGTCAAGGTCAGCCCGGGTGGCTTGCTCGCGGCGGCGATCGAGGCCAAGGAGTTCACCTCGCAGCTGCCGCGTCGGGCCAACCGGATCCTCGATGCGCTCAGCCAGGGCGAGTTCAACGTGCGCGTCGACGCCATCGACGAGCAACGCCTCCACCTGGTGCTGCAGCGGGTCGCCAACCGGCTCACGCTCGGGCTCATCATCGCGGCCACGATCATCGGGGCGGCGATGATGATGCGGGTCGAGACGGACAGCCGGATCGCCGGCTTCCCCGCGATCGCGATGATCTTCTTCGTCTTCGCGGTGCTCGCCGGGGTCGCGCTCGGCGTGAACATCCTGCTCACCGATCGCAAGGTGGCTGCCCGGCCGAGCTCGCGTCCCACCGAGCGCTGAGGTCAGGCGAGGGCCGCGATCGTCGGGAGCAGGGCGGTGACAACGGCGGCGCCCACGAAGGAGAGCAGCGTCGAGACCGTCACCGTGTGGGCCACGAGGTCGACGTCGGCGTCGTACTCGTCCGCCAGCAGGAAGGCATTGACCGCCGTCGGCATCGCGCTCGACAGCACGAGCGCCTGGAGGGGCAGCCCACGCAACCCCACGCCATACCCGATGGCGAGGGCGACCACCGGGAGGGCCCCGACGCGCAGCATCGACGAGGTGACCACGCCGCGCGAGAGGTGCACCCGCCCGCTGGAGCCCAGCTGGATGCCCAGGGTGAGCAGGATGACCGGCAGCGTCGCCGCGGCGAGAAGGTCCACTCCGCGCATCACGCCGGTGGGGAGGGGTATGCCGGTCGCTCGCCACAGCAGCGCCGCCCCCATGGCCCACAGGGCGGGCAGCCGCAGCATCCCGCGCACGGCTCCCCGCCAGCCCGTGTGGGCGCCATAGAGCAGGGGGGCGAGGACGAAGGTCGCGATCACCGAGACGATGAAGATGAGCACGCTCTGGTCGAGGCCGTCGCGGCCGAGGGCGAAGAGGGCGATCGGCAGGCCCATGTTGCCGTTGTTGCCGATCGCGACGGCGACCGCTGCGGAGCGCCTGGACAGGCCGGGCATCCCGGCCGTCGCGAGCCAGCCGAGGAGGGCGGCGACGAGCGCGACGACGAGGAAGGCGAGGACGAGCAGCACTCCGGTGCGCCCGTCGACCTCAGTCGTGAGGATCGTTTGGAAGGCGAGCGCGGGCACGAGGGCGTTGAGCGCGATCTTGGTGATGGTGGCCCGGTCCAGCGGGAAGCGACGTGCGAGCAGCGCCCCGAGGCCGGCGACGAGCACCACCGGGAGGACGACGTCGAGGAGCGCGCGGAGCAGGGCCACGGCTGCTGAGTATGCCGTGGCGCACCTCCCGGAGGAGGCCTTCGGTCGGAGGGTGAGCGAGTCGACGCCCGGCGTCTGCGCGTCCCCTGTGCAGTTGCGGGGTGTCCGGGCAGGATGGGGGCATGGCGCAGAAGATGGCTCTCCGGGAATACATCGACTCCCTCCGGTCCGAGGGTTACCAGGTGCACGGCAGCGAGGAGGAGGACCCCATCCTGCTCGCGCCCGACGGCAAGGCCGTGGAGACCTGGCGCGAGGAGTACCCCTACGACGAGCTCATCGACACCGCCCTCTACGAGGAGGAGAAGTACAAGCTGCAGGTCGAGCTGCTGAAGTTCCAGTACTGGAGCCAGGACGAGGGACACAAGCACGTCCTCGTCTTCGAGGGACGCGACGCGGCCGGCAAGGGTGGCACGATCAAGCGCTTCATGGAGCACCTCAACCCGCGTGCCGCTCGCGTCGTCGCGCTGAACAAGCCGAGCTCCACCGAGCAGGGCCAGTGGTACTTCCAGCGCTACATCCAGCACCTGCCCACCGCCGGCGAAATCGTTCTCTTCGACCGCAGTTGGTACAACCGGGCCGGCGTCGAGCGGGTCATGGGCTTCTGCTCCGAGGACCAGTACCAAGTCTTCATGCGGCAGGCGCCGGCCTTCGAGCGGATGCTCGTCGAGTCCGGCACGACGGTGACCAAGCTCTGGTTCTCGGTGACCCAGCAGGAGCAGCGCACCCGCTTCGCGATCCGCCAGCTCGACCCGGTGCGCCGGTGGAAACTCTCCCCGATGGACCTCGAGAGCCTCGACCGCTGGGAGGCCTACACCGCGGCCAAGGAGGCGATGTTCGAGTTCACCGACAAGAAGTACGCCCCGTGGCTGACCATCAAGTCCAACGACAAGAAGCGTGGCCGGATCAACGCGCTGCGGGCCTTCCTCAACCAGTTCGAGTACGAGGGCAAGGACACCTCGGTCGTCTTCGCGCCTGACGAGGCGATCGTCAAGCGGGCGCGGCACGCCGAGGGTGACTGATCTCCCGGCCGGTCCCGACCGCCTCGCTGCCGCGGCGGCGAGGGTGTATGCCGTGGAGCCGGGTGAGTTCCTCGCCGTCCGTTCCGCGTGCGTCGCGGAGGCCAAGGCCGCCGGTGACAAGGAGGCTGCGGCCGCCATCGGCCGGCTCCGCAAGCCGAGCGTCGCGGCGTGGGCGATCAACGACGCCGTGCGCGCCGACGAGGCACTCGTGGCTGACCTCGACGACGTCGGCTCACGGATGCGCGACGCCCAGTCTCGTCTCGACGTCGGCCTGCTCGCCGAGCTGCGGCCGGCGCGTGATGCCCTGATCCAGGCCTTCGTGTCGGGCGCGACCACGTCGGCCCAGCGGGTGGGCCGCTCCTTGTCGGCTGGTGTCCTGGACGAGGTGCGCGCCACCGTCGTGGCCGCGCTCGCCGACACGTCCGCGTCCGCTGCCGTCAGCTCCGGTGCACTCACCAGGTCGTTGTCCTACAGCGGTTTCGGTGAGGTCGACGTGGCCGACGCCGTGGCGCTGACCCGCACCGGCCGGGCGCTCTCGGTGGTGCGCGGTGGCGCAGTGACCGCCTCGGTGCCCGACGCCGCCATGGACGACCCGACCGCCGCGGACGCCGGGCGGGACACTGCTCGCGAGGACGCCCGAGCGGCAGCACGGCAGGCGCTCGCCGATGCGGACTCGGCTGCGGCAGAGGCCGATCGCGCACTGACGGCAGCCCGCTCCCGCGTCGAGGACGCCGAGCACCTGCTCGAGGAAGCGCGCAAGCGACTTCGCGCCCGTTCGTCCGAGCTGGCCACTGCGGAGTCGGCAGCAGTGGCGGCAGCCCAGGCGCGAGGGCGGGCTGCCCGGGACCTCGCCGACTTGGCAGACTGACCGGGTGATCTCCGACCGTTCACGAGCACTCCTCGACGGCGCGCACATCGCGCCCGAGGTCCTCGCCCTGGTCCCCGGGTACCGCTGCCTCCTCCTGGTCGCCGAAGGCCTCCGACCGGGGCCGAGCGACGAGGCGAGCGAGGCCATCCTCGCTGCGGCCGAGGAGCAGGCCCGAGTGGAGTTGGGGGACAACCCACCTGAGGCGCTGCCGCACGTGGAAGCCTGGCGGACGGCATACCGAGCCTTTGGTGCCAAGCCGCAACGCACCCGGCCCAGCGTCGATGCCCTCCTGCGCCGCGTCGGTGGCGGGCTGCCGCGCATCAACCGGCTGGCCGACGCCTACAACGCCGTCTCCGTCGGCGCGGTCCTGCCCATCGGCGGTGAGGACCTGGCGTCGTATGCCGGGTCACCGGCTCTCGTGCGCGCCGACGGGACAGAGCCGTTCGACACCGTCGCTGCCGGTGAGTCGGTCGTGGAGCACCCGGCCCCGGGGGAGGTGGTCTGGCGCGACGACCTCGGTGTCACGTGCCGGATGTGGAACTGGCGGCAGTGCCGTCGCACCCTCATCACCGAGTCGACCACCGAGGCCCTCTTCGTCCTCGACGGCCTGCCGGAGCTCGGGCCGGAAGGTCTGGAGGCGGCAGGGGATGCGCTGGAAGCGGCCTTGGGCTCGCTCTCACCGGGAGCGGTCTTCGCCCGACGCGTCATCGACTGATCGGTCGAATGCGCCTGTGCCTCAGGCGGATCGGACAGCCCCGGCGCGCCACACGACGGATGGCTGGGCCTGCAACGCGCTGCAGGTGAGCAGAGCGGGCGCTGCGTCGACGCGGGCCACGTCCACGACCCAGCGCAGCCCCTCGAGCTCGAAGGTGACGAGGCGAGCGTCACCCCGTGCTTCGGTGCCGCACCACCGCAGTCCGCGGCGGGCGGCATACGCGAGGTGGTGACGGAGCGCGTCCTCGGCGACCTGCACCGGCATCGGCCAGCCCGATCGGCCGCGGAAGTGCCCCAGGTCGATCTCCCCGCGGCGGAAGGTCTCGACGACGCGGCCGATGCTGTCGGGGTCGAGCCCGCCGAAGTAGAGGCCGGCGGGGAGGACGAGGAGGTTGGCCGCGAACCGGTCGCCGCCGATGTGCGAGACCTCCCACGTCGCCTCGGGCTCGGCCACCGCGAGGGCCTGGGCCACGGGGCGACCGCGGATGGCGCAGCAGGCGTCGTGGCGCCCGTGGGTGCAGACGCCGAAGAAGGGCTCGTCGGTGGGCTCCCAGTGGGGGAGCCGGCCCGAGCCCAGGGCCGTGAGGTCGAGGTCGAGGAGGTCGCGCGGGTCGGTGAGGGTCGTGGTGACCATGGCGGCTTCGCCCGGGCGGGACCACGCGGCGAACACCCTGCGCTCCGTGCCGTGCAGTGATCCGGCGCGATCGAGCGGGCGCCGGATGAGGAGCGGACGCACCCGAGCCCGTGCGGCAGCTGCGAGCAGGTCAGGGCCGAGATTGTCGGGGAGCCGGGCGTCGCGCCAGGCCTGGTGGCCCCACGGCCCGGGGTCCTCCAGCAAGAGCCAGGCGCGCACGGTCGAGGCCGTGCCGGGGAGGGCGTCCCCACGGGTGCGGGCGGCGTCGGAGCAGCGCGGCTCGGCTCGCCCGGTCATGGACCGACCGTGAGCAGGCCCTCGCGCACGAGGCGTCGGCAGAGGACGAGCCGGCTCTGGGGGTCGAGGAGGTCGGCGAGGTCGCGGGGGGTGAACTGCTCGCGGGCGAGGAGGTCCACCAGCGCCGGACGCAGCCAATCGGGCGCGTCCATCCGTCGATCACCCAGGAGGAGCCGCACGGTGCCGGGCGGGCCCTCGACGAGGTGCCCGGGGTTGGTGGGTCGCCGGGTCAGGAGCGTGTCGTCGGTGATCCGGGCCAGGGGCGAGGGGTCGGCACTGGACTCACCACGAGACTCCGCACCGGACGCGGCGGGTGCGGCGTTGCTGCCCGCCCGGATGGCGGCGGCGAGCCCTCCGGCCAGGCGCGGGGGACGGGAGGTGAGCAGGTGCTCGACGTGGGCTCGGGCAAGCACGGCCGGGTCCAGGTGGGCGACGGCGGCGCTCACCGTGTCGAGGTGGGCTCGCAGGCCCTCGGCCAGGGCGTCCGGGTCCTCCAGGTAGCCCGCGGGGAGGTGCGTGTCAGGGATGGCGGCCAAGGCCTGGCGGACGGCGCGCTCGACCAGGCTCCGCCAGGTCACCTGGTTGATGCCCACCGTCACGTGCAGGGAGTACGACGCCTGGGAGCGGGCGCTGTGGCGCGTGCCGGTCGGGAGGTAGAGCACGCTGCCTGGCGTGAGGAGCACCTCGTCCTCGGAGTCCTCCTCGCCGATCAGCCAGACCTTCTCGCCTTCGGTCTGGATCACGAAGACGTCGTGGGTGTCCCGGTGGGGCGCGAAGCCCTGGCTTCCGGCCGGCGTGAGGTAGGCGTTGGCCTGACCCGGGTGGCCGAGCTCGGTCTCCAGCCGGGCGACCAGTTCGGTGATCCGCGGCCACGAGCGGTGCAGGCCCTGCAGGACGACGGTGGCTCCTTCGTCGACCAGGGCGAGCAGGCGACGGGCATCGACCAGGCCGGTGAGGGGCTGCCCGGAGATGCTGGCCGCACGAGTGAACGCCGACGTGGACAGGACCGTGCCGTCCTTGACCACCCGGATCCCCGGGGCGCGTAGGCCCGAGCCGGTGACGATGGCGTCGACATCGTCGAGGGAGAGGAGCGCGCGGGCCTGGTTCTCGGGGATGCGGTGGAGGTGACGGGCTGACGCCCAGGCGTTCTCGCGGAACGCCCGGGCGTCACCCGTCAGCTGGTCCAGGACGGTGCTCAGGCGTCGACCCCGTCCGAGTCGTGGCCGTCGGTGCCGTCGGCGTCACCACCGTCGGTCCCATCGGAGTCGCCACCGTCGGTGCCGTCGGCGTCACCACCGTCGGTCCCATCGGCGTCACCACCATCGGTCCCATCGGAGTCGCCACCGTCGGTGCCGTCCGTGCCGTCGGAGTCGTGGCCGTCGGTCCCGTCCGAGTCGTGTCCGTCCGTGCCGTCGGCGTCTCCGCCGCCGGGCACCGCGTCGGCATCGCCGACAGGGGAGGTGGTGAGGTCGTCGTCCTCGAGGGGAGCGTCGGGGGTGATGGTCATGGCATCTCCTTCGCGGTGCTGTGGGTGTCTCGTGGAACGACGACGCGCGCCGCCGTCCGGTCATCCTGACACCGAGCACCGACGTGGCGGGGGGATGCGGCCAAGGAATAGCAGCCTCAGGCATGCGGTTCGGGGAGGCATCCGAGGTGGAGGTGGACAGATGGCGACGTTCGTGACGGCCATGCTCGAGGGCCGTGAGCCCTACGACATCTATCGATGGGCCCAGCAGCTGTTCGCCGACCGCGACCACCTCGCGGCGATCGAGGCCCTGGAGTACCTCCTCGACCGCGCCCCCGACAGCGAGCTGGGGGCCGCCCGCGAGCTGCTCACGCGCGCCTACTACCACTCGGCGCAGCTGGACAAGGCGGCCGCGTCGGCGCGCGAGCTGCTCGCCAAGGACCCCGACCACGGGTATGCCGCGCTGCTCCTCTACCGCTCCCTGGTCCGGGCCGGCCGTCGGGACGAGGCCGAGCGGGCGCGCCTGTGGGCGCTCGCGCTGGGCATGGACGTCTCGGGTCGCGACGACCGCGATGAGGCTGACAGCCGCGCCGAGTAGGGTCCTGCCACCGACATCGAAGGGACGCGCATGGGCTCACGACGGCGACCTGCCAGGTGGCTGGTGCTCGCCCTCGGTGCCGCCCTGCTCGGTCTCGGTCTGCCCGCCGCGCCCACTGCGGCCGCGGCCGCGCCCCTCTCCGTGAAGGCCGCTGACCTCGACGTGCCCGTGGGTGCTGAGCCCGATGGCGCGGCGGTGAGCCTGGACGCCAGCGTCTTCACCCCCTCCGACGGCGGTCAGCACCCGGCGGTGCTCCTGGGTCACGGGTTCGGCGGCAGCAAGGAGGACCTCGTCGAGCGGGCTCGGTCCCTGGCCGCTCGCGGCTATGTCGTGCTGACGTGGACCGCTCGCGGGTTCGGGAAGTCCGGGGGCCGGATCCACCTCGACGACCCGGCCTACGAGGGCGCCGACGTCCGCGCCCTCGTGGACCTGCTGGGTGCTCGCGGCGATGTGCTCCAGGACGGCCCGGGCGACCCCCGCGTCGGGATCGCCGGGGGTTCCTATGGCGGCGCGATCGCCCTCATCACCGCCGGCACCGACCCCCGCATCGACGCTGTCGTCGCGGCGATCACCTGGCATGACCTCGCAGCGTCGCTCTTCCCGCAGGCGGCGGTGACCGACCTCGGCCAGACCCCGGCCGGCGCGGCCCCCATCGCCGAGCCCGGGCCGGTCAAGCAGCTGTGGATCAGCCGGTTCTTCGCTGCCTCGGTGGCGGGTGGCGCCCGCGCAGGGGGTGCAACGGCAGGCGGGGGCAGCGCCGCCACCTCGGCTGGTGATGACCAGCTCCTGTGCGGCCGGTTCGATCCGACGATCTGCAGCCTGCTGCTCCCGGCCGCCGAGTCCGGCGTCCCGTCGGCGGAGCTGCTCGAGCTGCTCCGCGCGCACAGTCCGGCCGCCGTGCTCTCGGGGGTGCAGGCGCCGGTCCTCCTCATCCAGGGGATGGCGGACAGCCTCTTCGGGCTCGACCAGTCCGACGCCACGGCACGCGCCCTCACCGACCGCGGAGTCCCTGTGGCCCAGCGCTGGATCGACGGCGGCCACGACGGCCCGTCCTCGACGGCCACGGCCGACGACGCGGCCGCGGACGCCTGGCTGGACCACTACCTCCGCGGTGCCTCACCGTCCGCCGACGGGCGCCTTCCCGTTCCCGCCTTCACATATGCCGGGGTGCTGGCTCGCCGGGCCACCGTCGCCCCGCTCTTCACCGCCGATACCTATCCCGGGCTGGGTGCTGGCGCAACGGAGCCGACCACCTCCTTGCGCCTGCGTGAGCCCAGCGGCCGTGGCGTCCTGCTCACCCCGCCCGGCGGGGCTCCGGCCTCGACGACCGTCATACCCGGGCTAGGTGGGCTCGCCGGCAACCTGCCGACCTACCAGCTGGCTGCCCTTCCGGGGCAGTCGGTCGCCCTCGACACGACCCGCTCCACCAAGACCTTCACTGCCGTCGGCTCGCCGCGCGTACGCCTGCGAGTGACCTCCTCGGCGTCGACGGTGACCTTGTTCGCGAGCCTGTGGCAGGTCCAAGGGGCGGCGACCAGCCAGCCGCGGCGGTTGGTCGCGCCGGTGCGTGTGCCGGTCCAGCCCGGCGTTCCCACCGAGGTGACGATGGCCCTGCCCGCCGCCACCTGGCAGGTCGCGAGCGGCAGCACGTGGCGGGTCCTGCTCACGTCCACGGACTCCGCCTACGCCAACCCGCGTGAGGCCCGGCTCGACCGGATCGAGGTCCTCGGAGACCTGGAGTTCCCCACTCTGGACGGCACGCCCGCCTCGGGCGCCACGACGCGCGACACCGAGTCGATCGGCGTGGCGGTCGCCATCGGGGCCGTGCTCCTCCTCATCCTGGGCTCGGTCCTCCTCGCGCGCCGGCGCCGGGCGGCTCGCGTCGACCGCCCAGAGCTGGCCGACGTGTCGCTCGTCGTCTCCAACCTCGTCAAGACGTATGCCGATGGTCACCGGGCCGTCGACGACGTGAGCTGGCGGGCCGAGAAGGGCCAGGTCGTCGGCCTGCTCGGCCCCAACGGGGCGGGCAAGACGACGACCATTCGCATGATCCTCGGACTGATCGCGCCCGACAGCGGGACGGTCCATGTCATGGGTGAGCAGGCCGGCCCGGGGTCCGGCGTCCTGCGACGCGTCGGTGCCCTCGTCGAGGGTCCGGGCTTCCTGCCCCACCTCACCGGTCGGGCCAACCTCGAGGCCTACTGGCGGGCCACCGGCCGCCCCGAGTCCGAAGCCGGCTTCGACGAGGCCTTGGCCGTGGCGGCCCTCGGCGGTGCCCTCGACAGGCCCGTCAAGACCTACAGCCACGGCATGAAGCAGCGGCTCGGCATCGCCCAGGCCATGCTCGGCCTGCCCGAGCTGCTCATCCTCGACGAGCCGACCAATGGCCTGGATCCACCCCAGATCGCGGCGATGCGCCCGATCCTCCATGCGTATGCCGCAGCCGGCCGCACCGTCGTCGTCTCCAGTCACCTGCTCGGTGAGGTCGAGCAGACCTGCAGCCATGTGGTCGTCATGCACGCAGGTCGGGTCGTCACCACCGGTGCGGTCGCGGACCTGATCGCGAGCGAGGACACCACCGTGCTCGAGCTCGGCGCGGACGGCGAGCGGGCTGGGACGGTGGCCGAGCGCTTGAGGGCAGCGGACGGCATACGAAGTGTCGACGTGGAGGACGACGACGCCCACGGCCGGGTCACGGTCATCGCCGACCGCCCCCGGGGGCAGGTCGTGCGGGAGGCGATCGAGGCCGGAGCCGACGTTGTTGGCGTGGGCAGCCGGCGGCACCTCGAGGAGGTCTTCCTCGGCGTCATCGCGCAGGCCGCGCATGCGGACACCGGTGAGAGCGGCGGCAGCTCGCTCATCGAACGACTGAGGCAGGTGAGGGCGTGATGAGCTCGCCGCTGTCCTTCCGGGCCGAGTGGGGCCGACAGGTGGGCCGCACGCGCACCAAGTGGATCCTCGGGATCGTCCTGGCGCTCCCGTTGATCTTCGTGGGGGCGTTCGCGCTCGACCGGGGACCGCGACAGGGCTCCCAGACAGGGACTCGGATGGTCGACTACGCCACCTCCGGGGGAGCGAACTTCACGGTGTTCGTCCTCCTGGTGGCCTCCGAGCTGCTGCTGGTCATCGTGGCAGCGCTCCTCCTCGGTGACCCGGTGCCGGCCGAGGCGTCCTGGTCCTCGCTGCGGTATCTCCTGACCGCGCCAGTGCGTCGGGCACGACTGCTCACGGCGAAGGTCTCGGTCGGGGTCGTGCACCTGGCGATCCTGCTCATCGTGCTGCCGACCTGGGCCTTCCTCATCGGCTCGCTGGTCTATGGCACGAGCTCGTTCACCATCCCCGGCGGCGGGGCGCTCACGCTCGCCGAGCTGCTGCCGCGACTGGCGATCGCCATCGCCTACATCTTCGTCGCGATGCTGCCGGTCGCCGCGATCGCCTTCGCCATCGGCGTCGGCACCGACACGCCGCTCGCAGCGGTCGGAGGAGCCCTCATCGCCTACATCGTCGCGGGCATCCTCGACTCGATCGACGCACTGGGATCGATCCGCAACGGCCTGCCCGGGCACTACCAGCGGTCCTGGCTCGAGCTGCTGCAGCCGACCTACGACTGGGTGGCCCTGCGCCACGGCGTGTTGTGGTCGATCCTGTGGGCGCTGATCTTCTTCGCCCTGGGCTGGCGCCGCTTCGCCCGCAAGGACGTCCTCTCCTGACGACCCGACGGGGCTCTGCCGGCGTCGGCGCTGGCAGGAGCTGGTGGTGCGCGGTACCGGCGAAACTTCCCGCTACCTGCGACATGTCGCCGGTGCCGGCAGTTTTCGCCGGTACCGGCACCCAAGAACTGCCGGGTGGATGATGCGATCGCTGTGGATAACCCGAAGAGCTGGTGACTGACCCAGCGCACACTCAGGGCATGACCTTGGTCGGCCTCGAAGTCAATGGCGTGTTCAGCCGCGCGGATGCAGCCGGCGTCGGCGTGGACCACAAGGCGCTCTCCGCGAAGATCCGAGCCGGCCAGGTGCGGCGACTCTGCGAGGCGCACTACACGGCTCGGCCGCTCGGCACCCCAGAGGACGAGCACCGACTGAGGGCCGTGGCACATCTTCGCCGCAACCCCGGAACGGCGCTGGCCGGAGTGTCCGCTGTCCTCGTGGCACGCCTCCCCACGTTCAGGACCGACCTCGCGCGGATCGAGCTCGCGCGGGCACGACCGGGCGGACGCGCACGGCAGCACGTGGGGCCGGGAGTAGTCATCCACCCGTTCCAGGCGCCTACGGGCAGGGTGCGATGCGGCCTCATCGACGTGCCGGTCCCCAGCGTTCCGTTGGCTCACGCCCTGGTTCGGATGGGATGCCGTTCCGGGGTCGAGTCCTTCCTGGTGAGCGCAGACGCGGCAGTGCGTCGCGAACTGGTGACCCCAACCGACCTGGAGCTCGTGGTGTCGTCCTTGGGAGCGAGGCCGGGGACGGGTCAGGTCAGACGTGCGCTGCCGACGGTGGACGGGCGCCACGAGTCGCCGGGGGAGACCCGTCTGGCTCGTGTGCTCCGGCTGGGGGGGGCATTGCCGTTGTGCCTCAGGTCCTGATCCGAGACGGAGCCTTTCAGGCGCGGGTCGACTTCCTGATCCAAGGCACGTCCGTGGTGGTCGAGTTCGATGGTCTGGTCAAGTACACCGACAGCGAGGTGTTACGAGCCGAGAAGTTGAGGGAGCACCGCCTCGCCCAGTTGGGTTACGTCGTCGTCAGGGTCATCTGGTCGGAGTTGGACCATCCCCAAGCGGTCCTCGCCAGAATTCGCCAGGCCATGGCTCGCTCTGCAGCTCCACGGGCTCATTGGCCGGTGTAGAGCACCTCGAAGGTCTGGCAGACGACGGGCATGTCCGTGGAGAAGCCGCGATCGTGCGATGAGTAGGCCGTGAAGAAGTCCTCGTGCACGCGGCGCCAGTACTCCAGCGAGCGGTCGCCCTCGCCTTCGGCCGCCGCTAACTCGGCGCTGACGTCAGCGAAGGGGACGACCTCGACCTGGGTGGTCACGATGAGTGCTCGCGGGTGTCCTGATCCGTCGATGACGATCTCGAGGTCACCGCGTCGGGGCACCTCGACCTCCTCGGCCTCGTAGTCCCAGAGCGCGCTCGACGTGGCAGTCTTGGTGCCGGCCACGATCAAGTCGGCGAGCTCGTCCGCGACCTCGGCCGTGCCACCGAAGGCCGACGCGGGTGGCTGCAGCGAGTCGAGCTCGGTCGGGCCCCAGTAGGCCGCCAACCGGTTGAGGTTGGCGCGCAACGTCGCGTCGACCCAGAAGGTGTCGATCTCGTCCTGGCGCGGCGGTGCGATCTCGCTCATTCACTCACGGTAGTCCGCGACGTGAGTTCCGGGGTCTCGGCGGGCCGGGGGCCAGGCACCGGGGCGCGCCGACAGCCACAGACCCGTGGCACGCGCGACCGAGACATCGAGACGCGTGGTGAGAGCTGCTCGGCTCATGACCACCTGCTGACCATCGTCGCGCAGCAGTTCCCAGCGCTTCCAGTGACGCTCGAAAGCGGCCTCGTCAACCATGCGTCCTCTCGCGAACTGGCCGCTCAGGGCCTCCTCTCGTGAGGCGTCGATGAACCAGAGGGCTGACCGCCACCCGCGCCTGCTGGCCAGCTTCAGCAGCGCCGTGCGTCGGCGCGTCCGGGTCGCCGTGTCCTGAGCGAGCACGAGGCGCACGCCGAGACGGCGCAGCAGGCGCGGCCCGACGCTGACGGTCCCCCAGAGGAGGACCTGGTGCACCAAGTGCACCAAGGGTCTCCAGCGCAGGATGCCGCGCATCCGATCAGGGTCCAGGACGAGCACCCCGCGAGTGCCTACGTGGTGACGGAGGGCCGTGCTCTTCCCCGCTCCGGGGACACCGCCGACGACGAGGAGATCCATGGCTCCATGTCAGGGCGAACGACTGTGCCCTCGCTGTGCCCACGGGCTCAGGAGGCTGAGTCCGGTCCCATTTGCACGTGACCACGGCATGTGCGGGTGAGCACGACGCGACCAGCGCGGAGTGGACCTTCTTCCGTGCTCCGGGACGGAAAATCGTCCACCCAAGATCATTTCGTCCTCGGCCTCCCAGGGGTGGACCCGGGCCTGGATGCGGATCTCAGTGAGCGACGATGCCTCTCCGAACGCACTGGGACCGGCGCGAAGTGGACTTCTTTCCGTGCCCCGGGACGGAAGAATGTCCACCCAGGATCACTGCGTCCTCGGCCTGGAGTCTCAGGCGGCGGGCAGGTCGACCTGGCGGTGCCAGCGCAGGGCCGCGCCGATGACCACCAGCGCAGCGACACCGGCAGCGATCGCCACCGGCACCGAGATCGGTCCCTCGACGAGTCGGCCGACCACGATCCAGGCCAGGCCCCACGCGAGGGCGGCGGCCACGGCATACCGACCGCCGAGGCGGATGGCGAGCATCACGCCGATCCCGGCCGCGACGGCGAGCACGACGATGGTGGCGATGGTGGAGACGGGCGGGGCCGGGTCGAAGCCACCGGCGACGAGCGCCGCCGCGATGTTGGCGCAGGTCGCGACCGTGACCCATCCGAGGTAGAGGCCCATGGTGCCGTCGACGACGACCAGCTCGGCGCGACCGGACGGGCGGTGCTCGCTCAGGCGGCGCACGAGCACGCCGAGGGTGGTCGCGAGCGCAGCGATGACCACCACACTGGCCCAGATCCAGCCCTGCTGGGTGACGAGCAGCCACGCGGCGTTGAGCACCATCGACAGGGCAATGAGCCAGCCGGTGGCGCGGGTGCGGGCGCTCGTCGCGGCCGACGGTAGCCACTGCCAGATCGTGTAGGCCGCGAGGCCGAGGTAGATGACCGACCAGATCGAGAAGGCCGGGGTCGCCGGGGCGATGAGGGTGGCATCGGCCGCGAGCGCTCCGCCGGAGGACTCCTCGACCCGGGTGCCGATGACGCCGACCCCGAAGAGAGTGCCCACGACGCAGAACACCTCGGCGAGGGTCACCCCGACCTGGCGGAGGCGGTCGGCAGACGTCGGCGCGGCAGTGGTCATGCCTCGACGGTACGTTCCGACTGGAGGGCTGTCAAAGCTTTGTCGAAGGTTGTAGGGTGGAGTCATGAAGTGGATCGCTGCGTATGCCGTCGCCGGAGTCGTCTTCGGCCTGCTCGACTTCCTCTGGCTGGGGAAGGTCGGTCGCCCCCTGTATGACGCGCGAATGGGGGACTGGCTCGCGGCCAAGCCGAACATGACGGCGGCGATCCTCTTCTACCTGCTGTACCTCGTCGGCCTCACCTACTTCGTGCTCGTCCCTGCCCTCGATGCCGGGTCGCTGGGCAAGGCCGCGCTCTCCGGCTTCCTCTTCGGCCTGGTCGCCTACGCCACGTGGAACCTCACCAACCTCGCCGTCCTCAAGGACTTCCCGAGCTCGATCGTGCCGATCGACATGGCGTGGGGGTCACTGGCGACGATGACCACCTCGATCGTGACCTTCCTCATCGTCCGCGCCCTCCCCTTCGTCGAACGGGCACCATGACGGGATGATGCGCCTGCCCAAGGTCGACCTCACGGTCGTGGCCATCCCCGGATTCATCGGGGCCATGGTCGCCGAGCACCTCTGGCTGCGCGCCCACCCGGCCGCCCCCGGCACCACCCGCGCCGGGGACTACGAGCTCAAGGACACCATCGCCTCGCTGACCATGGGCGTGGGGAGCCTGCTTGCCCCGTATGCCGCCAAGCGGCTTCTCGACCCGCTCACCCCGGGCCGTGGTCGCCTCGGCCGGCTGCTGATCCGCGCCGGGCTGACGGCCGCTGCCGTCACGACGGCGTCCGATGTGCTTCGTGCGCGGCGGGCCGGTGGGGGCCGCCTGCCCGCGGCGGGGAGCCTGCCTCGGGAGGCGAGCGGTGCCCTCCAAGCGGCAGGCGCGCCACGGCATACCGATGTAGTGGACCCGATCCAGCGGGTGGGCGCGGCGACCGCGGTGGCGGCCGTGGCCTCGACCGCCCTGGCGACCGCCACGACCTGGACGGCGATGACCGGCGGCAAACGGCTCTTCGAGGGACACCGCCGCGACCTCGGCGGCGGGTGGGGGGCGCTGGTGATCGCCCTTATCGGGTGGGACGCGATCTACTACTGGAACCACCGCCTCTCGCACGAGTCGCGCTGGCTCTGGGCGGTGCACGTCGTGCACCACAGCAGTGAGCGCTACAACCTCTCGACGGCGCTGCGCCAGCCGGTGGCCGAGGGGGTCACGCTGACCGTGCCCTACGGGCTGCTCGCGCTCGCCGGGGTGCGCCCTGGCCTCATCGAGCAGGCGCGCGCGCTCAACCTGATCTACCAGTTCTGGATCCACACCGAGGCGATCCGCTCGATCGGCTGGCTGGAGAACGTCCTCAACACCCCGTCGCACCACCGGGTCCACCACGGCTCGAACCGGCGCTACCTCGACCGCAACCACGGCTCGATCCTCATCATCTGGGACCGGATCTTCGGGACCTTCCAGCGCGAGGATGAGCGGGTCGTCTATGGGCTCACGCGAAACATCAACTCGTTCAACCCTGCTCGGATCGCCACGCACGAGTGGCAGGACATGGCGCGGGACATCGAGCGGGCGAGGACCTGGCGGGACCGGTTCGGCTTCCTCGTGCGCGGCCCCGGTTGGACCTACACCCGTCGCGCCGAGCTCGAGGGGAACGTGGCCTCAGGGAGGGCTGTCAGCAGCGGCGCGGATGGCGTCGAGGTCGATCCGGCGCTGGCCGAGCATCGCGGCGGTCGCGCGTGAGGCCCGCCCCGGGTCAGGGTCGCCGATGAGCTCGGCGAGCTGCTTGGGATAGACCTGCCAGGACAGCCCGAAGCGGTCCTTGAGCCAGCCGCACTGGCTCTCCTGGCCGCCGCCGGCCAGCAGGGCCTCCCAGTAGTGGTCCGACTCGGCCTGGTCCTCGCAGGAGATGGCGAAGGAGACGGCCTCGGAGAAGGTGAACATCGGCCCGCCGTTGATGCCGGTGAACGGCTGCCCCCGCAACGCGAACTCGACGGTGACCGCCGTCCCCTCGGGTCCGGGCCCGGCCTGGGTGTAGCGCATGACGCGCGTGATCCTCGAGTCCGGGAAGACGGAGACGTAGAACTCGGCCGCCTCCTCGGCGTTGTCGTCGAACCAGAGGTTGGGGGTGATCGCATCCATCTGGGTGACCCTAGCCCCCCGGATTGGGTGAGCGGACGGCATACGAGGGAAGATGGCAGGTGGCCCGCAGGCGCGCGGCCCCGACGGAGAGGCATGACATGGACGGCATGGGCGCACTGGTGCACGACGGCGGGGTGGCCTTCCGCGTGTGGGCTCCGCACGCCGACGAGGTGCACGTCGTCGGGGACTTCAACGAGTGGAACGACACCGCCACGCCCCTGGCCAGTGAGGGCAATGGCAACTGGTACGCCGATGTCGCGGGCGCGCAGGCGGGGCAGGAGTACAAGTACCTGATCCGCAACGGCGACAACGCCTTCTACCGCATCGACCCCCAGGTCCGCCAGGTCACCAACTCGGTTGGCAATGGCGTCATCTACGACCCCGAGAGCTTCGACTGGCAGGGCGACGACTTCACCATCGGCAACCACAACGAGTTGGTCATCTACGAGCTGCACATCGGCTCGTTCGCGCCCAGTGGTGACGGTGGCGTCGGGACCCTCGGGGACGCCGCGGCGCGACTGGACCACCTCGAGCAGCTCGGCATCAACGTCGTGCAGATCATGCCGGTCGCTGAGTTCGCCGGCGACATGTCCTGGGGCTACAACCCGGCACACGTCTTCGCCGTCGAGTCGGCCTACGGCGGTCCCGATGCGTTCAAGGAGTTCGTCCGCCAGGCGCATGCCCGCGGCATGGCCGTCGTCCTCGACGTCGTCTACAACCACTTCGGTCCCAGCGACCTCGACCTGTGGCAGTTCGACGGGTGGAGCGAGGACGGCAAGGGCGGGATCTACTTCTACAACGACTGGCGCAGCGAGACCCCGTGGGGCGACACCCGCCCCGACTACGGACGCGGTGAGGTCCGCCAGTTCATCCACGACAACGCGCTGATGTGGCTGCGCGAGTACCACCTCGACGGCCTGCGCTACGACATGACCCCCTACATCCGCTCGGTCCGCGCCGACGGCGAGGACCTGCCCGAGGGCTGGTCGCTGCTGCACTGGGTCAACTCCTCGATCCGAGAGCAGTTCCCCGGCAAGATCCTCATCGCCGAGGACATGCACCGCGACCCGCGGATCACCCAGACCGACGACGACGGCGCGGCCTTCCACGCCCAGTGGGACTCCTCCTTCGTCCACCCGGTGCGCGAGGCCGTCATCACCCCCGACGACGCGAGCCGGTCGATGCAGGACGTCGTGCACGCGGTCACGATGCGCTACAACGACAACGCCTTCCACCGCGTGGTCTACACCGAGAGCCACGACGAGGTCGCCAACGGCCGCGCCCGCGTGCCCTACGAGATCGACGAGGGCGACTCGACCGGGTGGTATGCCCAGAAGCGCTCCACTGTGGGCGCCGCGCTCGCGCTCACGTCCCCGGGCATCCCGATGATCTTCCAGGGACAGGAGTTCCTCGAGGGCGGCTGGTTCCGCGACGACGTGCCGCTGGACTGGGCCCAGAACGAGGAGTTCCACGGCGTCGTCCGGCTCTATCGCGACCTGATCATGCTGCGCCGCAACGCCGCTGGCCTGACCAAGGGCCTGACCGGGCACAACACCGAGATCCTCCACGGCGACGAGGAGCGCAACACCCTCGCCTACCACCGCTGGGCCGACGGCGGGCCGCGCGACAGCACGGTGGTCATGGTCAACCTCTCCCATGACTCCGTGGAGGGCCTCCCCGTCCGTATGCCGGCCACCGGGCTGTGGAAGCTGCGCCTGAACTCCGATGCCCGGATCTACTCCGATGCCTTCGGTGACGGCGACGCCTTCGACCTCGACGCGCATGACGAGGCGGGCATGGGCATCTTCGCGTTGGCCTCCATCCCGGCCTACTCCGTCCTCATCTACTCCCAGGACTGAGCACGGGCCGTTGGCCGGCTACTCCCAGGACTGGGCGCGTCGCTCGATGGCCGTCGTCACCTCGGCAACGGCCGCGGGCGTGCCGCGGTCCAGGACGGCGGCCCACGTCGGCACGACCTCCGCGTGGTAGTTGTGGCCTTTTCCTGACGGCACGTCGGTCGAGCCCGGCATGTCGGCGGTCACCTGCCAGAAGGTGACCACGGGAAGCCAGGACATGGCGGCGGCCGGGCTGGCCACGCGCGTCTCACGCAGCCAGTCCGGGGTGGACAGCAGCAGCGAGGGCTCCCACCACACGACCGGGTCCGAGGGGTGCTGGAGGTAGACGACGCGGGGGAAGTCCCACGGCCCGAGCTCACGACCGAACTGGTCGGCTGCGAGTTCTGCCGGCCGTGACGCGAAGCGCACGTGGCGCCCGTTGTCGACGATCGGGTTCATCTGGGTCGATCCCACCACGCGGCGCGCGGTGATCGAGCGGTGCAACTCGGTGAAGGACGGCGTCCCGGTCCAGACCGCCCCGTCGATGCGATCGAGCATGTCGTCGAGCGAGGTGAACGCGGCGTTCCCGCCGTAGGCGCCCAAGGACTCTCCGGCGACGTAGACCTTCGGGCGGGCATCAGCGGGCAAGGTCTCCAGGTGGTCCAGCACCGCAGAGGTCAGTGCCCGACCCGCCTCGCGCGGACGGTTGGGGGCATCGATGAGGGCCAGTGGCGAGGGCAGGACCGAGTGCTGCACCGCCACTAGGGCGCAGTCGCCACCGGTGAGGTACTCGACTGCAGAGGCACTCCAGTTGTTCACCCAGCCCTGACCGGTCGTGGTGAAGAGCAGCAGGGTCGAGCGCTGCCAGGCACCGGTGCGGTCCAGTTCCGCCATCGCGGCCACGACGGTCGCCTCGATGGAGCGGCCGTCGACGCGACCGGCATACGCTCGGATCGGCTCCTTCGAGGGCTGCCCGGTGACCCGGGCGATGTCGGTGGCGGTGGTGGCACCCGAGACGAAGGCCCGCCCCTCGTAGCCCAGGTCGGCCCACGACTGGGTCGAGCCGGGCCCGCCGGACAGGAGGGAGGACACCGGCGGAGAGGTGCCCGGCGGGCTGGTGAGATTGGCCTGCGCCGATCGGTCGCCGACGACCCGGATCAGCCCGCCGACGATGACGTACTGGATGAGTCCCGCCACCAGCACGAGGACGAGCACGCTGGCCAGCGGCGCGGCCAGGGCGCTCGGGAGGCGGTTCAACCGAGCCAGGAGCACCAGGAACAGGCGTCTGACTCCGTGCCAGAGCAGCACGAGGGCGGCGAAGACGCCGGCTGCCATGACGAGCACGACCAGCACGTCGACCACTCCCGGCTCGGGCATGCCCATGTCGCGTGCCAGCGCCCGGTGGTCGTCGAGGAAGAGCAGGGGGGCGCCGATGAGGGTCGCCGCGACCCCTCCTGCCCAAGCGCCGGCGAGCATGCGCCGCGGCCCGGCACTGCGCAGCTCCACCACGAGCCCGCTCCACCGGCGGAAGCGGCGCCAGGCTCGGCCGAGGAGCACGCCCACGGCATACCACGCAGCCAGGCTCACCCCGGAGACCACACCCTGCATGACGGGGCTTCGGGGGATGAGGGAGGGCGAGAGCGAGGCGGCGTACCCGAAGGTGCCGAGCAGCACCGCGAGCGCGCGGCTGCGACGCTCCCACGCGCGCACCAGTCCGCCGAGGCGAGAGTCGGCCATGCGCTCCCACGACGAAGCCATCAGCATGCGGCGATCATGGCACGCGCGGTCGTGGCCTACTCCAGGCCCAGACCCCGGCGGCCGATGCTGTTGAGGTGCTCGGGCTGGAAGCGGCCCTCCCAGTCGCGCTCGTAGTGCTCCTCGGGGAAGTCCGCCGGCGACGAACCGGTCTCGAAGGCCTCACGCACGCCCACGGAGTACCGCTCATTGCGCTCGCACCACGGGGCGGCGGGGATGTACATCACGTTGCCCCAGCCCACCTGGTCGGCGACCGACGCGACCGAGTGGATCATGTCGCAGTGCCACCACACGGTGTCGCCGGCGCGCACGTCGGGGATGCCGGAGACGGCCTCCATGAGCAGCCCGTGCCACTTCCAGCCGATGGGGAAGGTGCGATTCCACTCCACGCCGCAGAGCTCGTCCTCGGGGACGTCGTCGAGGAGCGGGCGCATGAGGAGGTAGGCCATCGCCTCGGGGATCGGCACGGTGTGCAGCACGCCCTGGTCGTGGCCCATGTCCGAGAGCGCCGTCCAGCCCTGGAAGGTGCGGAAGGCCGAGCACATCGTCGACGCGGGGTAGTTGACCGCGGTCGTGCGGTGCGCGGCATCCCAGGGGTCGTAGGCCTCGACGGTGCCGTCGAAGACGTGCCGGAAGGCCTGCTGGTAGCCCTCGGTGAGGAAGAGGTCGATCGAGCCGGTGTCGAGGTGAGTGCCCAGGCCGGCGCTGTCGGTGCCCGGGGGGCGACGGCGGATGCGGTCGGGGTAGAGGCTGTCGCGGTCGGGGTCGAACCACTGCACTCCCTCGGAGGTGTGCGTCCACTGGCTGTTGAGGAAGGACTGGACCGCGGCCATGCGGGGGCTCTGGCGGGCCTCCATCTGTGGGGCCGACCAGTAGATCGGGTAGATCTCGGGCTTGGAGGCGACGCTGGCGAAGAAGTCGTCGGCGGGACCGGTGTACTTCTCGAAGAAGCCGTTGCGGTCGACGTAGTCGACGATGTCCTGGTCCCACTGGAGCGCCTGCTCGTGCGGGAAGGTGCCGCGGATGACGGCGCACCCGCGCTCCTTGACCTTGGCCGCGAGCTCGGCCGGGACGGTGCCCGCGGCGATGTCGGCGAAGTCGATGATCGGCCAGACCTCCTGACCGGCCGCCTTGTCGGCCTTGATCGCCTCGACCTTGGCGGCGATGCGGGCCTCGAGCGCCCCGAAGACCTCGTCGACCGTGCGCCCACTGGCGGCGATGCGCTCACGCAGGGCGGCCTTGATCTCGCGGGTCGCGGCGGCGACGTCCTCGGGCTTGGTCTCCCAGTGGGGGAGGGCGGGGCGCTCTGTCGTGGCGGTCATGGCTGGCCTCTCATCTTTGATAAGGACTCCTTCTTAAAGAGCAGGATGGCAGGCGGCATGCTATTTTGCAAGCGGTCCTTACCAAGTCCTTGCCAAGTCCTGTCGCGACGAACAGACCGAGGGGTTCCCCATGCCGATTCGAGGTATTACCGCCGCAGAATCTGCGGCGGTAATACCTCGAATCGGGGGTAGTTTGGGGCGGCCGTCGCTGGACCTGCTCCGGCAGCTCTCCGACGCCAACGTCCTCGGGGCCGTCCTCGACGAGGGCCCCGGCTCGCGCGCGGACCTCGCCGCACGCACCGGCCTGTCCAAGCCGACCGTCTCCCAGGCCGTCGGCCGCCTCATCGACGCCGGCGTGCTGGCAGAGGCCGGGCGTGCGGAGCACTCCGGTCGGGGGCGCGCCGGGACCGTCGTGACCCTGGCCGACGGGAGCCCATGCGCGCTGGTGCTCCGAGCCGGTGGGGCAGGACTGCTCGGCGAAGTGGTCCGCGCCGACGGAGAAGTGCTTGCGCGTGAAGAGCGGACCTTCGACCTCCCCGTGTCCGCCCGTCGGCTGTCCTCCGCCCTCCGGCACCTCGCGGCCTCGCTCGCCGACCAGGCGCGGGGTGGCATCGCGGCGGTCGGGGTCAGCATCGCCAATCCGGTGGACCGACAGGGGCGCACCGTCAACCTGCCCGGCTCGCCCTTCCTCACCGGCGGGCTCGATGTGGGCGCCGCTGTCGGCCTGTCCGTCGCGCCCCTCGTGGACAACGACGTCAACTGGGCGCTGCTCGCCGAGCATCGCCTCGGTGCCGCGAGCGGCTGCACCCACGTTGTGCAGGTTCACCTCGGTGTCGGGCTCGGCTCGGCCATCCTGAGCGAGAGCGCCCTCGTGCGCGGCTCGCGCGGCTTCGCCGGCGAGATCACGCACGCGGTCACCGACCCTGCGGCCGCGCGTCGCTCGGGCGCCGCGTCTGGGCGACGCCACGACCCCCTGGCCGGCTCCCTCCTTGGCCAGCTCAGCGAGCTTGGCCTGCTCGCGCCGGGCGCCGTCGGTGTCGACCTGACTCGGGTGCAGGCCGCGCTCGATCGCGGTGGCGACAGGGCGCAGCGCCTCCTCGAGGCGATCACCGCCACAGTCCGCGGAGCCTGTCACCTCCTCGACCCCGAGGTCGTCGTCCTCGACGGGCCCTGGGGCCGCCACCCACGCGTGGTCGAGGCAGTGCGCGATGCCCTCGGCGCGGACGAGGTCGTGGCGGCCGACGTCCGCGTGGCACGCCTCGACGACGGACCCTTGACCGGCGCCCGTCTCGGCGCCCTCGATGCGCTCCGCGCCGCCCTCCTCCCCGCTTGATGTGGTGGATGTGGGGTCAGGACCCCACATCCACCACATCAAGCATCGTTGCGAGGGTGGCGTCAGCGCTTCGGGGAGGTGAGTTCCTCGATCGTCTCGTCCCGCCCGATGGTGCCGTCGGGGTCGAAGACGTCGTAGAGCCGCTCGGCCCAGAGGCGCTGGACGCGCGTCAGCGTCGGCGCCGCGAGGTGTCGCAACTGGCCGGGCGGTCGTTCCGCCGAGGCGCCCGAGCGCTCCAACCACGCCGCCGCCGCACCAGCGGCTCGTCCCCGCGCCCGCTTTCGCGTCCATGGCGTATGCCGTCGGCGCCCCTTGACCTTGGCGACCACCCGGCGAACGCCCTCCGGCTGGGGAGCCGCGCCCGCGGCATACCACTCATCGAGGGCGGCCGCGGAGCCGACGAGCAGCTCGAAGAGCTCGTCCGGGTCGTCCGGCACCTCCTCCTCCGGCAGGCCCAAGTGTTCGGCGCAGAGCATCCGGCGCAGGCGCAGCGGGAAGCCGTCGCGCGGTCCGGGCTCGTCGTCGGCGAGGGCGTCGACGCGGTCGTCCATGACGAAGGCCGCGATTTCCGAGTCGCTGGTCCAGGAGCGCCGGTTGAGGTTGTCCGAGCCGACGCTGGCCCAGCGGTCGTCGATGATGCAGACCTTGGAGTGGACATAGACAGGCAGGCCCTTGGAGTTGGTCAGGCCGAAGACGGCGACCCGGTCACCACCGGCCTCGAGGATCGGCTCGAGGGCGAGCAGTCGGGCGTGCCACTGGGTGGTGCGCGCCACGGTGCCGTCGAGGTCGGGCAGGACCGGCAGCACGATGACCAGCCGGAGGTCGGGGCGCTCGCGCAGGACGCTCGCGAAGTGCTCACCGACCTGGGGGCCCCAGAGGTACTGGTCCTCGACATAGACCAGGCGGCGTGCGCGGCTCATCGCCTTGGCGTTGCCGAGGGCGATGGTGCGCTCGCCGTCGGGCGCGAAGTCATAGGGCTTGGGCAGGATCTTGGGATAGGTGCGGGCGAGCTGCACGGCGTCGTGGCCGCCCTCGACCGGCGGTGGCGGCGGCCACTGCTCGCCGAGTGGCTTCGGCGTCTGGTCCTCGGCCTGGAGCCAGGACGCGAGGCGCCGGCCCGGGTTGGAGGTCAGGGGAGTCGTGTCCTCCCAGCGCTCACGAAAGGTGGTCTCGACGTCGTGGACCGCCGGCCCGCTGATCCCGACCTGCACGTCGTGCCAGGCCGGGTTGGGACCGTACTCCGCCGCGATCTTGAGCGGCTGGGGGTCACCACCGTGATCGGCGTCGTCGCGGCGGCTGTGGCAGAGGTCGATGCCACCGACGTAGGCGACATCGCGCCTCGAGTCGTCGCGGTGGCGAAGGACGACGAACTTCTGGTGGTGGGCGCCGGCCGTGCGCACCCGCATGTCCCGCAGGCACTGCCCGCCGGCCTCCTCGATCGCCCTGCCCAGCTCGAAGGCCCGCTCGGAGTGGAAGCCGAGCTTGCGCCAGTGCGAGCGCCACAGCAGGGCCCGCACGTCGGCGCCCCGGCCGAGGGCGGCGACGAGGACGTCGAGCAGGGTGTCACCGTCCTCGTTGAGGTGCTCGTCCGGGTCGCCGCGCCAGTCGACGAAGTAGATCCGGTCACCCTCACCCATCGCCTTGATCCGCTCGGCGAGCTCGGCGAAGTAGTCGGCGCCGTGGACGATGGGCCGCACGTGGTTGCCCGGCGTCCACGAGGCATCCCCGTCGTCGAGGATCGCGTCCACGCGGCTGCTCGGGTTGTCGCGCTCCTCGTGCGAGAGGAACCAGTCGGCCAAGGGCATGGCTGCATCCTCGCCGATGCCCGCCCCGAGCGGACGGGTTCGCCATGGTGACCTTGACCTAGAGTCCAGTCATGGAGATCACCGTCATCGGCACCGGCCGCGCGGCCCTGGCCCCGGAGCGCGCCACGATCCACCTCACGGCGGGCTTCGAGGGGGCCGACAAGGCCCAGGTCCTGCGTCGCACGACGGACCTGGTCAATGCGCTGAGCGCCGAGCTCACCCGGCTCCGTGAGCACGAGTCCCGCCCCACGACGTGGTCGGCGGTGCTCCCCGTCGGCACCCGGTCGTGGCGCCCGTGGTCCGACAAGGGGACCGTCCTCCCGATGAGGTATGCCGCGTCGTCCCGGGTGCAGGTGAAGTTCCGTGACTTCCGGGCCCTGTCCGGGTTCGCCGACGCCTGGGGTGGACTCGAGGGCGTCACCCTGGGGCATGTCGAGTGGACCCTCACCGAGGCCACGCGGAAGGAGACCGACGAGCGCGTTCGCGCCGAGGCGGTGGTCGATGCCCGTGAGCGGGCGCAGGTCTATGCCACGGCGGCCGGTGGTGGCGTGGTCCGCTGTGTCCAGATCGCCGACCCGGGACTGCTCTCCGACGGGCAGGCCGATGCCCCCCAGGTGCACGCCATGTCCCTGCGCGGTGCGTACAAGGCGATGGATGCCGGCGGCGGTGAGGGCGGCATCGAGATCGCGCCCGAGGACGTCGAGACCACTGCGGTCGTCAACGCCCGGTTCGTCGCGGAGTGAGCTGATGGCGACCTTCACCCACGTGAGCGAGTACCCCCAGAGCCGCGAGACCGTCTGGGCCTGGCACGAGCGGCCGGGAGCCTTCACCCGTCTTTCCCCTCCCGGCCAGGTGCGCTCGAAGGGCGAGCCGAGCGTCGGCCTGCAGGTCGGGGCCGAGCACCGGTTCACCATCGGCGTCCCCGGCACCGCCGGGAAGGTGGGGCCGACCTGGCATGCCCGGCACACGGCATACGACCCGCCGTCCTTCTTCGAGGACGTGATGGTGAGCGGGCCGCTGCGGTCGTGGGTGCATAGGCACGTCTTCACCGACCTGCCCGGCGGGGGCACTCGGATCGAGGACGAGGTGACCTACGAGCTGCCGCTCGGGCTGCCGGATGTGCTGGCGCGGCTGGTCGAGCCGCAGCTGCGCGGGATGTTCGCCTATCGCGAGCGGCAGCTGCGTGACGACCTCGCCTTCCATGAGCGCCACCCGGAGACGAAGGTCATCGCGGTGTCGGGAGCCTCGGGGCTGGTGGGGCGCCAGCTCGTCGCGCTGCTCGGCGGCGGTGGGCACGACGTGCGGGTGCTGACTCGTCGAGCACCCAAGTCCGAGAGGGAGATTCGCTGGGACCCGGAGGCCAGCGACGGCTCGGGCCTGGATGCCGAGGCGCTGCGTGACGTCGATGTCGTCATCCACCTGGCGGGCGAGCCGATCGGCAAGAGGTTCACCGCGCACCACAAGGCGCGGGTCTTCGACTCCCGGGTGCGCTCGACGACGCTGCTGGCCCGGGTGCTGGCCGACCTGTCGAGCGATGGGCGGGAGCGGGCCTTGGTCACCGCCTCGGCGTCGGGCTACTACGGCGCCGACCGTGGGGATGAGGTGCTCACGGAGCAGTCCGCGTCAGGGGATGCCTTCCTTGCGCTCGTCTGCCGCGAGTGGGAGGCGGCCGCGGACCCGGCGCGCGAGGCCGGCGTGCGGGTGGCGCATGTCCGCACCGGCTATGTGCAGTCGGCCGGTGGCGGGCAGCTTGCGCTCCAGTTGCCGCTCTACGAAGCCGGCTTGGGCGGGCGACTCGGCGACGGCAGGCAGTGGATGCCGTGGATCACCATCGACGACCTCATCGGTCTCTATGCCCACGTCGCACTGACGCCGGGCCTGGCGGGGCCGGTCAACGCCGCCGCTCCCGAGCCGGTGCGGGCGAGTGAGTATGCCGCGACGCTGGGTCGCGTCGTCCGTCGCCCGACGGTGCTGCCGGTGCCAGGCTTCGGCCCGGCCTTGTTGCTCGGACGCCAGGGCGCGCGGGAGCTGGCGCTCGCCGGGCAGCGGCTCGATGCCTCGTTGGCGCAGGAGTGGGGCTACCAGTTCCGCCACCGCGACTTGGCCGACGGCCTGCGGCACGTCCTCGCTCGCTGATCCCGCCCCCCCACGACAGTCGAAAGTAGACGAGGAGCTGCTCCGGTAAGCCGGAGCAGCTCCTCGTCTACTTTCGACCTCGTGACCGGACTGCGGCCGGGTGAACTGCGCGGTGGACCGCTGGACAAGCGCGGTGCAGGTTCCCGCATCCTCGACCAGGCCGGACACTTCGACGAGGAGCAGTTCGAGCGCCTGGACGAGTTCGCCGTCGACTGCGTGGACGTCGAAACCGGCGTCGTCGAGCGAGGGCTCACCGACGAGCGGCTGGTGGAGGTGATGGACGCCAACGCCGAGCGGGCCAAGGACTTCCGGCGCCCCTTCGATCGCCAGCTCACGGACGGCGAATGGCCGGTCCTGCTCAAGGTCATGGGCAAGGAGGGGCAGGAGGGTCCCTATCTCAGCCTGGCCGAGGTGCACAACCTCTTCGCCGACCGGGTGATCCTTGACCGGGTGCTGGCGCGTCGAGGTCAGGCGCGGTAGCCGAGCGTCGCCATCATCCCGGCCTCAGCGTGGAAGATGTTGTGGCAGTGCATCATCCACGCCCCCGGGTTGTCGGCGACGAACTGAGCCGCGACCGCACCCATCGGCCCGACGAGCACCGTGTCGTGCCACGAGCCGCCATCGGTGAGCCGGAACGAGTGACCGTGCAGGTGCATCGGATGCGGCATGTGCGACATGTTCTGCCAGATGATCCGCACCACCTCGTCACGGGAGACCACGAACGGGTCGGCCTCCTCGAAGGTCTTGCCGTTCATCGTCCAGACGTAGCGGCCTCCGCGGACCCCGAGCTGGATCGTGATCGTCCGGTCGGCCTTGTCCCCGGCCCGCTCCTGTCCGCGCGGCACGTGGTCGTCGCCGCTCAGCAGTGGCGCCCACAGGATGCCTCGCGTGAGCTCGTCGGGCTGCACGTCCTCCGGCGGAGCCGCCGCTGACGCGGAGGTGCGGAGCACGGCATACGCCTGACCGCTCTTGCCCTCGGCCATCGCGACGAGGGGGAACGCTCCGTCCCCCACGGTGGTGCTGAGGTCGTAGCGCTCGCCCATCCCGATGATGATCGCGTCCGTCTCCTTGGGCAGGGTCGGTATGCCGTCCTTGTGGGTGACCTTGAGCCGGTGGCCTCCCAGCGCCACCCGGTAGACGGTGTCGGAGCTGGCGTTGATGATGCGGAGGCGCACACGCTCGCCGGGCGCGGCCTGGAAGGTCTCCGGGTCGGCGGGCGGGCGACCGTTGACGAGGTAGAAGGGGTAGGCGATCTCACTGCCCTGCCCAATCATCCCGGAACCGTTGCGCCGCAACGTTTCCAGCTCGGTGTCAGGGTCGCCCATGATGCCGTCGAGCCAGTCGTCGAGGACGACGACCCACTCCTTGTCGAAGTCCACCGACTCGGCCGGGTCATCGATGATGAGAGGGGCATAGAGGCCCCGGTCGAGCTGCACCCCGACGTGCGGGTGGAAGAAGTAGGTGCCCGGGTCGGGGGTGATGAAGTCGTAGGTGAAGGTGCCACCGTCGGCCGCAATCGCCTCCTGCGTGTGTCCGGGCACGCCGTCCATGTCGTTTCGCAGCCGGATGCCGTGCCAGTGCACCGAGGTCACCTGGGGCAGGTCATTGCGGACGGCGACGGTGATCCGGTCGCCAGCGGTCGCTCGCAGCAGCGGGCCGGGGACGGTGTCGCCATAGGCCCAGGTCGCGGCGCGCTGCCCGGCGAGGTCGATCTCGGTGCGACGAGCGGTCAACGCGAAGGTGCGCGTGGCTTCCGGTGTGCCGCGGGCCGCCTCGACCTGGGCCACCACGGCATCATTCGGCCCCACCAGTCCCTTGAGCGATCCGCCGTCACCGTCCATCGTGGAGGAGGTCATGCAGCCCGCGAGTCCGGCAACCCCGAGACCGGTGAACGCCAGTCCGCCCCCGAGCAGGGCTCGCCGGCTGGGAGTTGCGTGGGGGTGCGTCATCAGATCGACTGGTCGGTCGGGGAGGCGACTGTCGCGAAGGTCGTCGTCGTCCCGTCACTGGCGAGCAGGAGCACCTCATAGGGATCGAAGGCCTCGCCCTGTTCCATCCCAGGCGACCCCACCGGCATACCGGGCACGATGAGCGCCCGTGACCCGGCCGGTGGCGCCTTGAGGTACTCGAGCACCTGCGCGATGCCGACATGGCCGACGATGACCTGGCCGTCAGCATTGGTGGCGACATGACAGGCCTGCAGCTTCGCGGGGATGTCGTGCGCTGCGAAGGCGGCATCCATCGACGCAGGGTGCTCGGCGGTGAGGGTGAAGCCGTAGGAACGGGCGTAGTCCATCCACAGCTTGCAGCACCCGCAGGTCGGGCTCTTCTGCACGGTCAGCGCCATCGACGATGCCGGTATGCCGTAGCTCGCCACCCGCTGCCGGGTCGCCTCCGAGCCCCCATCCGAGGCGCTGGGCGAGGCGCTCGCGGGAGTGCTGGTTGGGGCCGCAGGGGAGGGCCCCGCGCACGCGCCGACGGCGAGGAGCGGGAGGAGCCAGGCGCCTCCGAGGACAAGGCGACGAGACGGGTGAGCGGTCACCGGCCCACCGTATCCGGGCCCCCTGAACGAACCCTGCGCCCCCGACTCCCAGCCACCCTCCGATTCGAGGTAAAACCGCCGGGGTACCCCGGCGGTTTTACCTCGAATCGCGGGGTGGTTGGGAGTCGGAGGGGGGTTGGGAGGCGATCCAGGCGTCGATGCGGGACCACTCGGCATACAGCCAGTCGGCGATCCCGTCCGGGTCACTGGGGATCCGCGCCCTCGGCACCCGCCACCAGCGCAACGTGAGGGTCTTGTCCATCGGCAGCTCGCGCCAGATGTCGGCCGCCGTCCTCAGGTGCTCCAACCCGGTGTGGGCGCACAGCAGCACGTCGACCCCGGGTGCGGCCTCGAGCGCCGCGACGACGCCGCCCGGCCGAGGTGCCAGCACGTGCGTCCACTGCTCCGCCCGCGCAGCCATCTGCTCGAGCCCGAGGTCGCGGAGCCGCGTGATCGCCCGCAGCCGCCGGGCCGCCGTGAAGTTGCCGCCCTCGGGGAAGATCAGGAGCACGTCGTCCTCGTCGAGGGCGCGGGCGAGCATGCCGATCTGGCTGCGCAGGTCGTGCCCCGGGCGCGGATTGGGTTGCACGAAGCGACTGGGCAGCCGGTGCATGAGGATGCCGACCGTCGGCTCCCACATGAGCGTGTTCTTCAGGACGATGCGGGGCTCGCGGCGGTAGGTGTCCATCAGCGCATGGACGACGGTGAAGGAGTCGCCCGGGCCGGCGTGCCGCGACAGGACGATCAGCGGATCGCCGGGGAAGGCCTGCGGGGTCGGGCCCTCGGTGACGATCCGCAGGCGCAGGACGCGCATCGACTCGCGGAAGAGGTTGCGCAGGTACCAGTGCATGACGTCGTAGTGGCACCACTGGAAGAACGGTCTCCGGATGACCAGCCCGAAGCCCGACCCCATCCAGAGCCCGAGCAGCGAGACCAGGACCAGGGACTCCAGGGTGAGGTGGAGCAGCAGCAGCCAGAACAGGCGCAGCGGTCGCCAGCGCCCCGGCACACGCGTGGACACGACCGCCGCGACGATGACCCAGAACGGCACGAAGAACCACAGGCCCACCGTCGCCCCGACGATGACCGCTCCACCCACGAGGGCGAACAGGCGCCACCACAGCCAGGTCCAGAAGCGCCGCTTCTCCGGTGGCGTCCGCGCCGGGCTCATCACTGCTCCCGGGAGAGCAGGAACGCGCGACTCGCGCCATACGAGGCCTCGATGCGCCGCTCCACGGCGTCGAAGGATCGAAACGCGGTGAGGGCGTCGTCGCGGCTGGAGCCGGACCCGGTGGGCAGGACCCAGGCCTGTATGCCGTGGGGCAGGTTGCCGATCTCGCGGTGGAAGCGATGGCGGCGGGCGATCTCGAAGGACACGCGGGCCACGTCGAGCGGGTTGGTGGGGACGGACAGGGGTCGCTCGATGCGGCCGACCTGCAGGACGTAGATCTCGGTCGCGCCGAGCTCGACCGCCCGACCCACCGGCACCGAGTTGACGATGCCGCCGTCGAGGTAGTGCTCGCCCTCGATCTCGGCCGGCGGGAAGAAGCCGGGCACGGCGGCGGAGGCCATCACCGCCGGGGCGACCGGGCCGGTGCTGAACCAGTGCTCGGAGGCCCGCTCGATGCTCGAGGCGACGCACTGGAAGGGCACGGCCAGGTGCTCGAAGTGGGCGCCGCCGAGCTCGGCCTCGAGGCGGTCCCGCAGCGGCTGCGCGGAGTAGACGTGGGTGCGCGATCGCACGGCCCGGCGCACCTGCGCGACGGGCCCCTCGCCGTAGATCTCGCGCGAGTCGGCCGCCGCGCGCCAGAGCGATTCGAGCCGCTCGATGACGCCGAGCGAGGGCTCGGTGGCGAGCAGGGCGCCGTTGAGGGCCCCGATCGAGGTGCCGACGATGAGGTCGGGGGTGATCCCGGCTTCGAGGAGCGCCCGCAGCATGCCGACCTCGACGGCCCCGAGCACGCCACCGCCTCCGAGGACGAAGGCGGTCCGCTGCTCACTCACCCGGTCCACGCTAGTGGGCATAGGCTCGCCGTATGAGCCTTGTCGATGCCACTACCACGCCAGCCTGGGACGACCTCGAGAGCCTGCACGCGGCATACACCCCTGACCTGCGGAGCGCCTTCGAGCGCAACCCGGACCGTGCCCGGGAGCTCACCTTCGACTGCGCCGACCTGCACGTCGACCTCTCCAAGAACCTCCTCGACGCCGACATCCTCGCGGCCCTCGTGCGCCTGGCCGACGACGTCGACCTCGCCGGCCGGCGCGATGCGATGCTGCGCGGGGACCGGATCAATGTCACCGAGAACCGGTCGGTGCTGCACACGGCCCTGCGCCGGCCCCGCACCGACGAGCTCGTCGTGGACGGCCAGGACGTCGTCGCCGATGTCCACGAGACCCTCGACAAGGTCTACGCCTTCGCCGAGCGGGTGCGCTCGGGGGAGTGGAAGGGCGTCACCGGCAAGGCGATCGAGACCGTCGTCAACATCGGCATCGGCGGCTCGGACCTCGGGCCGGTCATGGTCTACGAGGCGCTCAAGCCCTATGTCCAGGCGGGTCTGCAGTGCCGCTTCGTCTCCAACATCGACCCCACCGATGTCGCCGAGAAGACGGCCGGCCTGGACCCCGAGACGACGCTGTTCATCGTCGCGTCCAAGACGTTCACCACCCTCGAGACCCTCACCAACGCGCGCATGGCGCGCGATTGGCTGTGGCGCTCGCTCGTCGAGCAGGGCGCGATCGATGACACCGAGGAGGCGCGCACCGGCGCGGTGGCGAAGCACTTCGTCGCCGTCTCGACCGCGCTGGACAAGGTGGAGGCCTTCGGCATCGACCCGGAGAACGCCTTCGGCTTCTGGGACTGGGTGGGCGGTCGCTACTCGGTCGACTCCGCGATCGGCACGAGCGTGTGCGTGGCGATCGGGCCGAAGAACTTCGCCGACTTCCTCGCGGGCTTCCATGCGGTGGACCGGCACTTCGCCGACACCCCGTGGGAGCGCAACGTCCCGGTCCTGATGGGGCTGCTCAACGTCTGGTACGTCAACTTCTTCAAGGCTGCCAGCCACGCCGTGCTGCCCTATGCGCAGTACCTCCACCGGTTCGCCGCCTACCTCCAGCAGCTCACCATGGAGTCCAACGGCAAGGGCGTACGGATGGACGGCTCACCGGTGACGAGCGACACGGGGGAGATCTTCTGGGGCGAGCCGGGCACCAACGGCCAGCACGCCTTCTACCAGCTCATCCACCAGGGGACGCGGCTCATTCCGGCCGACTTCATCGCCTTCGCCTCGCCGGCGCACCCGACCAAGGACGGCGACCAGGACGTCCACGAGCTCTTCCTCGCCAACTTCTTCGCCCAGACCAAGGCCCTCGCCTTCGGCAAGACCGCCGACGAGGTGCGTGCCGAGGGCGTGAAGGAGGAGCTCGTCACGGCCAAGGTCTTCACCGGCAACCGGCCGACGACCTCGATCATGGCGCCCTCGCTCACCCCGTCCGTCGTGGGCCAGCTGATCGCGCTCTACGAGCACATCACCTTCGTGCAGGGCGTGGTCTGGGGCATCGACTCCTTCGACCAGTGGGGGGTCGAGCTCGGCAAGCAGCTCGCGCTCCAGATCGCCCCCGCGATCGGTGGCGACTCCGCCGCGCTCGAGGCCCAGGACGGCTCGACCCGCGCCCTCATCGACTGGTACCGCGCCCACCGGAGCTGAGCTGCTATGACCTGCGCTGAGCTGCCCAGGGGTGCGCCGACATGCTCGCGCCGACAGGGCGTGTCGATGAGCGCGCGCTGTCGCCCGTGCCGCGTGATCCCGCCCCTGTTGGGTGTCCGGGCGCTACCGGTTTGCCTCCGTATCGGAGGCAAACCGGTAGCGGTGGGAGGATCCCCGTTCGCACGCTGACGAGGCCAGTGATGGCCGAACGTCCTTCTCGACGAGGTCAGTCGGCCAGAGCTGCAGCGCCTCCCCAAGTGTTGCCACCAGCAGTGCCTCGAGCGCTGTCCTGAGTGACGGCTCGGGCGCTGTCCTGAGTTTGTGGCTGGGTCGTGTCAGAGGTGGTAGGCCCGGGCGTGCTTGGGCTGGTAGATGAGGATCGCGTCGGTGCCGGGTACCTCGACCTCGATGCCAGTGCCCCAGCTGAAGTCGTGCGGTCCGGAGGCGATGACGCCGCCGCGCTCGCGGATTGTGGCCTCGGCCTCGACGATGTCCTCGACCATGAGGCTGATCTGGTGGTGCCGGGGAGCCGTCACGACTTCGCCGTCGGCCTCGGTGCGGGTGGGGTGGACGCCGAGCTCGCTGGGGCCGGTGTCGAAGATGAGCCAGGAGGACGCGGCCTTGGGGTCGCTGCCTTCCTCGCTGGAGCCGTGGTCACTGACCCAGGTCAGGTCCAGGACGTCCCGGAAGAACGCGCGCGTCGCCGGGGCGTCGTCGCTGTAGATGAGCGTGTGGACCGCAGTGATCATGGACCCACCTTAGGGGGGTGGCTCGCTAGGGCAGATCCTGCGGCTGCCAGTCACGCGGGTCGAGGCGCGCCAAGCCGGGCACGCCGTCGAAGTCGGCATCGGCGGTCACGATCTCGGTGAAGCCGGCGTTCAGGGCGGTCGCCGCGTGGACCGCGTCCCGGCCACGCACCGATCCCGTGGCGACCAGCTGGGCCGAATGCCGGAGCACCTCCTCGGTGAAGGGGTGCCACACCACGAGCTCGAGCAGAGCGGCGAACTCGGCGGTCGCCACTGTGGCTCCGACCATCCGCATGCGATGGAACAGGAACTCGTGGCCCCCCTCTGTGCTCATGTGCAGTCTCAAATGGCCTCTGGCAGCCGCTTGGACGATGGCCTGCGAGGCGGCCAGCGGTGCCCCTTCATGCGCGCGGGCAGGGAGATCCGGCGGCCGAGCAGTGGCGGAGGAGTCAGAGGTAGGCCGCGAGGCGCGCCGCCATCTGCTCCGCGAGGGCCTGCAGCCCGGACAGCGGCCGCACCATCACCTCGAACTCCACGATCCGCCCGTCATCGTCGATGCGGATCATGTCGATGCCCTTGAGCTGCCGCCCGCTGACCTTCGCGGAGAACTCAAGCACCACTGAGCGCGAGTCCTCCGCGACGAAGCTCCGGTGGTAGGTGAAGTCCTCGAACACCTCGATGACGGTCGACAGGATCAATTGCGTCACCTGGGCGCCCGGATAGGGCGTGTGCGCGACCGGTGAGCGGAAGACGACGTCCTGATGCAGCAGGTCGCTCAGCGCCGACATGTCCTTGGTGGCCACGCACTGGTGCCACCGCTGGAGCATCCTGGCCAGCACCGGGTCGTCGATGCGATCCGTGGTCACAGCGCCGCGGCCAGTTCGGTGCCCTGCTTGATGGCGCGCTTGGCGTCGAGCTCGGCCGCGACGTCCGCCCCGCCGATGAGGTGGACCTCCTGGCCGCGCGCGACCAGCTCGTCCTGCAGCTCCCGCAGCGGCTCCTGACCGGTGCAGAGCACGACGGTGTCGACGTCGAGGACGGTGCGCTCGCCATTGACCGAGACGTGCAGCCCGAGGTCGTCGATCCGCTCGTAGGTCACGCCCGGCACCATCGCGACCCCGCGGTGCTTGAGCGAGGTCCGGTGGATCCAGCCGGTCGTCTTGCCCAGTCCCGCACCGACCTTCGACTCCTTGCGCTGCAGCAGCGCGACCTGGCGGGCGGGGCGCTCGGGCGCCGGGGTCGCGAGACCGCCGCGGTCGGCATACGAGGTGTCGATGCCCCACTCGGCGTTGAAGACCTCGGGGGCCACGGCGCCGGAGGGTCCGCTCTGGGTGAGGTACTCGGCGACGTCGAAGCCGATGCCGCCGGCGCCCATGAGGGCGACCTTCTCGCCGACCGGCACCTTGTCGCGCAGCACCTGGAGGTAGGTCACGACCTTGGGGTGGTCCACGCCCTCGACGTCGGGGATCCGCGGCGTGACTCCCGTGGCCAGGACGACGACGTCGTATGCCGTGAGGTCGGCTGCCGTGGCCCGCGTCCCCAGGCGCACGTCGACGCCCGTCGCCTCGAGCTCGCGCCCGAAGTAGCGGAGGGTCTCGTGGAACTCCTCCTTGCCGGGGACCTGCTTGGCGATGTTGAACTGGCCGCCGATCTGGTCATCGGCCTCGAACAGGGTGACCTCGTGACCACGCCCGGCCGCCGCTGTCGCACAGGCCAATCCGGCCGGACCGGCGCCGACGACAGCGATGCGCTTCCGCGCGCCCTCGGACTTCTCGACCGGCTCGATGGTGAGGATCGTCTCGTGGCAGGCCCGCGGGTTGACCAGGCAGGAGGTGATCAGCCCGGAGAAGGTGTGGTCCAGGCAGGCCTGGTTGCAGGCGATGCAGGTGTTGATCCGGTCGGCCTGTCCCGCAGCTGCCTTGGCGACGAAGTTGGGGTCGGCGAGGAAGGGGCGGGCCATCGACACCATGTCGGCGCAGCCGTCGGCGAGCACCTGCTCGGCGACCTCGGGGGTGTTGATGCGGTTGGTGGCGATGAGCGGGATCGAGACCGAGCCCATGAGCTGCTTGGTCACCCAGGCGAAGCCCGCCCGCGGCACCGACGTCGCGATCGTGGGGATGCGCGCCTCGTGCCAGCCGATGCCGGTGTTGATGATCGTCGCGCCCGCCGCCTCGACGGCCCGGGCGAGCTGCTTGACCTCATCGAGCGTCGAGCCGCCCTCGACGAGGTCGAGCATGGAGAGGCGGTAGATGATGATGAAGTCCTCGCCGACCCGCTCGCGCACCCGACGCACGATCTCGATGGGGAAGCGAATCCTGTTCTCGTAGGAGCCTCCCCACTCATCGCTCCGCTGGTTGGTGCGCGCTGCGATGAACTCGTTGATGAGGTATCCCTCGGAGCCCATGATCTCGACACCGTCGTAGCCGGCCTGCTGCGCCAGGGCCGCACACCGCACGAAGTCCTCGATGGTCTGCTCGACCTCCTCGCCGCTGAGTTCCTTCGGCGGGTGGAAGGCGATCGGCGCCTGTATCGGGCTCGGCCCGACCAGGCCCTCGTGGTAGGCGTAGCGCCCGAAGTGCAGGATCTGCAGGCAGATCTTGCCGTCCTCGGCGTGGACGGCATCGGTGACCAGCCGGTGCCGCGGCACCTCGGCCTCGGAGGTCAGGCGGGACCCACCGGGGAAGGGACGGCCCTCGTCGTTGGGCGCGATCCCGCCGGTGACGATGAGGCCGACGCCGCCCTTGGCCCGCTCGGCGTAGAAAGCCGCCATCCGCTCGAAGCCGTCCGGCGCCTCCTCGAGGCCGACGTGCATCGACCCCATGAGCACGCGGTTGCGCAGCGTCGTGAAGCCCAGGTCGAGCGGGGCGAGCAGGTGCGGGTATGCCGTGGCGACGGTGTCCATGGCGGTCACGCTAGGGCCGTCACCCGACCTTTGCAACCAGTTGCAATCAAAGGTATGCCGCGTCACACTGCCGCTGTGTCCCTGCCCCACGCGCTGCTCACCTCGCTCCTGGAGCGACCCTGCGCGGGCTCGGACCTGGCCCGCCGCTTCGACTCCTCGATCGGCTTCTTCTGGCCGGCCACCCACCAGCAGATCTATCGCGAGCTCGGGCGCATGGAGGCGGCCGGCTGGGTGGAGTCCACGCCCGAGGACACCGGTCGCCGCAAGGTCTATCGCTGCCTGCCTGCCGGGGAGGCCGAGCTCCGGCGCTGGGTCGCCGAGGGCGCCGACATGCCCCAGCCGCCGGCCGTCCGGGACGCCCTCCTCGTGCGGCTCCGGGCCGAGGCCACCCTCGGCCCGCTCGGGTTGGAGGCCCAGCTCCGCGAGCGGCTGTCCGCACACGAGAGCCGGCTCACGGCATACGAGCTCATTGCCGAGCGGGACTTCGGAGGCGAGCTCGACCGCCGCGGCCGTCGGCAACGCGCCATCCTCGACGCCGGCATCAGCTACGAACGCCACGGCGCGCAGTGGTGCCGTGAGACCCTCGCCGTGCTGGCCGCGGACTCGGACTAACGTCGGCCCATGACGAACTCGATCGGGGAAGCGAAGTACGTCTCCTTCACGACCTTCCGCAAGAACGGCATCCCGGTCTCGACGCCGGTCTGGATCGCCCCGTTGGGCGACGGGCGGCTGTGCTTCATGACCAATGACAACGTCGGCAAGACCAAGCGACTGGCCCACACCAGCCGCGTCGAGCTGCGCGAGTGCGACATGCGCGGACGGGTCACGGAGGGTGGTCTGGTGGCCACGGGGCACGCGGTCGTCGTCCGCGACGAGGCCGACCAGGCGATGGTGCGGCGGGCCGTCGAGGCGAAGTACGGCCTCATGGCCAAGGGCTTCTCCCTCGTCCAGGCGGTGACGAACGCCCTGCCGTTCCTGCCCCAGCCCGGCCCGCGCGCGGGCATCATCGTCACCCTGGACTGAGCCCTCCGCGGCCGGCGGCGTCCATCGCCTGCTCGGTCAGGCGCCGCCCCAGCTCGATCATCTCCGCGGCCCGGTGGAAGTCCATGGTGCGGCAGGCATCCGAGGGCACGGTCACGAGCACGTCGGGCGGGTTGCTCGCCATCCGGTAGCGCGTGATGAGCGCCGCCGTCACGTCGAAGGACCGGTTGAAGACGTCCATCGTCCCGAGCGTCCGCGGCGCGGGTGCATAGCCCTCGTCCGCCAGCTCGCGACTGACCGCCTCCTCGGTGGCCTCCTCGACCGCTGCCTCGGCGTCCTCGTCGGCCTTGCTGCCCCACGCGGCCCATCGGTTGGACAGGGCACGCACCGTCTCCGACTCGAGCACCTCGGCGGCACCGGCGCGCAGCCGCCCGCCGATCTCCTCCAGCGCCCGCGATCCCGCGCCCAGGCGCACCGGCGAGGACTGCTGTGGCCCAGGCTCATTGGCGCTGGCAACCCCGCTCGCCACAGCCTCACCGGCCCGCCGCGGCCCCGACAGGCTCACCGCCAGGGTCCAGTCCGAGGTCACCGCAGCCGTCGGCTCGATCGGCACCGGGTTCATCAGCCCGCCATCCACGAGCAGCCGCCCGTCGACGACCACCGGCGTGATGACCCCCGGAATGGAGGTCGAGGCCCGCACGGCCGTGATGACCGGCCCCCGCTGGAACCACACCTCACGCCGCGCCGACAGGTCCGTGGCCACCGCCGTGTAGGGGATCGGCAGGTCCTCGATCCGCGCCCCGTCGAGGATCTCGCCGACCCTCCCGATGACCCGCTCGGCCCGGATCGCGCCGCCGCCGGTGAGAGTCGGGTCGAGCAGCCGGATCACCTCGCGCTGCGTCAAGGACAGCGACCACTCGGTGTAGGGCTCGAGCTTCCCCGCCGCCGCGACGCCCCCGACGAGCGCGCCCATCGACGTCCCTGCGAACGCGACCACCTCGTAGCCCCGCTCCGCCAGCACCTGGAGCGCGCCGATGTGGGCGTACCCCCGCGCACCTCCGGCCCCGAGCGCGACCGCCACCCGCCGTCCTGTCGCCGCCATGGGACCCAAGGTACGCGCCGGAGGCGAGCACCCGGCATACCGGATGGTCTGGCAGGGTGGACCGGTGCCCCGTTTCGAGCCCTTCCGTGCCCTCCGGTATGCCGTGCCGTCGCCCGCCGACGTCGTCGCGCCCCCCTATGACGTGCAGTCGCCGGCGCAGACGCGTGCGTGGGCGGCCCGGTCGCCGCACAACGTCGTCGCCGTCGACGTGCCGGTGGTCGTCCACGAGGGCGCCGAGGACCCGTATGCCGTGGCTGCCGACACCCTGGCGCGCTGGGTCACGGACGGGGTGCTCGTGGCCGACGCGGAGGAGTCGTTCACGATCCACCGGATGCGGTTCACCGACGACCGCGGGGAGGAACGCGACCTCGCTGCGGTCGTCGGGCTCCTCGAGGTGGTGGACGAGGGCGCCGGGGGAGTGCTCGCCCATGAGCGCACCACGCCCAAGGCCTCGACCGATCGCCTCGACCTCACGCGCGCGACGCGCGCCAACCTCTCACCCGTGTGGGGGCTCACGCTCACCAGCGGGCTGACCGAGCTGCTCCGCGAGCCGGGCGAGGTGCTGGCCCGGGTCGAGATCGACGGCGTCGAGCACGTGAGCGAGCGCCTCACCGACCCCAGTCGGGTCGCGCGGATCCGAGAGCTCATCGCCCGCGACGAGGTGCTGATCGCCGATGGTCACCATCGGTATGCCGTGGCGCGCGCCTTCCGGGATGAGGAGCGGGCACGCACGGGTCGCGAGGGCACGGCGGCCGAGCTCACCATGGCCTACGTGGGGGAGCTGGTGCCGGACCAGCTGAGCATCCGGGCGATCCACCGGCTCTACTCGGGGACCGACCACGCCGCGCTGCGGGCGGCGCTGGAGCGCGACTTCGAGATCACGGACGCACCGATCCCGTCGCTGGCGATGATCGGTGACCTGGCGGACAAGGGCGTCCTCGCCCTCGTCGGGCCCGATGGGAGCGCCGAGTGGCTGCGCCCGCGCCCGGCTGCCTTCGACGGTGTGCGCTCCCTCGACGGCGCCTGGCTGGAGCACACCCTGGGTGGCGTCGAGGGGCTCGACGTCGCCTACGAGGCCGACCTCGGCGAGGTGCTCGAGGCGGTCGTCAGCGGTCGGGCACACAGCGCGGTCCTGATCCGACCGGTGTCGATCGCGGAGATCGAGCGGACCGGGCGCGAGCGCCTGCTCATGCCGCCGAAGTCGACCTTCTTCACGCCCAAGCCGATCACCGGCCTGTACCTGCGGGCTCTCGACGCCTGAGCCTGCCCCGCAGCTCTCCCGAGAGCACGAACAGCACGACCCCCCGAGGAGATCCTCGGGGTCGTGGCGTCTGGCTGCCGCCTGCCGGTCAGGCCTGCGGGTCGGTGCCGCGCACCTCGTCGTCGACGGTGGCCCAGGTCGGCTTCGGCGGCACGGCCGTGGCCTCGGGGTCGAGGGTGACGTCGCCGGCGGAGCCCGTCGAGGTCCCGGCCGACTTCTGCTCGGCGAGCTTGTCGAGGCCCTTCTCGGCCTGGACGCGCGCCTTGGCGATCTTGTCGGCGTACTTGCCCTGCGTCCGCTCGTCGACCGCCTTGCCCGCCTTGTCGAGGGCCGAGGAGATCTTCTCGCGGTTCTGGTCGGTGTAGCTGCCGGCCTTGGCGACGGCCTCGGTGACCGCCTTGTCGGCCTGGCGCAGGAAGTCCTCGGTCTTCGGGGGCAGCCCGAGCTCCTTGGCCTTGGCGATGAGCTTGTCGGTGACAGTCGCGGTCATGGGGTGCTCCTTGGGTTGATGACGCGGTCGTGCGATGGGTCAAACGGGGCGCGGGGGCGGGCTGTTCCGCCTCGGGCGTGTCGTTCTCAGCAATCTCGTGGCCTGTGGACAGCGGTTCGTGGCTGTCGGCGCGGGCGCCTAGGGTCCGATCATGACGACGATCAAGGGCGCGGTCCCGGGCTGGGTGCTCCAGCTCACCGACGCGTCCTTGGCTCGCCGACACGGCGAGGGCACCATGGCCCGTGGGGTGGGGTATGCCGCGGACGGTCACGTGCGCTCGGTGTCGGTCGCCGACCACGGGGGCGTCATCCTGGCCGAGGTGGACGGGTCGGGCCCCCACGGCTACACGACGCTGATCACCGCCGTGGGGCCGCTCGACGGCGCCCTCGACGGCGCCTTCGACGAGGACGAGGTGACCTGGTCGGCGCGCTGCTCCTGCCCGGTGCGCTCGGACTGCAAGCACGCGGTGGCCACACTGGTGGCGTTGCGGGATGCGCTCGGTCCGCGGCGGGTCGAGTCGTCGTGGCGGGAGCGTCTGGCCCCCTGGGCCGAGGCTGCCCGTGACCCGGAGGCGGACCAGACCCCGCTCGGCGTGCAGTTGGTCCTCGTCGAGGGTCGTCCGGGTCCGTGGGGGGAGCGGTCGCGCCGGGTCGAGATCCGGGCGCTGCGTCGCTCCCGCGTGGGGCGGTGGGTCAGCGTGTCGTCGTGGGCCCAGGCGGAGTCGGGGTTCGGGTCCGAGGCGGTGCCTCCGGCGCATCGGGCGCTCGCGAGCGAGTTGCTGCGGATCGTGAGCGCGCGCAGCCCGTGGGGCACGCACGCGCCCGTCCTCCTCGAGGACCTTGGCGCCGAGGCCTGGGCCTGGTTGCGCCGTGCGCTGGCCGAGGGGCTCGAGCTGCGCACCGGTGGCGTCGTCGGCCGGGCCGGCCTGGCCCCGGAGGCCCTGCACCTCGACGCCGACGAACTGCTGCCCGTGGTCACGGTTCGGGCCGCTCCGGAGGGCGGCCTGACCGCCGCGGTCGCGTGGGACGGCGTCGAGGAGGACGTCCGGGTCAGCCTGCTCGGCACGCCACCCCACTCGGCCCTGCTCGAGCCACGGCGCGGTCGGAGCGGGGTCCGCACCGTGCGACCGCTGGGTGGGTTGGACCCCAAGGTCGCCGCGCTCGTGGCCGACCACGAGTTCCAGGTCCCAGAGGACGATGTCGCCGAGTTCGTCGCCGACTACCTCCCGGCCCTGCGCCGTCACGTCACCGTGCAGTCCCCCGACGGCGCGATCGATGCGACCGCGACCACGCGCCCGGTGCTCCACGTCACGGTGCGCCCCAGTGCGGGTGCCGGCATCGAGCTCGCCTTCGGCCTGCGCTATGTCACCGGGAGCCGGCACGGCCCCCTCCTGCCGGTCGAGGTCCCGCTGTCCTCGCCCCACCGTCGGGTCCGGCGGGCGGAAGCGGAGCTGCTCCGCGGCATACCGGCTCTGGGGGAGGTTCCCGGGTGCCGACTCGGGATGCACGACCGGCAGATGCACCGGGTGCCTCCGGACCTGGTCCGCCTCACGGGGCCGGAGGCGATGCGCGTCCTGTCCGACGTCGTGCCGGAGCTGGAGGCGCACCCGGACGTCGAGGTCGAGCGGGTCGACGGGCTGCCGGTGTTCGAGGAGGCCGGCCAGGCCCCGGTGGTCACGCTCGACGTCGACGAGCCGCTCGAGGGGAGCACCGACTGGTTCGATCTGACCGTGTCGGTGCTCGTCGACGAGGAGGCCGTCCCCCTGTCGGACCTGCTGGTGGCGATGCGCCGCGGCGACGAGGTGCTCGTCCTGCCCAGTGGCACCTGGTTCCGCCTCGACCATCCGGCCCTGGAGCCGCTGCGCCAGCTCCTCGAGGAGGCGCAGGTCCTCACCGAGGGAGGGGCCACGTCGGCGACCGTGCGCCTGGGACGCTACGACCTCGGGCGGTGGGAGGAGCTCGTCCTCTCCGGGGTCGTCGGCCGCCAGTGCGAGGCCTGGCAACGCCACGCGAGGGTGCTCGATCCGGGGGCGCTCGCGGCGGCGGCATCGGTGCCCGAGGGCCTGCGTGCGACCCTGCGTCCCTACCAGGTCGAGGGGTACCAGTGGCTGAGCGCCCTGTGGGATGCCCGCCTGGGTGGGGTCCTCGCCGACGACATGGGCCTGGGCAAGACGGTGCAGACCCTGGCGCTGGCCCAGCGTGCCCTCGAGGCAGGGGAGCTCACCAAGCCAGTCCTCGTCGTCGCCCCCACCTCGGTGCTCGCGACCTGGGTGGGCGAGGCCGCTCGCTTCACGCCCGACCTGTCCGTCCGGGCGGTCCCGCGCACCTCCCGCAGTCGGGGCCGGCCGCTGTCGGAGGAGATCGCCGGCGCTCACCTCGTCGTCACCTCGTATGCCGTGGCCCGGATCGATGCGGCGGAGTTCGCCTCGGTCGCGTGGCAGGCCCTCGTGCTCGACGAGGCGCAGCAGGTCAAGAACCATCGGAGCAAGACCTACCAAGCCGTGCGCCGCCTCGACCGTGAGGTGACCTTCACCGTCACCGGCACGCCCATCGAGAACGACCTCATGGACCTGTGGTCCCAGCTCTCGCTCGCCGCGCCCGGGCTCTTTCCCGCGCCCGAGGAGTTCCAGCGGGGATGGGCGCGCCCGATCGCCGGGGGTGACCGGGCGTTGGCGGTCCGGCTCCGGTCGCGGATCCGACCGCTCATGCTGCGCCGCACCAAGGAGGAGGTCGCCCCGGACCTGCCGCCCAAGACGGTCTCGGTCGTCCGCCTGGAGCTGACCCCCGGGCACCGGCGGATCTACGACCGGGCCCTGCTGCGCGAGCGGCAGCGGATGCTCGGCCTGCTCGAGGACCCCGAGGCCAACCGGGTGGAGATCTTGGCCGCGTTGACGCGCATGCGCCAGCTGGCCCTCGACCCGGCCCTCGTGCCCGCGCTCGCCTTCCCGGGCGTGGCCGACCCGCCGGTGGACACCCTGCCGAGCGCGGCCAAGATCGACCACCTGGTCGAGCAGGTGGTAGAGCTCGCGGCCGAGGGCCACCGGGCGCTCGTCTTCAGCCAGTTCACCTCCTTCCTCGCCCGGGTGCGGGCGCGCCTCGATGCCGCCGGACTCGCCAGCGCCTACCTCGACGGCTCGACGCGCGATCGGCAGCAGGTGATCCGCGGGTTCAAGGAGGGGGAAGCGCCGGTCTTCCTCATCTCCCTGAAGGCCGGTGGGGTCGGCTTGACCCTGACCGAGGCGGACTATGTCTTCGTCCTCGACCCCTGGTGGAATCCCGCAGCGGAGGCGCAGGCCATCGACCGGGCCCACCGCATCGGCCAGGACAAGGCCGTGATGGTCTATCGCCTGGTGTCTGCGGACACCATCGAGGACAAGGTCCTGGCCCTCCAGGACCGCAAACGAGCCCTCGCGGACCGGCTCGTCGGCGACGACCCCTTCACCGGCGGGCTCACCCCCCAGGACATCCTCGGCCTCTTCGATCCACGGGAGCCGGCCGCCGGCGAGCCGGTCCAGCTGTCGGCCTCACGTCGTAACGTGGGGTGATGCAGACCCGGGTCGAGCGCGACAGCCTTGGCGAGGTGCAGGTGCCCGCGGATCGTCTCTGGGGCGCGCAGACCCAGCGCAGCCTGGGCAACTTCGACATCGGCCGTGATCGCTTCGTCATGCGACCCGAGGTCCTGCACGCCTTCGGTCTGCTCAAGGGGGCCGCAGCGAGGGTCAACCGTGACCTCGGAGAGCTCGACACGGGGATCGCCGTCCTCATCGAGGCAGCCGCGGCGGAGGTGGCGGCCGGCGAGCTCGACGAGCACTTCCCGCTCGTCGTCTTCCAGACCGGCTCGGGCACGCAGACGAACATGAACGTCAACGAGGTGATCGCCAACCGGGCCAATGTCGCGGCCGGCGGTGCGCTCGGTGCCAAGGCGCCGGTCCACCCCAATGACCACGTCAACCGCGGCCAGTCGAGCAATGACACCTTCCCCACGGCGATGAACGTCGCCGTCGTGCTGGAGGTCGGGCAGCGACTGGTGCCCGCCATCGGTCACCTGCGTGAAGTGCTGGCTCAGCGCTCCGAAGCGATCGGCGAGGTCGTCTTGTCCGGGCGCACCCACCTTCAGGACGCCACGCCGATCCGGCTGGGCCAGGTCATCGACAGCTGGGTGGCCCAGCTCGACGCCGCCCTCGACGGGGTGGCTGCCGCGACCGCTCCGGTGCGGCAGCTCGCCATCGGCGGCACGGCGGTCGGGACCGGTCTGGGCGCCCACCCGGAGTTCGGCGCGCGCGTCGCGGAGCTGCTCGCCGCCCTCACCGGGGAGCCCTTCGCCCAGGCCGACGACCTCGTGGCGGCGCTGTCCTCGCACGACGCCCTCGCCACCCTGTCCGGCAGCCTGCGCACGCTGGCGGCGGCGATGTACAAGATCGCCAACGACGTCAGGTGGTATGCCTCCGGGCCCCGCACCGGCATCGGCGAGCTGCGGATCCCGGCGAACGAGCCGGGCAGCTCGATCATGCCGGGCAAGGTCAATCCCACGCAGAGCGAGGCAGTGACGATGGTCGCGGCCCGAGTGTTCGGCAACGACGCCGCCGTGGGCTTCGCCGCGGCGCAGGGCAACTTCCAGCTCAACGTCTTCAAGCCGGTCATCGCCGATGCCGTCCTCGAGTCGATCGGCCTCATCGCCGATGCAGCCCGCTCCTTCGCCGATCATTGTGTCGTCGGCCTCGAGCCCGTCCCCGATGTCATCGAGGAGCACCTGCGGGACAACCTCATGCTCGTCACGGCGCTGGCGCACGAGATCGGCTACGACGCGGCGTCGGCCATCGCCAAGAGGGCGCAGGACGACGGACTCTCGCTGCGTGACGCGGCCCTGGCCTCAGGGGCGGTCTCAGCGGAGGACTTCGACCGACTCGTCGACCCCAGGGCGATGACCGGTCCACGCGCGGATCCCGCCGTGGACACCGGCGGTGCGTCCGGCAAGGATCACCCCACCAACCCGTGACGGAGGAGAACCCGTGGCGAGCAGGCTCAACCCCTACCTCAACTTCGATGGCACGACCCGTGCCGCGATGGAGTTCTACCACTCGGTCTTCGGCGGTGAGCTCGCCATCTCCACCTTCGGTGAGTTCGGTGCACCCGAGGGCGTCGACCCTGACGGCACCATGCACGCGATGCTCCAGACCCCGGCAGGGTTCACCCTGATGGCCTCCGACGGCCCGCCCGGTCAGCCGGTGACCAGCGGCAGCAACTTCTCGCTCAGCCTCTCCGGCGACGACGAGGCCGAGCTGCGCGGCTACTGGGACCAGCTCGCCGAGGGCGGCCAGGTCGTCATGCCTCTCGAGAGGCAGATGTGGGGCGACACCTTCGGCATGTGCGTCGACAAGTTCGGTATGCCGTGGATGGTCAACATCGCCGGCGCGGGAGCCGACGCGCCCGCCTGAGGCGGATTGTTCAGGTGGCGGGGAAGGTGTCGCCCCAGTCGGTGTCGCGCGCCAGTCGATACCGCGGACCCTGTCGTTTGCTCACGATCTCGTCGCGCACCGTGCCCTCCGGGGTGCACAGTCGCAGCTGCACCAGTCCCTTGCGCGTAAGCGGGTGGCGCAGCACGCGGGACTCCGGCGGCTCCGCTGCGCGCTGCTCCGCCCCGGGGACGCCGGCCACCTCGGGAGCGATCGCGACGAGGTAGGAGAACTTCTCGTCCTCATGACCGAGCTCGGCGTCCTTGAGCTGGCGGTGCAGGGCCGATCGCTGGATCCGGACCGAGAAGTGGCACCAGTCGCCGGGCGCGAGGGGACAGCGCGTGGCGTGCGGGCAGGGAGCGAGGAGTCTCCACCCGCTCGCGAGGACCCGTTCCCGGGCAGCCAGCACCGCGGCATACCCCCGGGGGGTGCCGGGCTCGACGATGGCCAGGACCCTCGACGAGGCAAGGCAGGCGCCGACGACCTCACCGGCCAGCTCGGGCGACAGCTCGCCGAGGAGGTAGGACACGGTGGTCAGGTCGGCGTTCGGCAGTCGCGTGCCGGGCGCCAGGCGAGTCAGCTCCCACTCGGTCGCGGCCAGGCCGGCGTCGCCGCTGGCGTCCGCCAATCGACGACCCAGGGCCAGGGCGGGCTCGGAGGCATCGAGCACCCGGCTGCGGGCCCCCGGCCAGAGGCCGTGCGCCGCCCAGACCGCAGCGCCGGTGCCACCGCCGAGGTCGAGATGGGTCCGCGGTGGGTCGGTGGTCTCCCAGAGCGGCACGAGCGACGCGAGAGCACGAGCGATGGCCGCGCGCGTGGCCGGCATCCGGTAGGCGGCATAGGCGGCAGCGCTGGCGGCGTCGGCGATGGCCAGGGTCGCGGGGGCGGAGCCGGAGCGATAGGTGTCGCGCAGTGCCTCGGCCGAGCGTCGGGTCGCGTCCGTCGCGCGCCCGGGCAGGGTCTCCCGCAGGACGTCGGCAAGCTCGCGCATGGGCCCATCCTCGCGGGCCGCGGCCGCGTCAGGTCAAGGACTTCCACGCGGTGTAGACAGCGACGAGCACGAGCAGGAGGGCGAAAGCCCGTTGGAGGGAACGCTCGGGCAGGCGCGGCCCCAGTCTCGCCCCGACGAAGCTGCCGACGACGGTGGCCACCGTGAAGGGCGCGATGATCCCCCAGTCGACGTGGATGCCCTCGCCCACCGCCCGCGCCACCAGGGCACTGCCGGTGTTGAGGGTGAGGATGAGCAGCGACGTGGCGACGGCCTCGCGCATCGCGAACCCCAGGGCGATCACCAGGGTCGGGACGACCGCGAACCCACCCCCGACCCCGAAGAAGCCGGTGAGCAGTCCGACGACGGTCGCGGCGGCCATGGTCGTGGAGGCGCGACTGGCCGTGGCCGGTGCCGCCTCCGGCGAGGCGTCCGCTGCCCGGGCCGTGCCCGCTGCCACTCCCTTCTCCGCTGCCCCTGGCGCGACGGCGGCCCCCGGAGCCGTGGCACGCGAGGCGCCGCTCCGACGCCACATGACGATCGCCACGACGATGAGCAGGGCGGCGAAGGAGAGCAGCAGCGCCTGCCCGTGGACGTTCCGGCCGAGGTAGGTCCCGAAGGAGGTGCCGACGATGCCGACGATGCCGAAGACAAGGCCGTCACGCCACCGCACCCGACCGGCGCGCGCGTGCTCGACGAGCGCGATGGCGGAGGTGATGCCGACGATGATCAGCGAGGCGGTCGCCGCATCATGGGGGGAGACGCCGAGGGCGAAGACGAGCACCGGCAGGGCGAGGATGGCGCCGCCGCCGCCCAGGGTGCCGAGGATGACGCCGATGACGAGCCCGGCGATGACCGAAACGAGCACTTCGTCCTTTCCTCACTCATACCCTTGGGGGTATCCCTGTCATGGTCAGGTTACATCCTGCCCGGGCATACAACGGCAGGCCGCGGTGTTGCAGCCACCCGAGCCCCCGCTTCAGCGACCCGAGGAGACCCGCGTGGCCACCGTCGACCTGACCGCCGACACCTTCGAGAAGACCGTCACCGACAACGACATCGTGCTCGTGGACTGGTGGGCCTCCTGGTGCGGCCCCTGCCGCCAGTTCGCCCCGACCTACGGCGCCGCGAGCGACAAGCACGACGACATCGTCTTCGGGAAGGTCGACACCGAGGCCGAGCAGGCTCTCGCCGGCGCGGCCCAGATCACCTCGATCCCCACGGTCATGGCCTTCCGCGAGGGCATCCTCGTCTACGCCCAGTCCGGCGCCCTGCCGCCCGCCGGCCTCGAGAAGGTCATCGAGAGCGTGCGCGCGCTGGACATGGACGAGGTGCGCTCGCAGGTCGCCGCGCAGTCGGAGTGATCCGGCTCCGAAACGTGTGGCGGCGCTGGCCCAACCCACCAGTGGAATGCATACCTCCGGGGGTACCATGAGCGCGAGCGCACAAGTGCACGGGGAAAGGAAGTCATGGAGCTGAACGCCGACGAGATGGACGCGGTCGTCAAGCGCCTCAAGCGGGCCCAGGGGCAGCTCGGCGGGATCATCAAGATGATCGAGGACGGCCGCGACTGCCAGGACATCGTCACCCAGATGGCGGCCGTCTCCAAGGCCATCGACCGGGCCGGCTTCGCGACGATCTCACTCGGCCTGCGCCAGTGCGTCTCCGACCCCGAGCACAACCCGATGGACGTCAAGGCGATGGAGAAGCTCTTCCTCTCCCTCGCCTGACATGGACGCCACCGACTGGGATGCCCGGTATGCCGGGGCCGACCTCGTGTGGTCGGCTGCCCCCAACGTGTGGGTGCGTGAGCTGACCTCCCGTATGCCGTCCGGCCGGGCTCTCGACGTCGCCGCCGGTGAGGGTCGCAACGCCCTCTGGCTGGTCGAGCAGGACTGGACGGTCACGGCTACCGATTTCAGTTCCGTTGCGGTGCAACGCATGTCGGACATCGCCGACCAGCGGCTGGGGTCGATGCGTGAGCACCTGACCACCCTCGTCGGCGACGCGACCGCCGATGGTGAGCACTCGGCATACGACCTGGTCCTGCTCTGCTACCTCCACCTGCCAGACGACGAGTGGCGGGCCGCGATGCGCGCCGCGACCACCGCCGCGCGACCCGGCGGGCACGTCCTCGTCATCGGTCACGCCCTGCGCAACCTCACCGAGGGCGTCGGCGGACCCCAGGATCCGAGCATCCTGCTCGACCCCGAAGGCGTGCTCGCCTCGATCGAGGGGCTGCCTGTCGAGGTCGAGCTCGCCGAGATCCGTGAGCGCGCCGTCGAGGGCGCGGACCGGCCGGCGCTCGACACCGTCGTCCTCCTCCGCCGCACCTGAGGGCGGCGGCGCAGCTCAGGCGCCGGTGCCGGCCTTCCAGGTCGTGTAGCCACCGCTGAGGTTGCGGACGTCATCCCATCCGCGCTGGCGCAGGATCCGGGCGGCCACGTGACCGCGCAGGCCGACGGCACAGTGGACGACCACCGGACCGGGCGGCACCTCGTCGAGCCGGTCGCGCAGGTCGTCGACCGGGATGTTGAGGGCACCGGGGATCCCGCCCTTGGCGAACTCGGCGGGGGTGCGCACGTCGACGAGGGCGGCCCCCGCCGCCATGGCATCGGCGAGCTCGTCCCACTGGATCTCGACGGCGACGCCGGTGCGAAGGTTGTCGGCGATGTGGCCGAGCATGTTGATCGGGTCCTTGGCCGAGCCGAACTGCGGCGCATACGCCAGCTCGAGACCGGCCAGTGCGCTCGCGGACAGGCCTCCGGTCATCGCCGTCGCGATGACGTCGATCCGCTTGTCGACGCCCTCGCGCCCGACCCCCTGGGCGCCCAGGATGCGGTCGGTCTCCGGGTCGACGAGCAGCTTGAGCGCCATCGTCGCCGCACCCGGGTAGTAGGTCGCGTGCGAGGCCGGGTGGGTGTGGATGGCGCGATAGGGCCGACCTGCCGCCCGGAGCCGCTTCTCGTTCCAGCCGGTCGCGGCCACCTGCAGGCCCATGACGCCGACGATCGCGGTGCCGAGCACGTGCCGGTCGCTCCCCGGCAGGCCGGCGATGACATCGGCGACGCGGCGGCCCTGGAGGTTCGCGGTGTTGGCCAGCGGGACCAGGCTCGCCTCGTGGCTGAGGCCGTCGACCTTCTCCACGGCGTCGCCGACGGCATAGATGTGAGGGTCGCTCGTGCGCAGTTGCTCATCGACCCAGATCCCGCCGCGGGGTCCGATGCGCAAACCGGCGCCCTCCGCGAGTGAGGTGTCCGGCCGGACCCCGATCGAGGCGACGACGACCGCCGCTGGCAGGACCGTGCCGTCGGAGAGCGTGACGTCGTGGTCCCCGATCACGGTCACCGAGCTGCCGAGGTGGAGGTCGACCCCGGCCCGGCGCAGGGCGTCGTGGACGGGAGCGACCATCTCGGGGTCGAGAGGGGCCATCACCTGCGCGGTGGCCTCGACAAGGGCGACGTGCAGGCCTCGGTGGACGAGGTTCTCGGCCATCTCGACACCGATGAAGCCGCCCCCGATGACGACGGCGCTCGTCGGCTCGGGCTCCTCGTCGTCGAAGCCGCGGGCCTCGATTCCCTGCGCGTCCGCGACCGCGGCAACCATCGCATCGGTGTCCTCGACGTCGCGGAGGGCCAGGGCGCGCTCGATGCCGGGGATCGGCGGGCGCACCGGGCGGGCGCCGGGGGAGAGGACGAGGGCGTCGTAGGGCAGGTCCTCCTCCGCGCCGGTGGCGAGCGTCCGGACCCGCACGACCTTGCGCTCACGGTCGATCGAGAGCGCCTCGGTGCCGACCCTCACGTCCAGACCGAAGCGCGCCCCCAGGCTCTCGGGCGTCTGCAGCAGCAGGGCCGAGCGCTTCTCGATGACTCCGCCGACGTGATAGGGCAGGCCGCAGTTGGCGAAGGACACGTGGCCGCTGCGCTCGAGGACGGTGATGTGGGCGTCCTCGTCGAGTCGGCGCAGTCGGGTCGCGGCGGACATGCCGCCCGCGACGCCCCCCACGACGATGATCTTCCGCGCGTTCTCCGTGGTCTCAGGCATGACAACACCATACCCCCTGGGGTATGGTGTCCGAGACCCGGACCCCGTCGAAGGAGAACCACCCATGTGCCGAGCCGTGACCTGCCGCAAGTGTGGCAAGACGACCTGGGCCGGCTGCGGCCAGCACGTCGACCAGGTCATGCGCGGCGTGCCCAAGGCCGACCGCTGCCAGGGTCACCAGGGCGAGCCGAGCACCGGCTTCTTCGCCAAGCTTTTCGGCCGCTGACGCACGGGACCGCGCATCGGCCTGACCCCCGGCACTGCCGCTAGGTCCGCCGCGGTCGGGCGATGCCGGCGACGAACCAACCCGCCGACTGCAGGTGGTGAATCGTGTATGCCGCGGAGCCCAGTTCGCCGGGTATGTCCCGGTCCAGGTGGCAGCCGCCCGCCCACAGGCCCCACGCGGGCTGGAGCATCCGTTGGGTCGAGGCGAGCAAGGGACGGGAGCTCATCGTGTGCTCGACGAAGTGCAGGCCGCCCTCGGGACGGAGCATGCGCTGCGCCTCGGCCAGGGCGCCGGCCAGGTCGGGGATGGTGCACAAGGTCCACGTCGACACCACCGCATCGACGGAGCGATCAGGGAGGTCCACGGCGGCGGCATCGCGGCTGATGCGCGTCACGGGTCGCCCGAAGGCGGCTCGACGCTCGGCGGACCGCTCCCACGCGAGGTCCGCGGGCTCCACGGCCAGGACCTGCTCGACGTCGTCACCGTAGAAGGGCAGATTCGCTCCCGAGGCGAAGCCGAACTCGAGGACGGTCCCACGGACGCCGGCCCCACGGCATACGGAATGACGCCAGCGGTCAGCCTCGTGGCTCGAGCAGGCGCGGTCGACCATGCGGGGGAGGACCTGCTCGTCCCACCACCTCGGCGCTCTCATGGCTCGCCGGGTCAACCGGGGTTAGCGGCCGGGTCGATGAGGACGATGCCGCGGGAGTAGGCCGAGCCCATGCTCGGCAGCGCGGTCGCCGCCTCCTCGAGGGTGAGGGGATCGCGCTCGTCGAGCATGCTCGCCAGCGGGATCCGCCCGGTGCGGACGTCCTCGAGCAGAGCCGGGTAGTCCCGGGCATCCATGCCGTGGCTGCCGAGGACGTCGAGCTCCCAGGCGATGACGCGCTCCATCGGGATGGGTGCGGCGCCAGCCGCCGGGGGCAGCAGGCCGACCTGCACATGGCGTCCGCGCCGCCCGAGGCAGAGGATGCCGGCGCGCGCCGTCGCCGGTGACCCCAGCGCCTCGATGCTCACCTCGGCCCCGCCGCCGGTGAGCTCGTGGACCCGGTCGGGCAGGTCGTCGCCCTGGAGCAGTCCGTGCGCGGCACCGAGGGCCTTCGCGGCCTCGAGCGAAGCCGCCGACAGGTCGACCGCGATGACCTCTGCGCCGCGCGAGACCGCCGCGGCCACGGCTGACAGCCCGACCCCGCCGCACCCGAGGACGACGACGCGCTCTCCCTCCCGGACATCCGCGCGTGCCGTCACGGCTCGGTATGCCGTCGCCACCCGACATCCCAGGCCGGCGGCCTGGGCCGTGGTCAGGTCGTCGGGGAGAGCCACGAGGTTGGTCGCCGCCGCGTGCACGACGACGAGCTCGGCGAACGATCCGGGGTCGGTGAAGCCCGGTTGGCGCTGACGGGGGCAGACCTGCCCGGCCCCGGCACGGCATACGGGGCAGTCGCCGCAGGCGAAGACGAAGGGGGCGGTGACCCGGCGACCCAGCCACGCGCGATCGACCCCGTCGCCAACGGCGCTCACCGTGCCCGCGAACTCGTGCCCGGGGACGTGGGGGAAGCGTGCGATGTCGGTGTCGTGGCCGAGCCAGCCGTGCCAGTCACTGCGGCACAGGCCGGTGGCCTCGACCCGGACGACGGCGCCACCGGGTGGCGCGGTCGGCTCGGGCAGGTCGACGACGGTGAGGGGGCCGCCGAACGCGGCGTAGGTCAGGGCACGCACGATCCCACTGTGCCAGCCCGGTGGGGCAGAGACGGACTCAGCTCGCGGCGGCGTGCGCCTTCTCCCAGGCGCCGTAGCCGCCGAGCAGGTCCGAGACGTCGGTGAAGCCCAGCGAGCGCAGCGTCGAGGCGCCGACCGAGGAGCGCCAGCCGCCGGCGCAGTTGACGATGACCGGGGTGTCGCGGTCGAGGTCGGACTGGCGGGCGACGAGCTCGGCGAGCGGGATGTGGCGGGCGCCGGGGATCATCCCCGCGGCGACCTCGCCGGCGTTGCGGATGTCGACGAACTGGACGCTGCCGTCGGCGAGCGCCGACTCGGCCTGGTCGACCGTGAGGCGGCTCGCCTGCTCGACGTCCTCGGGGTGACTGGTCATGGCGGCCTCAGGGTCGGCGAGGAAGCCGACGACGTGGTCGAAGCCGATGCGGGCGATGCGGGTGGCGACCTGCTGCTCCAGGCCCTCGGGCGCGACGATGACGATGCGGTCGGTCGGGGCGAAGACCATGCCCACCGTCTCGGCCATGCGGCCATCGGCGGGGACGTTGATGGCTCCGGTGAGGTGGCCGGCGGCGAACTCCTGCGGGTCGCGCGCGTCATGGATGCGGGCCCCGACGGCGACCTCCTGGCGGAACTGCTCGTAGTCCAGGCCCGGCACCTCGGTCTCGAGCTCGCGCAGGTCGCGCTCCTGCCGGTTGATCGTCGCGTTGTAGACGAAGTAGCCCGGCGCGCTCGGCTGGCCCTCGGTGACGACGGCGAGGAAGTCGTCCTCGCTCATCGGCTGGCAGGCGTAGTTGGTGCGGCGCTGCTCACCGATCGTCGACTGGCGCTCGGTGGAGAGGTTCTTGCCGCAGGCGGACCCGGCGCCGTGGGCCGGGAAGACGCGGACGGCGTCGTCCAGGCCCATGAGCTTGGTCTGGATCGAGTGGTGGAGCATCCGGCCGAGCTCGTCGGCGGTGACGCCGATCGAGGCGAGCAGGTCCGGGCGGCCGACGTCGCCGATGAAGAGGGCGTCGCCGGTGAGGACGCCATAGGCCGTCTCGTCGGAGGCGTGCTCGAAGACGAGGACCGAGATCGACTCGGGCGTGTGGCCCGGCGTGGTCATGACCTGCAGGGTCACGCCGGACTCGGGGTCGCCGAGGTGGATGCGCTCGCCGTCGGCGAGGCTGCGGATCTCGAACTCGGCCTTGGCGGCATCGCCGTAGCCGATCCAGGCGCCGGTCTCCTTGGCGAGCTCGAGGTGCCCGGAGACGAAGTCGGCGTGGAAGTGGGTGTTGATGATGCCGACGATGGTCAGGCCCTGCTCGCGGGCGTCCGCGAGGTACTCCTCGACGTCACGACGAGGGTCGACGACGACCGCCCGGCGGGACTCCTCGTCGGCGACGAGGTAGGACGCCTGGGAGAGGCAGTCGAGGTAGTACTGGGTGAAGATCATCGGGAACTCCTTGGCTCGGTGACTCAACAGGATACCCTAGGGGGTATACAGTGCTGGAGCAACTGACCCCTCCCAAGGAGTATTCCCGCCCATGGCGCGCACCGTGAACCCCCGACCGACCCGTCGCCTCGTGCTCGTCGGTGCCGGCCTCGTCCTCGGCCTGGCGGCGTGCAGCTCCGCCGGCGGCGGTGACACGCTCGACGCCAGGGCCTTCGGCGAGGCCAGCGCCAAGCCGGGCGTCACCATCCTCGACGTCCGCACGCCCGAGGAGTTCGCGGCGGGCTACATCCCGGGCGCGATCAACGTCGACCTCAACGGCCCCGACTTCAAGGGGGAGGTCGGCAAGCTCCCCAAGGACGGCGAGTATGCCGTCTACTGCCGCAGCGGCAATCGCTCGGCCACGGCCTTGGCCCAGATGAAGGAGCTCGGCTTCACGAACGCCTACCACCTCGCCGGGGGCATCGGCGCCTGGCAGGCCGCGGGTGGCGAGATCGCCGTCGCCACACCCTGAGCCCGCTCCCCCCTGACCCCTCCTCCACCCCGTCGAGCGAGCAGGAATCGCCCGGAATCCGAGGTTTCCCCCGGCGATTCGTGCTCGCTCGACGGGGTGCGGGTGGGGAGGAAGAAGGGCAAGGGGTATGCCGTCCGGCGCGGTGAGCGGAGCGCTCGGCGCGCGTGGCCACGGGTGGGGAGCGGACGGCATACCGGCCTGATAGGCATGGACCCATGGCCCTCGACGTCGAGCTGTCGGAGATCCGCGACTTCCTCGCCCGTCACGCACCCTTCGACACCCTCCCGCCGGACGTGCTCGGCAAGCTGCCGCGCAAGCTCGCCATCGAGTACTACCGACGGGGACGGTCGATCATCACGCGTGGTCGCGACAACCACAGCCTGTTCATCCTCCGGTCGGGGGCGGTCGACGTGCGGGACGACCAGGACCTGCTCGTGGACAAGGGCGAGCCGGGGGACGCCTTCGGCGCGATCACGCTGACGCTCGGCAATCCCTCGGCCTTCGAGGTGAGCACGATCGAGGACTCGTTGTTCTATGTCCTGCCCGAGGGTGAGTTCCGGGCGCTCGTCGCCGGGAACCCGGACTTCGCGCACTTCTTCGACGAGCTGCGTGCGCGCCGGATGGGCGGCGCCGTCGCCAGGCTCCAGGACTCCGGATCCACGCAGGCGATGCTCAAGACGAGCGTGCGCGACCTGATCCGTCGCGAGCCGATCACGATCCGCGTCGGGGTCAGCGTGCAGGAGGCCGCACGCGCGATGCGGGACCAGGGGGCCTCATCGCTGCTCGTCGTGGGTGACGACCACGACGAGCTCGTCGGGATCGTCACCGACCGCGACCTGCGCAACCGGGTCCTCGCCGAGGGCCGCCCGGGGGAGACGCCGCTGCGTGAGGTGATGACCGAGCGCCCGATCACCGGGGACATCGGGGCGCTGGCCTTCGAGGTGCTGCTGGAGATGGTCGGGCGCAACATCCACCACCTGCCGATCCTCGACGGGTCGCGGCCGGTCGGGGTCATCACGACCACCGACCTCATGCGCATGGTGCAGGCCAGCCCGATCTACCTCGTCGGGGACGTCCAGAAGCAGCAGACGGCGGCCGGGGTGGCCGCGGTCAACGCCCGGCTCAGCGCCGTCGTCGAGTCGCTGGTGTCCCAGGACGCGACGGCCGAGGACATCGGGCGGGTGGTGACCGCGATCGGTGATGCCGTCGAGCGGCGGCTGCTCGTCCTGGCCGAGCAGGAGCTGGGCCCGGCGCCGGTGCCGTATGTGTGGGTGACGCTCGGCTCGCGGGCGCGGCTCGAGCAGGCCCTCGCCGCCGACCAGGACCACGCGCTCATCCTCGACAACGCCGCCACCGACGCCGACCTCGACTGGTTCGCCCGGCTTGCCGAGTGGGTGACGGCCGCCCTGGTCGAGTGCGGCTACCCGCGCTGCGATGGCGACGTGATGGCGACGAACCCGCAGTGGCGGATGCGGCTGCGCGACTGGAAGGCCGCGTTCACCACCTGGCTGACCGAGCCGGTGCCGGATGCGATCCTGCGGGCGAGCATCTTCTTCGACATGCGCCCCATCCACGGCGACGTCGGGCTCCACGCCAAGCTCGCCAACGGCATCCTCAAGCAGTCGCCGGACGCGCGGCTCTTCCTCGCGCACCTGGCCAAGGCGGCCACGCTCAACGAGCCGCCACTTGGCTTCTTCAAGGGCTTCGTCCTGGCCAAGGAGGGGGAGCACCGCGACACCCTCGACATCAAGCGGGGCGGGGTCGGCGCGGTGGTCGAGCTGGCGCGCGTGCACGCGCTCGCCGTCGGCTCCCCGGCGCTCAACACCCAGGCGCGCATCGCGGCCGCGGTGGCTGCCGGCATCATCAACGAGGACAAGGGGGCCGATCTCTCCGATGCCTTCGAGTACATCTCCTACGTGCGGCTGCGGCACCAGGCGGCGCAGGTCCGCGCCGGTCACGAGGTCGACAACCGGGTCAACCCCGACCAGCTGAGCTCCTTCGACAAGAGGCACCTGCGCGAGGCCTTCGGCATCGTCCGCTCCGCCCAGTCGGCGATGGCCTCCCGCTACCCGACGAACTTCATGTGAGCACGGGAGTCGGTCATGGCGTGGTTCCGGCGCACTGCTGACGAGCGGCGCCAGCGTGCCCTCCGGGGGTCGGTCCGGGGGCCGCTGGCGGAGTACCTCGCAACCCCCTTCCAGGCCGACCACCGCCCGCTGGCGGAGGTCGAGTTCCTCGCCCTCGACTACGAGACGACGGGGATGGACCCCGACCGTGACCACGTGGTGGCGGTGGGTTTCGTGCCGCTCGTCGGCGGACGCATCGAGCTGTCACGGGCCCGGTCCTTCGTCGTCGCGGCAGGCGTCGAGGTCGGCCGCAGCGCCACGGTGCACGGGGTGACCGACGACGACCTCGTCGGTGGCGTGGCGCTGGAGCAGGCCATGGAAGAGGTCCTGGCCGCACTGACCGGTCGGGTCCTCCTGGCCCACTTCGCCACCCTGGAGCGGCGGTTCACCCGAGCGGCCTGTGCGCGCCTGTGGTCCGGGGCCTTCGAGTGCCAGTCCGTGGACACCCTCGAGCTGCAGCGGCGACTGATCCCGACGGCCTTCGGGGCCGATCCCGCTCCCGGATCACTGCGGCTGTGGGCGGCCCGCGACCGGTATGGCCTGCCGGTCTACAAGGCGCACGACCCGCTCATCGACGCGATCGCCTGCGCCGAGCTCTTCCTCGCCCAGGCCGACGAGCTGTCCGGCGAGGGGTCACTGACGTTGAAGTCCGTCCTCGCCCAGTCCTGATCCAGAGGCTGGCGCACCGTGGTCGCGATGTCAGGGCCTGTCCCCGGCACCATCACCATCTCGGCCGTCCATGAATGACGGACGGCTCCACCTCCACAGGGAGGGGAGCCGTGGTCGTGGCCTGCAAGCCCTGGCCACGCTCGTGGGCGTGACGGGGGCCGCGGGTGACTCAGAACAGGCGGTACGGGCCGGACTGCGCCATGAGCTGGAGCTCGTTGGTCTCGCGCTGGAAGTCGCGGTCCTGGACCCGGGTCCAGCCGCGGCCGTGGTGGCGGGCGGTGCGGAGGCGGTCGGCAAGGGCTTGGGCGGACTCGATGTGGAGGAGGCGGTGCGTCGTCATGTCTCAATGGTCCCGCATTCAACAATTAAGGACAAGGCAACTTTACTTCAGAGTAATTAAGAATCACTGAAACTCGGTCTAGGCTGTCCCCATGCTCGATCCGCACCGGCTCAACGTCTTCCGCTCGGTCATGGCCAGTGGCTCGATCCAGGCCGCGGCGGACAACCTGAGGATGACTCCCTCGGCCGTGAGCCAGCACATGGCGGCCCTGCAGCGGCAGACCGGGCTGGACCTGTTCGACCGGGTCGGTCGCGGCATCGAGCCCACACCCGCCGCCGAGAGCCTGCTCGCCCATGCCGAGGACGTGCTGCGGCAGTGGACCCGGCTGGACTCGGTCGTGGCCGACCTGCGCGAGGGCCGCACCGGCCGGCTCGTCCTGGGCTACTTCGCCTCGGCCGGCGCGGCCTGGATGCCGCAGGTCGTGCGCCGCCTCACCAAGGACATGCCCGACCTCGTCGTCGACCTCGTGCTCACCGAGCTCGGGGCCCGCTCGACGCACCCCGACATCGACGTGACGATGGACAACACCGAGAACGCGCGCCGTCCGGGCTACCGCAAGGTGCCACTCATGGTCGACCCCTATGTCCTCGCCGTGGCGCCCGATGACCCGCTCGCCGGCGAGCGCCAGGTCGAGCTGGTCGACCTCCAGGACCGGGCCTGGGTCACCAACGACTACCTCGCCAGCCCGGGTCACCGCGTGCTCGTCGCCGCCTGCTCGGCCCGCGGATTCACGCCGCGGTTCTCCGTGCAGGCCCAGGACCACTACAGCGCGCTCGCCTTCGTCGAGGCGGGGGTCGCGATCACCGTCCTGCCCCGACTGGCAGCGCGGGCCGCGCCGGAGACCGTCACCCTGGTCGACATCGTCGATCCGCCGGAGCGGGCCCTCGTGGCGATGGTCCGGGAGGGCGGCCCGCGCAACAAGGCCGCCGATCGGGTCGTCGAGCTGCTCCTCGAGCTCAGTCGAGAGCCCCTCGGCCCGCGGTCACGCCGAGGTCGTTGACAGCTCGCGCGACCCCTCCTCGGCACCATCGGTCCCCGCCGGCGTCGGCTCCCCTCCCCGGCCGGCCCGCTCGGCGTCCAAGTGGGCCGCCAGGCCCGTCCCCTCGACGTCGAGGTTGGGCGTCAGTCGATCCAGCCACGCCGGCATCCACCAGGCCCGGTCACCGAGCAGGTGCATGAGCGCCGGAGTGAGGGTCATCCGCACCAGCACGGCATCGACGAGCACACCCACGGCGAGCCCGAAGCCCATCGGCCGCACCATCGTCAGGTGGGAGAAGACGAACCCGCCGAAGACCGAGAACATGATGATCGCCGCCGCCGTGACCACCTTGGCGCCGTGCATGAACCCGGTCTTCACCGCCGTGCGCGCATCCTCGCCGTGGCTCACGCCCTCGCGCATGCCGCTGACGAGGAACATCTGGTAGTCCATCGCCAGCCCGAAGAGCACGCCGACGAGCATGATCGGCATGAACGACAGGATCGGCCCCGGCTCGCTCACCCCGAAGATCCCGCCGAGCCAGCCCCACTGGTAGATCGCGACCGTGGCCCCGAAGGCTGCGGCGATCGAGAGCAGGAAGCCACCGGTCGCGACCACGGGGACCACGACGGACCGGAAGACGCCGGTGAGGATGATGAGCGAGAGACCGACCACGACGAGCAGGTAGGTCGGCAGGGCCGCGGCCAGTCGCTCGGAGATCTCGATGTTGGCCACGGTCTGGCCGGTGGCTCCCAGGGTGGTGTCGCTCGTCAACTCGAGCGAGGGCAGGCTGGAGAGCAGCGTGTGGACCGTCGTCACGGTCTCGGCGTCCGCGGGCCCGGTGGTCGGCACGACCTGGAAGGCCAGCGTCCGGTGGTCGGTGCTCTCGCCGAAGGGCACGACGCGCTCGACTCCGGGCAACGCCTTGAGCGAGGTGGCCAGCTGTGCCTGGGTGGCGCTCGCGTCCGCGGCGGTCGGCGTCCCCGGCAGCTGGGCCGACACGAGGAGGGGCCCGTTCATCCCGGGGCCGAAGGACTCGGCCACCGCGGCATACGTCCGGTATGCCGTGGAGTCGGTGGGTTCGTTCCCTCCCCCCGGGAGCCCCAGGCGGAGGTCGGTCGCCGGGGCGGCGATGATGCCGACGAGGGCGACGACGCCGAGCACGGTGAGCCAGGGCCGTCGGGTGAGCAGGCGCACATACCAGCCGCCGTGCTCCTCCTCGTGGTCGTCGGCGGGGACCGTGCGGGTCCCTGCCTCGCCCGGCGTGGCGAATCCCGCGGTGCGCCATGCGCGCCGCGACACCACGCGAGTGCCCATGGCGGACAGGAGGGCGGGCGAGAGGGTCAGCGCGACGAGCACGGCCACGGCGACGGTGCCGGCGGCGACCAGACCCATCTGCGCGAGCATCGGGATGCCGCTGAGGACGAGGGCCGCGAGCGCGATGACGACCGTCGATCCGGCGAAGAGGACGGCGCTGCCGGAGGTGCCGACGGCCCGGCCGATCGACTCCTTGAGCGGCATGCCGTGGAGGATCTGGCCGCGGTGGCGGTTGACGATGAAGAGGGCGTAGTCGATCCCGACGGCGAGGCCGAGCATCAGGGCCAGCGCCGGGGTCATCGTGTTCATCTCGTAGAACGCGGTGAGGGCCATCGCTGCGGCCAGGCCGACACCGACGCCGATGAGGGCGACCGCGATCGGCAGGCCGGCGGCGATGAGCGTCCCCAGCATGACGATGAGCACGAGGGCGGCCAGTGCCAGGCCCAGGGCCTCGCCGAGGCCGACGAGGCTGGTGTTCTGGGTGATCTCCATGCTGTAGTCGACCGTCATGCCCTGGCCGGTGAGCGCCTCACCCAGGACCGGGATCTGGTCACGGATGGACTGCTCGACGGAGTGGACATTGCGGTCGAACTGGATCTGGACCAGGGCGGTGGTGCCGTCCGCGCTGACCAGCCGCATGCCGTCCATCGCCGCGGCGGTCGCCGTTCCCTCCTGCCACTGGGTCAGCCCGGCCTCGAACTGCGCCTTGCCGGCCTCGAACTCGGCCAGGCCGGCGGCATACTGCGCTTCTCCGTCGGCGACCTGGGCGCGCAGTCCCGGAAGGGTCGGGTCCTGGGGGTTGCTGCTCTCGAGCTGGGCGAGGTACCTCTTGCCGAAGTCGAGCTGGCCCTTGGCGGCATCAAGTTGTGCCTGGCCATCGGCGATCTGCGCGGCCGAGCCGTCGAGCTGGGCCTTGGCGGCGGCCAGTTTCCCCGGGGTGGCATCGATCTGGGCCTGCGCCGTGAAGGGGTCCATGACCCGCTCGACCTTGTCCAGCGCGGACCACGCGTCGAAGACCGCGGTGATGGCGGACTTCTGGGCGTCGGTGAAGGGGCCGGTGCTCGAGTGGATGATCACCGTGCCGAAGCCGCCGGCGGCCTCCGGGATCTGGGCGCCGAGGTCGTCGAGGACCCGCTGGAAGTTCGTGTCGGGGAGGGTGACCTCGGGCGAGGGGTCGGTGCCGAAGGACACGGCGGCCGAGCCGAGGGCGACGAGGGCGACCAGCCAAGCGGCGATGAGGGTGCGGACGTGATCGGCGCACCAGCGGCCGAGGCGGTAGAGGAGGGTTGCCATGAGAGGGTCCTGAGGTTGTTCTGGAGAGGTCGGTCGAAGGTCAGGTGAGGGTGAGGTGAGGGTGGGCCGAGGGTCAGGGCGTGGGGTGCTCGAAGCCGCTGCGCAGCAGCGCCAGTCCACGGGTGAGCAGGGTGCGGTGCAGCTCGAGAGTCTCGGGCGTGACCCGCCCCCCGGTGCGGTCGGCCCAGGTGAGCACCGATACCTCGGCGACGGCGACGACGGCGGCGGCCAGCGCCGCGGCATACAGCTCGTCGGCCTCGGTGCCGAGGCGGTCGCGGAGCCAGCCGGTGAGCCAGGCCACGAAGGCGTCGACGTGGTCGTGGGCGAGGTGACGCATCTGGGGGGAGTCCTCGCGGCCGGCGGCCAGCACGGCGATCCGCTCGAGGATGGCCGAGCCCTCGGGACCGCCCAGCATGATCGGGATCGTGTCCCAGACGCTCTCCTCGCGCGGTCGCGCCGAGAGGGCGGCGGTGAGGTCGGCGAGGACGCCCTCGACCGATGCGGCACAGGCGGACTCGACCGAGGGGAAGTAGTTGAAGAAGGTGCGTCGTGACACCCCGGCGCGGGTGGCGACGGCCTCGGCGGTGAGGGCCGCGGCGCCGTGCTCGCGGACCAGGGCGTAGGCCGCGTCGGCGAGGGTGGCCCTGGTCTGCTCCTTCTTGCGTTCGCGCAGTCCGGCGATCATCGTCATGCCTGCACAGTAGAGCAAAGTTGCACAGACGTGCAAAACACGGCCTGCGCTTCGCGTAATGCGATAACGAGAGGTTATGCGCATCGGCCAAGGCGTCGTTGGGAGTTATGGACGCGGAGCCACCGGCCTGTCACGCTGGGCCGATGGACGATGCGCGCGCACCACTGGAGCACCCCCTCCTCGCCCGGATCCGCGACGGCGTGATCGGCGAGGACCACGTGATGGCCACGCCCTACGGGCCCCGCCGGGTGACCTATGCGGACTACACCGCTTCTGGACGAGCCCTGTCCTTCATCGAGGACTTCATCCGCGATCACGTCCTGCCCAGCTATGCCAACACCCACACCGAGTCCAGCGGCACCGGCCTGCAGACGACCCGGCTGCGCGAGGATGCCCGCGCGATCATCCACGACTCCGTCGGGGGCGACGAGGACACCGTCGTCATCTTCACCGGGTCGGGCTGCACCGGTGCCATCGCCAAGCTCATCGGCGTCCTCGGGCTGAGGATCCCCTCCGGACTGGAGGACTCCTGGCGCCTCAGTGACCGGATCCCGGCTCAGCAGCGCCCGGTCGTCTTCATCGGCCCCTACGAGCACCACTCCAACGAGGTGTCCTGGCGCGAGACGATCGCCGACGTCGTGACCATCCGCGAGGACGCGGACGGGGGCGTCTGCCTGGACGACCTCGCGGCCAAGCTGGAGGCGTATGCCGCACGGCCGCTGAAGATCGGCTCCTTCAGCGCGGCCTCCAATGTCACGGGCATCGTCTCGGACACCTACGGCATCTCGGCGCTCCTGCACGCCCATGGCGCGCTGTCCTTCTGGGACTTCGCCGCCGCGGGGCCCTACGTGGACATCGAGATGGCCGCGCCCGCGGGAGGCGACCCGACGGCATACAAGGACGCGGTCTTCCTCTCGCCGCACAAGTTCATCGGTGGACCCTCGACGCCGGGGGTGCTCGTCGCACGACGTGAGCTGTTCACCAATCGCGTGCCCGATGTCCCGGGCGGCGGCACCGTCGCCTACGTCAACCCGGACGAGCACGTCTACCTCGTGGACCCCGCGCATCGCGAGGAGGGGGGCACGCCGGCGATCATGGAGTCGATCCGCGCCGGGCTGGTCTTCCAGCTCAAGGAGGCCGTGGGAGTCGAGACGATCCGCGCCATGGAGGAGCGCTTCCTGCGTCGGGCCGTGGCGGCCTGGCGAGAGGAGCCGGGCATCGACATCCTCGGAAACCTTGAGCGAGAACGCCTCTCGATCGTCTCCTTCGTCATCCGGGGGCACGAGGCCGCCTACCTGCACCACAACTATGTCGTCGCCCTGCTCAACGACCTCTTCGGGATCCAGTCGCGCGGCGGCTGCTCTTGCGCCGGCCCCTACGGCCACCGGCTGCTCGGCATCGACCTCGAGCGCAGCCACGAGTTCGAGCGTGAGATCGCCGGTGGCTGCGAGGGGATCAAGCCCGGCTGGGTGCGGGTGAACTTCAACTACTTCATCTCCGACACCGTCGCGGACTACGTCATCGAGGCGGTGCGCATGGTCGCGCGCGACGGCTGGCGCCTCCTCGGGGACTACCTCTTCGACCCCCTCACCGGACGCTGGCGCCACCGTGACGGGGTCGTCGAGCCTCCGATTCGGTTGCGGGACATCACGTATGCCGCGGACGGTCACCTCACGCTGTCCGGCGAGGCACCCCAGACCGGGGGTGAGGAGCTCCTGGCGCAGCACCTCGTCGACGCGGCGGCGATCCTGGCTGCGGCCACGCCACCGGACCTCTCCGCCGGCCGGCAGCTGCTGTCCGAGGACTTCGAGCACCTCCGCTGGTTCGACCTGCCGGCCAGCGCCCTCGCCACGCCGTGACCCGCGCCGACGGTCAGCTCGCGGGCAGCGACGAGCGTGGCTGGAGGACGAATAGGCACGGCCAACCCGTGGGGGTGCCGGTGCCGCAGTGGGCCGGTGCGCTGGCGCCGACAGGGGCGACCCTGACCGGACGGTTGGTGACCCTGCGCCCGCTCGAGGTGGGCGACGGGGCCGACCTGGCCGCGGCATACGAACGGCAGTCCGATGCCCACTGGACCTACCTCCCGGTCGACCGCCCGGTCGGGGAGCGGGCCACCCGCGCGGTGCTGGAGAGCGCGCTCGCCGGCCCCAACGTGCCGTATGCCGTCCTCCTCGACGAGGTCGCCGCGGGCATGCTCTCGCTCATGCGCATCGACGAGCGCAACGGCGTGATCGAGATCGGCTGGGTCGCTTTCGGCCCGGCTCTGCAGCGGACGGCCGCGTCGACCGAGGCCCAGCGCCTGCTCATGGGGCACGTCTTCGACGACCTCGGCCATCGGCGGCTGGAGTGGAAGTGTGATGCGCTCAACGAGCCCTCGATGCGGGCGGCGGAGCGGCTGGGCTACACCTTCGAGGGCGTCTTCCGGCAGCACGTGGTGGTCAAGGGGCGCAGTCGCGACACGGCCTGGTGGGCGATGACCGACGGGCAGTGGCCGGCCGTGCGGGCGCGGCTCGACGCGTGGCTCGACCCGAGCAACTTCGACGAGGCGGGACGCCAAAGCATGGCCCTGGGGACCTGACCACGGTGGCGAGCGACTCCCTCCCACCGTCGAGTGGGCACTCGTCGTCGCCTCGCGCAGGCGTCGGGCGACAACGAGTGCCCACTCGAGTGGGTGGGTTCTACGCTGCGGTCGTGAGCCTTCCCCGCCGTGACGTCCTCCGGGTCGCTCTCGGTGCCGTCGCTCCGGGCGTGGCCGCCCCTCGGCACGCGGTTTCCGCTCGATCGTGTATCAGCGCTTTCGAGTCCGGGCTCAGGCGCCGTGCGGGGCCCTCAGCGCAGTGGTGGCGACGACCGCCTCGACCGGCAGCGGCCCGTAGATGTGCGGGAACTCCTCGCCCGTGGCCGGGTTGCCCACCTCCCGCACCAGGGGCACGTCGAGCAGGCTCGGGTCGATGGTGAGCAGGACCAGGTCCTTCGGGTAGGACGCGTAGAACCGGCCGCGGGTGGCCTCCCACTGGTGTGCCTCACTGGCGTGGATGAAGCCCTCCTCGTCCAGCGTCCGCCCGAGGGTCGACCACGTGTAGTGGCCCGAGGCGACCGCTTCGCTCCAGTGGTCGGCCTCGGCCAGGTGAAAGATGTTCTCGCTCAACGGTTTCAGCCTCTCGGAGTCGGTGCGGCCACGACACGATAGCGCTGGGAGGCGACGTGCGCGGCATACGCCTCCTCGGTGACGCCGCGGTGGGCGATGACGGAGGAGAGGAAGCGGCCGGAGTCCTTGACGGTGCGCTCCTGCGTCTCGTAGTCCAGCGCCACGATGCCGAAGCGTGGCACCTCACCCTCGGCCCACTCCCAGTTGTCGACGAAGCACCAGTGGTAGTAGCGCTCGAAGGGCAGGTCCGACTCGGCGATGACGCGCAGGTGGTCGTGGATGAACCGGCTGCGGAAGGAGTCGGTGGCATCGCAGGTGCCGTTCTCGGTGACCCAGATCGGGCCCGGATAGCGCTCGTGCAGCCAACGCGCCACGCGCTCGATCCCGGCCGGGTAGATCTCCCAGTCGAGGTCGTTGACGGGCGAGTTGGCGAAGGTCCCGTCGTCGAGCTTCGAGGTGGCGGTGCGCGAGTAGTAGTTGACCCCGAGCCAGTCGTAGTGGCGCCCCGGGGTCACGTCCGCCGGCTGCGCACCGAGCAGCCGTGACCAACGCCCGCCGAGGAAGGCGTCGGTGATGGCTCCCTGGAAGAGGTGGGCGCTCACGCGGGCCAGGCCTCGGTGCACGGGGTTGCGCGCGTCGAGCGGGTCGAAGACGCGCAGGTGGTGGGCGAAGCCGACCTTGGCGTGCGGCTGGAGGTCGTGGATGAGGTGGTAGGCGCGGCAGTGCGCATGCGCCATGGTCGCGAGCACGCGCCGCGTCGCCAGCCAGTCCGTGCGCCCGGGCGGGAAGAAGCCGAAGAGGTAGCCCCCGGTCGTGAAGGCGTTGGGCTCGTTGATCGTGCACCAGTCGGTGACGAGGTCGTCGAGGTGGGTGACGACGAAGCGCACGAACCGCAGCCAGGTCTCGACCGCGACCTCCGAGGTCCACCCGCCCAGCGCCTCGAACCAGCTGGGGTGGCTGAAGTGGTGGAGCGTCACCAGTGGCTCGATGCCCGCGTTGCGAATGGCCTGGATCTCCTCGCGGTAGTGCGCGATGGCCTCGGTGTCGAAGTCCCCCGGCGTGGGCTCGATCCGCGACCACTCGATGCCCATCCGGTAGAGCTCGAGCCCGAGCTCGGACATCAGCTCGGTGTCCTCCCGCCAGCGGTTCCAGTGGTCGGTGGCCCGCAGCGGGGTCGAGCCGTCCTTGATCCGCCCCGGCAGCCCGGCCCAGTCGGCCCAGTTCGTGTCGCGGCGGCCGCCCTCGATCTGCGTCGGTGCCGTGGCCACCCCGATCCGCAGGTCGCCGATGGAGAAGCGCAACGCCTCGGTCATGTTCGCCTCGGTCATGCCCGCATCCTCGTCCTCTCCCACTGGGGCTCGTGGGCCGGGTGCTCACTCGCCCACCGGAATCCTGCGACGACCCGCCGGCCGACGCCGATGTCGACACGCCTGCGGGCCGTCCCGCGTCGGCGTCCGAGCAGCTCACGCGTCCACTCCGGCACGACCGCGACCGCGGCCGCCGCGAGTCGGTCATAGGCCAGCCGCTCCGTCCCGGCCAGGGGCGGATCGTCCAGGAGGAAGCTCGCCGTGTCGCGGGCATCGCGCGTCCCCTCCAGCTCCGGCCGGTATGCCGTGAGCTGGCTCTCGAGCGCGGCCAGGCTCCGCGGTGGGTCGAGCACGCCGAGGCGTTCGGCGATGCTCGCCATCGAGGCGACGTAGGCATCGGAGTCCCGGCGGGACAGGGCCGTCGGACCGTAGACCTGGTGGGCGGCATGGAAGGCCCACGTCTCGGCCAGGTGCACCCACGCGAGCAGGTGGGGGTCGGACGCGGCATAGGGACGCCCGTCGGGAGCGGTGCCGACCACCTTCTTGTGCACCGCGTTGACGATCCGGATCTGCCGCTCCGCCTGCTCCACCGGGGCATAGGTCGTGATCGCGACGTGGTCAGCGGTGATGTTGAGCCGTCGCCATGGGTCGTCACGGAAGGAGCTGTGCCCCATCACGCCGGCCATGGCGAGCGGATGCAGTGACTGGACGAGCAGCGCCGCGATGCCGCCGACGAAGATGGAGGGGTCGGAGTGGACCCACCAGATCGGGTCATCGGGCGTGAACCAGCGCTCCCCGGGCGTCCGCCAGATCCGGTCCTCGCGTTCCTGCTGGCTCACCGCGTCGCCGCCGGCCACCCGGTCCTTGAGGCGGCGCTGGACCATCGCGCGCACCGGCGTCACGATCGATGGGCGGGGCATGACCTCAGTGTGGCCGGTCCGGTGCATCCGCGGCGTGCTGCGCCACAGCTCCTCGATCGCTACCGGTTTGCCTCCGGATCGGAGGCAAACCGACAGGCGAGCACAATTCCTCCATGACCACCCTCCAGACCCGGATTCGCCCGGCCCAGATCGCCGATGTCGAGGCCCTGCTCGACCTCGTGCGCCAGCTCGCCGTCTACGAGAAGGAGCCGGATGCGGCGACCGCCACCCCGGGCCAGTTCGAGGCGGCACTCTTTCCTGCGGAAGGTGCGCCCACGGCATACGCGCATGTCGCGGAGGTGCGCACCGGCGACGGCGACTGGGAGACGGCGGGGATGGCGCTGTGGTTCCTCTCCTTCTCGACGTGGACCGGGTGCACCGGGATCTACCTCGAGGACCTGTTCGTGCGGCCCGAGCGCCGGGGGCTCGGGCTCGGGCAGGCGCTGCTGCGCACGCTCGCGCAGATTTGCGTCGAGCGCGGGTACACGCGACTGGAGTGGAGCGTGCTCGACTGGAACGAGCCGGCGATCGGGTTCTACCGCTCGCTCGACGCCGAGTTCATGGACGAGTGGACCCGTTTCCGCCTCGACGGCTCGGCGCTCACTCGCCTAGGAGGCCCAAAGGGAGTTGCCGTGTAGACGAATCTGTCTACACGGGCTAGGATCAGGGGATGGCTGGGGGCACCACCACGATCCGCATCACGCGCGACACGCACGCGCGCGTCACCAAGCTGGCCGCCGAGCGCCAGGAGACCATCGACGAGACCGTGAGTCGCGCAATCCGAGCCCTCCGACAGGACACCATTGGTCGGGACCTCGCCACGCCCCTCGCCCACGATGAAGCGGCCTGGCTGGATGCCGACGCCGGCTGACGTCACGCACGAGCCGGGCGACATCGTCGCCCTCGACCTGGGGTTTCCCACCGGGAGTGAAGCCGGGCTGTACCGCCCCGCTGTGGTGGTGACTGCGCGTCGCGTCCTGCGCGGTGGCCCGAATGTCGTGCAGGTGGTGCCCCTCACCACGACCATCCGACCAAGCGGCGCGGAAGTGTCCATCGATCCTGACGCAGAGAACGGGCTCAGCTCCCGCTCCGCTGCCCAATGTCAGCATGTGCGGTCGGTCGCCACCTTCCGTATCCAGCACCGCATCGGCAACGTCGGGCCAGTTGTCCTGGCTGAGATCCGGGAGACCTTGTCCCTGATCCTCGACGTGTGACCGTCGGGCTGAGAGCTTTGGAGCCCGGGACGCACAGTAGTGCGTCCGGTGTGGTTGTGTGCCCTGTCGCACCTGACCGGTCCGTGGTCGGGACGCCGAGAGGCGCACGTCCACACCACCGGGCTCCTCGTCCTCCCGATCGACCCCGACGAGGAGGTCAAGACGGGTCTGGCCTGCTCTCAGGCGTCGGGCACGCCCCGCTCGAGCTCCTCCAGCCAGGCCTTGGCGGAGGCGTCCGAGGGCATCCGCCAGTCGCCACGCGGTGACATGGTGCCGCCGGAGACGACCTTGGGGCCGTTGGGGAGGGCCGAGCGCTTGAACTGGTTGGCGAAGAAGCGCTTGAGGAACCTCGCCTCCCAGCTCTTGATCGTCGCCAGGTCGTATGCCGTCCGGTCACCTTCGGGGTAGCCCTCCGGCCAGGCGCCGCGCGCGATGTCACCCCACGCGTGGTGGGCGAGGAAGGCGATCTTGCTCGGGCGGTAGCCGCGCCGCAGGAGGTGGAAGAGGGTGAAGTCGTGGAGGGCGTAGGGGCCGATCGAGTCCTCGGTGGACTGCATCTTCTCGCCCGGCTTGACCGGGATCAGCTCGGGACTGATCTCCTGCTCGAGGATCGCGGTGAGGACCTGGTTGACCCCGCCCTCGGACGTGCCCTCCTCGAGCTGGCCGCTGGAGATGACCCAGCGGATGAGGTGCTGCATGAGGGTCTTGGGCACGCCGGCGTTGACGCCGTAGTGCGACATCTGGTCGCCGACGCCGTAGGTGCACCAGCCGAGCGCGAGCTCGGAGAGGTCGCCGGTGCCCAGGACGATGCCGCCGCGCTGGTTGGCCGCGCGGAAGAGGAAGTCGGTGCGCAGCCCGGCCTGGACGTTCTCGAAGGTCACGTCATAGACCGGCTCACCCTCGCCGGCCGGGTGACCGAGGTCCTTGAGCATCTGGCGGGCGGCCGGGGTGATGTCCAGCTCCTCCCAGGTGATGCCGAGGGACTCCATGAGGGTGATCGCGTTGGACCTGGTGCCCTTGGAGGTGGCGAAGCCCGGCATCGTGAAGCCGAGGATGTGGGTGCGCGGCAGCCCGAGTCGGTCGCACGCCTTGGCCGCGACGATGAGGGCGTGGGTGGAGTCGAGCCCACCGGAGACGCCGATGACGATCTTGGGGGCGCGGGACGGGTCGATGGGCCCGCCGGCGGGCGAGCCCGCGATGGCGCGCAGCCGCTGCTCGAGCCCGGAGACCTGAATGTTGTAGGCCTCGTAGCAGTCCTGGGCGAGGCGAGCCGCGTCGTCGGGTACGAAGGGGAAGCGGTCGAGGGGCCGCTTGAGCCCCAGGTTGCCCGTCGCCGGCTGGAGGTCGAACTCGACGACCCGGAAGAGGTCGCCGTCCTCGGTGCCGATGAGCTGGCTGCGCCGGTTGTCGTCGAACGAGCCCTGCCGGATCCGCTCCTGCCGCAACCGGTCGAGGTCGACGTCCACGACCGTGGCGCGCGGGCCGCTCGGGAAGCGCTCGCTCTCCCCGAGCAGGTCGCCCAGCTCGTACGCCATCGTCATCCCGTCCCACGACAGGTCGGTCGTGGACTCACCCTCGGAGGCCGCGGCATACAGGTATGCCGCGTTGCACCGTGAGCTGGCCGAGCGGGCGAGCAGGTGGCGGTCCTCGGCCCGGGCGACGGTGATCGGGGACGCGGAGAGGTTGAGCAGCACGTGCGCCCCGGCGAGCGCGGCCGAGGTGCTCGGCGGGATCGGCACCCACATGTCCTCGCAGATCTCGACGTGCACCGTCAGGTCGGGCAGGTCGGCCGCGCGGAAGATCAGGTCCGGGCCGAAGGGGACGTCGCCGTCCTCGTCGGCGCCGGGCCAGTGCGGGCGGGTGAGCATGGTGCCGCGGGCGTCGTCGCCGGAGGCGAACCAGCGCTTCTCGTAGAACTCGCGGTAGTTGGGGAGGTTGACCTTCGGGACGACACCGAGCACCTCGCCGCGGTGGATGACCACGGCGCAGTTGTAGAGGCGGGCCCCACTGCGCAGCGGTGCCCCGACGACGATGACGGGGGTCAGCTTGGCTGTCGCCTTGGCGAGCTCGACGACGGCGGTGTCGACCGCGTCGAGCAGCACGTCCTGGAGGAGCAGGTCATCGATGGCGTATCCCGAGAGCGAGAGCTCGGGGAAGAGCGCCACCGAGACCCCATCGTCGTGGAGCGCCTGCACCTGCTCGGCGATCCGCTGGGCGTTCGTCGCCGGGTCGGCCATCGCCACCGGCAGGGTGCAGGCCGCGACCCGGGCGAAGCCGTGGGTGTGCAGGTTCGCGAAGTCCTTGTGCCGGGAGTCCTTGGCGGAGTTCTGCGCAGCGCTCATGCCCGCGAGCCTAGCGAGCAGCTCAGTGGCTGAGGCGCAGCAGGATCTTGCCGCTGGCCCGACGCTCCTCCAGGTCCGCGATGGCCGCGCCCACCTCGTCGAGGTCGCGCACGACACCGATCGGCGGGTCGATCGCGCCCGACTCCATGAGGGGCACCAGCTCGTCCCACTGCTGGCGCAGGAAGCCCGGGCCACCGGCTCCCATCCAGTAGGCACCCCAGCCCACGCCCATGACGCTGATGTTGCCCAGCAGGAGCCGGTTGACCTTGACCTGGGGGATCGAGCCGGCGGTGAAGCCGATGACGAGCAGCCGCCCGAGGGCCCCGAGCGAGCGCAGCGAGTCGGTGAAGCGGTCCCCGCCGACCGGGTCGACGACGACGTCGACGCCCCGACCACCGGTCAGGTCCTTGACCGAGGCCAGGAATCCGTCGGCGAGCACGACCTCGTCGGCTCCTGCCTCGCGCGCCACGTCCACCCGATCCGGGCCCGAGACCACACCGATGACCCGTGCCCCCCAGGCCTTGGCCAGCTGGATCGCGGCCGTGCCGATGCCCCCAGCGGCGCCGTGCACGAGCACGTTCTCCCCGGCCTGGAGCTGCCCCCGCGTCCGCAGGGCGAAGTGGCAGGTCAGGTAGTTCATCGGCAACGCGGCCCCCTGCTCGAGGGTGAGCGCATCGGGGAGGGGGAAGACGAACGCGGGATCCACGGCCACCTGCTCGGCGAACCCCCCGAAACCGGGGAAGGCAGCAACGCGGTCGCCCACGGCATACCCACTCCCGGCCGGCGCCTCCGCGACCAGACCGGCCACCTCGGAACCGGGCACGAACGGCAGCTCGGGCTTCAGCTGGTAGAGCCCGCGGCTGAGGAGCACCTCGGGGAAGGTGACGCCGGCAGCGGCGACGTCGATGAGGAGCTGGCCACGGCCGGGCGTCGGGGCGGCAATCTCGTTGACCTCGACGGCGCCCGGGCCGTCGAGACGGGTGATCTGGGCAGCGCGCATGGGCGGGAGCCTACGGTGCATGGGTCGGCCACGGGCCGGACTGTTCCCTCGGCCACACCGGCCGCGACCTATCGTTGGGTGAGTGCCAACTCCCCGCCACGCCGCCCTCGCGACCGCCGCGCTCGTCCTCGGCGGGGTGGCGATCGGCACGACCGAGTTCGTGACGATGGGGATCCTCCCCGAGATCTCGACCGACCTTGCGGTCACCATCCCGCAGGCGGGACACGCGATCTCGGCGTATGCCGCGGGCGTCGTCGTCGGTGCCCCGCTCATCGCTGCCGTGGGGGCCAGCTGGCCGCGCAAGGGCCTGCTGCTCGGTCTCCTCGCTGCGCTCATCGTGGGGAACGCTGCGGCGGCTCTGGCGCCGGGGTACGAGTCCCTGGTCGCGGCCCGCTTCCTCGCCGGGCTGCCGCACGGCGCCTACTTCGGCGTCGCCTCGCTCGTGGCCATCGAGCTGGCGCCGGTCGGGCAGGCGGGCCGTGCCGTCGGCCGGGTCATGCTCGGCATCCCCGTCGCCAACGTCCTCGGCGTCCCCTTCGCCACCTGGCTGGGCCAGCAGCTGGGGTGGCGCTTCGCCTACTGGCTGGTCGTCGCCGTCGGCGCGCTCGCCGTGGGGCTCGTCGCCCTCGTCGTGCCGCACGTCGCCCGCGACCTCGAGGGGACGGTGCGGCGCGAGCTCAAGGAGTTCGCGAACCTCCAGGTGCTCCTCACCCTGCTCGTGGGAGCGATCGGGTTCGGCGGGCTCTTCGCCATGCTCTCCTACATCGCGCCGACCCTGACCGAGGTCACCGGGCTCGCCGCCTCGTGGGTGCCGTGGTACCTCCTCGCCTCCGGGGTGGGCGGCATCGTCGGCACCCCGATCGCCGGACGGATGGCGGACTGGTCGGTGCTCCGCTCGGCTGTCATCGGCCTGGCCGGCACGGCAGCCAACCTCACGGTCTTCGCCCTCGTCGCCCAGTGGGCGATCCCGGCGCTGATCTGCGTCTTCCTGTCGGCGGTCTTCGCGGGCATCCTCGTCGTGAGCCTCCAACTGCGCCTCATGGACGTCGCCCGCAAGGCCAAGACGCTCGGTGCCGCCTCCAACCACGCCGCCTTCAACACAGCCAATGCCCTGGGCGCCTGGCTCGGCGGCCTCGTCATCGCGCGTGGCTACGGTTTCACCGCGCCCAGCTGGGTCGGGGTCGGGCTGGCCCTCGGCGGCCTCATCGTGCTCGGGATCTCACTGCTCGTCCATCGCCGGGAGGCACGCACCGCCCTAGGGTGACGACCATGACCGAGCTCGTCACCTGCACCATCCTCGAGCGCGATGGCGCGCGCCTCGCCGACGTCCGGCTCAACCGCCCGGAAAAGCTCAACTCCCTCACCCTCGACCTGCTCGAGCAGCTCCAGGCGACGGCCGAGTCGCTGGCCGAGGATCGGGAGCTGCGGGGCGTGCTCCTCTCGGGGGAGGGACGCTCCTTCTGCGCAGGCCTCGACTTCGCCTCCGTCCTGGGCGAGCCAGTGCGCTTCCGGGAGGTCTTCGAGCCCGACGCTGAGCGCGGCACGAACCTCTACCAGGAGGCGCCGTGGGCGTGGCGCCGACTCGCGGTGCCGGTCGTCGCGGCGATCCACGGCCACTGCCTGGGCGGCGGACTCCAGATCGCGCTGGCCGCTGACTTCCGCTTCACCACCGCCGATGCCGCCTGGTCGGTGCTCGAGGCCAAGTGGGGTCTCGTGCCGGACATGTCCGGCGTGCACGCCCTCTCCCAGTTGGTCCGCATCGACGTCGCCAAGCGGCTCGCGATGACCGGCGAGATGTTCTCCGGCGAGCGGGCGGTCGCGCTCGGCCTCGCGAGTGAGGTCGCCGACGACCCGTATGCCGCGGGGCTGGCTCTGCTGGACCAGATCGCCACCCGCTCCCCGGACGCCGTCGCCGCGAGCAAGCGGATCTTCGACCAGACCTGGGTGGCGGGGGCCGAGGAGACCTTCTCCCAGGAGCGGGCCGAGCAGGCCGTCCTGCTGGACGCCCCCAACACTGCTGTCGCCCAGCACCTCTCGATGGGTGGCGAGGGCCGCACCTACGGCCCCCGCCTGCGCTGACCCGGCTGCGCCGGCGCCCCCCATGGGCTGGCCGACGCCGGAGCCAGGAGGACTGACCGGCAGATCCGGTGAGGGGTCGCGCCCTGGGGTCGTGGCGCAGGGGTCCGACCTACGTCCGGCGGGTGAAGTGCACGGTGCGCGCGCGCCCATGGGTCGTGACGGTGTGGCGATATCGCGCATCGTCGATGAGACGGTGGTGGAAGCCGCACAAGGGGATCGCGTTGTCGAGGGTGGTCAGGCCCCCGGCCTCCCACGCGTGGTCATGGTGGATCTCGCACCAGGAGAAGGGTCTCCCGCAGTGCTCCTCGGCGCAGGTTTCATAGATCACGGCGAGTGCCGTGCGCTGCTGCTCGCTGAAGTGCCGGCGCCTCCGGCCGAGGTCGAGTGGGACGGACTCGCCGCCGAGGACCGCTGGGACGATGCCGGAGGTGCAGGCCAGGCGGCGCACCTCGCCGGCCGAGAGGTCGAACCCGGCCTCGCAGCCTGCGGCGCGAAGCCCGCCGCGCAGGGTGTCGAGCTCGGTGGTGACGATGAGGGTGGCGGCGGTGCGGGAGGAGAGCTGGTCGGTCGGCAGGTGCTCGAGGATCTCGACGAGGGCACGACCACGCTTCTGGGCCCAGTCGAGGTCGGCCCAGTCAAGGTCGCGCTCACTGAGGGAGACGGGCGCTGGGGCGGACGCGGACCCGCCTGAGTCGGCGCTGTCGACATCGTCAGTCCCGCTGTTGGCGCGCAGGTGGTCTCTGCGCGGGCTGACCATCGCGTCGAGCACCTTCTTGAGCATCTGGGCGGCCAGCGTCGGAACGGTGAACTGCCCGGTCGTGGTGCCGTCGGGGTGGTCGATCATCGTGAGTCGCGCCGCGGCATAGGCCCTGGTTTCACGAGTGGCGAGGAGGCGGTCCTGGTCGGCGTCGACCTCCGCGGCCGAGCGCTCCGCGGCGGCCAGGGCGCGCGTGACGGAGCGACGCAGACGCGCCGGCTCCAGCGTGCGGGCATCGCGAAGGAGAGCGGCCTCGACCGCGCCGCGCTCGGTGTCGGTCAGCCCGACAGGCAGACGCTCCATGGCCGAGGCGATGATCCCTGCGGCCTCAGAGCTGACCGCACCCTCGGCCAGAGCCGTGCGCGTCGCCGGGGCGGACTCCTCCAGCGAGGTCGCGAGGAAGACTTGAGCGGCGGCGCGGCGCCCGCCGGAGCGGGTCAGGTGGTCCACCCAGGTGGACGTCGAGGCGTGACCCTCGCCGTCGCCGGCCCGGGCGCGGTTGGCCTGGGCGATGATGGTCAGTTTCACCGAGTCGAGCCGTCGGGCGGCCCGCTCGACCGACTTGAGGTGAGCGCCCTCGCCCGTGCCCTCGCGGTCCACCCGCTCGGCCAGCGCGTCGATGGACGCGTGGAGAGCGGCCAGGTCACTGGCGATGCTCCCTCGCGTCTCGAGGCCGGCTGCGATGCTCATGAAATGACTCTAGGTGGGGGGTCTGACAGCCCCGTCGAGACGCCTTCGCCGGTGGTGCGGACGCGCTCACGGGTGGCCGAATACCGCTGGCGGATTGGACTGCTCACCTGATGAGCCGACGACGTGGAACTCGATGCGGTGCACCAAGGTGTCGTCGTGGACCGGTCCCGCGTGGGCCGCGCGCCGGCGCACGGCCTCGCGATCACCGTCACCCGTGGCCGCGATGTCCTGGTCCGTGAGGGCGGCCAAGGGCAGCACCTCGATGCTGTCGACCTCGATCACGGTGCCCGCCGTCCGGTAGCGCCCGCCCTCACGCACCTGCCGCCTGGCCCACAGGCGCACCGACACGGTGATCTCACCGCGGGCGACACCCTCACGGAGGTCCGGACTGAACTGCACCACCCCACCGTAGGACGGCAGGGGTAGCGTCGGACACGTCCGGCCCGATCGACGATGGAGCGACTCGATGAGCACAGAAGCAGCGGCGGGTGAGCGGACGGCATACATCACCTGTGTGCTCTGCGAGGCGAGTTGCGGGCTCGAGGTGAAGGTGCGGGACGAGCGCATCACCTCGATCCGCGGCCATGGGGGCGACCCGCTCTCGCGCGGACACATCTGCCCCAAAGGCGTTGCGCTGCAGGACCTTCACGAGGATCCCGACCGGCTGCGGCGGCCGGTCCGGCGCGAGGGCGACGACTGGGTCGAGATGGACTGGGACGAGGCGGTCGAGCTGGTGGCCCAGCGCCTCGTCGCCGTCGAGCGGGCCCACGGGCGCAATGCGATCGGGGTCTACCTCGGCAACCCCAACGTCCACTCGCTCGGCGCGATGACCCACGGCGTCAACCTCGTCCGCACCCTCGGGTCACGCAGCACCTTCTCGGCGACCTCGGTCGACCAGCTGCCGCACCAGCTCATGGCGTGGGCGCTCTACGGCCACCAGTTCCTCATGCCGGTGCCGGACATCGACCGCACCGACCTGCTCGTCCTCATCGGCCACAACCCGATGGCGAGCAACGGCTCGATCTGGACGGTCCCCGACTTCCCCGGCCGCCGCCGTGAACTCGCTTCTCGCGGAGGCAAACTCGTCGTCATCGACCCGCGCCGCACCGAGACCGCCAAGGTCGCCGATGCCCACCACTTCGTCCGACCCGGCACCGATGCCTGGGTGCTCCTGGCCCTGCTCCGCGAGGTGCTCGCGCTGGGAGCCAGCCCCGCGGCATACGTCGATGGCATCGCGGAGGTGCGACGGGTCGTCGAGCCGTTCACTCCCGAGGTGGCGCAGGCCTTCTCCGGTATGCCGGCTGCCGCCATCCGTGGGTTGGCGGCGGACCTCCATGGGGCTGGGGCGGCGGCGGTGCACGGTCGGATGGGGGTGTCGACGCAGGCCCATGGAGTGGTGTGCCAGTGGGCGATCCAGTGTCTCAACATCGTGACCGGCAACCTGGACCGGCCGGGCGGCACCATGTTCACCTCGCCCGCGGTGGACCTTGTCGGGCACAAGCTGCTGGGGGCGGGTCACCTGGGGGTGTGGCGGTCGCGGGTGCGGGGTCTGCCCGAGTTCGGGGGAGAGCTGCCGGTGTCGGTGCTCGCCGAGGAGATCCTCACCCCGGGCGAGGGGCAGATCCGGGCCCTCATGACGATCGCGGGCAACCCGGTGTCCTCGACGCCCGGTGGGGGCCGGGTCGACGAGGCGCTGGCGTCGCTGGAGTTCATGGTGGCGATCGACATCTACGTCAACGAGTCGACGCGGCACGCCGACGTGATCCTGCCGCCGACCGGGCCCCTGGAGCGAGACCACTACGACCTGATCTTCCACACCCTCGCGGTCCGCAACACGGCGCGGTGGTCGCCGGCGCTCTTCGAGAAGCCGGAGGGCGCGCGGCACGACTGGGAGATCGCGCGGGACCTGGCGCTGGCGGTGATCCGGGCGCGGGGGGAGAAGCCGTCCCTGGTTGAGCAGGGTCGCTTCCGGCTCTCACCGCGGCTGATCGTCGATGGCCTGTTGCGGGTCGGGCCGGCGCGGATGGGGGTCAAGAAGCTGGGCAAGCGGCCTGGCGGAGTCGACCTCGGCCCGCTCGTGCCGGTGCTGCCGGGTCGCCTGGCGACGCCCGAGCAGCGGATCGACCTCGCGACGCCGGTGGCGCTGGAGGCCGTGGCCGAGCTCGCCGACCACCTCGATGTGGGGCCGCTCGCCCTGCGCGACGGGGAACTGCTCCTCATCGGCCGGCGCCACCAGCGGGACAACAACTCCTGGCTGCACAACGCGACTCGCCTCACGCGGGGTCGAGCCCGCCACCAGCTCCTGGCGCACCCGGACGACCTGGCGGCACGCGGCATACCCGATGGGTCCTTGGTGCGGGTGCGGTCGGCCGCCGGGGAGGTGACCGTGGAGTGCGAGGCGAGCGATGACCTCATGCCCGGCGTGGTGTCGCTGCCGCACGGCTACGGGCAGGGGAAGCGACCGGGGGTGCGGATGCGGCACGCGGTCGAGGTCCCCGGGGCGTCGATCAACGACCTCACCGATCCGACGCGGACCGAGCAGGTCAGTGGCAACGGGGTGCTCAACGGCGTCCCGGTCACCGTCGACCCCGCCTGAGCCGCGCCCTTACCTCTCCAGTCGAGTGGTCACTTGTTGTCGCTTTGGCGATTGCCAAAGCGACCACACGTGACCACTCGATGGCGAGGCCTCAGTTCCTGATACCCTAGGGGGTATAAATTGCCGGTCGGCGCCGGCTCACACGCCCCGCATCTCGAGGAGTTCCCATGGCCACGATCAACCTGACCGACGAGACCTTCGAGTCGGCCATCGCCGACCACGACATCGTCCTCGTCGACTTCTGGGCGGCGTGGTGCGGGCCGTGCCGCCAGTTCGCGCCGATCTTCGAGGCGGCGTCCGAGCAGCACCCGGACGTCACCTTCGCCAAGGTCGACACCGAGGAGGCGACGGGCGTGGCCGCCTCTGCGCAGATCACCTCGATCCCCACCCTCATGGCCTTCCGGGAGGGCGTGCTCGTCTTCTCCCAGCCGGGCGCGCTCCCCGCGCAGGCCCTCGAGCAGGTCATCGCCGGGGTCAAGGCGCTGGACATGACCGAGGTGCACGCCCAGGTCGCCGAGCAGCGCGAGCTGCTCGACAAGCCGCGCGAGGTGCAGGTCGATGACCTCGCCGTCGCGCTGGAGTCCGGTGGCCGCGTGATCGACGTGCGTGAACCGATGGAGTACCGCGCCGGTCACGTCCCCGGCGCCGAGCTGGTGCCCCTGCGCAGCGTCCCCGAGAAGGTCGCCGAGCTCGCCGGTGATGGCCCGCTCTATGTCATCTGCGCCTCGGGCAACCGCAGCCTGCAGGCCACCGACTTCCTCCGGAGCAACGGCATCGAGGCCTACTCGGTCGCCGGTGGCACGAGCGCCTGGGGTGCTGGCGGCCGCGAGGTCGTGGTCGGGCCGTTCGCGACGGCACCGGCGCCCACGGACGCCTGAGCGGAGTCGCGCATCGCGCTTCAGCGGCGGCAGGCGTCGCCGCCGAAGAGGCGTTGGGCCAGTCCCATGCCCACGAACCCGAGCCCCATCACCTGACCGCTGAACCCCGCTCCCGGGGTCGTCGCGGCCATGAGTCCGAGCAGCGGGAACAGGGCGCCGCCGATTCCACACGGGCTGCCGATGAGGTCGCCCAGGCGCTGCCCGCGCTCGGGCACGTAGGTTGCCCACGTCAGGGCGGCCCCCAGTGCCGTCAGGGCGAGCACTGCCCACCCCAGCAGGCTCAGTGGCGCCGCCGGCAAGATGGCCCACCCCGCCAGGAGGGAGAGTGCGGCCACCGCCACTCGTCGGCGGGCCGTGCTCCACGGCGCACGCAGCAGACGCGACGGCGATCGACCGGTGTCGGGTCCGAGCACCGGTCGGGTCATGAGGGCGCGCACGCCAGGCAGGTCGCTGTGGTCGCGGACGTCGTCCTTGTCGTCGGATTGACTCATCGGACCTGGCCGTTCGCTTCGTCCCGATCACTGTCGGTGCGGTGAAGCCAGCGCAGCGACTCGTGGTCCCCCTGCAACTCGAGGCGGCGCCAGAGCACGCTGGACGGGACGGCCTGACTGGCGTGGCAGGAGATCGCACGCCGTTGGGTGGTCCGGTCGACCTGCACCTGCATTGAGAGCTCTTCGGGACCGCACCCGACGAAGGGCGCGCCGGTCTCGGCGCGCAGGGTGGCGGCGACCGCCGCGTCGAGCGTCCAGGCGAGGACGGGCAGGTCAAGGGCGCGCCCCACGCGCAGTGCCGATGCGGTGGCGGCGACATGGTCCGGGTGCCCGGTGATGCCCGAGCTGTCGAAGGCCAGCAGCCCGTCGGCCAGCACTCGCCCGACCATCGCGCGCACGTCCTCGTCCAGGATCTCGGAGGGTATGCCGTCCAGTCCCCCATCGGGGTGGCGTCGCAACACCGCTGAGCGGGCTCCCAGGGCCTCTGCGGCCGTGCGCAGCTCCTCGGCGCGAGTCTGGGCCAGGTGCTCCGAGGCCCCCAGCGTGGAGGCCTCCCCCTGGGTGAAGCACAGGACGTCGACGGTCGCGCCCGCCCGGATGAATGCGTCGATGACGCCCCCGAGGCCGAAGGACTCGTCGTCCGGGTGGGCCACGACGACGAGGACATGACGCCAGGTGGGCAGCTGTGCGGTCGGCATGATCACTCCGTCGCGACCGCAGCGGTGACCGGGCAGGCGACTTCTCCGCGCAGGCGGGTCCGCAGCCCCCATGCCAGCAGGGCCAGGGCGGCGATGCCCAGGAAGGGCTGCACCGGAGCGAACCATTGCATCGCCCCTGCCGACCCCAGGGCCAGCAGGACGAGCTTGTTGCAGACCGGGCAGCCGACGGCGAACACCGTGAGCAACCCGCCGATGCCTCCGCTGCGCGTCACGTGCTCGTCGACGGTGACACCCGGGTCGCGGACATAGCTCGCGAGCAGCAGCCCGGAAAGGACCGAGGAGATCGCCAGCACCGGCCAAGCCCACCAGGTCGTCGGGACGGCCCGGCCGAAGACCGGGTTGTCGATCATCGCCGTCACGAGGGCGATGAGCAGACCGCTGCCGATGGCGCCCAGAGCGGCGGCCACCCAGCGGCGAGCGGACCAGCGAGACAGCGCGGCAACCATGCGGGGACTATACCCCGGAGGGTATGCCGTGTGGGGCCTCGGTGAGCGCCACCAGGGCTCCCAGCGCGGCTGAGCAGTGATCGACCAGCGCCACGATCTCGTCGTCGGTGGCCCCGCCGGTGAGGGCGAGCGCCCGGTCCTCGACATAGGCCACCCACCCGTGGACCACGGCTCGCTGCGCCTCCCCGAAGCCCATCACCTCGCAGACGAGCCCGGTCAGCGCCGACCTCAGCGTGGCGGCGACCGGCTGCTCGCCGGCCTCTTCGCCACTGGCCCCCGGCAGCTGCCCGAAGACCAGGGCCAAGTAGAAGGCGCGTCGCCGGTCGACCTGTCGCACGAAGCGGTCCACCAGCTGCCGCAGTGCCGCCTCGCCCGAGAGTCCCTCGTCAGGGCGCACGTTGCGCAGGACCCGCCGGCCGGCCGCGGCGACCACGGCCCGGTGGTAGGCGGTCTTGGTCGGGAAGTAGTGGAAGAGCAGCCCGCGCGACACCCCCGCCTCCGCCGCCACCTCGTCGAGGGAGAGCTCCTGGACGGGTCGCTCGACGAACTTCCGCAGCCCGATCCCGACCAACTGACGGCGCCGGTCCTCGGGGGTGAGTCGAGCGCGAGGTGCGGCGACCTCGGAGCTGTGACGCGGCATACTATTGAGCATTGCTCAACAGCGGGCTAGGGTCAAGCCATGGACTTCGCCCCATCGCCCCGCGCCGCCGACCTCACTGCGCGCGTCCGCACCTTCATCGACGAGCACATCGAGCCGGTCGAGCCGGTCCTCTGGGCCGACATCGAGGCCCGCCGTGCCCGCGGCGAGGACGCCTGGGCGCCGCACCCGCTCATCGAGGAGCTCAAGGGCAAGGCCCGCGCGCAGGGCCTGTGGAACCTCTTCATCCCCGCCGGGCACGAGGGCCCCTATGCCGAGCGCTATGGCACCGACGGCGGCACCGGCCTGACCAACCTCGACTATGCGCCGATCGCCGAGCAGATGGGCCGCACCTTCACGGCGCCGCTGGTGTTCAACTGCAACGCCCCCGACACCGGCAACATGGAGGTCCTCCTCAAGTACGGCTCGCAGGAGCAGAAGGACCGCTGGCTCGAGCCGCTCCTCGACGGCCGGATCCGCAGCACCTTCCTCATGACCGAGCCCGGCGTCGCCTCCTCGGACGCGACGAACATGGCTGCGACCGCACGCATCGACGGCGACGAAGTCGTCCTCAACGGGCGCAAGTGGTGGTCCACCGGCGCCGGCCACCCCGACTGCAAGGTCGGCGTGTTCATGGGTCTGACCGACGAGTCAGCGGGTCGGCACGTGCAGCACTCGATGGTCCTCGTCCCGATGGATGCCCCGGGCGTGAAGGTCGAGCGGATGCTCACCGCGATGGGCGTCTACGACGAGCCGATCGGGCACGGCGAGGTCACGCTCACCGACGTCCGGCTGCCGCTGGAGTCGATCATCGGTGGGCCCGGGATGGCGTTCGCGATCGCGCAGGGTCGCCTCGGGCCGGGACGCGTGCACCACTGCATGCGCCTCATCGGCCTCGCCGAGAAGGCCCTCGAGCTCGCCTGCGAGCGCGCCACCACGCGCGTCGCCTTCGGCAAGCCGATCGCCAACCTCGGCGGCAACCGCGAGAAGCTCGCCAAGGCCCGCATCGCCATCAACCAGGCGCGCCTGCACGTCCTCCACGCCGCCTGGAAGCTCGACACCTACGGCACGGCCGGCGCGCTCTCCGAGGTCTCCGAGATCAAGGCCGCCACTCCGCAGATGGCCTGTGACGTCGTCGACCTCGCGATCCAGCTCCACGGTGGCGGTGGCATGAGCAACGACTTCCCGCTCGCCGCGGCGTATGCCGGCGCCCGCTCGCTCCGCCTCGCCGACGGACCCGACGAGGTCCACCTCGGCGTCGTCGCCCGTCACCTGCTCAAGCCGTACGCCGCCCGCGCGGCCGAGTCGGCGACCTCGCCTTCCTCTGTGACGGGAGCGCAGTCATGAGCCGGGTCCTCGTCACCGGCGGAGCGTCCGGACTCGGGCTCGCGCTGGTCAAGATCCACCTCGAGCGCGGCGACCAGGTGCTGGTCGGCGACCTCGCGGAGACCGCACCCGAGAGCGTCCCCAACGGTGCGGCATACCTGCGCCTGGACGTTCGGGCGCAGCAGGATTGGGACGCCGCGCTCGCCCGGGTCAAGGAGGAGTGGGGCGGGTTGGACCTGCTCTACAACAACGCCGGCATCGCCACCGGTGGGCGGATCGACGTGGAGTCGATGGCCGACTGGGAGCGGGTGCTGGACATCAACCTGCTCGGCGTGGTGCGCGGCTGCCAGACGTTCACGCCACTGTTCAAGGAGCAGGGGAGCGGTCACATCGTCAACACCGCCTCGCTGGCGGGACTCGTCCACGGACCGGGCATGTCGAGCTACAACGCGGCGAAGGCCGGTGTCGTCGCTCTCTCGGAGACGCTGACCTTCGAGCTGGCCCCCTTCGGCATCAAGGTGTCCGTGGTCTGCCCGGCCTTCTTCCGGACCAACCTGCACACCTCCTTCCAGGGCAAGGACTCCGACTTCGAGGAGACCGGCGTCCGGCTCATCACCAAGGCCAAGGCGTCCGCCGACGAGATCGCGGCCATCGTGGTCAAGGGGGTCGACGCCGGGAAGAGGATCATCCTCACCGACCGACTCGGTCGGACGGCCTACTGGACCAAGCGTTATGCCCGCCCGGTCTATGACCGATCCGCCATCAAGGGTGCGCAGCGGTTGGCGCACCGAGCGCTCAAGGCCAAGGGAAAGGCCCAGGCGTGAGCGACGTCTCGACACCGCGCGAAGTGCGCGCCGAGGACGCCTTCGACGTCGATGCCGTGGCAACGTGGCTGCGCGCCAACGCTGTTGACTCCGCCGGGCTCGACGGAGAGCCGGCGGTGCGCCAGTTCGCAGGCGGCGCGTCGAATCTCACCTACCAGCTCGCCTATCCGAGCGGGCGCGAGGTCATCCTGCGCCGTCCGCCGGTCGGCACCAAGGCCAAGGGCGCGCACGACATGGCGCGCGAGTTCCGGATCCAGCAGGCGCTGAAGCCGGTCTATCCGCTCGTGCCGACGATGCTCGGCCACTGCGCCGACGAGTCGGTCATCGGCAGTGAGTTCTACGTCATGGACAAGCTCGACGGCCTGATCCTGCGCAAGGACGTCCCGCAGGGTGTGGGCCTGGATGATCCGGCCCAGGTGGATCGGCTGTGCGACAACGCTGTCCAGGCTCTCGTCGACCTGCATGGGGTCGACCTTGCCGCCTCGGGACTGGACTCCCTCGATCGCGGCCCGGGGTACGTCGAGCGCCAGGTCGGCGGCTGGATCGAGCGCTACCAGCGGGCGCGCACCGAGGACGTGGGGGACTTCGCCGAGACGATCGCCTGGCTCGCCGCGCACCAGCCGGTCGAGCAGCCGCACACGATGATCCACAACGACTTCCGCTTCGACAACCTCGTGCTCGACCACGCCGACCCCACCCGCATCGTCGGTGTCCTCGACTGGGAGCTGGCGACTGTGGGGGACCCGCTCATGGATGTGGGCTCAGCGATGGCCTATTGGGCGCAGGCCGACGACCCGCAGGACATCCTCAACATCCGCCTCCAGCCGACCAACGCCCCGGGGATGTGGACGCGGGAAGAGGTGTGGACGGCATACGCCGATCGCCGGGGGGTCATGGTGAGTGAGTCGGATCGTCGCTTCTACGAGCTGTTCGGCACGTTCCGGCTTGCCGGCATCGCGCAGCAGATCTACTACCGCTTCTTCCACGGCCAGACGACCAACCCCGCGGCCGGCTTCATGGGGATCGTCGTCCACGTCCTCGACGCGCGGTGCAAGGACCTGCTCGCATGAGCCGGATCATCCTCGTGCGGCATGGCGAGGCGTCCTGGCATGCCGAGGACTACGACCAGGTCACGCCCAAGGGGCACGCGCAGGCGGTCGTCGTGGGCGAGGAGTTGCGGGCTCGCGGGATCGTGCCCGGTGTCATCCTCAGTGGCACGCTGCGTCGGCACCGCGAGACGGCCGCGGGGCTGCTCGAGGGGGCGGGGTGGGGCGATGCCGTCGAGGAGGACGAGCGCTGGAACGAGCTCGACGCCGATGACATCGTCCGCACGCACGACCCGCGCCACGACACGATGACCGCTGCCCTGGCGGCCCACTCCGGCGATGGTGCGGGTGACTTCCAGGAGTTCTTCGGCGCCGCCATGGGAGCCTGGCTCGCGGGGGAGGGCGATCACCTCGAGCCGTATGCCGTGTTCACCGATCGCGTGCATGCCGCCCTTGCGGACGTGGTCGCGCGCCTGGAGCCGATGGGGACGGCCGTGGTCGTCACCTCGGGAGGTGTCCAGAATGCCGTCGCCACCGCGATCCTCGGGGGTGGCCCGGCGACTTGGGAGCGGATCTTCGGGATGTTCCCCAACACCGGGCTCGTGCGCATCGCCCACAGTGAGCGCGGGCTCCGGCTGCTCTCGATGGGTGAGATCTCCCACCTCGAACGCCGCCCCGAGCTCCTCTCGGATTTCTGACTCCCTCGGGTCGTGGGACCCCGAGCGGCCCCTGACCCGTCGAGAGTCCCACGACTCGCGAAAGGACAAGACGGCGGTCTCAATCGGTCAACGCAACGATGTGGTTTCACAGTACTTCGGCGAGGGCTTCGGCCGGTGTGCGCCACCCGAGGGTTTTGCGGGGTCGGGCGTTGAGGCCGTCAGCGACGTTGTCGAGGTC
>JAIUOP010000006.1 GCA_020161815.1 Actinomycetota bacterium | reverse complement strand
AATGTCGTGATGATCCTCAGCCCAGTCGTTCCCGACGAAAATCACCCCGATCACCTCCTCGACTCGCTGGCGAACCTCTTCGATGAGCCGAGACCGCCCACGGCAGCGACCTAATGGATCAGTGCTCACCACACGCGTGCGGGGCACGACATCCCATCAGCACTCAACGGGCGACCTACCCACCGGCCGGGACACGATCTAGCCATAGAGATCCAAGAGGTCTCCGGCTGACGAAGTATTCACCGACCGATGGCTCGGCCCCCACCCTCCCACCCGACCGGAGCCGGTGCGCGACGATGCATTCCCATTAGGCTGGCGTGGTGCCCGATCCCTCGGTGAACGAGCCACTCCTGCGCCTGCCCGACGGCACGGTCAAGCAGGTCAATCCGCTCACGGGCACCCAGGTGTGGACCGTGCCCGGTCGCGCCGACCGCCCGCTGCCGACGCCGCCAGGCTCGGACGAGCCGATCGACCCCGCGCTCGAGGGGCGGTACTGCGCCTTCTGCGAGAAGCGCTACCTCGACACCACCCCGGAGAAGGCGCGCGTCATCGCTGAGAACGGCGGCTGGCACACCCTCATGGGCCTGACCGCCGAGGAGCTCGACGACACCGTCGCGCAGTTCCGCCTCATCCCCAACCTCTTCGAGATCGTCTCGGTCGACTACTGGCGGCTCAACCACGGCCTCGAGTTCAGTGACCTCGCGCTCGCGCGCTACGCCCACTACGCGTCCACACCGGGCGGTCGCGACCACCTGGCCCACCTGCGCACCCTCCGCTCCGGTCACCAGGACCCCGCGTATGCCGTGGGCTCGCCCGAGCGGCACCGGCTCGTCGAGCTCGGCTTCTTCGGCGGGTTCCACGATGTCGTCGTCGCCCGTCGCCACTACGTGGACGGGGCGACGCGCCAGGACCAGCTCGCCTCCTCGTGCACCCTGACGCCGTCCGAGCACCGTGAGTACATCGACTTCACCGTCGGTGCGATCGAGTGGATGTTCGAGATGAACCCGCTGATCCGCAACGTCGCGGCCTTCCAGAACTGGCGCAGCCCCGCCGGTGCCAGCTTCGACCACCTCCACAAGCAGGTCGTCGGTGTCGACGCCCTCGGCCAGCGCCGCGAGGAGGAGATCGCCCGACTGACCCGGGATCCCGACCTCTTCCAGCACGCGATCCTCGACCCCGTGCAGGAGCACCGCCTGCACATCGCCGAGACCGACGACGCCATCGCCTTCGTGGGGATCGGCCACCTCTACCCCTCCATCGAGGTCTGGGCCCGCCGGATGGAGGCCACCCCGTGGGAGCTCACGCCGACCGAGCTCGCCAGCTGGTCGGACCTGCTCCACGCCGTCCACGCCGCGACCGGGTCGGGCGTGCCGACGAATGAGGAGTGGCACTACCGCCCGCCCCAGGAACAGGGGCGGATCCCGCTGCGGGCCGTCGTGAAGTGGCGGATCAACACCCTCGCCGGCTTCGAGGGCGGCACCAAGATCCACATCAACACCATCGACCCATGGACCTTGCGCGACCGCGTCGCGCGTGCCATGGGGCAGGCGGGCCACGAAGGCCGCATCGCTCCGACCGTGCGCGTCCTCAACTCGCCGAGTTGATCAGAGCCCGACCGCGCAGGGACGGTCCGCGAGCAGGGCCAAGCCGCGTCGGTCGCCATCACCGAAGGCCACTTGTCCGCTGTTGCTCGGCGCCATCAGTTCATCGCTGGAGTCCACGTGGCCCAGTCCCAACACATGGGCCAGCTCATGCATGACGATCGCGACCGCGTGAGGCCGCCCATTGGGCTGTTGAAGGATCTGGGCAAACGTGGGCGCGTCCAGGTGCACGGCGCCGGTGACATTGGTCAGCCGTCCCGTCGATTCGACAAGGTGAGCGCTGCCGGCGACGCCTGCGACCTCGCCCGCGAGCTCTGCGTCCCGCTCGGGAGTGGTCCAGGCAATTAGGACGGGCGACCATCGCTCGCCGTATCGAGCTGCGTCCATGGTCCGACGTTCGGGGTTCGCCAGCTCATCCGTGGCGCCCTCGTAGACCAGTTGCAGTCCGCTCGCCTCCTGCACAAGGGCCAGCGCGTCGCCAATCAGCGCGTCGGCACCAGGGACGACCACCTCATTGTTGACGACGACGGCCAAGGGACGGCACGGGTCGTACGCCGCAGGTCCCAGCGGGTTCTCGGCGATGAAGGCGAAGCCTCCTGTTCCGCCGGGGGCCGTCGGCGCGGGGATCAGCCGACCAGCCGATCCCGCGGCTGCGCGTGGACGATCCTCCTGGCCGGTCAACGCTTTGGCACGGACCCCGTCCAGACCCATGGCGACTCGGTCCCGGATCATCAGCAGTCCCGCGGTCACCGCAACGACGACAAGTACGGTCACGAGTGCACCAGATCGAGGTCGACGCCTCGGGGTGCGGCGTGCGCTCAGGTGCGCTGACGACAGGTCTGCGGATCTCCAACCACTCGGCCCGATGCGTGGGCCCTCGGCCTGATGCATCCCCGGCAGCCCACCTCGGCCTGGGCCACCGGCCTCCGCGTCCAGACGGTCCAGCTCCTCGAGCCTCCGGAGCATTTTTCGCTGTCGGCGCCGGGGCCCGCCGGTCCACCGGTCCCACGCTCGCCCCCAGCTCATCCCACCAGCCTCGGCGATCACCTCTTCAGCAGCCATCGGCCGAATGGCTCGGATGGCCTCACGAGCATTGTCGGTGCCGCCACCTAGAGTGCAGCGAAGCCGATCAGCAAGGAGGTGCGCGATGGAGATGACCCAGGCCCTGTCCCTGGCGCGCCGACTCATGGCCGAGCACGGCCTCGAGGGCTGGACCGTCGTCGCCGATCGGGCCAAGACGCGGGCAGGGGTCTGCCGCTTCGGCTCGCGCCAGATCGGCCTCTCCCGCCCCCTCACCGAGCTGCACTCCGAGGCCGAGGTCCGCGACACGATCCTCCACGAGATAGCCCACGCCCTCGTCGGCCCGCAGCACGGTCATGACCAGGTCTGGCGGGCGATGGCCACGCGCATCGGGTCCTCGGGGGAGCGGTGCGTCTCGCCCGAGTCCGCGCGGGTGCCCGGCGACTGGGTCGGCACCTGCCCGGCGGGCCACCGCTCGACGCGTCACAAGGCGCCGACCCGCGTGGTCACCTGCGGACGCTGCGCTCGCCGATTCGACGTGCGTCACCTCATCCGGTGGACCTACCGCGGTGCCGTGGTCCCGATGCCGGAGGCGTATGCCGTGCAGCTGCGCCGACTCCTCGGGCCGGCAGCCGACGCCCCCACGCGCTCCGCCGGGACCGCGCCGGACTCCTGGCGCGTCGGCGACGTCGTGCGGATCGCCACCGAGGGCCCGTGGTCCGGTCTCGTCGGCGAGGTCGAGTTCGTCGGTGCCCTGCGGTGCCAGGTGCGGCTCGACGACGAGTTGGTGTCCTTCACGCATGCCCAGCTCGAGCGAGCGGTGGCCGGCGACATCGAGCGCAGCGCCTGAGGGTTTCCCCAGGCCCTGAGGGAAGGATCACAGCACCTGTAGTAACGAGGTGCTGGACACGGGGGCGATCATGGACGCGTGCACGAGCGCCTCTGGACGGCCTATGGCCCCTCGTCGTGGTCGACGTCGATGACGTTGCCCACGCCGAGCCGCGCGCTCGTGCTCGGCGGCGGCGGCGCCACCGGCATCGGCTGGCTCGGCGGCCTCATCTACGGCCTGCGCGACCTGGGCATCGACCTGCGCAACGCCACCACCGTCTTCGGCACCTCGGCCGGCTCGGTGACCGGCACCCACCTGCGCCTGGACACCCCGGTCGACATCGCCTATGCCCGCCTCAACGGCCGGGAACCGCTCAAGCTGGGCCGCCTCGGTGTCGGTGATGCCGAGCGCTTCGTCCGCGGTGCCTTCTCCGGTCAGCGCAACCACGGCCGGGCCATCATCGGTCGGGCCGCGCTCAAGGCGCGAACCTCGACCGAGGACGAGTTCGTCTCCGTCGTGGCCAAGGACCTCGAGGGCCTCGACTGGCCCGCCGAGCGACTCGTCATCACGACCGTCGACGCGGTGACCGGTGAGCTCACCCTCTTCACCAACGACAGCGGGGTGCCCCTCGATCGTGCCGTCGCGGCCAGTTGCGCGGTCCCCGGGGTCTTCCCCGCGGTGAAGATCCAGGGTCGGCACTATGTCGACGGCGGGGTGCGCAGCGCCGCCAATGTCGACCTCGCGATCGGCCACGACGCGGTCCTCGTCCTCGCGCCGATCCCGCTGGCCTTCCGGCGCTACGACCGGCCGGGCACCCAGGCGCGGCGACTCGGCGACGGCCGGGCCCTCGTCATCGCCCCCGACCGGCGGGCCCGGGCCCTCATCGGCTTCAACCCGCTCGACATGTCCAAGGCGCCGATCGCGATCACCGCCGGTCGCGAACAGGCCGAGCGCGTCGCCGCCAAGGTCGCCGATCTGTGGGCCTGAGGTCTGCGTGAGCTCACGGCGGGCCCGGGCCTGGGCGACCCTCGTCGTCGGCCTGGCCGTCCTCGCACTCGCGGCCTGGCTGGTCCGGCGCCCGCTTCCACCAGACCCCGCGTCACCGACCACAGCGCCCAGCGCCACCGCGTCCCCGACCGCTGCGTCGGAGACGCCGCCCGAGACCGGATGGGTGGCGCGCTGGACGATCGACGGCGACACCCTCGACATCGAACGCGACGGCGTCGTCACCCGCCTGCGCCTGCTCAACATCGACGCCCCCGAGCGCCGCACGGTCCTCCATGGCCCCCAGTGCCTGGCCGAGGAGGCCCGGAGCCGACTGATCGAGCTCGCCCCCCGGGGCACCGACCTGAGCGTGCGCGTCGTCGGCCGCGACCGCTACGGCCGCACCCTGGGCGAGGCCTGGCTGCCCGATGGGCGAATGCTCGGCGCCGAGATCGTCCGCGACGGTCTCGCCGCGCCGATGACGGTCGGCGGCCAGGACACCTTCCGCGCGGCCATCGACGCGGCCCGCGACGACGCCGCGGCCGCCGGCCGCGGTCTCCACGGCACCACCCCCTCCTGCACCATCCCCGCACGGGTGGCCGACCTCGAGAGCCGGGCGGACGGCATACGGGTGCTCGTCGCGGCGGACGCCGACGCCCTCCTCGCCGAGCTCACCGCCGCGGACGCCACCGCCCTCGTCGACGGCCTCACGGACGGGGCCCGGGCGGCCCTCGTCGATCGGGTGCGGGCCGTGCGTGCCACGGCGTTAGGCTGAGCCATCCCCCTCACCCCCAGGAGATGCGTCATGCCCGACGGCTTCGCCGGTGTCGAAGGCACCGAGTTCCACATCGAGATCACCGAGCGGTATGCCGCGCACAACTACCACCCGCTGCCGGTGGTCCTGGCCTCCGGCGACGGCGCCTGGGTGACCGACGTCGACGGCAACCGCTACCTCGACTGCCTCGCCGGCTACTCCGCGCTGAACTTCGGCCACTCGCACCCGCGGCTCGTGGCGCGTGCCCAGGAGCAGGTCGCCAGGCTCACCCTGACCAGCCGCGCCTTCTTCAACGACCAGCTCGGCCCCTTTGCCGAGGCGCTCAGCCGCCTCACCGGCAAGGAGATGATGCTGCCGATGAACACCGGCGCGGAGGCGGTGGAGACTGCCCTCAAGGTGAGCCGGAAGTGGGGCTACGAGGTCAAGGGCGTGCCCGAGGACCACGCGAACATCATCGTCATGGAGGGCAACTTCCACGGCCGGACGACGACGATCATCTCCTTCAGCGACGACAAGGTCGCCCACGACAACTACGGCCCCTACACCCCGGGCTTCCGCGCCGTGACCTACGGCGACATCGAGGCGGTCCGGGCCGCGATCGACGAGCACACCGTCGCCGTCCTCTTCGAGCCGATCCAGGGTGAGGGTGGGGTCGTCATCCCGCCCGAGGGCTTCCTGCGCGAGCTGCGGGCCCTGTGCACCGAGGAGAACGTCCTCATGGTCGCCGACGAGATCCAGTCCGGGCTCGGCCGCACCGGCCAGACCTTCGCCTGCGACGTCGAGTCGGTCGTGCCCGACATCTACATCATGGGCAAGGCGCTCGGCGGAGGCCTGCTGCCGGTGAGCGCGATCAGCGCCGACCGCGACGTCCTGGGTGTGATCACCCCGGGCAGCCACGGCTCGACCTTCGGCGGCAACCCGCTCGCGGCGGCCATCGGGCACGAGGTCGTCGAGATGCTGCTGACGGGGGAGTACCAGGAGCGCGCTGCCCGCCTCGGCGCGCGCCTCGAGGCCGGGCTCGCCGAGTTGGTGGGGCACGGGCTGCGTGCCGTGCGTGTGCGCGGACTGTGGGCCGGTCTCGATGTCGAGCCGGGCGGCCCGAGCGGGCGTGACCTCTGCAAGGCGCTGTCGCTGCGGGGGATCCTGGCCAAGGACACCCACGGCATGACGATCCGGCTCGCGCCCCCGCTCTGCATCACCGAGGACGAGGTCGACCTCCTCGTCACGAGTGTCCGCGAGATCCTCGCCGAGTCCTTCGGGGAGCGTGCCGGGGCGTGATCTCCGCACTCACCTGGGCTGTCGTCGGCGGCTCGGCGCTCCTCATGGTCGTCGCCGGTGTGTATGCCGTGCGCGATCGCCTCTTCGACGACCTCCTCCTCGCCCTCGTGGTCCTGCTCGAGCTCGGGGTCATCGTCCAGGCCTTCCGTGGCCTCACGACGATGGGCGCGATCGCCGACACCGACGAGCGGGCGACCTACGCGGCCTACCTGCTCACGCTGCCCTTCGTGCCGATCGGGATCGGGTGGCTGGCGCTGAAGGAGAAGACGCGTTGGGCCATGGGGGCGCTCGCCGCCGGCGCCTTCGCCGTGGCGGTCATGTCGATCCGCTGCCAGCAGATCTGGAGCCTCCATGCCTGACGCCGATCGCCCGCTGGATCGTGGGCTCGGGCGCGGCCCCGGTCGCATCCTCGTCGCCGTGTATGCCGTCCTAGCCCTCGCGGCGACCGGCCGCTCGATCATGCAGATCGCGCTCTACTTCTCACGGGCGCCCTTGGCCTACACCCTCTCCGCGCTCGCGGCCCTCATCTACATCGTGGCGACGGTGGCACTCGCCCGCGGCACGCGCACGTCGGCCCGGGTGGCCTGGGCCTCGATCAGCATCGAGCTGGTCGGCGTGCTCGTCGTGGGGGCCCTGTCCTATGTCCTGCCCGAGCTCTTCCCGGACAAGACGGTGTGGTCGCACTTCGGCTCGGGCTACGGCTTCGTGCCCCTGGTCCTGCCGGTGCTCGGCCTGTGGTGGCTCGCGAGGCATCGACGGTCCTGAGGCTCGCCCGGCACGCGCGGGGTCACGAGGCGGGTGGCAGCCAGCTCGTGTCGAGGAGGCAGGGGTAGCCGCTGCGCTCGAGGACGGCGACCCGGGTCTGGTCGACATAGACCGAGCACTCGCCGGCCGTCGACCCGTCGTAGGCCACCCACCACCGACCCTGCTCGAACGGCTGGGACAGGCGGAGGTAGCCGTCGTGGGTGAGGGTCTGCACGAGCTCGCCGTCGTGGTAGACGTCGTAGGTGCGGGTCTGGCCCATAGGAGCGTCGATGGTCCACGCGATCTCGGTCGTGGAGGTCAGGACCACTCCGCCCTCCTGGCTCATGCCGTCCACGGACACCTGCTCGCTCGAGGAATCGGTCTGGCTGCCCGCCCCCGTGTCGTTGCCGAACACGCGGTCGGCGAGGCCGCCCAGCCCGCCCAGCACCTGGCCGGCGACCCAGAGGGCTCCGAGGACGAGGACGAATCCGGGGACCTTGCGCCTCGACCCGGGAGCGGGCTGCCACCGCGTCGGGCGCTGCGCCGGCGCGGGCGACGGGGGTGGGCCGGCGCTGCTCGGGATGTTGACCCGCGAGGGTCCCCACGAGCTCGGCCGCGGACTGAGCACCGGCGGCGGGGGTGGGGGAGCGTAGGTCGGCTGGCGGTACTCCGGGGGCACCGTGGGCACAGTGGGCGCGGAAGGCACGGAAGTCTGCTCACTTCCCACCTGCCCGGGCGGCTCGAACAGGATGTCTCCGCCGGGCACCGGGCCCAGGGAGAAGGAGTCGTCGTACGGTTGCTCGCCGCTCATGGGACTCTGACGCCCCGACGGGACGCCCGGTTCACCGTGGTTCGAGCACGAAGACCGGGATCTGGCGGTCGCCGGCGTTCTGCTGGTACTCCGCGTAGTTCGGGAAGGCCGCCACGCACCGCTCCCACCACTGCGACCGCTCGTCGCCGGCCAGTTCACGCGCTCGCATCGGCATGGTCGCCGTGCCGTCCTGGAGGTCGATGTCCGGGTTCGCGCGCAGCGAGTGGTACCACTGCGGGTTGTCCGGCGCGCCCCCCTTGCTGGCCACGGCGGCATACGCGCCGTCGTGCTCGACCCGCATGAGCGGGACCTTGCGCCAGGTGCCCGACTTGGCGCCCTTGATGTGGAGCACGACGACCGCCATGCCCTGGATCGAGGCGGCCGCGGTGTCGCCGGCGGCGTCGATGGCCGCCACCTGGTCGCGCACCCAGGGCGCGGGGCTGTCGACGTAGATGCGCTCACTCATGACGTCGACGGCTTCTGCCACAGGTTGATGCCGCCCTCGACCGCGTGACGGTCGATCTTCTTCAGCTCGGCGTCGTCGAAGGCCAGGTTCTTGACCGCGTCGAGGCTGTTGTCGAGCTGCTCCACGGACGAGGCGCCGATGAGGGCCGAGGTGACGCGCGCGTCGCGCAGCACCCACGCGATCGCCATCTGGGCCAGCGTCTGCCCGCGTTGCTTTGCCATCCGGTCCAGGGCCCGGATGTGCTTGAGGTTGGCCTCGCTGAGCATCCCCGAGTCCAGTGACTTGCCCTGTGCCGCACGGGAATTCGCGGGCACACCCTTGAGGTACTTGTTGGTGAGCATCCCCTGGGCGAGCGGCGAGAAGGCGATGCACCCGGTGCCGGTGTCGCCCAGGACGTCGAGCAGGGACTCGGTCGCGCCGTCGGGCACCTCCTCGATCCAGCGGTTGAGGAGGGAGTAGCTGGGCTGGTGGATCAGCAGGGGAGTGCCCATCGAGCGCAGGATCTCGATCGCCTCGCGCGTGCGGACGCCAGAGTAGGACGAGATGCCGACGTAGAGCGCCTTGCCCTGTCGCACCAGGGCATCCAGCGCCCCCATCGTCTCCTCGAGCGGCGTGGTCTCGTCGAAGCGGTGGCTGTAGAAGATGTCGACGTAGTCCAGGCCCATCCGCTTCAACGACTGCTCCGCCGAGGCGATGACGTACTTCCGTGAGCCGCCGCCCTGGCCATAGGGCCCGGGCCACATGTCCCAGCCGGCCTTGGAGCTGATGATCAGCTCGTCGCGGTAGATGCCGAAGTCGCGCCGGAGGTGGGCGCCGAAGTTGCGCTCGGCCGCGCCGTACTCCGGGCCGTAGTTGTTGGCCAGGTCGAAGTGGGTCACGCCCCGGTCGAAGGCCCGACGCAGGATCGCGCGCTGGCGTTCCATCGGCACGTCGTCACCGAAGTTGTGCCACAGCCCGAGCGAGATCGCGGGGAGGTCCAGCCCCGAGCGGCCGGTGCGGCGGAACGGCATACCGGCGTCGTAGCGGTCGGGAGCCGCCCTGTACTCATCGATGTGGAAGGCCATGGGCCCATCATGCCCGGCCGAGACGGCGACGGAGAGTGAGACCCTTCTTGGGGGAAACCAAAGGCTGCGTTATGGTCTGCGCAGGTCATGAGACCCAGCGCCAAGCCCCGGCTCGCTGGGCGGCAACCCTCCTCCGCGGTGGGGTGCTCCGGGTGACGACCTGGCCTCGTGCGTCCGATGCGCCCGGGGCAAGCGCGGGACTCGCCTCGCCGATCACCCGCTGCACCGCCGTATGCCGTGTGCCGGCCCTCGCCGGCACCGTGACCCTCCGAAGGAGAGCCATGTCCGACCCGAGCACCTGGGGTTTCGAGACCCGCCAGATCCACGCCGGCCAGGCGCCCGACCCGGCCACCGGCGCGCGGGCGCTGCCGATCTACCAGACGACGTCCTACGTCTTCAGGGACTCCGAGCACGCCGCCAACCTGTTCGCGCTGAGGGAACTCGGCAACATCTACACGCGGATCATGAACCCGACGCAGGCCGCCGTGGAGGACCGGATCGCGGCCCTCGAGGGCGGCATCGGTGCGCTGCTGGTCGCCTCCGGCCAGGCCGCGACGACGTTGGCTCTGCACAACATCGCCGAGGCCGGCGACCACATCGTCGCCTCGACGGCGCTCTACGGCGGGACCTTCAACCTGCTCAAGTACTCCTTCGCGCGCCTGGGGATCCAGACCTCCTTCGTCGAGGACCAGAACGACCCGCAGGCCTGGGCGGCTGCGGTGCGTCCCAACACCAAGGCCTTCTTCGCCGAGACGATCGCCAACCCCAAGGCCGACGTCCTCGACATCGAGGCGGTGGCGGCGGTGGCCCACGAGCACGGTGTCCCGCTCGTCGTCGACAACACGATCGCCACGCCCTACGTCCTCAACCCGCTCAAGCACGGCGCCGACGTCGTCGTGCACTCGGCGACGAAGTACCTCGGCGGCCACGGCACCTCGATCGCGGGCGTCATCGTCGACGGTGGGAGCTTCGACTTCGGCGCGGACCCGGAGAAGTTCCCCGGCTGGAACACCCCGGACGAGAGCTACCACGGGCTGGTCTACGCGCGAGACCTCGGCAAGGACGGTGCCTTCGGCGCCAACGTCTCCTTCGGGCTCAAGGCACGCGTGCAGCTGCTGCGTGACCTCGGCCCGGCGATCTCGCCGTTCAACGCCTTCCTCCTCGCGCAGGGCATCGAGACCCTGTCGCTGCGGGTCGAGCGGCACCTGGCCAACGCCCGCCGCGTGGCGGAGTTCCTCCAGGACCACGAGCAGGTCGAGTCGGTCGTCTGGGCCTCGCTGCCGGGCCACCCGGCCTACGAGCGGGCCCAGAAGTACGCACCCAAGGGCGCCGGCGCCGTCCTCGCCTTCGAGATCAAGGGCGGCAAGGAGGCGGGCCAGAAGTTCGTGGAGTCGCTGACCCTGCACAGCCACGTCGCCAACATCGGTGACGTGCGCTCGCTGGCGATCCACCCGGCGACGACGACGCACAGCCAGGGCGGGGACGAGGACCGCCTCGCGGCCGGGGTGACGCCCGGGCTGGTCCGACTGGCCGTCGGGCTGGAGTCGATCGAGGACATCCTCGCCGACCTCGAGCAGGGGTTCTCCGCAGCTCGATGACGCACCGGGGGAAGGAGCCTGTGGATAACCGAAAGGTGCCACAGGCTCCTTTGTCTACCCTGCCGACATGTCGTCCTACCGCGTCGACGGCGCACAGGTCGCCGCCCTGGGCCTGGCCCTCAGCGAGCTCGCCCAGGGTGTCGCCACGCAGGGGGAGTCCGTGCGGTCGGACGCGTGGGCCCTGGGCAATGCCGCGGCGTCGGGCGCCTTCGAGGAGGCGATGACGCACTGGCGCCACGAGCGGTTGCTCCTGGCCGCCTCCCTCGACGACCTCGGCGCAGCCGCGGCCACGGCGGGCGCTGTCTACCTCGAGGCGGAGACGGGCAACGTGGAGCGCCTGATGATCGGCGGCGAGCGATGACCATCCTCGCCCCGATCAGCGGAGACGCCGACGCCTGCCTCGTGCTCGCCGGAGCCCTCACCGGCAGCGCCACCCGCTTCGCGGCAGCCGCCGCGGATCTCTCCGGGCTCAGCGCCGGCGCCGTCTGGGAGGGGCCGGCGGGGGAGGCCTTCGCCAGTCGGATCGGCGGGGTGCGCCCGGTGCTCGAGGCGGCCGCGGATCGGTATGCCGGGTGCGCGGCGGCCCTGCGCGCGTTCGCCCCCGTGCTCGCCGACACCCAGGCCCGCGCCACGGCGGCCGTCGAGGAGCAGGCGGATGCCGTGCGGCGCTATGCCGTCCTCGAGGACGAGATCTGGCGACAGCTGAGCGCCGGGGCGACCGAGCTGGACCCCACAGTCGTGGTGCTGCGGGCCTCGCAACACGGGTGCCTGGTCCGGCAGCGCGACGCCGAGGACGCGCATGCCCGCGCGCTCGCGGAGTTCGACGCCGCGGACCGGGCGTGCGCGCTCGCCCTCGCGCGGGCCAGCGACGACGTGCTGGCCGACAGCGCGACCTACCGCGCGGTCCACTCCGCCTCGAGCCAGAGCTTTGCCTCCGACCTGCTCAGCGTGCCGGGAGTGATCCTGCCGCCGCTCGGGGCTGCGCACGCGGTGGTCTCCACGGCGGCCGACGGGCTCCTGCGGGCCTTCTGGAACGAGGGTGGCTGGGACCAGGTCGCCGTCAATGCGGCGATTGCCGGGCTCGGGAGCTGGGGACGGGTGCTCAAGCGGGCCTCCGGGCTCGGCGCGGTCGAGCAGGTCACGACAACGGGGGGTCGCACGGTCCGCACGGTCCGGGTCACCGAGACGTGGACGACGGGCGCGCGGCTGCGCGAGGGGGTCAGGGCCGAGGGCAGGGCAAAGGCTCGTGCCTGGGTCCAGAAGGCCACGGGCCAGACCGGCCCGCCGATCTTCGGGCTGCCCGACACGCCCACGCCGAGTCGGATGTCGGGGCAGGCGCCATCGCCCTCCCTGCCCTGGCGGGATCGACTGCGAGCCGTTCCCCCGCGCGTGGGGCGCACTCTCGAGGAGCAGGTGAGCGCCAAGACCCTGGGGTGGCGTCTCGCCTCGGCCAATGGCCCGCAGGCGCAACGGATGTACGTCGAGGGGGTCACCCTCGAGCAGGCCGCCAAGCGGCTGCCCGGCGTGATCGAGGGCCAGCCCAACCAGGACACCTATCCTTGACCGGTGTCCGCTCCTGACCCTGCCGCCGTGGCCCGGGAGCTGCTGCACTATCCCGAGCACCTGCCCGTCGTCGCCCGTCGCGAGGACATCCTGACGGCGATTCGTGACCACCAGGTCGTCGTCATCGCGGGTGAAACCGGCTCGGGCAAGACCACCCAGCTGCCCAAGATGTGCCTGGAGCTCGGGCGGGGACGTGCCGGGCAGATCGGGCACACCCAGCCCCGCCGGATCGCGGCGCGCTCCGTCGCGGAGCGGATCGCGGAGGAGCTCGACGAGCCCCTGGGCGACGAGGACACCGGACTCGTCGGCTACCAGGTGCGCTTCACCGACCACAGCAGCGATCGGACTCGCGTCAAGGTCATGACCGACGGCATCCTCCTCAACGAGATGCAGCGTGACCGCGACCTCCGGCGCTACGACACGATCATCATCGACGAGGCGCACGAGCGCTCCCTCAACATCGACTTCATCCTCGGCTACCTCAAGCAGCTCCTGCCGCGGAGACCCGACCTCAAGGTCATCGTCACCTCCGCGACGATCGACCCCGAGCGCTTCGCCCGTCACTTCGGCACCGACGAGCGCGGTCAGGCGGTCCGTGAGGTCCCGATCCTCGAGGTGAGTGGCCGGACCTATCCGGTCGAGATCCGTTATCGACCACTGGTCGATCTCGGCCCCGACGGCAAGCACGTGGTCGCAGAACGCGACCAGGTGACCGGCGTCGTCGAGGCGGTCGAGGAGCTGTGGACCGAGATCCCGCCCGGCTCGGACGCGACCGACATCCTCGTCTTCTTCTCCGGCGAGCGGGAGATCCGCGATGCCGCCGATGCGCTGACCGCCCTCGACCTGCCCGGCACCGAGGTCCTGCCGCTCTTCGCACGCCTGTCCTCGGCGGAGCAGCACCGGGTCTTCCACCGCAGCGGGAAGCGCCGGATCATCCTGGCCACCAATGTCGCCGAGACCTCGCTCACCGTGCCCGGCATCGGCTTCGTCGTCGACACCGGCACGGCACGCATCTCGAGGTACAGCCAGCGCACCAAGGTGCAGCGGCTCCCGATCGAGCCGATCAGCAAGGCGAGTGCCGCCCAGCGGGCGGGCCGCTGCGGACGTGTCGCCGAGGGCATCTGCATCCGCCTCTACTCCGAGGAGGACTTCGAGGCGCGGCTGGATTTCACCGAGCCCGAGGTCCAGCGCACCTCCCTGGCCAGCGTCATCCTCCAGATGACCGCCCTGGGGCTGGGCGATGTCACCCGGTTCCCGTTCGTCGACGCCCCCGACCCCAAGCAGGTCGCCGACGGCGTGCGCCTGCTCGAGGAGCTCGGCGCCTTCGCCACCTCTGACACCCCGGGACGGCACCGAGGACGCGGACGCAGGCTCACGGCCTACGGACGCACGATGGCCCGTCTCCCGGTCGACCCGCGCCTGGGCCGGATGCTCATCGAGGCCGGCCAGCGCGGCTGCACCCGCGAAGTCCTCGTCATCGTCGCGGCCCTGTCGATCCAGGACCCGCGGGAGCGCCCCGCCGAGAAGGAAGCACAGGCCGCCCAGTCGCACGCGCGCTTCAAGGCCGAGGACAGCGACTTCGCCACGCTGCACAACCTGTGGCGCTACCTCAAGGACCAGCAGAAGGCGCTGTCCCACAGCGCTTTCCGGCGGATGTGCAAGGCCGAGTACCTCCACTACCTCAGGGTTCGCGAGTGGCAGGACCTGCACCAACAGCTGCGGCAGGCCTGCAAGGGCCAGCGCATCGACCCCGACCTCGGCACCGCCTCGCACGGAGGGGAGCCCGACTGGGACACCATCCACCAAGCCCTGCTCGCCGGCCTCCTCGGCCACATCGGGGCGTGGGACGAACTCAAGCGCGAGTACCTCGGCGCGCGGGGCGCACGCTTCGGCATCAGCCCGGGCTCGGTCCTCTTCCGGACGCGGCCGGACTTCCTCATGGCGGCCGAGCTCGTCGAGACCTCTCGTCTGTGGGCCCGCGTCAACGCGCGCATCGAGCCGGAGTGGGCCGAGGAGCTCGCAGGCCACCTGGTCAAGCGGACCGTGAGCGAGCCGCGGTGGTCGAAGAAGCAGGGCGCCGTGCTGGCCAGCGAGCGGGTCACGCTCCACGGCGTCACCCTCGCGGCGGACCGGACCATGCAGTACGCCCGGGTCAACCCCGAGCAGGCCCGTGAGATCTTCATCCGGCGTGCCCTCGTCGAGGGCGATTGGCAACCGGTGCACCAGTTCTGGAAGGACAACCAGGCCACCCTCGCCCGCGTGACCGCGCTCGAGGAGCAGGCGCGTCGACGCGACCTCACCGTCCACGACGACGTCATCTTCGAGTTCTTCGACGCGCGGATCCCGCCGGACGTGGTCAGCGAGCGGCACTTCGACCGGTGGTGGCGCGGTGAGCGCCGCCGCCGCCCAGACCTGCTCACCTTCACCGAGGAGATGCTGCGAAGCGACACCGCACCCGAGGTCTCGGCGCAGGACTACCCGCGCACGTGGCGTCAGGGCGACCTGGAACTCGTTGTCTCGTACCAGTTCTCGCCGGGCGAAGCCGCCGACGGGGTCACGGTCCACATCCCCGCCGAGGTGCTCAATCGCGTCGAAGACACCGGCTTCGACTGGCAGGTGCCCGGGCTGCGCGAGGAGCTCGCGGTGGCGCTGCTCAAGTCACTGCCCAAGGTGACCCGTCGTCACTTCGTCCCCACCCCCAACCACGCCGCGGCGGCCCTCGCCGACGCCGACCCCGCGTCGGGGGCGCGGCTGACCGACGAGCTGGCCCGAGTCCTGTTCTCCCGCACCGGCGTCCGCATCGAGCCAGGGGAGTGGGACCTCGCCCGCGTCCCGGACCACCTGAGGATCACCTTCTCCGTCGAGGCCCCCGGCGGTCGGGTCGTGGCGACCGGCAAGGACCTGCCGGCCCTGCGTGAGCGCTCCGCCGGTGCGGTCCGCGACCGGATGGCCTCCGCAGGGTCGACCTTCGAGCGCCGTGGGCTCACGGACTGGACAATCGGGTCGGTGCCGCGCACCTTCACCGGGCGCACGGGAGGCCATGAGGTGCACGGCTTCCCGGCGCTGGTGGACGAGGGCACCTCGGTGGCCCTTCGAGTCATCGCCGACGAGGGCACGGCGCTCGCCGCGCATCGACGGGGCGTGCGCCGACTCATGCTCCTCGGCACCACCGCGCCGTGGAAGCGCGTCCTGGCTCGCCTCACCAACGCGCAGAAGATGGTCCTGGCCACCGGCCCGCACGGGAGCGTCCCAGCGCTGCTCGAGGACTGCCTGGCCGCAGCGGTCGACGCGATCGTCGCCGAGCACGTCACCGGCGACGTGCGGACCCCGGAGGCGTATGCCGCGGGGCTGGCCGCCGTGCGCACCCACCTCGCCGCGGGTGTCCTGCGCGTCGTCGATGACGTCGTGCCGGTGCTCGAGGCCGCCGCCCTGGTCCGCCGCCGACTCGACGCCACGGCCGCTGCCGCCACGACCCAGCGCACGCTCGCCGCCAGCCGGGCCGACGTGCAGGCGCAGCTCGACGGCCTCGTCCGTCCCGGCTTCGTCGCCGACACCGGCGTCGGGCGCTTGCGAGACCTCACCCGCTACCTGCGTGCCATGGACGTGCGCCTCGAGCGCGCCCCGCAGAACGCTCGCGAAGCGCAGCTGCAGGCCACGATCGACGGTGTGGAGACGGCATACGCCGACCTGCTCGAGTCCCTCCCCACGGCCCGGCGGCGGGCCACCGAGATCACCGACATCGGCTGGCTCATCGAGGAGCTGCGTGTCTCGCTCTTCGCCCAGTCCCTCGGCGTCGTCGGGAAGGTGAGCGACAAGCGAGTCCACGCGGCCATCCGTGCCGTGAGCCCCTCGCGCTGAGCCCGTCCCGGCGCCCGCGCAGGAATGGGGTCGCGCGCGCGGGTGTTGGTCAAGGCAGTTCCCTGCTGAGAGGCTTGACCCGTGCTCAACCCCACCGCGCTCTATCGCTTCGAGACCGACGGACCCGGCCCGGCGCGCCGCCCCGGCCCGCTCCTGGCGCTCCTCGGCGGCTTCGTCGACGCCGGCAACATCCAGCGCACCCTCTCCACCCACCTGCTCGAGAGCGGTGAGGCGGAGGTGGTCGCCTCGTTCGCCGTCGACGAGCTCCTCGACTACCGCGGCCGTCGTCCCGTCATGGTCTTCGACACCAACCGCTGGGTCAGCTACGACGACCCCGCGATCCTGCTCTACCGCCTCACCGACCGTGACGGCCAGACCTACTACGTCCTCACCGGCCCCGAGCCCGACTACCAGTGGGAGCGCTTCATCGAGGCGGTCCGCGAGGTCATGGCCGTCCTGGGCGTCACCCTCGTCGTCACGGCACACGGCATCCCGATGGGCGTGCCGCACACCCGCCCGGTCGGCATGACCGCGCACGCGACCGATGCCCGCCTCGTCGGGGAGGCCGAGTCCCCCTTCGGTCGGGTCCAGGTGCCGGCGAGCGTCACCGCCCTCCTCGAGCTGCGCCTGGGTGAGGCAGGGCAGGACGCCCTCGGGTTCGCGATCCACGTGCCGCACTACCTCGGTGCCGCCGAATGGGCCGAGGGCGCTCTGACGGCCCTCAACGCGATCGTGGACCACACCGGGCTCAACCTCCCCAATGACGACCTGGTCGCCAAGGCGGGCGTGAACACCCGCGAGATCGCCCGCGAACTTGCCGACAACACCGACGCCGCCCAGCTGGTGACCGCGCTCGAGCAGCAGTACGACGCCTTCACCCAGGGCCGGGCCCGTCCCAGCCTGCTCGCGACCGAGGCCAGCGAGCTGCCCTCGGCCGATCAGCTGGGGGCGGAGTTCGAGGAGTTCCTCCGCAACAACCCGGAGACCAACCCGGGCCCCTCGTCGGAGGCCTGAGCCCCCTCCTTCGCCTCCGACCACCGGCGCACCACGCCGGTGTCGCTGACGAAGCGCACCGGCGCTCCCTGCGACCATCGCCGGGCGGCGTCCGTGAGCGCAGCGTTCACGCCGGCGACGGCCGCTTCGGCCTGCTCCTCGGGGACGTGGACGAGCAGTTCGTCGTGCAGGCACAGGACGATCCGAGCCCCCAAGGGGGCCGTGGTCGCCCGCACCGTCGCTGCCCAGGCCTTGAACAGCTCCGCCGCCGCCCCCTGGATGACGGCATTGCGGGCGAAGCGTCCCCGCGCCGCATCCAGCTGCGGGTTGGCGCCCACCGGCTCCGCGCCGAGGACGCGGCCGGTCCGGATGAGGCGCCCGCCGAAGGTGCGCAGGTCCCCGCCGGCGACGCCGACGGCATACGCGCGGTCAAGGTGGGCCATGGCGACGGGGTACGCCCGCTCCAGGCCCTTGAGCGCCTCGCCGGCGGCACCCGAGCGTTGTCCGTACATCGCGGCGAGGACGGCGATCTTGGCCACGCCGCGGTCGACCCCGAGCCGGGCCGCGACCGGGGCGTAGAGGTCGTCGGCGCGGGTCGCCTCGGCAAAGGAGCGGTCTCCGGAGACGACGGCCAGGACGCGTGGCTCGATCTGGCCGAGGTCGGCCCGGACGAGCACGTGGCCGGGCGCCGCGGCGACGGCCGGTCGCAGGGGCGCGGGCAGGTTGTGCAGCCCGTTGTCGGCGGTCATCCGGCCCCCGGCCCCGTCACAGGCGGTCCAGTGCCCGCGGAGCCGGTCGTCGGCACCGACATGCGTGTCGAGCCACCGGTAGCCATACGTCGTCGCGATGCGTTCGCGCTTGCGCCAGTCCAGGAGCGCATCGACGACCGGGTGCACCCGCCGCTGGTCCTCGAGCACCCACTTGCGGGTGTTGGGCACGTCGACCCCGACCGCGGCGAGCATCGCCTTGACCTGGGCCGGGTTGCGCAGGTCGGTGGACTCCCGGCCGGGCACGTGCCGCAGGACGTCGGCGTCCCGGCGGCGGCGCGAGGCCAGCTCCTCGTCGACGGAGGCCGGACGGGGACCGGCCGCGGCGCCGATGAGCTCCTCGACGACTGCGCGGTCGAGGGGGAGGCCGTCGCGGGCGAGCTCCACGCAGAGCACCGCGGCCGCGGACTCCGAGTGCACCGTAGGCACCACGCGCGACCCCAGCGCGGCTGCCTGCCGGCGTTGGAGCCCGGCGCAGGCGAGGGCGGCCCCGGCCCACGCGACGAGCCGATCGTCCGTGGTCAGCCATGCCCCCGTGACGGTGTCCGCCCGCAGGTGGCCGTCGCCGCGCACCAGGTCCGGGCCGTCGTCGGCGCCCACGAGGTCGAACAGGTCGCCGGTGGGTGCTGCGGGCACCGTGTCCGGCGCGAGGCCGTGCGCCGCCGCCCACGCCCTGCCGGGCTCGGCCGCCCAGCCACCGTGGAGCAGCCGGTGCGCCTCGGCGATGTCCCAGACCCGGGTCGGCCGCAGTCCGGGTGTGACCTCGAGCAGGGGCGCGAGGGCTTCCTCGCAGGACCACACCACCCAGCGCGGAGCGTGCTCCTGCTCGAGCGCGCTCACGGCCGCTGCCGCGGCCGCAGGAGGCAGCGCCGCGACCTCGCCGGCCAGCCCCACGGCATACCGGCGTATGCCGTCGGGGGAGCGGGAGCTGACGATCACCCCGAGGGGTGAGCCCCAGTCGGGAGTGTCCATGCCGGGGAGCCTAACCGCGTTTCGCGCTCTGGCAGGATGGCCGCATTCGGCCCGACGAGAGGTCGGGAGAGAGGAAGTCGGACGTGTTCGGACGCGAGAAGAACAAGGCGGTCGCCCCCGCGAGGAGTGCGCTGGAGCAGGCCGGCGCGGACCGCGCGGACCAGGGGTTCATCGGCTCCCGGGCCATGGCGATGGTCGAGCGACTGCTCGAGGTCGGCATCGACGGCAAGGGTCCGTTCGACTCCGCCCACGAGGTGGCCACCGCTGCCCTGCGCAAGCACCCGAGGCAGGACGACGCGGTCGACGCCATCGTCAAGAGCCACCTCAAACTGGCCATGGCCTCCGGGTTCGTCACCAGCGTCGGCGGCTTCGTCACCCTCCCGGTGGCCCTGCCCGCCAATGTCACCGGCTTCTACCTGCTCGCCACGCGGATGGTCGCCGCCATCGCCAAGGTGCGGGGCTACGACCTGTCGACGCCGCAGATCCGCTCGGCCGTCCTCCTCACGCTCGTCGGCGCCGACGCCGACGACCTGCTCGCCAAGGCCGGTGTCGTGGTGCCTGCGGGGCGGCTGACGGCCCTGGCCGCGGAGCGACTGCCCGGTCCGGCGCTGATGATCGTCAACAAGGCGATCGGCTTCCGGCTGCTGTCGTCGACGGGGCGTTCGGTCTTCTCTCGCTTCGGGCGCAATGTGCCGCTCGTCGGCGGAGCCGTCGGTGCCGGTCTCGACGGATGGGTCATGCACAAGGTCGCCGACAGTGCCCGCCGGGAGTTCGTCCCCACGAGCGGCCAGATCGCCGCGCGCTGAGGGCGCTCTCAACCTGGCTGAGCCATCCCGGGGAACCGGGAATGGCCTCCCGCGCGTCCATGGTTGGTCAGATCGACGCCACCGCACGGTGGTCACGACCCAGGAGGACCATGATGGCCAGCCCCCGTATGACGATCATTCGCAACCTGGTGAACGCGCTGCGCCTCGCCTCGCGTCCCGGCGGTCCCTCCATGGTGGAACGACTCACCGCGCTGCCGCGGCTGGCCCGGGCCGTGGCGCGCGGCGAGTACACCGGTGCCACGACCGGCCGGCTGCTGATGATGGTCGGTGCCCTCGGCTGGCTGCTCTCGCCGATCGACCTCCTGCCCGAGGCCGTCCTCGGCGTCTTCGGGCTCGTCGACGACGCGATGATCGCCTCCTGGCTCGTCGCGGCCGTCGTCACCGAGACCGAGGGCTTCCTCGGCTGGGAGCGGGGCATCGCGGCCCAGGAGCCCGCGGCGTCCCCGGCCGCGACGACGGTGCCCGGTCACGTCGTCGGCTGAGGCACTCCATTTCCCCCTGCGGGGTGAGGCCGTCCACACGGCCTCACCCCGCAGGTGTGTCGTCCACAGGACGGCTGCGGAGGCTCCAGGTCCATCGCCCCGGACGTCAGGGTCGGGGTCATGACACCGATCTCCGTGCGTTCCGTGGACGAGCTCATCGCCGTCCTCCCACACTCGCTCGGGCACCAGCCGGCCGACGCGCTGGTCGTCCTGGTGCTCTCCGGGCGGACCCCGCTCTTCACGGCACGGCTGCCCCTGCACGACGAGGACGGGACCCTGAGCTGTCCCCGTGAGGTGGGCAGGCAGGTCGGTGCGATCGTCGCGGCCGCCCTGCGCAACGGAGGGCACGCGGTCCACGCCGTGGCCTTCGAGGACCATCGCCGGGACAGCGACGCAGCCATCGAGGCCTTGGAGCACCACGTCCGCGAGGGCGGGCTGGAGCTGGTCGACCTCACGATCGTCCGGGACGGCCGGCGTTGGTCACCGCGCTCCCCGGATGTCCGTGAGCGGGTCGAGGGAGTCAGCTTGCGTCCGCACCCGGACAGCCCGGCCGTGCTGCTCCACGTCCTCCGGGGCAGTGCTCCGCTGCCCGATCGCGCTGCCGTCCGGGCACTGGTGAGTGAGGAGCCGCAACGGGCCCCGGCCCTGTGCGATGAGCTCGAGCACCGGGTCGAGCGCTGGCTGGCGATGGCGATGAGCGGAGGGTCCCGGCGGGTGCCACGGCAGGGCCGACTCTGGGGTGAGGTGCTGGACGGTCGTGTCGACGTCGAGGGGCTGACCACGAGGCAGCTGGCGGGACTGATGCTCTCCCTGCTCGACGTGGACTGGCGCGATGCCCTGATCGCCGTGGCGGCACCGGGATCCCTGCCCCTGGGCCAGTTGCGCCCGGACACGCGACGTGCTGTCACCCGATGGCTCTCGCGGCCCAGCGACGACGTCGCTGACTCCGGTGACGCCCGCCGTCGGCTCGAGCCGCTGCTGGCGCTGGCGCGCCGGGCACCTGATGCGCATCCGCTCACCGCGACGGTGTGTGCGGTCGCGGGGTGCGTGGCCTGGCACCTTGGTCTGGGTGGGCTGGCCAAGGACGCCCACGAGAGGGCCCTGCGCATCGACCCCGACCTCCGGCTCGCGCTACTCGGTCTGCAGGTCATCGGCCTGGGGATCAATCCCGCGGGTCGTCCAGCCGCCGGACCGTCCGTGGCTCGTGACACCCGTCGCGCCGTATAGTGCGGCCAGGTCATGAGTGCCAGCACCAAGCCCCGGCTTGCTGGCCGGCAACCCTCCTCGCGGTGGGGTGCCCCGGGTGAGGACCTGGCCTCCCGCGATCGCGGCGAGGCAAACGCGAACCCAGGAGCGCCGCACCGATGTCCACGGATCCGCCCACGACCGCCGCCTCGGTGCCGTGGTCGCTCGATCCGGACGAACCCGCCGGCGATCGGCGCTTCCTGGCCATCGGGGACCTGACCCTGGAGTCCGGTGCCGTCCTCCCGGGGGTCGTCGTGGCCTATGAGACGTGGGGGAGGCTCAACGAGCGCGCCGACAACGCCGTCCTCGTGGAGCACGCACTCACCGGGGACAGCCATGTCGTCGGACCGGCGGGGCCGGGTCACCCGACGGCCGGGTGGTGGGAGGGGCTCATCGGCCCCGGCGCTCCCGTGGACTCGGACCGGTACTTCGTGATCGCGACGAATGTCCTCGGCGGGTGCCGGGGGACCACCGGCCCCTCGAGCCCGGCGCCCGACGGCCGCCCCTGGGGTTCTCGGTTCCCCCGCGTGACCATCCGTGACCAGGTGGCCGCGGAGGCCGCCGTCGCGGACCTGCTCGGGATCGACCGGTGGGCGGCCGTGCTCGGCGGGTCGATGGGGGGCATGCGGGCCCTGGAGTGGGCCGTCTCCCACCCGGACCGTGTCGCCCGCTGCCTCGTGCTGGCCTCGACCGCCGCCTCGACCGCAGACCAGGTCGCCTGGTGCCAGACCCAGATCCTCGCGATCCGCCAGGACCCCGACTTCGCCGGGGGTGACTACTACGGGGGCCCGACGCCGGATGCGGGTCTCGGCCTCGCGCGACGCATCGCCCACCTGACCTACCGGAGCGAGTCGGAGATCAGCTCCCGCTTCGGCCGTCGTCTCCAGGCCGGCGACCCGCCCCGCGAGGACGGTGGCCGGTTCGCGGTGGAGAGCTACCTGGACCACCATGCCCACAAGCTCACCGGGCGCTTCGACGCCAACAGCTACCTCGTCCTCACCGAGGCGATGAACTCCCACGACGTCGGGCGTGGGCGCGGGGGAGTGGCTCAGGCCCTGCGCGCGGTGACGGCGCGCACAGTGATCGCCAGCGTCGACTCCGACCGCTGCTACCCACCGCGCCTCTCCGTCGGACTGGCCGGGGTGCTCCCACGGGCCCGGTGGGTCAGCATCTCCTCCTCACAAGGACACGACGGCTTCCTCACCGAGCCGGACCAGGTGGGTGCCATCCTGCGCGACGCGCTCGAGGGCTGAGCCCGACCAGGTCGTGTGCAGGGCGGGATGCGTCGGGTAGCGTGCGGAGTGCGCCCGGTCATGGCCGAGGCGGTTCGCCGTGACGTCAAGGAGGACTTCAGTGACCATCGTCGTGGGATACGTCCCGACCAAGGAGGGGCATGCTGCCCTCGACCGCGCCATCGCGGAGGCCAAGCTGCGCTCCCAGAAGCTCGTGGTCATCAACTCCAACCGGGGTGGCCGGGACTTCGATGGTGACGCGAACGCGCGCAGCGAGGACGAACTCGAGCGGATCGAGGCCGACCTGCGCGAGGGTGGGCTCGAGGTCGAGGTGCGCCAACTCGTCCGGGGCAAGGAGCCGGCCGAGGACCTCATCGCGGTCGCGGACGAGAGCGACGCCGACCTCATCGTCATCGGCCTGCGTCGCCGGACCCCCGTGGGCAAGCTGATCCTCGGCTCGAACGCCCAGCGGATCCTGCTCGATGCGCCCTGCGCCGTCCTCGCCGTGAAGGGCTGAAACGGGTTCCTGGCACACGCCGCTTCCAGCGGCGATTTATAATGTTGGAGATCCCTCTCGTCCAGCCCGGGCAGTCGCAGCGGCCAGGAGCTCACCGAGGGCCTTCGTTCATCCCCCCCTGACCGTCCGTCGCGATCTCGTCGTGCCCGGGCGGGCTGCACTGAAAGGTCGTTCCTGCACGTGCCCTCAGTTCCCGAGTCCTCGTTCCCTGCCGAGTTCACCCACCCGGCTCTCCAGACCCTGGTCAAGCGTGGCCGCGTCGAGGGGAGCGTGACCGGCGAGGAGGTCGCCACCGCGATCCGTGAGGCGGGGGTGCGCGCCACGCGTGGACGCGTCATCATGAACGCCCTGGCCGAAGCCGGTATCGAGGTCACCTTGAGCCGCACCACGGAGGCGAAGGTGGCGGCCGCACGCGCGACCACCGCCGCCAAGACGGCGCCGGCGAAGGCCGCGTCCGCGACGAAGGCGACGAAGGCACCGGCGGCCAAGACGGCCTCCACCAAGGACAGCACCAAGGACAGCACCAAGGCATCCACGGCCAAGAGCGCGCCGGCGAAGGCCGCGGCAGCCAAGACCACCGCAAAGGCCACGGCCGTCAAGGAGCCGACCGCGAAGGCGGCGCCGGCCAAGTCCGCCACGTCGAAGACCGCAGCGACCAAGGCCGCCGCGACGAAGGCCGCAGCGACAAAGACCGCGGCGACCAAGGCCGCTGCGACGAAGACCACCGCGGCGAAGACCACGGCCGCGAAGGCGGCGCCGGCCAAGGCGGCTCCCGCCAAGGCCACGGCTGCGAAGGCGACCACGGCCAAGGCGAGCACCACCAAGGCCGCGGCGAAGGCAGCGGCTCCGGCCACCAAGGCTCCGGCCAAGGGCCCGGCCGTGAAGACCGCCGCCCGCAAGGCCACCGGTGCAGCCAAGACCACCGCGCCCGACGAGGTCGATGAGGTCGAGGACGCAGGCCCCGTCGAGGCCGAGCCCGACGAGGTCGACCCGGCCGACCTCGAAGAGGTCGAGGTCACCGACGCGGACACCGACACCGAGGACGAGGCCGACGTCGCCGAAGGCGAGGAGTCCGGCAGCACGCCTGCGGCGGCCGCGAACGCCGAGGACGAGGAGGAGTCGGCCGCGTTCATCATCCGCGACGACGACGAGGACGATGCGCCGGCCCAGCAGGTCGTCACCGCCGGTGCGACGGCTGACCCGGTCAAGGACTACCTCAAGCAGATCGGCAAGGTTGCCCTGCTCAACGCCGAGCAGGAGGTCGAGCTCGCCAAACGCATCGAGGCCGGCCTGTTCGCCGAGGAGAAGCTCAACGCCGGCGAGAAGATGGAGATGCAGCTCAAGCGCGAGCTGTGGTGGATCGCCCAGGACGGCAAGAAGGCGAAGAACCACCTCCTCGAGGCCAACCTGCGCCTCGTCGTCTCGCTGGCCAAGCGTTACACCGGTCGCGGGATGCTCTTCCTCGACCTCATCCAGGAGGGCAACCTCGGCCTGATCCGTGCCGTCGAGAAGTTCGACTACACCAAGGGCTACAAGTTCTCGACCTACGCCACCTGGTGGATCCGGCAGGCGATCACCCGCGCCATGGCCGACCAGGCCCGCACCATCCGCATTCCGGTGCACATGGTCGAGGTCATCAACAAGCTCGCCCGCGTCCAGCGCCAGATGCTGCAGGACCTGGGCCGGGAGCCCACCCCGGAGGAGCTGGCCAAGGAACTCGACATGACGCCCGAGAAGGTCGTCGAGGTCCAGAAGTACGGGCGCGAGCCCATCTCGCTGCACACCCCCCTCGGTGAGGACGGGGACAGCGAGTTCGGTGACCTCATCGAGGACTCCGAGGCCGTCGTGCCCGCGGACGCCGTCAGCTTCACCCTCCTCCAGGAGCAGCTGCACTCGGTCCTCGACACGCTCTCCGAGCGGGAGGCCGGCGTGGTCTCGATGCGTTTCGGCCTCACCGATGGGCAGCCCAAGACCCTCGACGAGATCGGCAAGGTCTACGGCGTCACGCGCGAGCGCATCCGTCAGATCGAGTCCAAGACGATGAGCAAGCTGCGTCACCCGAGCCGCAGCCAGGCGCTGCGCGACTACCTCGACTAGGAGCGGCGTCGGAGTCGCCCCGAGAGGGCGGCTCCGAGCTCCTGCCAGGCCCGGCGTCCCTCGACCGGCCAGAGTCGGGCCTGCACGCGGGCGGTGAGCCGGCGCTTGGACACGGCCGACTGCACCACTCGGCGGGCGGCCCGGGTCACGTCGTCGACCTCCGAGCCCGGAGGGGCATAGCGGGCCCGCTCCAGGGTGGTGACGACACCGGCCAGGTCGGCGTCGGCCTCCCGGTCGAGGTGTGCCCTGCTCGAGAGCGTGGTCCGGGCCTGCCGCGGCGTGTCGCCCGCGCCCGGGCGGACCCCGATCGACGCCAGTCCGTCGAGCATCGACTCCCAGGCGGCTTCCACGCGCTCGGCGTCGTCGCGAGCGCGGCGCAGGGCCAGTCGCCGATGAGCCAGGCCGGCGACGGGGGTGGCCGCCAGGGCGAGGACCGCCCCCAGGAGACCGAGCAGGACCTGGATGTTGGCGCCCAGCCAGCCCTGCAGCCGCGATCGCCAGTCGGTGGCGGATCCGGTGGCAACGGATCCCTCGGTCGCAGCGTCCGGCGTGGCCTCCGCCGAGGCGCTGGCCGAGCTCGTCGACCCGGGGCCGGTCGGGGCCGGCGCCGTGGTCTGCTCGGTGCTCCAGCCGGGGGCTGCGCCGCTGCGCGTGCCGGGCGTGGGTTCGTACCTCACCCAGCCGATCCCGGGGAAGAACAGCTCCGGCCAGGCGTGGGCATCCGCGGCCACGACACTCCACGTCTCGCCGTCGCGCCGTCCCTGGAGGAAGCCGATGGCCACGCGTGCCGGGATCCCGCGATGGCGGGCCATCATCGCCATGGCGGTGGCGAACTGCACGCAGTAGCCCCGTCGGGTGGCCAGGAACTGGCTCAGCGGGTCAGCGGGCACCTCGCGCCCCTGGGCGTCGACCTGGACCGGGTCGGCGAGGTCGAGGGCGTAGGTGAACTGCGCGCTGCGGAGGAACGCCTGGATCCGCCACGCCGTCTCGGCCGCGCCCAGGTCCTCGGGAGCGATTCCGGCGAGCACGTCCCGGAGGTAGGCCCTCGAGGCCTGGTCGATCTCCAGGCTCTGGGCGTCACCCGCGGTGTAGGGATCGGAGGCGCGCAGCTGCGCGGCCGTGGGGGTCACTTCCTCGTAGCGGACGGTGTACTCCTCACGCCGGTCCAGGACGCGCACGGTGCCGTTGGCGTCGATGCGCCAGGCGGTCGGGTCGATGTCCAGGGCGAGTGGGGTGCCGGGCAGGGCCAGCTGCGGACCGCGCAGCACGTTGTCACGGATCGTGGTCGTCTGCACGCGGCGGGACACGGCGACATCTGCCTGGCTGGCCGGGAAGGCGCCCCCGGTGTCGTAGGTGGAGGCACTCGCGGGCCGCCACACCCCGTCCTCGTAGTGGAGCAGCACATCGACCCGCAACGGGGGAGGGACCGGGTCGTCGGTCTGGTAGGTGAGGACGGGGTCGGTCGAGCGGTCCTCGAGGCTGCGGGCGACCGCGAGCGAGTCCACGAGCCGGTTGCCGCCGCCCTCGCCCCGGCCCCGGCTGTCGTCGGCCCGGCCCAGGCCGCCGGCCAGGAAGGTCGGTGGGAGGTGCGGGATCACCGCCGGCAGGACGACGGCGCCGGCGAGGACGGCCACGGCCATGCCCCGTGCCCGCGCGAGGAGGGTCCGGGAGAGGTCCGGCGGCGCGCCGCCTCGCGGTCGGGCCACGGCGCTGCCCCAGCGCTGCAGGCGGGCGACTCCGTCGTGGCCCAGGAGGGCGATCCAGGCGGCGGCCGGGAGGAGGAAGTAGGTCACGCCGAGGCCCGCGCCGGTGTTGGCCGAACTCGCGGCGAACGCCGCCAGGAGTGGCAGCCCGGCCGCCGCCGGCATTGCCGACGTCACCGCCACGACGTCGACGACCAGGGCCACCACCCCCACGGCCAGGGCGAGGACGAGCGTCACCTCGGGCGTCACGGCCACCGGTGCTGCCTGGGTCTGGATCGCGGTCACCGTGGCCGTGATCGCCTCGCCCACCGCACGCACCGTCGACGCGGTGGGTATGCCGTGCCACGTCGTCTCCCGCAGCAGGGTCAGGGTGAGCGTCCCGAGGAGGCAGACCAGCTGGGTGAGCGCGACGAGGACGCGCCCGGGCAGGGCCCAGCGCCCCAGCATTCCTGTCGCTGCCACCACGAGGATGGCGACGAGGGCCGGTCTGGCCCAGGTCGTCGGTGCGAAGAGCACGTGCATCGGCAGGATCGCACCCAGTGTGGAGGCGGCTGCCAGGACGGTCGGCGTGACACGGGCCCGCCTCATCGCCCGGACCCCACGTATGACGCGCCCGTCACCACGGCCCAGGCCCGAGCCGGTGGCTCGGACCCGGCCACCGATGACGCGAGCCATCCGGAGGACGCCAGGGTGGCGCGGGTCGCCTCGGCAGAGGCGCCGTGCACGAAGGCGACGGCGGTCGATCCGGGCTGCCGCAGCGCGGCCAGTGCCCGCGCCCCGTCCTCGTCGAGGGCGCTGACGAGGGCCACGAGCAGGCCGCCGGTGCCGGTCGCGAGGTGGGCGGAGCGAAGCACCGACCGGAAGCCGTCGTCCGGACCGGGCCGCATCGTGGCCAGGGTGTCGAGCATGGTGTCGAGGTCGCCATCGGATCGGACACCGGTGTCGGCGGTGGGATCGCTCGTGAGGAGGTGCACGGCATACCCCAGGTCGAGGAAGTGCGAGGCGATGGAGGCCGCCATCGTGACGAACCACTCGAAGCTGCTCGTGGCGCCGCGACCGACGTGCTGCCCCGAGCGCGAGTCGAGCAGGACCACAGCGCGTCGTCGCGCGGGTCGGTCCTCCTGGCGCACCATGAGCGTGCCCTGGCGTGCCGTCGCCGGCCAGTGGATCCGGCGCAGGTCATCCCCTTCGCGGTAGTCGCGGATGGACTGGTCGTCCTCACCGTGCAGGGCCACCTGGTGCGGCACCGAGCCCTCGGACCCGACACCACGCCCGAGGGCGCGACCCGTCGTGAGGTCATGGATCCTCGGGATGACGAGGACGGCATCGGTGCCCGTCGTCGGCCGCCGTGCCGACGTCAGGCCGAACGGGTCGCGCGACCACACGTCGAGGGGGCCGAGCCGGTGGACTCCGCGCAGGTGGGGGCGGATGGTGTACTCGACCTCGCTCACCGTGCCGGCTCCGGTGGGCGGGATCGTGAAGCGGGGCCGGTCACCCAGACCGGGGTCCAGCCGCTCCTCGGCCAGCAGCAGGGGTGTCCGGACGTCGGCCTCGTTGCGTGTGGACACCCGCACTCGGGCCCGTTCGTCGACGCTGATGCGCGACGGCGAGACCGCGCGCTCGACCGACACCGCGATCGGTCGCCACCGAGCCAGGGCGTGACAGGCCAGGAGCAGGCCGAGCACCAGCACCCCGAGCCGGGTGAGGTCGCGCTGGCCGAGGAGGACACCCGCCGCGAGCAGGACCGCACCGGCGGCGAGGAAGGCCACGCCGCGCTGGGTCAGGGTCTGGCGGGCGCTCACGTCAGCGGGTCGGGCCCGGCACGCGCGTGCGGTGGAGGATGTCGGTGAGGACGTCCGCTGCGGACCGGTGGGCCAGCTGGGCCTCCCCGGAGAGGATCAGCCGGTGGGCGAGCACCGCGACGGCCACGGCCTGGACATCGTCGGGGAGCACGTGGTCGCGCCCTCGGAGGGCAGCGTGTGCCCGGCTGGCGCGGAGCAGGTGGAGGGTGGCTCGCGGTGACACGCCGAGCCTGATCGCCGAGCTCGACCGCGTCGCACCGGCCAGGTCGACGAGGTACTGGCGGATCGCCGGCGAGGCGTGGACGCGTCGGACCGCGTCGATCAGCTCGACCACGGTGGCCGCATCCGTGACCGGCTGGAGGCGATCCAGGGGTGAGGTCGCCCCGTGCGAGTCGAGCATCGCGACCTCGGCCGAGGGGGTGGGGTAGCCCATCGAGATGCGGGCCAGGAAGCGGTCCCGCTGGGCCTCGGGGAGCGGGTAGGTGCCCTCCATCTCGATCGGGTTCTGGGTGGCCATGACGATGAACGGGTGGGGGAGGGCGTAGGTCGTCCCGTCGATGGTCACCTGCGCCTCCTCCATCGACTCCAGGAGCGCGGACTGGGTCTTGGGGGAGGCGCGGTTGATCTCGTCGCCGACGACGACGTTGGCGAAGATCGCGCCCGGGCGGAACTCGAAACCCCGCACGTCCTGGTTCCAGACGCTGACCCCGGTGATGTCGCTGGGCAGCAGGTCCGGCGTGAACTGCACCCGGCGCACGGTGCAGTCGATCGAGCGGGCGAGTGTCTTGGCGAGCAGCGTCTTGCCCACGCCCGGCACGTCCTCGACGAGCAGGTGACCCTCTGCCAGGAGGGCGGTGATCGTCGTCTGGACGACATCGCCCTTGCCCTCGAGGACCGAGTTCATCGCGCCGGCGAGCGCGCTGCTCACCTGGAGGACCTTGTCCAGGGCCGCCCCAATGGACAGCCCCGACGGGGCGTGGCGCGCCTGCCCGGCGTGATCGATCTCCACGGCGTTCCCTCCGACCCCGGGTCGGCGGGTGGTCCCGACCCCTCTCCCGACGATCTTGCCCGATCTGCCGTGACGGTGGCCCCGGAGCAGCGTCCGAATTTCCCCTCCACTTTCCTCCACCGCCTCTGAACTGCAAAGACTGAGAGCTATCCCCAAGAATCTGCCTGCTATCGGGAGCCTTCTGGACAGAGGTGGAGTAAAGTGGGGGAAACGGGCGAGAAGTGTCGTCCACGGGTCGCTGCAGGGGAGGTGAGGGTCGGTGTTCCTGGGCACCCACACGCCGCGGCTGGACGACAAGGGCCGGCTCTTCCTCCCGGCCAAGTTCCGCGAGCAGCTGGCCGGCGGCCTGGTCGTCACCCGGGGCCAGGAGCGCTGCCTCTACGTCTTCCCGATGGCCGAGTTCGCGGAGGTGACCAGCGCCATGCGGTCCGCGCCGACGACGAACCGCAATGTCCGTGACTTCATGCGCGTCTTCCTCTCCGGCGCCTCCGACGAGATCCCCGACCGCCAGGGCCGCGTGACGATCCCTTCCCACCTGCGGCAGTACGCCGGCCTGACCAAGGACTGCACGGTCATCGGCCAGGGATCGCGGATCGAGGTCTGGGACACCGACGCCTGGAACGCCTGGCTCGGCGACCACGAGCAGGCCTACTCCGACACCTCCGAGGAGGTCATCCCCGGACTGATCTGACCGGCCCAGACCGACATCGCCGCTCCCGGCCCGCACCACCCCGTCGCCCGGCCTCCAGCCGTTCGCTCCCGACGCGCCTTCCCCCGCGCCGGGCCCGACCGGATGGGGACCAGGAGACGGGGGAGTGCAGGGCAGTGGCAGCCCCACCACCCCCCACCTGACCCGAGAGCCCGAGAGGAGAACCCGTGACCGTCGACCGAGGCGAGGCCGCCGACCGGCACGTGCCGGTCCTGCGCGACCGCATCGTCGACCTCCTCGCCCCGGCTGCCCGTCAGGCCGGGGCGGTCATCGTCGACGGCACCCTCGGCATGGGCGGGCACGCGCAGGCCCTCCTCGAGGCCTGCCCGACCGCCAGGCTCATCGGCATCGACCGTGACCGCGAGGCCCTGGACCTCGCGGGCGCCCGCCTGGCGCCGTACGGCTCGCGTTTCATCGGGGTGCACGCCGTCTACGACGAGCTCGGCGACGTGCTGGCCGACCAGGGCCTGGACCACGCCGACGCGGTCCTCTTCGACCTCGGCGTCTCCTCACTCCAGCTCGACGAGGGCGATCGTGGCTTCGCCTACGCGCAGGACGCCCCCCTCGACATGCGCATGGACCAGGGTTCAGGCCTCACCGCCGCGGACGTGCTCAACACGTATGCCGTGGCCGACCTGACCCGCATCCTCCGGGAGTTCGGTGAGGAGCGGTTCGCCGGGCGGGTCGCGGCGGCCATCGGTCGTGAACGCGACCGTGAGCCCTTCTCGAGTTCGGGTCGCCTCGTCGAGGTCCTGCGGTCAGCGATCCCGGCGGCCTCCCAGCGCACCGGGGGACACCCGGCGAAGCGGACCTTCCAGGCGCTGCGCATCGAGGTCAACCGGGAGCTCGCCGCCTGGGCGAGCGCCCTCCCCGAGGCGATCGACTCACTCGCCGTCGGTGGCCGGATCGCCGTGCTGTCCTACCACTCCCTCGAGGACCGCATCACCAAGCGCGCCCTGGCCAAGGGCGCGGTCAGCACCACGCCGAAGGGCATGCCGGTCGAGCTGCCCGAGCACGCGGCATACCTGCGCCTGCTCACCCGCGGCGCCGAGGAGGCCAGCGCCGACGAGCAGCTGGCCAACCCCCGATCAGCCTCCGTCCGACTCCGGGCGGCCGAGCGCATCCGCGCAACGAAGGGACCGACCCGATGAGCCAGATGGCGACTGCCCGCGCCCTCCCGCGACTGCCCGCGCAGGGTCTGCCCTCCCCGCGCGAGCTGCGCGTGGTCGTCGGCGCCCCCAAGGGGCACGCCGGCCTCGTCGCGAGCTGCCTGCTCCTGCTCACCGCGGGGCTGGTCGCGGTGCTGCTGCTCAACACCTCGATGGCCCGCGGAGCCTTCGTGCTCAACGACCTGCAGGCCAAGAGCAGCGAGCTCGCCGACACCGAGGCCGCCCTCCGGCACGCCGTCGACGCCCAGAGCGCCCCGGCAGAGCTCGCCCGCCAGGCCCTCGACCTGGGCATGGTGCCCTCGGGCAGCGCCGCCTTCCTCCGGCTCAGCGACGGAGCCGTCCTCGGCGTGGCGGAGCCGGCGTCGGCGGACAGCGGTTTTACGGTGGTCGCACAGGCCAAGCCGGTCGCTCACGCGCCGGCCGCCGAATCCGCGGCCCCTGCGCCCGCAGCAGCACCGGCGCCCCAGTCCGGGACCACCGTCGCCACCGAAGGCACGGTCACCCGGACGACGGTGACGGTCGTGCGAGGGGACACCGTGGAGACGACGGTCACCAGCGTGGACAGTGCGAGCGGTGCGACCACCAGCACGACGTCGCGCACGCCTGTGGCCGGGGCGCCGACCGCGCCCTGACCCCGACCGTCCGCCACTGACCTCGACCGCCCACCACCCTTCCGAAGGGGACCTCGTGACACCTCCGCGCAGGCCGGCACCGGCCACCGGTCGTGCCTCGGGCCGCGCCGGTGTCGCTCGACGCCCGGCGTCGGCGGGTGCTTCACCCCGCCCGACCGCGAAGGCGGCGACCCGACGTCCCACGGCGGCCAGGACCACCGGCTCGGCTGCCCGCGCGACGGCCTCGCGCGCCCCGGCGCGCCCGGTGGCCAGGGCCAGTGGTGGCACCGGTGGTCGATCCGGCGGTGGTCGCCCGCCGCGCGGCCCGGCCCGGCCGGCGTCGCCGCGCCCCCGGCCTCCGGCGCGGTTGGCGTCCCCGGTGCGCCGCATGCGCACCCTGCTCACGGTCGTCACCTTCGTGCTGACGATCTTTGCGGCGCAGCTCATCCGCATCCAGGGCTTCGATGCCAGCAGCGTGGCTGCCGAGGCCCGGGCCCAGCGCACCGCGGTCGTCGCGATCCCGTCGCTGCGGGGGACCATCCGCTCGAGCGACGGCGTGGTCCTGGCCTCGAGCCAGGAGCGCATCACCGTCGTGGCCGACCCGACCTCGGTGTGCACCTACCAGACGCGCAAGAACGTCTGCGAGGAGGCGACGACCGACGCGGCCGTCACCAAGGCGGCCCAGGCGCTGGCGCCGTTGCTGGGGCAGAGCGTCGACCAGCTCAAGCCTTCCCTCACCGGCACCAGCCGCTATCGCATCCTCGAGCGCCAGGCGACACCGCTGACGTGGCGCAAGATCGCGGACCTGCGCATCCCCGGCATCTACAAGGACGTGCGGCCCGGAACCGATGTGTCCGTGCCGCAACGCACCTACCCGACCGGACCGGCCGCGGCCTCCCTCGTCGGCTTCGTCACCAACGACGGCAAGGCCGGGGGCGGGGTGGAGCTCCTCGAGAACAAGACCCTCACCGGCACGGTGGGCCAGCTCGAGTACGAAACCAGCGCCAACGGCGAGATCATCCCGTCCGCCGGGCAGACGCGCACCGAGGCGGTCAACGGTGGCGACGTCACGCTGACCATCAACTCGGGGCTGCAGTGGTACGCCCAGAACGCCCTCGCCCAGAAGATCCAGGAGACCGACGCCCTCTCCGGCACCGTGGTGGCGCTCAATGCCAAGACCGGTGACCTGCTCGCCGTGGCGTCGTACCCGACCTATGACCCGAACGACATCGGGAGCGCCCGGGGGACGTTGACCAACAAGGCCTTCGGCGAGGTCTTCGAGCCCGGGTCGACGGCCAAGCTGATGACCATCGCTGCTGCGCTGGAGGAGAAGAAGGTCCAGCCCTCGACGCCGGTCATCATCCCGCCGACCCTCCCGCGCTATGACCAGGTCTTCAACGACAGCCACCCGCACCCCACCGAGTACCGCACCGTCACCGGCGTGCTGGCCGAGTCCAGCAACATCGGCACCGTGCTCGTCAGCGAGACCCTTGAGCCGGCCAAGCTCGAGGAGTACTTCCGCAAGTTCGGGCTCGGTGAGAAGTCCGGCACCGGATTCCCGGGTGAGTCCGCCGGGTTGCTCACCCCGTCCAAGGACTGGAGTGGAACCCAGCGGGCCACGGTCGCCTTCGGGCAGGGCCTGTCCGTCACGGCCATCCAGGCTGCCGGGGTCTTCCAGACGGTGGCCAACGGCGGTGTCCGGGTGCCCCCACGCCTCGTCGAGGCGACGACCGACACCAAGGGCAGGACCACCCCGACCCCCGCGAGCAAGGGCACGCGCGTCGTCGACGCCTCCGTGGCCGCGCAGCTGAGCGAGATGCTCGAGGGGGTGGTCAGCCCGAACGGCACCGCGCCCGAGGCGCAGATCGCGGGCTACCGCGTGGCGGGCAAGACCGGGACCGCCGATCGCTACGACCCGGCCGTGGGCGCCTACTCCGGCAAGACCGCGAGCTTCATCGGGTACGCCCCGGCCGACGACCCCCAGGTCGTCGTCGCCGTCATCCTCCAGCGACCGATCAAGGGCTACTTCGGCGGCTTGGTCGCGGCCCCGGTCTTCCGCGACGTCATGACGTACGCCCTCCAGGACCTCAAGATCCCGCCGACCGGCACCGCCGCACCCAACCTCGTCCTCGACGTCGACCCGGGCGTCGCCGAGGCCGACCCGACGACGCTGCGCAACGACCCCTCGCGCCGAGGCGGGTAGGGTCCGAGTCGTGCCTCCTCTGCGACCCACGCGCACCGGGTCGGTGACCCTCGGCGACCTCGCGGCCGCCCTCGACCACTCGGCCACCTCCACCGCCAACGCCGTGGTCACCGGTGTCAGCCTCGACTCGCGTGCCGTCCTCCCCGGAGACCTGTATGCCGCCCTGCCGGGCGCCACGACGCACGGGGCCCGCTTCGCCGGGCAGGCCCGCGACAGCGGGGCCGTGGCCGTGCTCACCGACCCCGTCGGCGCGCAGACCATCGTGTCGGCCGGGCTCGACCTGCCGCTGCTGGTCCATCCCTCTCCACGCAGCATCCTCGGCGCCTTGGCTTCGCTGATCTATGCCACGGGGACCCTGCCGATGCGGCTGATCGGCATCACCGGCACCAACGGCAAGACCACGACGGCCTACCTCGTGCACTCCGCGCTGGAGGCGCTCGGTGCCCGGATCGGCCTCATCGGCACGGTCGAGACGCGCATCGATGACGAGCGGGTCCGCAGCGTGCGCACCACCCCGGAGGCCTCCGACCTGCACGCGCTCCTCGCGGTCATGGCCGAACGCGGCCTCGATGCCTGTGTCATGGAGGTCTCCTCGCACGCCCTCCGACAGCACCGGGTCGACGGCGTGCGCTACGACCTGGCGATGTTCACCAACCTGTCCCAGGACCACCTCGACTTCCACTCGGGCATGGCTGACTACTTCGCCGCGAAGGCCACCCTCTTCACCCCGGAGCGGGCCCGCCAGGCCCTGGTGTGCATCGACGACGAGTGGGGCGTGCGCCTGGCCGGCCAGTGCACGATCCCGGTCGCGACCCTGACCACGCACCCTGGCGGTCACGCCGACTGGACGGTCACCGTCGACCGCGCCCACCCGTCCCGGTTCACCCTGCGCGGCCACGGCACCGAGTTGTCCCTGCGGTCGGCCCTGCCCGGCGACTTCAACGTCACCAACACGGCCATGGCGGCAGCCGGCCTCATCCTGCTCGGTGAGGACCCACGGGCGGTCGAGCGCGCGGTCCTGACCGACCCGCACGTTCCCGGCCGGATGGAGGTGGTCACCCGGACCGCCGACCCGACCGAGGCCGCCACGCTGCGCGCCGTGGTCGACTACGCCCACACCCCGGACGCCATCCGTGCCGCGCTCGGCGCGCTGCGGCCGTCGACGCCGGGTGCGCTGGTCGTGGTGACCGGCGCCGGCGGTGACCGCGACCGGGACAAGCGCGACGACATGGGCCGCGCCGCCGCCGAGGTGGCCGATGTCGTCGTGGTCACCGACGACAACCCACGCTCGGAGGACCCCGCGACCATCCGGGCCGCCGTCCTCGAGGGAGCCCGCGCCGTGGCGGACGCACGCACCGGCGAGGTGAGCGTGATCGAGGAGGGTGACCGACGCGCGGCCATCCGGCGCGCGGTCGACCTCGCCCGCGCCGCCGGCCCGGGAGCCACGGTCGCCGTCGTCGGGAAGGGCCACGAGACCGGCCAGGAGATCGGCGGCCAGATCCACCCCTTCGACGACCGGCACGAGCTCTTCGAGGCGCTCGACCCAGCCCGGGAGGACCCCGCATGATCGCCCTCAGCCTCGCCGAGATCGCCCAGGTCGTCGGCGGCACGATGCACCCCGCCGACGTCGGAGAGGTCATGGTGACCTCCGAGGTCGTCACCGACTCGCGAGAGGCGAAGCCCGGCTCGCTCTACGTCGCCCGCATCGGTGCAGCGCTCGACGGGCACGACTTCGTGGCCGGGGCCGCCGACCGCGGGGCCGTGGCCGCGCTGACGACGCGGCTCGTCAGCGACCTGCCCTGCATCGTCGTTGAGGACGACCAGGCCGCCTTCGCTGCGCTGGCCCGCCACGTCATCGACATCCACCCGGACCTGCTCGTCATCGGCATCACCGGCTCCTCGGGCAAGACGAGCACCAAGGACCTGCTCGGCGGCGTCCTCGAGCTGGTCGGCCCGACGATCGCACCAATGGGATCGCTCAACTCCGAAGTGGGCGTCCCGCTGACGGTCTGCCGGGTCACCGAGGACACTCGCCACCTCGTCGTGGAGATGGGCGCCCGGGGCATCGGACACATCCGCTACCTCACCACCATGGCTCCGCCCAGGATCGGCGTCGTCCTCAACGTGGGGACGGCACACGTCGGCGAATTCGGTTCTCGCGAAGCCATTGCGGTGGCCAAGGCCGAGCTCGTCGAGGCACTGCCCAAGGAAGGCCTGGCCGTCCTCAACGCCGACGACCCGGCGGTGCGCGCCATGGCGGAGCGGACGGCTGCGCGGGTGGTGCTCGTCGGGGAGAGCGCGGAGGCCCACGTCCGCGCGGCCGACGTCCGCGTGGACGAGCACGGCCGGGCAAGCTTCTACCTGGTGACGCCGGCCGGTGAGGCAGACGTCTCCCTGTCCCTGGTCGGCCGACACCATGTCGGCAACGCCCTGGCCGTCGTGGCTGTCGCCCTCGAGGCCGGCATGCCCCTGGGGCAAGTCGCCGACGCCCTCGGTGTGGCCCGTCCTGTCAGCCGCTGGCGGATGGAGGTCACCGTCCGCGACGACGGCGTCACCGTCGTCAACGACGCCTACAACGCCAACCCGGACTCGATGCGCGCTGCCCTCAGCGCCCTGGAGGCGATGAGTGCGGGCCGCCGGTCGTGGGCCGTCCTCGGGTCGATGCTCGAGCTGGGAGAGGACTCCGAGGCCGAGCACGCGCAGGTGGGTGCCTTCGCGGCCGCCCACGGTGTCGACGAGCTCCTCGTCGTGGGGGAGGTGGCCACCCCGATCGCCGCCGGCGCCAGCGGGACCGGAGCGGACGGCATACGGGTGCGGACCGTGCCCGATGCCGACGCGGCCGGGGCGATCCTGCGCGCCGAACTTCGGCGGGGCGACGTCGTGTTGTTCAAGTCCAGCCGCGATGCAGGACTACGGTGGCTCGGTGAGTCCGTCGCCGGAGTGGAAGGAGGCCGCTGAGTGCTCTCGGTGCTCGTGGCAGCCGTCGCCTCGCTGATCCTGTCGATCTTCGGCACGCCGGCCTTCATCAAGTTCCTCGTGCGCAAGGGGTACGGCCAGTTCATCCGTGACGACGGGCCGACCTCCCACCACACCAAGCGCGGGACGCCCACCATGGGTGGTGCCGTCATCGTGCTCTCCACGCTCGTGGCGTATGCCGTGGCGCACCTGGTCTTCTGGTCGGCGCCGACGTGGTCGGCGATCCTCGTGCTCTTCCTCATGGCCGGGCTCGGACTCGTGGGCTTCCTCGACGACTTCATCAAGATCTCCAAGCAACGCAGCCTGGGCCTGCGCTCGAAGCAGAAGCTCGCCGGCCAGACCCTCGTCGCGGTGCTGTTCGCCGTCCTGGCGCTGCAGTTCCCCAACTCGACGATGCGCACGCCGGCCTCGACATCGGTCTCCTTCGTCCGAGACACGAAGGTCGACTTCGCGATCGCCGGCACCGTCGGCGGACTGATCCTGTTCATCATCTGGGCCAATGTCATCGTGGCGGCGACGTCGAACGCGGTGAACCTCACCGATGGGCTCGACGGCCTGGCCACGGGTGCCTCGACGATGGTCTTCGCCTCCTACATCCTGATCGGCATCTGGAAGTTCAACCAGAACTGCCAGTTCAACCCCGGACTGAAGTGCTACGAGGTCCGCGACCCGCTCGACCTGGCCACGGTCGCCGCGGCCGCGATGGGCGCCTGCTTCGGGTTCCTCTGGTGGAACGCCTCGCCGGCGAAGATCTTCATGGGCGACACCGGCTCGCTCGCACTCGGCGGGCTCATGGCCGGCCTGGCGATCACCACCCGCACCGAGCTGCTCGTCATCATCCTCGGCGGGCTCTTCGTGACGATCACGCTCTCGGTCATCATCCAGGTGATCTCGTTCAAGACCACCGGCAAGCGCGTCTTCCGGATGGCCCCGCTCCAGCACCACTTCGAGCTGCTCGGCTGGCAAGAGGTCACCATCGTCATCCGGTTCTGGATCATCGCGGGCCTGTTCGTGGCCCTGGGCCTGGGCCTGTTCTATGCCGAGTGGGTGGTGGGCGGCACGTGACCGCTCGCCTCGACGGACTCACCCACCGTGAGGCCGACTGGACCGGGCTGCGGGTGCTCGTCGCCGGCCTGGGAGTGAGCGGCTTCGCCGCCACCGATGCGCTGCTCGAGCGCGGCGCCCAGGTCATCGCCGTCGATGCCGCCGACCCAGACACCCACGCGGCCCTGGGCGAACGCGCCCGCATCCTCGACATCCTCGGCGCCGACCTGCGCTTCGGCGAGGCGCACGTGACCAGCCTCCCCGAGGAGGAGCTCGACCTCGTCGTCACCTCTCCCGGATGGCCCCCGCACCAGCCCCTGCTCGCCGCTGCCGCGGCGCGCGGCATCCCGATCTGGGGTGAGGTGGAGCTCGCCTGGCGACTGCGTCCGGCCGAGGGGGCTGCTCCCTGGCTGTGCATCACCGGCACCAACGGCAAGACGACGACGGTGCAGATGCTCACCTCGATGCTCCGGGCCGCCGGCCTGCGCGCGAAGAGCGTCGGCAACGTCGGGACACCGATCCTCGAGGCGATCATGGATCCCACTCCCCACGACGTCCTGGCCGTGGAGCTCTCGAGCTTCCAGCTGCACTGGTCCGACTCGATCCGCCCCCGGGCGTCGGTGTGCCTCAACGTCGCACCCGACCACGTCGACTGGCACGGGTCCTACGAGGAGTACCTCCGGGCCAAGGGCAAGGTCTATGCCGGCACCGAGGTCGCCTGCGTCTACAACGAGCAGGATCCCCAGACCCGCACGCTCGTCGAGGACGCGGACGTCCAGGAGGGTTGTCGCGCGGTCGGGTTCACCCTCGGGCTGCCGGCGCCGTCGATGATCGGCGTCGTCGACGACGTGCTCGCCGACCGGGCCTTCGTCGCCGAGCGCCGGACGTCCGCGGCGGAGCTGGCCACCCTCGACGACGTGCGCGGGGACGCGCCGACGGTCGCCCCCCACCAGGTCGCCAATGCGTTGGCCGCGGCGGCGCTGGCCCGGGCGCACGGCATACCGACTGCTGCGGTGCGCCAGGGGCTGCGGGACTTCCGGCCCGAACCCCACCGGATCGCCGAGGCGGGGTCCTGGGCCGGCGTGCGCTACGTCGACGACTCCAAGGCGACCAACCCCCATGCGGCCGCCGCCAGCCTCGCCGCCTTCGAGGACATCGTCTGGGTGGCCGGTGGGCTGCTCAAGGGCGCGGACGTCGACGACCTCGTGCGTGACCACGCGCGCCGCCTGCGCGGCGTGGTGCTCATCGGTCGCGATCGGGACCAGATCGCGCAGGCACTCGCCCGACACGCGCCCGACGTCCCGGTGGTCGAGGTCTCCGCCACCGACACTGGAGCCATGGACCAGGTCGTCTCCGCCGCTGCCGAGCTCGCCCGCGCCGGCGATGTCGTCCTGCTCGCCCCCGCGGCCGCGTCGATGGACATGTTCGCCAACTACGGCGCCCGCGGCGATGCCTTCGTCGACTCCGTGCGCCGCCTGTCGGGCGCTGCCGGGGAGTGACGTGACCAGCACGACGGCCAAGGCCCGTGCTGCGCGCCCGCTGCGGAGCCGCCTGCACGATGCGCTCGTCCGCCTCGAGGCGCCGACGACGACCTACTACCTGCTCGTCATCGTCACGTCCACGCTCGTCGTCTTCGGCCTGATCATGGTGCTCTCGGCCTCGGCGGTGACCTCGCTGGCCGCGAGCGAGTCGCAGTCCGCCTTCACGATCTTCCGTGGCCAGGCGGTGTATGCCGCGATCGGCACCGTCGCGCTCGTGCTCGCCTCGCGGCTGCCGGTCCCGGCGTGGAAGCGGCTGAGCGTGCCCCTGTTCGTGATCGCGCTCGGCCTGCAGCTCCTCGTGGCCTTCATCGGCACGAGCGTCAACGGCAACCGCAACTGGCTGCGCTTCGGGCCGGTGTCCATCCAGCCCTCGGAGCTGGTGAAGTTCGGGCTGGTGCTCTTCGGCGCCTTCGTCCTCACCCTCAAGCGGGACCGGCTCGGCCAGATCGGCCACGTCGTGGTGCCCTTCCTCGTGCCCGGGGTGGCCACGGCGTTCGGGCTGATCCTCATCGGCGGCGACCTGGGCACGAGCATCGTCGTCGCCGGCATCGTCGCCGCCATCCTCTTCGCGTCGGGCGCGCCGCTGCGCTGGTTCGCCGCCGCCGGCGCGTCCTTCGCGGCGGTGGCGCTCGCCCTCATCGTCACCAGCCCCAACCGGCTGGCCCGCTTCGACGTCTGGCTCGGCCGCGACACCGACCCCTTCGGTGCGGCCCGCCAGCCCATGCAGGGCCGCTACGCGCTGGCCGACGGTGGCTGGATCGGCCTGGGCCTGGGTGCCTCCCGCGAGAAGTGGCAGTGGCTCTCCGAGCCGCACAACGACTTCATCTTCGCCATCATCGGCGAGGAGCTCGGACTGCCCGGCACCCTCATGGTGCTCGCCCTCTTCGGGGTGCTCGCCTATGCCTGCTACCGCCTCGTCCTGCGCTCCGGTGACTTCTTCGTGCGCCTGGCCACGGCCGGGGCCATGGCCTGGATCGTCGTCCAGGCGCTGGTCAACATCGGCGCCGTCATCGGCCTGCTGCCGGTCATCGGCGTGCCGCTGCCGCTGGTGAGCTCCGGTGGCTCCTCGCTCATCACGACCATGGGAGTCCTCGGGATGCTCATGTCCTTCGCGCGCGCCGAACCGGGAGCCAAGGAGGCCCTCGCCGGGCGACCCTCGATCCTGCGACGCACGGCAGCGGTCGTCCCCAGCGTTTCGGTGCGACGCACCCGATGACCGCGACGAGGGCGCGATCGGTGCTGCTCGCCGGCGGCGGCACCGCAGGGCACGTCTCACCGCTGCTGGCGCTCGCCGACTGCCTCCGCCGTCGCGACCCCGACATCGGGATCATGGCGCTCGGCACCGCCGAGGGCCTGGAGTCCCGGCTCGTCCCCGGTCGCGGATACGACCTGTCGGTCGTGCCCAAGGTGCCCCTGCCGCGCCGGCCCTCCGGCGATCTGTTTCGGCTGCCGGGCAACCTGCGGCGCGCCGTGGCCGCCGCGGACGCAGCGATCGCCGACAGTCGCGCCGATGTCGTCGTCGGGTTCGGCGGCTACGTCTCCACGCCGGCCTACCTCGCAGCCCGGCGCCGCGGCATACCGGTCGTCGTCCACGAACAGAACGCCCGACCCGGCGTCGCCAACCGCCTCGGGGCCCGCTTCGCCCGCCACGTCGCGGTCACCTTCCCCGGCACGCCGCTGCCGCGAGCCGTCGTCACGGGTATGCCGCTGCGGCGCGAGATCGCCCTCCTCGACCGGCCCGCGCTGCGCCCAACGGCGCTCGCGCACTTCGGCCTGGATCCACAGTGGCCCACGGTGCTCGTCACCGGTGGTTCCCTGGGGGCCCTTCGCCTCAACGATGCCTTCCGCGAGGCCCGAGCGGCCCTGGCCGCGGCCGGGGTGCAGGTCCTCCACGTGACCGGCCAGGGCAAGACCTTCGAGGTGCCCGAGCCGCGTCCGGGCCACCCGTCCTATGTCGTCCTGCCGTATGCCGACCGGATGGACCTGGCGTATGCCGCGGCCGACCTCGTCGTCGGGCGGGCCGGAGCCAACACGGTGTGCGAGCTGACCGCGGTCGGGCTGCCGGCGGTCTACGTGCCACTGCCGATCGGCAACGGGGAGCAGCGCTTCAACGTCGAGGCGGTCGTGGCGGCCGGGGGAGGGCTCCTCCTCGACGACACGGCGATGACGGCGGACTGGGTGCAGGGCTCCTTGCTGCCGCTGGTGAGCAACTCGGGTCGGCTCGCCGCCATGGCGGCGGCAGCGGCCTCGGTGGGGGAGCGCGGCGGGGACGAGCTGCTCGCCGACCTGGTCCACGCCGCGGCCGGCTCGGCCGGCGCGGCCCCGGGGAGCTGACGTGGACGGAGGCAACCCCCGTTTCGACTTCAGCGCACCGGTCCCGTCGATCGCCGACCTCGGGCGGGTCCACCTCATCGCCATCGGCGGCGCCGGGATGTCGGCCGTGGCGCGGCTGCTCCTGGCGCGCGGTGTGCCCGTCAGTGGGTCCGACGCCAAGGACTCGGCAGTGCTGCAGGCGCTGGCGCAGGAGGGGGCCCGGGTCGGCGTCGGCCACGACGCCCAGCGGATCGAGGACGTCGACGCCGTCGTCATCTCCAGCGTCATCCGCGAGGACAACGTCGAGCTGCGGGCTGCGCGGGGCCGGGGGCTCCTCGTCCTCCATCGCGCACAGGCGCTCGCCAGCGCCATGAGCGGGCAGCACCGCCTCGCCGTCGCCGGGGCCAATGGCAAGACGACGACCACGGCGATGCTCACCAGCGCCTTGGCGGCCGCCGGCTTCGACCCGTCGTTCGCCTCGGGTGGGGAGCTCGCGGACCGCGGCACGAATGCCCATTGGCACGACGGGGCGCCCTTCGTCGTCGAGGCCGACGAGAGCGACGGCAGCTTCCTCGCCTATCGGCCACAGGTGGCCGTGGTCACCAACGTCCAACCCGACCACCTCGACTTCTACGGCAGCTTCGAGCGGGTCGAGCAGGCCTATGCCGAGTTCGCCCGGACGACGCCGGTGGACGGGCTCGTCATCGCGTGCGCCGACGACCCGGGATCGGCCCGGCTGGCTCGCGCCCTCGCCGGGCAGCGTCGGGTGCTCACCTATGGCACCGACCCGGCGGCCGACCTGCGCCTGGTCGACACGACCTCCGAGGGCACGCACACCCGCTCCGTGCTGCGTGACCCCTCCGGCGTGGAGCGCGAGCTGCGGCTGGCCACGCCCGGTCACCACAACGTGCTCAACGCCTGCGCCGCCGTCCTGGCAGCGGTCGAGGGGGTCGGAGCGGAGGTCGACGCGGTGCTGGGCGGGCTGGCGGCCTTCGGTGGCGCCCGTCGACGCTTCGAGGTCCGCGGCGAGGTCGGGGGAGTGACCGTCGTCGACGACTACGCCCACAACCCCGGCAAGGTGGCCGCCGTCGTCGCCACGGCCGCGGACATCGCCCATGCGCGGCAGGGGCGGTTGTTCGTCATCTTCCAGCCGCACCTGTTCAGTCGCACCCGGGACTTCGCGCCCGGGTTCGCGCGGGGACTGGCCCCGGCCGATGACGTCTCCCTCCTCGACATCTACGGCGCGCGCGAGGACCCCATCGCCGGCGTCAGCTCTGCCCTCGTCGTCGATGCCCTGGTCGCCGCCGGGCACCCCGCCAGGGTGCGCTCCGAGCAGGAGGCGCTGGACCACGTGCTGGCGAGCGCCCGTGCCGGTGACCTGGTCGTCACCGTGGGTGCCGGTGACATCACCGCGTTGGCGCCGCGCATCGTCGACGGGCTGCGAGCCCGGTGATGGCGGCTCGGACGCGGGCCGCGACCGCGCCCCGGCCGATGTCCTCGGCCGAGCGGTTCGCGGCGCGGGCGCGCGCACGCAGGAGGGCTCCGTGGCGACGTGCCCTCGCGGGCCTGGTGGCCCTGGGCGCCGTGGCGGGCCTGGTCTGGCTGGTCTGGTTCAGCCCCTACCTGGTCGCGCGCACGGTCACCGTCGAGGGGGTCGATGGGGCCGAGCGTGATGCGGTGGTCGAGGCGGCGGCTGTGCCGCTGGGCACCCCCTTGGCCCGCGTCGACACCGGTGCGGTCACCGAGCGCGTGCGGGCCCGCATCACCATCGCCGAGGCCAGAACCGGTCGCTCCTGGCCGGGCACCGTGACCATCACCGTCCGTCCCCGCACGGCCGCACTCGTCGTCAAGAACCCTCAAGGTCAACTGGAGGTTGTGGATGCCACCGGCGTCACCTTCGGCCAGGTGGCCGAGGCGCCCGCCGGAGTGCCCGTGGTGACCGCCGAGTCGACAGCCGGGCAGACCACCGAGGCCTTGCGCGCGGCCCTCTCGCTGATCCACGCCCTGCCCTCGGACCTGGCGGACCGGGTCTCCACGATCACCGTGAGCAGCGCCAACCTGGTGACCTTCACGCTGGGGGAGGTCCAGGTGACCTGGGGCGGGGCCGACCAACCGACCCGCAAGGTCAGGGTCCTGCGGGCGCTCCTCGCCACCAACCCGGTGGGCATCGACGTCAGTGCACCGGAGACGCCCACGACCTGGTGATCCCTCGCCCATTTGGTGTGACGGGAGTGACGGGAGTGACGGTTGTGGCCGACGGTCCGGGATTTCCCGGGAGAGTGCGGCGACACGCCGCGCCTGTCGTTGATCGGCACTGGGGGGCCGCCTAGCGTCGTCCCGACGGCGGCGTAACCAAACCGTTACCGTCAAGTTGAGATCGAGACTTGCTCGCGCACCGCAACGAGAGGCCCACCACCGTGGCAACACCCCAGAACTACTTGGCCGTCATCAAGGTCGTCGGCGTCGGCGGCGGTGGCGTCAACGCCATCAACCGGATGATCGAGGTCGGCCTCAAGGGCGTCGAGTTCATCGCCATCAACACCGACGCGCAGGCGCTGCTCATGAGCGACGCCGACGTCAAGCTCGACGTGGGCCGGGAGCTCACGCGCGGCCTGGGCGCGGGCGCCGACCCGGAGGTCGGCAAGAAGGCCGCCGAGGACCACGCGGAGGAGATCGAGGAGGTCCTCAAGGGCGCCGACATGGTCTTCGTCACCGCCGGCGAGGGCGGTGGCACCGGCACCGGGGGAGCACCCGTGGTGGCGCGCATCGCCAAGAACCTCGGCGCCCTCACCATCGGCGTCGTCACCCGTCCGTTCACCTTCGAGGGCCGTCGCCGCGCGAACCAGGCCGAGACCGGCATCGGGGCCCTCCGCGAGGAGGTCGACACCCTCATCGTCATCCCCAACGACCGGCTGCTCTCGATCAGCGACCGCAGCGTGACGATGATGGACGCCTTCCGCAGCGCCGACCAGGTCCTGCTCTCGGGTGTCCAGGGCATCACCGACCTCATCACCACTCCCGGCCTGATCAACCTCGACTTCGCCGACGTCAAGTCGGTCATGCAGGGCGCCGGCTCGGCCCTCATGGGCATCGGCTCGGCCCGCGGTGAGGACCGCGCGATCCAGGCCGCCGAGCTCGCCATCTCCAGCCCGCTCCTCGAGGCGAGCATCGACGGCGCCCACGGCGTCCTGCTCTCGGTCCAGGGCGGCAGCGACCTCGGGCTCTACGAGATCAACGAGGCGGCCAAGCTGGTCCAGGAGGCGGCGCACCCCGAGGCCAACATCATCTTCGGCGCGGTGATCGACGACGCCCTGGGCGACGAGGTGCGGGTCACGGTCATCGCGGCCGGCTTCGACGGCGGCAACCCCAGCCGGCGCGAGGACAGCCGGGCCCTGGGCTCGATCCAGTCCCGGTCCACCCCCGTGGCGGCACCCTCCTCGTCCGCTTCCCCGGCGGCGGCCCCCGCGGCCGCGGCACCCTCGGCGGGGAACGAGGCGCCTGCTGCCGAGGGCGAGCGCAGTGCCGCCGAGGAGCGCCCGGCCGTGTCGGCCCCCGAGGCCAGCGCGCCGGCGTCCCGTCCGGTGCCGCGGGCCGTCACCTTCGAAGAGGGCGACGACCTCGACGTCCCGGACTTCCTCAAGTAGGCCTGCACCGGGCCGGCGCCGAAGCCCTCGGCGCTGACCCGTCTACGGTAGGAGCCGTGTTCTCCTGGCGCGCCGATGACCTCGGGGTGACCCGTGCCTTCACCTCCCGTCTCGGTGGGGTGAGCACGGGTCCGTATGCCGGCCTCAACCTCGGTGGGCACGTGGGGGACGACCCGCTCGCCGTCGAGGAGAACCGCAGGAGGCTGGCGGTCGCCCTGGGGGTGGCCCGGGAGCGGCTCGTCCTCATGGACCAGTGCCATGGCGCAGAGGTCGCCGTCGTGTCGGGCCGGCCCGAGCGCGCCCCGTCCGTCGACGCCCTCGTGACCACCGAGCCCGACCTCGCGCTCGTCTCCCTCGTCGCGGACTGCACCCCGGTCCTGCTTGCCGACCTCGACGGCCCGGCCATCGCCGCCGTCCATGCGGGCCGGCCGGGCATGATGAAAGGCGTTGTGCAGCAGGCGGTTTCGACGATGAGGGAGCTGGGAGCAGTGCGGCTGGAGGCCACCGTGGGGCCGTCGGTCTGTGGCCGCTGCTACGAGGTGCCGGAGCCGATGCGTGCCGAGGCGGTGCAGGCCTGGCCGGAGACGTGCGCGGTCACGTGGACCGGCACCCCGGCCATCGACGTGGCAGCGGGCGTGGTCGCGCAGCTGACCCGGCTGGGTGTCGGTGTCACCTGGGTGCCGGGGTGTGCGCGTGAGCGCGACGACCTCTACTCCCACCGGCGCGACGGGGTCACCGGTCGCTTCGCCGGTGTCATCGTGCGGCGGCAGCCATGACCGAGCGCGCCACCGAGATCGCGACCGGCCTGGCGCAGGTGCGCCAGCGCATCGTCGCGGCCATGACCGCCGCCGGCCGGGACGACCCCGTGACCCTCGTCGTCGTCACCAAGCACTTCCCGGCCGCGGACGTGGACGCACTGGCAGCGCTCGGCGTCACCGACGTCGGGGAGAACAAGGAGCAGGAGGCGCGCGAGAAGTACGCCGCCGTCGCCCGGCGCGCGGACCTGCGGCTGCACTTCATCGGGCAGCTGCAGTCGAACAAGGCAGCGTCGGTGGCGCGCCTGGCCGATGTCGTCCACTCGGTCGATCGGGTGAAGCTGGTCAGGACACTTGCGCGCCATCGCGACGACCCGTCCGATCCGCTCGACGTGCTCGTGCAGGTCTCGCTGGACGACCGGGCGGACCGCGGGGGTGCCGCCCCGGCCGCCGTGCCGGCCCTGTGCGACGAGGTCGCCGCCTCGACCACCCTGCGCCTGCGCGGCCTGATGGCGGTGGCGCCCCGAGGGGGCGACCCGGACCCCGCCTTCGCCCGCCTCCGGGAGGTCAGTGACGGCATACGGGCCGCTCATCCCGACGCGACGTGGATATCGGCCGGGATGAGCGGTGACCTGGAGGCGGCCATCCGGCACGGCGCGACACACCTGCGTGTCGGCACCGCAATCCTCGGAACTCGCCTGTCACTTGGGTAACTTCGATCACGACAACCGGTCAGGTCGACCACGGCGGACACCGCCACGCGAAGGAGTTCTCATGAGCGGCGCGCTCCGCAAGACGATGGTCTACCTGGGCCTGGCCGAGGACCAGGTCCGGGCGGAGGACGAGTACTACGAGTACGACGAGGAGCCGGGCTACGAGGCACCCGTCACCTCGTTGGACACGCACCGTCCGACGGCCGCCCGCGTCCTTCGACCCGCCGAGGGCATCGGTGTCTCCCGGATCACCACGATCCACCCCCGCACCTACAACGAGGCCAAGGTCATCGGCGAGAACTTCCGCGACGGAGTGCCGGTCATCATGAACCTCAGCGACATGGACGACGCGGACGCCAAGCGCCTCGTCGACTTCGCCGCCGGCCTCGTCTTCGGGCTCCACGGTGCCATCGAGCGGGTGACCAACAAGGTCTTCCTGCTCTCCCCGGAGACCCTTGAGGTCAACGCCGAGGAGCACGCCGCCGTCCCTGGGCGCACCCTGTTCAACCAGAGCTGACCGGCGCTTCCCAGCGCCGTCACAGGTTCCTCGCGCAGGCTTGACCTCATGCTCGCCGTACGCCAGATCCTGCACCTGATCGTCTGGCTCTACCTCATGGTCGTCTTCGGTCGCCTCGTGCTCGACTGGATCCGCGTCTTCGCACGGGAGTGGCGGCCGCGGGGCCCGATGCTGGTCATCGCCGAGGCGGTCTACACCCTGACCGATCCACCCCTGAACGCCCTGCGCAAGGTCATTCCACCGCTGCGCCTCGGCGGCGCTGCGCTGGACCTCGGCTTCCTCGTTCTCGTGCTCGCGCTCTACGTACTGCTGGCAATCCTCTAGGCTTGACGCCGACCCATCCGTCACAGGAGGGGTCACGACCCCCATTGGCTTTCTGTAGGAGTTGAGATGGCCCTCTCACCCGATGACGTCCTCAACAAGACGTTCACGACCACGCAGTTCCGTCGTGGCTACGACGAGCGCGAGGTCGACGACTTCCTCGACGACATCGTCGTGGAGATGCGCCGCGCCGCCAAGGACGTGGAGGAGCTCCGGGGCCAGCTCGACGACTGCCGTGAGGGACGCGGCCTGGAGCCGCTGCCCGCGGCGGCTCCGGCCGGCTCCGGCGAACTCGACGCCGAGGTTGCCTCGCTGCGCGACCGCAACGCCGAGCTCGAGGGCAAGGTCAAGGAGCTGCAGGGGCGCCTCGCTGAGTCCGAGGAGAGCTTCGCGGCGTTCCGCTCCCAGGTCGACACCGATCGCGCCTCGTGGGACGAGGAGCGCTCCACGTGGGACAACGAGCGGGCCGCCAGCGCCCAGGGCCAGGCCGAGTTCGAGCAGGCCGGGGCCAACCACGAGGAGGAGCTCGCGGTGCTGCGTGAGCGCGCCGCGGAGGCCGAGCGCGACGCCCAGGCTCGCGTGGAGGCCGCCGAGGCCCGCGCCGCCGAGGCCATCGCTCGCGCCGAGGCCGCTGAGCGCGCCGCGCAGGAACGTCAGGCGGCTGCGGTCGCCGAGGGGCCCGACGGCGAGGGTGCTTCCGGCCTCGCAGTCGCCGGCGCGGCGGCTGGTGGCGCCGGATCCGCCGCTGCCGTCCTGGCGCTGGCCCAGCGCCTCCACGACGAGCACGTGGCCACGGGTGAGGCCCGCCGCGACGAGCTCATCAACAGCGCCCAGGCGCAGCACGACACCCTCATCGGCGAGGCGCAGAGCCGCCACGACGAGCTGATCACCGAGGCCCGTGAGCGCTCGACGGGCATGGTCCACGAGGCCCAGCAGAAGAAGGCCTCCATCCTCGAGGAGCTGTCCCGCCAGAAGGGCATCCTCGAGGGCAAGATCGCCGAGCTGCGGAACTTCGAGAAGGACTACCGCGGCCGGCTCAAGGGCTTCATCACCGAGCAGCTGGACCGTCTCGAGCACACCGCGGTCGACCCGCAGGAGCCGGCGGAGGAGCAGGCCGAGAACGCCTGATCCGGGATGCGCCGAAGGGGCGGGGCCGATCGCGGCCCCGCCCCTTCGACGTCCCACCCCTGCGGTGGCACGGGCAACACGACGTCCACGCTGGTGTGTCTGCATTGAGCCGCGGCCCGCAGACCCGTATCCTCGCCGCACTGACAGTGCGGAGCGTCACCGACGACGAAGTGAGGAATGGCATGGTTGCCAACCGGGTCCTGGCTGCGGCCAAGTCGGCCGTCTCGACGGCGCGCAAGGCCGTGAGCAAGGCGACCGCACCAGCCCAGGGCGCCCCCGCCAAGAAGGCCGCGCCTACGAAGAAGGCGGCGCCTACGAAGAAGGCAGCGCCTGCGAAGGCCGCTCCGGCCAAGAAGGCGTCGGCTCCGGCGAAGAAGGCCACGCCTGCGAAGAAGGCCGCTCCGGCCAAGAAGGCGTCGGCTCCGGCGAAGAAGGCCGCTGCGCCGGCCAAGAGCGCGGCGCCCGCGAAGAAGGCCGCTCCTGCGAAGGCTGCGGCGCCGGCCAAGAAGGCCGCTCCAGCCAAGAAGGCCGTCACGGCAAAGAAGACTGCGGCACCCGCGAAGAAGGCGGCGCCCGCCAAGAGCGTGGCGGCACCTGCGAAGCGGGCCGCAGCACCGGCCACGAAGGCAGCCCCGGCAAAGGCGTCGGCTCCCGCAAAGAAGGCGGCAGCGCCGGCCAAGAAGGCCGCTCCCGCGAAGAAGGCCTTGGCGGTCCGGGGGGACGAGTCGCCCTGGACGCCCAAGGAGCTCACTGAGGTCCGGGCCGAGATCGAGGCCGACATCGCGCAGCTGCGCCGGGACCTCGAGCAGGCCGAGACCGAGATCGTTGACCTGATGCGGGACTCCGGCGACGGAGCCGGGGACGACCAGGCGGATGCCGGCGCCAAGACCTACGAGCGCGAGCAGGAGCTGGCCCTGGCCGACAACGCGCGAGAAATGTTGCGGCAGAACGAACGTGCCCTCGAACGCCTCGACGACGGCAGCTACGGCATCTGCGAGTCGTGCGGTGAGCCGATCGGCAAACTTCGCCTCCAGGCCGCCCCGCGTGCGACGCTGTGCATGCCATGCAAGATGAAACAGGAACGTCGCTGACCCCACCGACCACCGATCGGAACGGACCGGCCTCGGCACCAGCCGCGGGCCGGTCCCGGCTGTACGCCCTGGTCGGGATCACCGCGCTGCTCACCCTCGTCGCCGACCAGGGCACCAAGGTCTGGGCGCTGGCCTCCCTCACGCCGGGGGAGCCGCGGCCGCTGCTCGGCGAGTGGATCCGCCTCAACCTCATCCGCAACAGTGGGGCGGCGTTCTCCCTCGGCAACAGCAGGACCTGGCTGCTGACCATCCTGTCGATCGTCATCATCGTCGGCGTCCTCGTCACCGTCCGCCGGGTGGCGAGCCGGCCGTGGGCACTGACCTTCGGGGCGCTCCTCGGCGGCGCCGTGGGCAACCTCCTCGACCGGCTTTTCCGTGCGCCGGGCCTCTTCCGCGGCCATGTCGTGGACTTCCTCGACTACTTCGGCCTCTTCATCGGCAACGTCGCGGACATCGCCATCGTCGTGGCCGCCGTCGTCGTCGTGTGGCTCACGCTGCGCGGCGAGCCGGCCACCGTGACCGGAGGTCCCCATGACTGACCAGCGCACCATGATCGTGCCCGAGGGGCTGGCCGGCGAGCGGGTGGATGCCGCGCTCGCGCGGCTCTTCGGGCTCTCCCGCACCCGCGCGGCGGACCTCGCCGCGGGCGGCAGCGTCAGCGTCGACGGCACCTCGGTCGGCAAGTCGCACCGCGTCCACGGGGGCGAGCTGCTCGAGGTCGCCCTGCCCTCCACCGCCACCAGCCCCACCCTCGAGGTCGTTGCCGAGCCGGTGCCGGGGATGCGCGTCGTCCACGACGACGACGACATCGTCGTCGTGGACAAGCCGGTGGGCGTGGCCGCCCACCCGAGCGTCGGCTGGACCGGACCCAACGTGCTCGCCGGGCTCAAGGCGGCCGGCTACCGCATCAGCACCAGCGGGGCCAGCGAGCGGCAGGGCATCGTCTCCCGGCTCGACGTCGGCACGAGCGGGCTGATGGTGGTCTGCAAGAGCGAACACGGCTACAGCGTGCTCAAGCGGGCCTTCAAGGAGCGCCGGGTCGACAAGACCTACCACACGCTCGTCCAGGGCCTGCCCGACCCGCTCGTCGGCACCGTCGACGCCCCCATCGGGCGGCACCCGGGCCATGACTACAAGTTCGCCGTCATGGACTCCGGCAAGCACGCCGTCACGCACTACGAGCTCATCGAGGCCTTCCGGCACGCCAGCCTGCTCGAGGTCAAGCTCGAGACGGGCCGCACCCACCAGATCCGCGTCCACATGGCGGCGATCAAGCACCCCTGCGTCGGTGACCCCCTCTACGGCGCCGACCCGGTGCTCGCGAAGCGACTGGGGCTGGAGCGACAGTGGCTGCACGCCATGGGGCTGGGTTTCGAGCACCCGGCCACCGGGGAGTGGGTCACCTTCGAGTCGACCTACCCCGACGACCTCGAGGAGGCGCTGGAACGCCTCGCCTCCGGGGTCTGATCCCACCCGTATGCCGGGAGCCGGGCTGGGAGGCGAGCACGCGGCATACGGGGTGGTTCAGCTGGGGTCGGTCCAGTCCCATGGGCACCATTCGTCACAGCGTGGCGTGCCGGGAAGCGGTGTCGGTGAGGCGACCTAGGATGGCTGGCGATGTCTCCCGATCCGGCCTCCGCACCCAGCGCTCCCCTGGACCGCAAGGACAACTTCGTCCACCTGCACGTCCACACCGAGTACTCCATGCTGGATGGTGCGGCGCGCATCGGTGAGCTCTTCGCCAGGTCCGCCGAGATGGGCATGCCGGCCCTCGCCACGACCGACCACGGCTACCTCTTCGGTGCCTACGAGTTCTGGAAGAAGGCGCAGGGGACCGGCGTGAAGCCGATCATCGGCGTCGAGGCCTATGTCACGCCCGGCACGCACCGCACCGACAAGACGCGCACCCTGTGGGGTGATGAGCGCACGCCGCGCTCCGACGACGTCTCGGCCGGTGGCGCGTACACCCACATGACGCTCCTGGCCACCGACAACGCCTCGATGAGCAACCTGTTCAAGATGAGCTCGATCGCGAGCCTGGACCAGGTCTACGCCAAGTGGCCGCGCCTGGACCGCGAGCTGCTCCACCGCTACGGCAAGGGCCTGATCGCGACGACGGGCTGCCCGAGCGGGGAGATCCAGACCCGGCTGCGCCTGGGCCAGTACGACCTTGCGCGTGAGGCGGCCGCGGAGTTCCGCGAGATCTTCGGCCGTGAGAACTACTTCCTCGAGCTGATGGACCACGGCAACGCCATCGAGCGGCGCACCCGCGAGGACCTCATGCGCCTGGCCAAGGACCTCGACCTGCCGCTGCTGGCCACCAACGACCTGCACTACGTCAAGCCCGAGGACGACAAGGCGCAGGACGCCCTGCTCTGCATCAACTCCGGCAACACCCTGCTGGAGCCGGGGCGCTTCCGGTTCGAGGGCGAGGGCTACTACCTCAAGTCCCCGGCGGAGATGCGTCACCTCTTCCGCGAGCTGCCGCAGGCCTGTGACAACACCCTCGAGATCGCGGACCGGTGCGAGGTGTCCTTCACCGAGGGCGAGGGGCGCTACATGCCCAAGTTCCCGGTGCCCGACGGGGAGAGCGACCAGTCCTGGTTCATCAAGGAGGTCTACACCGGCCTCCAGCGGCGCTTCCCCGACGGGTTGCCCGACTATGCCCTCAAGCAGGCCGACTTCGAGATCGACGTCATCGTCTCCAAGGGCTACTCCAGCTACTTCCTCGTGGTCGCCGACTTCATCAACTGGGCCAAGCGCAACGGGATCCGGGTGGGCCCCGGTCGTGGCTCCGGTGCGGGGTCCATGTGCGCCTACGCGATGGGCATCACCGACCTCGACCCGATCCCGCACGGCCTGATCTTCGAGCGCTTCCTCAACCCCGAGCGGATGTCGATGCCCGACTTCGACGTCGACTTCGACGAGCGCCGGCGCGGCGAGGTGATCAAGTACGTCACCGACAAGTACGGCTCGGAGCGGGTCGCGCAGATCGTCACCTACGGCACGATCAAGGCCAAGCAGGCGGTCAAGGACTCCTCGCGGATCCTGGGCCACCCGTTCGCCATGGGGGAGAAGCTCACCAAGGCGATGCCGGCCGACGTCATGGGCAAGGGCGTCCCGCTCTCGGGCCTCTACGACCCGGCCCACGCGCGCTACGGCGAGGGCGCCGAGTTCCGGCAGGTCGTCGCCGAGGACCCGGCCGCCCAGGAGGTCGTCGAGCTCGCCAAGGGCATCGAGGGCCTGAAGCGCCAGTGGGGTGTCCACGCGGCCGGCGTCATCATGAGCAGCGAGCCGCTCCTCGACGTCATCCCGATCATGCGCCGGCTCCAGGACGGGCAGGTCATCACGCAGTTCGACTACCCGAGCTGTGAGTCGCTCGGCCTGGTCAAGATGGACTTCCTCGGCCTGCGCAACCTGACGATCCTCGACGACGCGATCGCCAACGTGAAGGCCAACCGCGGCGAGGACATCGACCTCGACGCCCTGTCCAAGGACATGACCGACAAGGCCACCTACGACCTGCTCGGCCGCGGCGACACCCTGGGCGTCTTCCAGCTCGACGGCGGCGGCATGCGCTCGCTGCTGCGCCTGATGCAGCCGGACAACTTCGAGGACATCTCGGCCGCCCTCGCGCTCTATCGACCCGGCCCGATGGGAGTCAACGCCCACACCAACTTCGCGCTGCGCAAGAACGGCAAGCAGGAGCTCATCCCGCTCGACCCGCAGCTCAAGGGCAAGCTGCAGCCGGAGATGGTGGCCGCCCTCGAGCCGATCCTCGGCACGACCTACGGCCTGGTGATCTACCAGGAACAGGTCATGGAGATCGCCCAGAAGCTGGCGGGCTACACCCTCGGCAACGCCGACCTGCTCCGCCGGGCGATGGGCAAGAAGAAGAAGGAGGTCCTCGACGCCGAGTACGTCCCCTTCTCCGAGGGGATGAAGCGCAACGGCTTCAACGAGGCCTCGGTGGCCGCGCTCTGGGGCGTGCTCGTCCCCTTCTCGGACTACGCGTTCAACAAGGCCCACACCGCGGCATACGGCCTGGTGTCCTACTGGACCGGCTACCTCAAGGCCAACTACCCCGCCGAGTACATGGCGGCCCTGCTCACCAGCGTCGGCGACGACAAGGACAAGTCCGCGCTCTACCTCGGCGAGTGCCGTCGGATGGGGATCAAGGTCCTGCCGCCCGACGTCAACGACTCGGTGGGGCAGTTCGCCGCCGTCGGCACCGACATCCGCTTCGGCCTGCAGGCGATCCGCAACGTCGGCCACCAGGTCGTCGAGGAGATCATCAGGGCTCGCGAGGAGAAGGGGGCCTTCACCTCGTTCAAGGACTTCCTGTCCAAGTGCGCCGCGGTCGTCGCCAACAAGCGCACCGTCGAGTCACTCATCAAGGGCGGCGCCTTCGACGGCCTGGGTGAGAGCCGGATGGGGCTGCTCCGGATCCACGAGGAGTACGTCGACGCCTTCGTCGCCATCAAGAAGCAGGAGTCGATCGGGCAGGACTCGCTCTTCGGGTCGTTCGGCGACGACGACGGCCAGGCTAGCGAGATCGACATGCTCGGGCTGACCCCCGTGCCGGCGGTGGAGTGGGACAAGGCGACCCTGCTCTCCTTCGAGCGCGAGATGCTCGGGCTCTACGTCAGCGACCACCCGCTCTTCGGCGTCGAGCACGTCCTCACCCAGCACGCCGACACCCAGATCGCGGCGCTCTCCGGCGACGACGGCAAGCCCGAGGGCTCCATGGTCACGATCGCCGGCCTCATCACCGGGCTGCAGATCAAGCGCACCAAGAAGGGCGACCTCTGGGCCATCGCGACCCTCGAGGACCTCGCCGGCGCGGTGGAGTGCCTGTTCTTCCCGAGCGCCTACATGACCGTCCAGACGATGCTCAGCCAGGACGTCGTCGCGGTCGTCAAGGGCAAGGTGAACCGGCGCGACGACTCGGTCTCGATCTATGCGCAGGAGCTCTTCCTGCCCGAGCTCACCGACGGCCCACGCGGGCCGGTCGTGGTGACGATGGACACGCTGCGGGCGACGACGAGCCGGATCGAGGAGCTCAAGGGCATCCTCACCAACCACCCCGGCACCACCGACGTCCACCTCCGCCTCGTCAAGCCGGGCCGGGAGGTGCACCTGCGCCTCGACGCCAGCTATCGGGTGCAGGCCTCGGACGCCCTGTTCGGGGATCTCAAGGTGTTGCTCGGTCCGCGCTGCCTGACCGGAGGGTGAGATGAGCCAGACGTCCCAGCCGGCGCCGCCGGTCGCGCCGATCCGCGAGCAGATCCGGGAGCACCATGGCGACCGGGTCGTCGATCCCTACGAGTGGCTCCGCGATGGCGAGGACCCCGAGGTGATCGCCCATCTGGAGGCGGAGAACGCCTACGCCGAGGCCATGACGGCTCACCTCGCGCCGCTGCGCGCCCGCCTCTTCGCGGAGATCAAGGCGCGGGTCCAGGAGAGCGACCTGTCGGTGCCGGTGGCCAGCGGCCCGTGGTGGTACTACACCCGCACCATCGAGGGCCAGCAGTATGCCGTGCACGCTCGCTCGCCGTTGACCGACCGGGCCTCGCGGCCCGATGTGTCCGGGGGAGTCATCGCCGACGAGCAGGTCCTCCTCGACGGCAACCTCGCCGCCGGCGACAGCGAGTTCTTCGCGCTCGGCGCGCTCACCGTCAGCCACGACCATCGCCTCATGGCCCACGCGACCGACCACACCGGTGACGAACGTTTCGCCCTGACGATCACCGACCTCGGGACCGGAGCGGTCCTCGACGACGCGATCCGGGACATCGGCTACGGCGTGGAGTTCTCGCGCGCCGGCACGCATGTCTTCTACACCCGGCTCGACGACGCGTGGCGGCCGCACCAGCTGTGGCGCCACCGCATCGGGTCCGACCCGGCCGAGGACGTCCTGGTCCACCAGGAGGACGACGAGCGGTTCTGGATGGGCATCGGGTCCAGCCGCGACGAGCGCTGGCTCGTCCACTCCCTGGGCAGCAAGACCACCAGTGAGGTCCGCCTCCTCGACTCCGCGAGCCCGGAAGGGCAGTGGCACGTGGTCTCCCCGCGTCAGGAGGGACTCGAGTACGACGTGGAGCCGGCCGGGGACCGGATGTTCATCGTCCACAACCGGGACAACGTCGAGTCCGACCTCGCCTGGGCGCCCGTCACGTCCCGCAGCAGCGAGGACTGGCGGCCGGTGCTGGCCTCGCCGCCGGGGGAGCGCTTCCTCGGCGTCGACGCCTTCGACGACTGGGTGGTGCTCTCGCTGCGCACCGCCGGGCAGACCGCTCTGCGCCTGATCCCGCTGCAGGACAATGGTTTCGGTGCGCCGGTCGACCTGGCCTTCGACGAGCCGATCCACTCCGTCGGGCTCGGTGACAACCCCGAGCCGGACCAGGGCAGCCTGCTCGTGTCCTACGAGTCCTATGTCACGCCGCGCACCGTCCTCGAGGTCGACCTCGCCACGGGAGCCCGCACCGTCCTCAAGCAGCAGCCGGTGCTCGGCGGCTACGACCCCGGCGACTATCGCCAGGTGCGCGCCTGGGCCCGCTCGACCGGCGGTGTGCAGGTCCCGGTCTCGATCGTCCACCGGGCCGACATCGTGCCCGACGGCAGCGCACCCGGCCTGCTCACGGCATACGGGGCCTATGAGGTCTCCAGCGACCCCTACTTCTCGGTCGCCCGCCTCTCCCTGCTCGACCGGGGCGTGGTCTTCGCCGTTGCCCACGTGCGCGGCGGCGGAGAGATGGGGCGGCACTGGTACGACGACGGCAAGCTGCTCGCCAAGCCGCACACCTTCGAGGACACCATCGCCGCGGCCCGGCTGCTGCACGACGAGGGCTGGGTGGCCCCCGACCGCCTCGGTCTCGAAGGCGGTTCTGCCGGAGGGCTGCTCGTCGGCGCCGTGGCCAACTTGGCACCGGAGCTCTTCCGTGTCGTCCACGGCGCGGTGCCCTTCGTCGACGCGCTCACCACCATCCTGCGCCCGGACCTGCCGCTGACCGTGGGGGAGTGGGAGGAGTGGGGGAATCCGCTCGAGGACCCCGAGGTCTATGCCTGCATGAAGGGCTACACGCCCTACGAGAACGTGGCCGCGCGTGACTACCCGGCGATCCTGGCCACGACCAGCCTGCACGACACCCGCGTCTTCTTCACCGAGCCGGCCAAGTGGGTCGCGCGCCTGCGTGCCACGGTGACCAACGACCCGCTGACCCGCCCGATCCTGCTGCGCACCGAGATGGCCGCCGGCCACGGGGGCCGGTCCGGCCGGTATGCCGCGTGGGAGCAGATCGCGTGGGAGTGGGCCTTCGTCCTCGACCAGCTCGACGCGACCTCACTGTCCTGACGGGGACGTGACCTGACCGCCCGTCGCCGGGCTAACCTAAGTCGTCCGCGGTGCGTTCCCCTCCCGGTTCGCGGTGAGCGCCGGCTGTCCCGAATGGTCGGGGAGCTTGCCGGCCAGGTAGGTGCCGTGACTGATGGCCAGGAGGGTGACGAACTGGTCGGTGAAGCCGGGGAGCGCCTTGAGCTCACCCTGTCGGAGAAAGGCACCGCCCACGGCGACGTAGCCCACCCAGAGGGCGACGGTCAGGCAGAAGTTCTGGAACTTGGCGACATCGACGACCTTGTCCGCCATGGCCCCGTCCTCTTGGAGGAAGACCTGGAAGAAGAAGGGCTTGAGCTCGGGATCCGAGTCGCTGGTCCGAGCAGCCGGAGCCAGGCCCCTCTTGATCGTGCCCGCATCGCGGGAATCCTTGACCGCCTTGATGGCCGTGGCGATGACGGTGGAGGACAGGCTGATGCCCAGGACGAGGAGGAGTTCCCCGGGGATGACGAAGTCCAGGGAGGTCGTCGTGTCATTGCTCGCGCGCTTGGCGGCCACGGCGGCGAACATCGAGAACAGCAGCAGCGTCCAGCCGACGACCTGGAAGCGCGTGAGGCTGAACCGGTTGCGGTCGTCGACGAGGATCCCGAGGACCAGCTTCTGAGCCCGGACCCCGACGACCACCGCGAGCAGGGCTAGAGCGGCCGCGACGACCGCCCAGACCAGCAGAGAACTCATGCGACCCGACCTCCTCCGCAACCGGGGACGACATGCCACTGAGGGACCATGGTGGCCTCGTGGTGCGTCCGTGTCCACCGTTGCGGGCCCGGCGGCCCGCCGTCGCCGGCGGGCCGCCGCCACCTAGGCTGAGGCCATGACGCTGCACGCCATCACCTGGGACGGGTCGACCGACCGGCTCCGCCTGCTCGACCAGACCAGGCTCCCGGGCGAGACGGTCCATCTCGATGTCGAGACGGTGGACCAGCTCGTCGACGCCATCTCCGTCCTCGCCGTCCGCGGCGCGCCGGCGCTCGGCGTCGCGGGGGCCATGGGCGTGGTCGTCGCGCTCGACCAGGCGCGGCGCGAAGGCTGGGACGAGGGCACTCTGGAGGCCGCGATCGACCGGGTCCGGCTGGCCCGCCCCACCGCGGTGAACCTCGCCTGGGGGGTCGACCAGGTGCGCCCGCTCGTGGCGCAGGGCCGTGACGCCGTCCTCGAGGCCGCCCGGCGCCTCGCGGCCGAGGACGAGGCTGCCAACCGGGAGCTCTCCCGCCTGGGGGTGGACTGGCTGCTCGCCCGCGTCGACCGCCCTCGCCTGCGGGTCCTCACCCACTGCAATGCCGGCGCGCTCGCCACCGCCGGCTGGGGGACCGCCCTGGGGCTCGTGCGTGAGCTGCACGCCCGCGACCGGCTGGAGTTCGTCCACGCCGACGAGACCCGCCCGTTGCTCCAGGGGGCGCGGCTGACCGCCTACGAGCTCGCGGAGGAGGGCATCCCGCACGCCGTCCAGTCCGATGGAGCGGCGGCCTCGACGATCATGCGCGGTCTCGTCGACTGCGCGATCGTCGGGTCGGACCGGATCGCCGCCAACGGCGATGTCGCCAACAAGATCGGCACCCTGGGGGTGGCGCTCGCCTGCCGCGAGGCCGGTATCCCGTTCGTCGTGGCCGCCCCGTGGTCGACGGTCGACCTCGCGACCGCCTCCGGCGAGGACATCGAGATCGAGGAGCGACCGGGGGAGGAGGTCACGCGGTATGCCGGGGTGCCGGTGACGCCCTCGGCGTCCGTCGGCTTCAACCCGGCTTTCGACGTGACCCCCGCACGCTTCGTCACGGCGGTCGTCACCGAGCGTGGTGTCGTCTCACCGGCAGCCGGGGAGCGGATGGACTGAAGGATCGGACTTCAGACGTGGACCCTGAAGCCCTCTGCTTAAGTGAAGTGATATTCTTCATTTCGTGAGAAGGAAGTCACCGGCTTCACGAGTGAGCCTCCTGGGGGATGTCGTCGGATCCCGCCGGGCCCCGGACCGCGTCGCCCTTCACGCGCGCCTGCGCGAGGTCCTCACCGCCGTCGACGCCGAGGTCGACTCCGATCCCGCCCTGGCCGTCACCGTCGGTGACGAGTTCCAAGGCCGCTATCCCACCCTCGGGTCGGCACTCGATGCCGCCCTGCGGGTGCGCCTGGCTCTCCTCCCCGCCGTCGACGTGCGGATCGGTCTCGGGCGCGGCCCGGTCGTCGACCTCGAGACCGGCACCGGGCTCCAGGACGGCCCGGGCTGGTGGGCCGCCCGCGAGGCCGTCGAGGCCATCGAGGCGAGTGCCCGGGGAGGCGGGCTCAAGAGCCTGCGCACGGCATACCGTGAGAGCGCGCCCGAGCGGGCGGGGACACAGGACGCGGTCAACGCAGCCCTGGCCTGTCAGGACCAGCTGGTTGGATCGCTCTCGGAGCGCGGGCTGCGGCTGCTCGCGGGCCTCCTCGCCGGCGCCACCCAGGCCGAGCTGGCGGCGCGGGAGGGGATCAGCCCGTCGGCGGTGTCGCAGCAGGTGCGCACCCAGGGGATCGGTGCGATCCTGCACGCGCACGGGATGTTGAGGAGGCTGCCATGACCTGGCTCGCGCTGTGGGTGCTCGGCGTCGGTGTCATGGACCTGTGCCGTCCGACCCGGCCGGGCTGGCTCGTCCCGGTCGTCGGTGCCGTCGTGCTCTACGGCGGGGCGCTCCTCGCCGGCCTCACGGCAGCGGCCGACCTGGTGGTCCTCAGCGCCTCCATCATCCCGCTCGTGCTGTGGTGGACCGCCTCGGAGCGTGCCCAGGGCCGCCGCGGCCGCGCCCACCTCCTGGCCCTCGGGGCCCTCCTCGCGGGCCCGCTGCTGCTGCTCGGCCTCTCCGGCTGGGCGAGCACACCGGGCGGCCCGCTCGCGCGCTGGCTGGCCTGGGCCGAGCTGCCCTTCACCGGCGACGGCCCGGTCGGCGGCCGCGCCCTCGAGCACCTGCTCCTCGTCGCCGCCCTCGTCGTCGCCAATGTCGCGACCGCCAACATCGTCGTCCGTCTCGTGCTGGTCTCGGTCGGCGCCCTGCGGCCGCGCAACAGCGGGCTGGCCCAACCCGCCGACCGGCTCCGCGGCGGGCGCCTCCTGGGTCCGATGGAGCGCCTGCTCATCCTCGGACTGGGACTGGCCGGTCAGCTGACCGCGGCCGGCCTCGTCATCGGCGCCAAGGGGCTCATCCGCTTCCCCGAGCTGCAGGCCAAGGCCAAGGACGGGTCGACGATCGACGCCGTGGGCATCGACGAGATCACCGAGTACTTCCTCATCGGGAGCTTCGTCAGCTGGCTCGTCGCTCTCGGGAGCCTGGCCCTCACACGCTGATGATCCGGCCCCGGTACTCCTCCGGGAAGTCGCTGTCGGTGTCGCCGGCCAGCAGAAGCCGGTAGGTCATCGTCGCCGCCTCCTCGAGGTTCATCGCCCGCCGCAGGGCCATCGGCACCGAGTCGCCCAGCGCCGAGCACCCGTGGTGGGCCAGGACCACGGCATTCGTCCCGTCGCTGACCGCCTCGCTCGCGAGGGCGGCGATCTCCTCACTGCCGGCGGGCCGGAAGGGAACCCGGGCCACCGAGCCGAGGTAGAACGCGTGGTCGAGGGTCGTGCACCGGATCGGGTGACCGAGCATGTCGACGAGCAGCACGTGCTGCGGGTGGAGGTGGACGACGGCCGTGACGTCGCGGCGCGCGGCATAGGTGTGGTGGTGCAGCTTCCACTCCACACTGGGCCTGGGGTTTCCCGCGACCACGGACCCTTCCGTGTCGATGACACTGAAGTCCTCGTCGGTGAGGCGGTCCAGCCAGGTGCCCGAGGCGGTGACGACGAAGGTGCCGTCATCGAGTCGCGCGGAGAGGTTGCCGCCCGAGGCGAGGACCAGCCCGCGTTCGACGACGGTCCGCCCTGCCTCGGCGAGCTGGAGGATGACGGTCTGGAGCGCAGCCACGGCGACATCCTAGGCCACGTGGGCGGCTCGCTGCGGGCCAGCGAAAGTGGTTGTCACACAGCCCCTTTCGCGCGGCTCAGGAGAGCGAGTGGGGGCGTTCCCGAACCTTTGCACGTGCCCGAAGGGTGACCCGCGGCCGGGGTGAGCCAGGTCGTCAGGACCGCGCGGACGCGCACTAGTCACAACGGGCCATGAAAACTATCGGGTAGGTAAACTACATCGCCCGCAGCCTCCTCGAGACCGGCGGCTTCAGACCGTAGCTACACCCTCAATTGGGATGAGCCGGTTTGGGATCGATCGGTCAGCTCGGCGATCTGCCGCAGGGAGCGACCGGCCAAATACTGCTCGGCCGAGAACGCGAGCAGACGCTGGCGCTGCTCAGCGCTTTGGCGCACCGCCGCGGTGCCCTTGAACTCCGGCAACGCCCACCGGTGAGCCCACGGGCGACACCGTTCGTCTGACCGGGCGAGCCAGCCAGTTCGGGCCCGCCTGGCTGCTCCTCATCAGCCCCTTCGTGTGGCTGATGGCCCGCGCCTTGGGAGCCCGGCCCTATGCGCTCACCTTGTCGATGAGCGCTGCTGTCGCGAGCAGGTATCACCGCTGGGACCGGTGGAGTTGGGGCCTGGTCCTGGGGTGAGTGGCCCCGAGCCTCTGACCTCACTGCGGATCGAGGTCGATGGAGACCGGGACGTCGACGCTTTCCGGGTCTAGCGTGGCTGGGTATGCAGCGACTACCGGTGATGGGTCCGACCCCCGAGTGGGAGGTCAGTGAGTGGCTGGGCACGCCGCCGGCCGAGACCCTTGCCGGGCTGCGAGGTCGCGTGGTGGTGATCGAGGCCTTCCAGATGCTCTGCCCGGGGTGTGTCAGTCACGGGCTGCCGCTGGCGCGCAAGGTGCACTCGACCCTGGCGGACGAGGTCGTCGTCATCGGGCTGCACACGGTCTTCGAGCACCATGAGGCGATGACGCCGGTGTCGCTCAAGGCCTTCATGCACGAGTATCGGGTCACCTTCCCGGTGGGCGTCGACACACCGCAGGGGCACGGCATACCGATGACGATGCAGCGGTGGGGGCTGCAGGGAACGCCGACGCTCATCGTCCTGGACCGGGGTGGGCGCTTGCGCGCACAGGCCTTCGGGACGGTCGACGAGCTCGCCCTCGGTGGGGCGCTGGGCAGTCTGCTCGCCGAGGAGACCGTGGAGTGGTCGGCCGGCCGGTCCGCGGGATGACGGGGCGACGGGCGGGGTGAGTGCCGGGGAGGGGCTCGGGAAGAAGCGGGTGGAGACGGCGTTCGCGGCCTGCCCGGGCTCCGGTTTCCTCGCGGCGCGGGACCGGTGTCGGGCGTCCTACGACGGCCCGCAGAGGTGGCGTACCAGTCCATCAGGCAGGCGTGCTCGGACCGCACCGGCCAGCCGTACTGCTGGGCCGCGTCGAGACCGACGGTCACGGCGAGGTAGCTGTTGTCCCCGCCGTACTGGTCGATCTTGACGGAGAACTGCTGATCGACGATCGCGGTCAGACGGAGAGGGGGAGACGGCGGCGTGCGGCGCTCATGGGAGGCCTGTACGGCCCCGAGGCGTACGCCGGGAACCTGGCCGGCCATCAAGGCATCATGATGCCTGATCGTCTGATGCTAAGATGTCTGCATGAGGACCACGCTCACGCTCGATGACGACGTCAGTCGGCTCGTCGAGGACGCCGTTCGCCGCGACCGTCGGACGATGAAGGACGTCGTCAACGACGCCCTGAGGCGGGCGCTCGGCACGGCCGATGGCGTTTCGGCCCACGTGGTCCCCGTTCATCGCTCCGGGGTCCGGGGTGGGATTGACGTGGCACGGCTGAATCACCTCGTCGACGAGTTGGCTGACGACGAGCTCACGTCGTCGTGATCGTCCCGGACGTCAACGTCCTGCTCTATGCCCATGTCGACGGGTTCGACCAGCATGACGCGGCCCGCGAATGGTGGGGCGCCGCACTGAGCGGACGGGAGACGATCGGGCTGGCACCGGTGGTCATCTCGGGTTTCGTGCGGCTGGTCACCTCGAGCCGGGTCCTGGTGTCACCCATGACCACCTCGGCCGCAGTCTCCGTCGTCGAGAGCTGGCTGGACCATCCAATGACTGACGTTCTGGTGTCGGATGAGCGCCACCTTCGCGCCACGCTCGCCCTCCTGGTGCGAGCGGGAGCGGCGGGGAACCTCACCACCGACGCTCTCATCGCTGCCCATGCCCTCCAACGGTCCGCCAGTGTCGCCAGCAATGACACCGACTTCGGGCGGTTCGAGGGACTTGTCGTGGACAATCCAGTCGCGACCCGGGGCTGACAGGGGCGCTCCCCGACGGCGTATGCCGCGGGTCTTGCCAGCGTGCCGACCCGTCGGCTGTCGGCCTCCTCGGGCAGGATCATCCGCATGCCCCACCTCTTCAGCACTCCACGGATCGAGCCCTCCGCATGACCAAGGAGCAGCAGCGGGCCGAGCTGCACAAGGCGATCTGGCGGATCGCCAATGACCTGCGCGGCAGCGTCGACGGTTGGGACTTCAAGGGCTACGTCCTCGGGATGCTGTTCTACCGGTTCATCTCGGAGAACCTCACCGACTACATCAACGGCCTGGAGCGGGATGCCGGTGTCCCCGACTTCGACTATGCACAGCTCACTGATGCGCAAGCGGAGTTCGGCCGGGAGGTGACGGTCTCGGACAAGGGTTTCTACATCCTGCCGAGCGAGCTCTTTGCCAATGTCCGGGCGCGGGCGGCCCACGACGGCGATCTCAACGAGACCCTCGAGCGAGTCTTCAGGAACATCGAGGCCTCAGCGGTTGGCTCGGCGAGCGAGGACGACCTCAAGGGCCTCTTCGACGACCTCGACGTCAACAGTGCCAAGCTCGGCCCGACCGTCGCCCGCCGCAACGAGAAGCTCGTCAAGCTGTTGAGCGCCATCGGCGATCTCAACCTGGGCACGTTCAGCGACAACACGATCGATGCCTTCGGTGATGCCTATGAGTACCTCATGACGATGTATGCGTCGTCGGCGGGCAAGTCGGGGGGAGAGTTCTTCACGCCCCAGGAGGTCAGTGAGCTGCTCGCTCGCATCACGGTCGTCGGCAAGAGCGAGGTCAACAAGGTCTATGACCCTGCGTGCGGCTCGGGCTCGCTGCTGCTGAAGTTCGCCAAGGTGCTCGGCAAGGAGAACGTGCGGCAGGGCTTCTTCGGTCAGGAGATCAACCTGACGACCTACAACCTCGCGCGGATCAACATGTTCCTGCACGACGTCAACTACGAGAAGTTCGACATCGCCCACGGGGACACCCTCATCGACCCGGCGCACTGGGACGACGAGCCCTTCGAGGCGATCGTGTCGAACCCGCCCTACTCCACGAAGTGGCCGGGCTCGGACAACCCGCTGCTCATCAACGACCCGCGCTTCGCGCCCGCGGGAGTGCTCGCCCCGAAGAGCAAGGCCGACCTCGCCTTCACCATGCACATCCTGTCGTGGCTCGCCGTCGACGGCACCGCGGCGATCGTCGAGTTCCCGGGGGTGCTCTACCGCGGGGGAGCGGAGCAGAAGATCCGCAAGTACCTCGTCGACAACAACTACGTCGATGCCGTCATCCAGCTCCCACCCGACCTCTTCTTCGGCACGACGATCGCCACCTGCATCATCGTGCTCAAGAAGAGCAAGACCGGCAACGCGATCCTCTTCATCGACGGATCGGCGCTGTTCACCCGCACGGGCAACAAGAACAAGCTCACCGATGCGCATCAGAAGCGGATTCTCGAGGCGTTCGTATGCCGTGAGCCGGCTCCCCATTTCGCCTCCCTCGTCGAGGCGGAGACGATTGCGGACAACGGCTACAACCTGTCGGTCACTTCATATGTCGAGGCCGAGAACACCCGCGAAGAAGTCGACATCGTGGCCTTGAACGCGGAGATCGCCCGGATCGTCGAGCGCCAAGCTGAGCTGCGGACCAAGATCGACGCCATCGTCGCCGACCTCGAAGGCAGCCGATCGTGAACCGGATAGATGCGTTGCTGCAGCGTGAGTGTCCAATGGGGGTCGCCTACAAGCGCCTTGGCGATGTTGCCCGCATTAGGAATGGTCGCGACTACAAGCACTTGGGCAGCGGTGGCATTCCGGTCTACGGATCTGGTGGTGTCATGACCTACGTTGACTTGGCTGCCCACCCGGGACCGTCGGTCCTGATCCCGCGTAAGGGGTCGCTGTCCAATCTCTTCTACGTCGACCAGCCCTTCTGGACCGTTGACACGATCTTCTTCACCGAAGTGGACACCACTCAGATGGTGCCCAAGTTCCTCTTCCACCTGCTCGTGGTCGAGGAACTCGAACGGCTCAACGTCGCGGGTGGGGTTCCAAGCCTCACGCAAACGGTCCTCAACGAGGTCAGAATTCCCGTTCCTCCGTTGGCAGTGCAGCGGGCCATCGTTGAGGTGCTTGATGCGTTCGCGGAGCTTGAGGCGGAGCTTGAGGCGGAGCTTGAGGCGCGACGGCGACAGTACCGTCACTATCGTGACGCTCTCTTGACCTTCCACGAGAGAGAGAGTGTCAGGCGCGCGCCGATGAGTGAACTCGGATTCCTCTTCGGCGGACTGACCGGAAAGTCGAAGTCAGACTTCTCAGAAGGCAATGCTCGCTACGTGACTTACCGGAACGTTTACGCGAATCTCGCCACCGAGCTGGACGCCGACGACTTCGTGAGGGTGAGCCCGGGCGAGCGCCAGCGGCTCCTTCACCGGGGAGACGTCCTATTCACCGGCTCTTCGGAGAATCGCGACGAGTGCGGGCTCTCGTCGGTCGTCACCCGTGAACCCGAGGATGCGCTGTACCTTAATAGCTTCTGCATCGGCTTCCGACTACATGACCCCAGCACTCTCGACCCCGATTTCGCGAAACATCTATTCCGCTCCTTCGCGATGCGCGAGCAGATCCGCCTAACGGCCAGCGGTGTGACGCGATTTAATGTCTCCAAGGCCAGATTGGCCAAGGTTGAAGTCCCTCTGCCTCCATTGGTGGAGCAACACAAGATCGCGGCGACGCTCGATGCATTGGATGGGTTGGTGACTGACCTCAGAGTCGGGCTCCCCGCTGAACTGGCGGCGCGGCGGAAGCAGTACGAGTACTACCGCGACAAGCTCCTCACCTTCCCCGAGGCGTCATGACCGGCAAGCACATCGAGCTGTTCCTCGTCGACGGCGAGCCGGGCGGCATCACCACGGCCGAGATCGCCGGCTGGACCGGCCACGTCCTGACCGGCCCGCGCAAGGACATCGGCGAGATCCTCCGCCGCCCGGAGGCCCAGCGCAACGGCGCCTACCTGCTGCTCGGCGACGACGAGGAGGCCGTCGGTGGAGTCACCTGCTACATCGGGCGCACCGAGAACTTCATCAACCGGTTCCGCGACCACAAGGCGAAGAAGGACTTCTGGGACCGCGTCGTCCTCATCACCGCCAAGGACGACGCGTTCAACGAGGGCCACTGGGGCTACCTCGAAGCGCGGCTCGTCGAGAAGGCCACCCGGGCCCAACGCGTGGGTCTCGTGAACACCCAGACCCCGCAGGGCAGGCGTCTTTCCGAGGCCCAGGTCTCCGATATGGAGGCATTCCTGGACCACCTGCAGATCATCCTTCCGGTGCTCGGTATCAACGCCCTACGGCAAGTGCCCTCCCGAGCCACGGACCGACCGGAGAAGCCCACGGAGGTATCGCCGATCTTCCGCCTCACTGTTCCCAGGACCGGAGTGGACGCCAGCGCCCAGGTCAACGGTGATGAGTTCACGCTGCTTGCCGGATCCACCGTCGTTCCGGCGTGGACCGGCGCGGGGACGACCGAGAGCACTCGCCGGGCCTACGCCTCGCTCAAGGCTCGATACGAGAAGCTCGTGGCCGACGGGTCCATCGTCATCCAGGGTGGGCAAGGTCGAGTGACCCGCGACATCCCGTTCAGCTCTCCCTCGGCTGCTGGTGCCGTCGCCTCCGGCCGGTCCTGCAACGGCCGGCGGCAGTGGACCTGGGAAGGTGGCACCTACGGACAGTGGGAGGACCGCGGCCTTTCGGAGGTCCAATTGGCGGCGTTGTCGACCTCGGACGCCGACCTCATCCCCCGTGCGTAACCTTGAGTATCGCTAAAATGGAGGATAATCTCAGTTATATGAGAACTGAGGCCCCACTGCTTGCTCCGATCTTCCGGTCGGACGGTCAGGCGCGTCTCTTGGCAGCACTGATCGTCATGGACGAAGAGCTCAGCATCACCGATCTTGCCAAGCGGACGGATCTGGCCTATCCGACAGTGCACCGGGAGGTGGGCCGCCTCCTGGACGCAGGAATTCTCGCCGAACGGCAGGTTGGTCGGACCCGGCTCATCAGGGCCGCAGAGGACAGCCCTCTCGTCGAACCGCTTCGTCTGATCCTGACGATCACCACTGGCCCGGCCGTGCATCTCGGCCGCGAGCTGTCGGGCATCGAAGGCGTGGAGGCGGCCTTCCTTTACGGATCGTTCGCTGCGCGGTCGCTCGGGGTGCCTGGACCTGCCCCCTCCGACGTCGACGTCATGGTTGTCGGTTCGCCTGACACTGACGAGGTGTACTCCGCCTGCGACCGCGTCCAGGAGCGGGTCGGCCGGGCAGTCAACCCGACCATCCTGACCGCCAAGGAGCTGTCGGCGGACAGTGGTTTCCTAGTGCATGTGAAGAGCAACCCTGTCATCCCGGTCATCGGTGACCTGCGGTGGTGACTCGGCGGCTGAGCGCTGCCCAGCAGGAGGCTCTCACGGTCCTGGTTGAGAAAGGTCGGCTGCTTCGCGTGGCGCCGGACGCCGTGCGGGCGACGCTCTTCCTGGAGCGTGCAGCGGACACCCTTGCCGATCTGCCGCACTTGAAGCTGCCGCAGAACCGCTACAACCTCGCCCACGACGCCGCCCACGCGGTCGGTGAGGCGATGTTGGCTCGTCATGGCTATCGCACCGCGAACGGCCCCGGCCAACATGCCGCCCTCGCTGACTTCCTGCGCATCGTCCTCGTTGCGCCACCAGCGGACGAAGCAGGCCGGCACGTCGAGCGGATGCGCCGCACCCGCAATCAACTCCACTACGAGGCGCGCACCGTCGGGGCGGCAGAGGCCGACAAGGCCGTCGCCGTGGCCACGACGCTACTCGGCGCGGCACAGGGGGCCAGGACATGACCTCCGTCCAACGGCGGGAGCCAGCGCGGGCCTATGCGCCGATAGCCATGAGTGCCGAGAGCACGGTGGTCGCCGAGTTCGTCCCCGACGAGGTGAGCGGCGCGGCATACCAATCGGAGAGCGACCTCGAGAAGGCTCTGCTCACCCAGCTCCAGGCGCAGGCCTACGACTACCTACCGATCACCACGGAGGCCGATCTCGTCGCCAACCTGCGCGCGCAGCTCGAGGCGCTCAACGGCATACGGTTCAGCGACACCGAATGGCGCACCTTCTTCACCGAACGCATCGCCAGCGCCAACAGCGGAATCGTCGAGAAGGCCGTCCGCATCCAGGAGGACCACGTCCAGCTCCTCACCCGCGAGGACGGCACCACCAAGAACGTCCGGCTCCTCGACAAGGAGCACATCCACAACAACCGGCTCCAGGTCGTCAACCAGTACGAGACGGCGGGCGCCACGGGCGGGGGAGTCACCCGCGCCAACCGGTATGACGTGACAATCCTTGTCAACGGCCTGCCGATGGTGCACGTGGAGCTCAAGCGGCGCGGGGTCGACCTGCGGGAGGCGTTCAACCAGATCGAGCGCTACCAGCGCGACAGCTTCTGGGCCGGGACCGGGCTCTTCGAGTACGTCCAGCTCTTCGTCATCAGCAATGGCACCCTGACGAAGTACTACTCGAACACCACGCGACGCCAGCACCTCAGCGAGGCCTCCAGCGCCAGGCGTCGGGTCCGCAAGACGTCCAACAGCTTCGAGTTCACCTCGTGGTGGGCCGACGCGGGGAATCGACCGATCAAGGATCTCGTCGGCTTCACGAAGACCTTCTTCGCCAAGCACACCCTCCTCAATGTGCTCACCCGCTACTGCGTGCTGACCTCGGACCGGATGCTCCTGGTCATGCGGCCGTACCAGATCGCCGCGACCGAGCAGATCCTGCGCCGCATCGAGACCTCCACCAACCTGCAGCGCCTCGGCACGAGCCAGGCAGGTGGGTATGTCTGGCACACGACCGGGTCAGGGAAGACGTTGACGAGCTTCAAGACGGCACTGCTCGCGTCGGCGATGCCCGCGATCGACAAGGTGCTCTTCGTCGTCGACCGTAAGGACCTCGACTACCAGACGATGAAGGAGTACGACCGCTTCCAGGAGGGCGCCGCCAACTCCAACACCTCGACGCGCGTCCTCAAGAAGCAGCTCGAGGACCCCACCGCGACGATCATCATCACGACGATCCAGAAGCTCTCCACCTTCATCGCCGCCAACAAGGGGCACGCCATCTACAACGGGCACGTCGTCATCGTCTTCGACGAGTGCCACCGCTCCCAGTTCGGCGACATGCACACAGCGATCACCAAGGCCTTCCGGCGCTACCACCTCTTCGGCTTCACCGGCACGCCGATCTTTGCAGCCAATGCGGGATCGGGAGGGAACGTCCAGTTGCGCACGACCGAGCAGGCCTTCGGCGACAAGCTGCACACCTACACCATCGTCGATGCGATCACCGACAAGAACGTGCTGCCCTTCCGCATCGACTATGTCAACACGATCAAGCTGCCCCCGGGCGTCGATGACAAGCAGGTGTCGGGCATCGACCGGGAGCGGGCCCTCCTGGCGCCGGAGCGCATCAGTCAGGTCGTCGAGTACACCCTCGATCACTTCGACCAGAAGACGAAACGGTCTCAGACGTATGCCCATGGTGGGCGGCGGCTCAGCGGTTTCAACGCTCTCTTCGCGACGAGCTCGATCGAGGCGGCGCGGATCTACTACAACGCCTTCGGCCGTCTCCAGGACGAGCGGCCAGGGGGCCAGCGTCTCAAGGTCGGCCTCATCTATTCGTATGCCGCAAACGAGGCCGTCGCGGACGACTTCGTCGACGAGGAAGGCTTCGAGACCGACCAGCTGTCCGCCAGCGCCCGAGAGTTCCTCGAGGACGCGATCCAGGACTACAACGAGATGTTCGGGACGAGTTTCGACACCTCGGCGGAGCGCTTCCAGAACTACTACAAGGACATTTCACAACGGCTGAAGAACCGTGAGATCGACCTCGTCATCGTGGTCAACATGTTTCTGACCGGCTTCGACGCCACCACCCTCAACACGCTCTGGGTCGACAAGAACCTGCGCGCTCACGGTCTGCTGCAGGCCTATTCGCGCACGAACCGGATCCTCAACTCGGTCAAGACCTTCGGCAACATCGTCAGCTTCCGTGACCTCGAGGAGGAGACAAACGACGCGATCGCGCTCTTCGGCAACAAGGACGCCCGCGGCGTCGTCCTCCTCCAGCCGTTCGCCCACTACTACGAGTCGTATGCCGCGAAGGTGGCGGAGCTGCTCGCGGCATACCCCCTTGATGCTGACATCGTGGGGGAGGCTGCCCAGAAGGAGTTCATCGCCCTCTGGGGAGCGATCCTGCGGCTGCGCAACATCCTCACGTCCTTCGACGACTTCGCCGGCCAGGAAATCCTCACGCCTCGGCAGGTGCAGGACTACACGAGTATGTATCTCGACCTCTACGCCGAGTTTCGCCGTGGGAAGGACGGGGACAAGGAGTCGATCGTCGACGACGTCGTCTTCGAAATCGAGCTCGTCAAGCAGGTCGAGATCAACGTCGACTACATCCTCATGCTGGTCGAGAAGTACCGCGCCGCCAAGGGCGACGGCGACGACCGCGAGATCAAGGAGCAGATCACGCGGGCCATCGACGCCAGCCCGTCCTTGCGCAACAAGAAGGACCTCATCGAGGAGTTCGTCGATTCGGTCTCGACCTCCGGGGACATGGAGCTGGAGTGGAAGGCCTATATCGCCGCCAAGCGCGACCGCGAGCTGGACGCCATCATCGATGAGGAGAGCTTGCGCCCCGAGGAGACTCGGGCTCTGGTGTCCAATGCCTTCCGCGACGGCGGATTGCCCACTGGTGGAACGGCGCTCACCCGCATCCTTCCGCCCATGTCCCGCTTCGCCCCCGACGGCGCGCACTCCGCCAAGCGGCATACGGTCATCGGCCGACTGACGACCTTCCTCGACCGCTACCTCGGCCTCAGCTGAGTAGCCCTTCCGCAGGCCCGAAGAGGATCTTCGACGGAATCCCGGGCGCACTACCCTTCGATGCTCTGGACCGATCCCTCATCGGGGAGATAGAGGGGAACGCCAGCGACGGATGGTGGCACTGCTTGTCGACCTTCAGGCATCGGTCCACTGGCGAGCGCGCACTTCTCGAGGAGTTGCGCGCTCCATGTCCCCGGTGCTTCACAGTCCCGACTGTCACAGACGCCTGCTTCTGCGATTAATGACGCAAGGGCAACCGACGAGGCCGCCCGCCCCCGAGACGGGAGCGGGCGGCATACCGCTGGTTTGGTAGTGCTCAGATGTCGAAGTACATCTCGAACTCGTGCGGGTGCGGGCGGAAGCGGATCGGGTCGATCTCGTTCTTGCGCTTGTACTCGATCCACGTGTCGATGACGTCCTGGGTGAAGACGTCACCCTCGAGCAGGAACTCGTGGTCCTCCTCGAGCGCGTTGAGCACCTCGGGGAGCGAGCCCGGCACCTGCTTGATCTCCGCGTGCTCCTCGGGGGGCAGCTCGTAGAGGTCCTTGTCGATCGGCTCCGGCGGCTCGATCCGGTTCTTGATGCCGTCGAGGCCGGCCATGAGCTGCGCGGCGAAGGCGAGGTACGGGTTGCACGACGGGTCCGGGATGCGGAACTCGATGCGCTTGGCCTTCGGCGAGGTCCCCGCGATCGGGATGCGGATGCACGCCGAGCGGTTGCGCGCGGAGTAGACGAGGTTGACCGGCGCCTCGTAGCCCGGGACCAGGCGGTGGTAGGAGTTCACCGTCGGGTTGGTGAAGGCGAGCAGCGCCGGGGCGTGCTTGAGCAGGCCGCCGATGTACCAGCGGGCCATGTCGGACAGGCCGCCGTAGCCGCGCTCGTCGTAGAACAGCGGCTCGCCGTCCTTCCACAGCGACTGGTGCGTGTGCATGCCCGAGCCGTTGTCACCGAAGATCGGCTTCGGCATGAAGGTGGCCGTCTGGCCGTGCCGCCAGGCCTCGTTCTTGATGACGTACTTGAACTTCATCATGTCGTCGCCGGAGTGGAGCAGGGTGTTGAAGCGGTAGTTGATCTCCTGCTGCCCGCCGGAGGCAACCTCGTGGTGCGAACGCTCGACGGTGAGGCCGACCTCCTTGAGGGTCAGGCACATCTTGTCGCGCAGGTCGGCGAAGTGGTCGACGGGGGAGACCGGGAAGTAGCCGCCCTTCATGCGCGGCTTGTAGCCGAGGTTGCCGCCCTCCTCGACCTTGCCGGTGTTCCACACGGCGGCCTTGGAGTCGAGGAAGTAGAAGGACTCGTTGGCGCTGGTCTTGAAGCGCACGTCGTCAAAGACGAAGAACTCGGCCTCGGCGCCGAAGTAGGCGGTGTCGGCGATGCCGGTCGACTTCAGGTAGGCCTCGGCCTTCGCCGCGATGTTGCGCGGGTCGCGGCTGTAGGGCTCGTCGGTGAACGGGTCGACGATGGAGAAGTTCATGATGAGCGTCTTCTCGGCCCGGAACGGGTCGAGGTAGGCCGTCGCGACGTCCGGAAGGAGCTTCATGTCGGACTCGTGGATCGCCTGGAAGCCGCGGATCGACGAGCCGTCGAAGGCCTGGCCGACCGTGAAGAAGTCCTCGTCGAGGGATTCGGCCGGCACGTTGAAGTGCTGCATGATGCCGGGCAGGTCGCAGAAGCGGATGTCGACGAACTTGACGTCCTCGTCCTTGATGTAGGCGAGGACTTCGTCAGCGGAGCTGAACACGGGTGGAGCCTCCTGGTGCTGTGGGTTGGGCCATGCGCCGGCCCGGTGCGTTGCGACCAACCTAAACGGGTGCCATTTCTCGCCCATATCCCGAATGTTTCGCCGATGTAACAGACCCCGCGTCTCGCATCGCGAGACCGGCGCCCGATCGGGGGGCGGTGAGCGCACGGCATACAGTGGGCTCGTGAGTTCGACCTCCCCACCCGAGATGACGTATGCCGGTGCGGCACTTGGTCTCCCGGCCTCCGGGAGCGGGTCACTGGCCCGGCTCGGGCGGCGTTTCGTCGGTGTCCTCGTCGACTGGCTGGTCGCCCAGCTCGTCGTCTTCGTCGTCGCGCGCGACGCGTTCGGGGCGGCGGGGGCGGCCTCGTTCCTGCCGCTGGCCGTCTTCGCCGTGCTCACCGTGCTCTCGCTGTCGGTCGTCGCCGCGACCTTCGGGCACTACGTCATGGGGTTGCAGCTGCGGCAGGTGCGGCCGGGCACGTGGCCGCTCCAGGCGCTCATCCGCACGCTGTTGCTCTGCCTGTTCCTGCCGGCCGTGCTCACCGCGAAGGACGGGCGTGGCCTGCACGATGTCGCCGCGGGGACGGTCCTGGTCCGTCGCTGAGGCGGGGCGTCACTTCCCGCGCAGGGCTCCGCGGTTCATCCGGACCCGCGTGGGGTCGACGCCGGCGGGGATGGCCGAGCGCACCCCGGGGAGGGACTTCAGGCGCTTGTTGACGACCGAGACCTCGTCCTTGGTGAGGACCGGCTTGAGGCGGGTCAGCTTGCCGCCGATCTTGCGGATGGAGACCTGGTCCTCGCCCTCACCGGCCACCCACAGGTGGATCGGCACGCCCTGGGCGACGCGGGCGACCTTCTTCTCCTCGGCCTTGAGCAGCTTCTGGACGCGCCCCTCGGGCCCCTCGCCGATGAGGACGATGCCGGGGCGACCCAAGGCGCGGAAGACCATCGCGGCCCCCGACATGTCGGTCATCTTGGTGCCGCGGGTGGCCTCGACGGCGACCGGCTGCTCCGAGGTGAACCAGCCGCGCTTGCCCATGCCCATGAGGGCGGCACCGGCCGCGCCGGGCTGCCCGTCGAGGGCGTTGTACATGGCGGTGTTGCCGCGGCGGTTCATCACGATGACGGCGGCGAGCGCGGCGGCAGGGATCGCGACGAGGATCATGTACCAGCGCCAGAACCCGCCGATGGCGAAGCCGATGCCGGCGATGACGGCTAAGGTGAGCACGCTGGCGAGCAGCATGTACCAGCCGATGCGGGAGTCGAGGCTGCGGATCGCCTGGTAGCTCTGGCGGATCTGCGCGACCCGGCCCTGCTTCTTCTCGTCGGACACGCTCGATGACTCCTGCGTCGTGGTGGTGCGCTCGTGGTGCGAGGGTGCTTGGAGGGCTCAGTCTACGGTTCGGGCGGCGCGCGCCACGAGCGATGCCGCCTCCTGGCGGGCCGGCTCGTGGTTGCCCTCGCCGAGGTGGGCCAGGTGCTCGGGCAGCGGGCGGCCCCAGCGGGCCATCGCCGCCACCCAGAGCCGTCCGGCGCGGTAGGAGGAGCGCACGAGCGGCCCGGCCATGACGCCCTTGAAACCCAGGTCCTCGGCGACCGTGCTCCAGTGGACGAACTCCTCCGGCTTGACCCACCGGTCGATCGGGTGGTGCAGCTTGGAGGGGCGGAGGTACTGGGTGATGGTGAGGATGTCGGTGCCCGCGGCACACAGGTCCTCGATGGCCTGCTGGATCTCCTGCTCATCCTCACCCATGCCGAGGATGAGGTTGGACTTGGTCACCAGCCCGGCCTCGCGAGCCATGGTGAGGACGCGCAGCGACTTCTCGTAGGTGAAGGCCGGCCGGATCCGCTTGAAGATCCGCGGGACCGTCTCGAGGTTGTGGGCGAAGACCTCGGGGCGGGCGTCGAAGACCTGACCGACGAGGTGGGGCTCGGCCCCGAAGTCCGGAGGGAGGATCTCGACACCCGCGGTCGGGTTGAGGGCGTGGATCTGCCGGATCGTCTCGGCGTACAGGTATGCCGCGCCGTCGGGTTGGTCGTCGCGCGCCACTCCCGTGACGGTGGCGTAGCGCAGTCCCATCGAGCGGACCGACTCGGCCACGCGGCGCGGCTCGTCGAGGTCGAGGGCCTGCGGCCGACCGGTCGCGATGTCGCAGAAGTCGCAGCGGCGGGTGCAGACGTCGCCGCCGATGAGGAAGGTCGCCTCCCGGTCCTCCCAGCACTCGAAGATGTTGGGGCAGCCGGCTTCCTGGCAGACGGTGTGGAGCTTCTCGGACTTCACCATCGAGTGGATCGCGGTGTACTCCGGGCCCATCTTGGCCGTCGTGCGGATCCACTCGGGCTTGCGCTCGATCGGGGTCTCGGCATTGCGAGCCTCGACCCGCAGCAGGCGGCGTCCCTCGGGTGCGACAGTCACGGTCACCAAGCCTACGCGTCGATCCGGGGCCTGTGGAAAACCCGGACGGTCGTTCGCCGTTCTGGCCTAGCGTCCCGATCATGAGTGCACACGAGGACAGCAGGCCGATCGACCCCGCAGGTGGCCTCTGGCGGGTGAGTGCGGACGCGTGGCCGTGGACGCCGATCTTCGTGGCACCCCTGCGTGGAGTGCCGGAGGAGGTCATCGAGCGAGGTGAGGTCTGGCTGGACACGCCCCGCTGGTCACCGCTGAGGACCATGCACGAGTCCAGCCTGGTCGAGGCGCTGCTTGCCCTGGTGGTCGCGCTCGTCTTCGGGCTCGCCGAGGGCATCGTGCTGGCGGCGATCTGGCCGCTGTGGTGGCTGTGGCGTCGCCTGCGCGGACGTCCCCTGGACCTGGTGGTGCGCGACCCTGCGGGGGAGTGGGTGCCGGTCCCGCCCGACATCAGCGGCTGGTCGATCACCTCCAGGCGAGCCCACGTGGCTGAGCGGATCCGCGACGGGCGGCTGCGGCCGGTGCCGCCGCGCGCCACCGACGACGCGCTGCTCTCGTGCGCCGGGCCGGGGCAGCCACTGATCCGTCGCCGCCGCCCCGTCGGGCAACACCCGACAGCGACCGGCCACGCCGGCGAGGTCAGCCCAGGACGTCAGTGAGGTGCTTCTCGGCGTGCGGCAGGACCTCCTGCACCGTGATGCGCCGACCCGCCTCACGCGTGAGGGAGGAGACGCCGGCGTCCTCGATGCCGCACGCGACGATGTTGTCCGCCCAGGACAGGTCGGCATCGCAGTTGAGTGCGAAACCGTGCATGGTCACCCGACGACTCACCCGCACGCCGATGGCGCCGAGCTTGCGATCCGGTCCGCGGTCGTCCGCGAGGGCCCAGACACCACTGCGGCCCTCGACGCGGTGCACCGTGACGTCGAACTCGGCGCAGACGCGGATCATCACCTCCTCGAGGCGCCGCACATGGGCCACCACGTCGATGGGCACCTGCCGGAGGAAGACGATGGGGTAGCCGACGAGTTGGCCGGGCCCGTGCCAGGTGATGAGGCCGCCTCGGTCCACGTCGATGACGGGGGTGCCGTCGAAGGGGCGCTGGTGGGGCTCGGTGCGCTTGCCCGCGGTGTAGACCGCCGCGTGCTCGAGCAGCAACGTGGTGTCGGGCAGCTCGCCGGCGGCGACCGCGGCATGGACCCGCCGCTGATGCTCCCACCCGGCCTCGTAGTCCACGAAGTCGGGAGCGAAGCCGACGTGCTCGAAACGCATGACTCCCGAGCCTAGTCCTCGCGAGCAGGCACCTAGGGCGCCGAGAGAAGTCGTGGCTCGATCCGGGTCTCGGTGACCCCGGTGTCGGTGAGCTCCACGGCATACGCGCCCTTGCCGGCCACCTCGGTGACAGCCTCGACGAGGTCGGTGCCGTGGTAGACCAGGCCCACGCCGTCGTCGGTGCAGTGCGTCAGCGGCAGGGTCCCCTCACCGACGAGGCGGTGGATCGTGGGACGCCGGCTCTCCTCGGAGTCGTAGTGGACGCCGTTGCCGTAGGGCAGCAGGGCCAGGCCGTTCGTGACGGCCCGCAACTCCGGGCCGAAGGAGTCGGTGCACCCACCCATGAACCAGCAGATCGAGCCCGCGGACACCCCGGAGAGGACCACGCCGGCCTCCCACGCGGACCGCATCGCCGGACCGAGGTCGTGGACCGCCCAGACGGCGAGCAGGTTGGCGACCGAGCCGCCCTGGACCCACACGATGTCCGAGCCCAGGAGCAGCGCGGGGACGTCGTCGACGCTGGGCATGGGGAACAGGTCGAGGCAGGTGACGTCGAAGCCGGCCTCCCGGCCCGCCTGGACCATCCAGTAGTTGCCCTGCGCCTGGTCGCCACCGGCGGTGCCCAGGTAGGTGATCCGCGGGCGACGGCCATGGACACCGGAGAGGTCCACGGCGTGGTGGACGAGCGCGTTGAACTCGAGGCGGATGCGGCGGCCGTAGCGGTAGCCGCCGGAGGTGGCCAGGATGGTGGGCTGGTCAGCGGGCATGCCCGCACCCTCCCACGCGGACCGTGCCTGTGGAAAACTTCCGGGCCCTGCGTGGCGCCCCGGCACAGTGGAGGGCATGACCGAGTTGTGGGAGGGCAGCATCCCCACGCTGCCGGGGTACCAGTGTCTCGAGCCCCTCGGGGCGGGCGCGTCGGGGCGGGTCTGGCGTGCCCTGCGGCTGCGGGACGGCGCGGAGGTGGCCGTCAAGGTGGTCGACGGTGCGGCGGAGCAGGCAGTCCGGGAGGGGCTCCTCGTGGGCCAGCGGTGCGAGCACGTCGTCACGGTCCACGACCTCGTGCAGGTCGATGAGGAGCGGCGTGCCGTCGTCATGGACCTCATGCGTGGGGGGTCGCTGCGCCAGGCGGTGGCGGCCCGCGGCCGGCTCAGCGCCGGAGAGTGCGTCACGGTCCTCACTCCGATCGCGACCGCGCTCGGCTCCTTGCACCGCCGTGGGCTGGTGCACGGCGACCTCTCCCCGGACAACGTCCTCTTCGACCTCGCGGGGCGGCCGCACCTGGCCGACCTGGGCGCCTGTCACGCTGCCGGTGAGGTCCCCGGCGACGTGCACGGCACGGACGGCTTCGTCGCCCCCGAGGTGCTCGCCGGTGAGCATCCCGGCAGCGCCAGTGACGTGCACGCGGTGGGTGCGCTCGGTTGGTTCTGCCTCACCGGCGAGGAGCCGGACCTTGCCCTCGTCCGCGGGACCTTCGCCGGGCACCTTGCCCGCACCGAGGCCCGCGAGGACCTTCCGCCCTCCCTCGTGGACGTGCTCGACGGTGCGCTGGTCCTCGACGCCTCGGCCCGTCCCTCCGCCGATGCCCTGGCCGTGGCGGTCTTCGACACCGCCTCACCGGAGCCGCTCCACGTCGCCCCGGGTGGGGACGCGACGGCCGGCCTGACCCGTCGGCTGCGCGCTGCCATGGACGTCGGCGAGGGTGATCGCCCGCGCGAGGTGCCGTCCGTGGCGCGGGTCCGTCGGCCCGGTCGGACCCGGCCGGGGAGGAGCTCCGGCGCGGGAACAGGGGCGCCTCGCTGGCCGCGGCCGTCCGCCGCCAGGCTCGTCGCGAGCGCGCTCGTCCTGTCCTTCCTCGCGCTCGCGATCGGTGCGGTCATCGTGCTCCGGCAGCGCCCGTGGCTCGCCCAGGCGGCGGCGGCCGATCCCGCAGGGTCGGCCGCTGCGTCGCCGACCGCCGGGGACCCGCGCGAAGGGCGGTCCGACAGTGCTCAGGTGCGCCATCCGAGCGCCGCGGACCTGGTGGCGCTCGTGCAGGCGCTGAGCGATCTGCGGGCCGGGAACTGGTCTGCTCCCCAGGGGGCCGGGTGGGAGGTCGCGTCGGTCCCGGGCAGTCCGGCACGCAGCGCTGACGAGCGGGACCGCGCGCAACTGCTGTCCGCGGGAAGCCATGCCGAGGGCCTGAGGCTGACCGTGCGCGAAGCGAGCTGGGCCGACGGGGCTCCCGACTGGCGTGTCCATCCGGAGGGAGCGACGATCCTGGTGCGCGCGGTCGTCGACACCTCGGCCCACGAGCTCGTGTCGGCGGACGGGCGCCAACCCAGGGCGGCCGAGACCGGAGCACCCCTGGACCTCGACCTGCGATGGTCCGGGCAGCGGTGGCAGGTCTGGGAGGTGCGGGTCCCGGCCTGAGGGCGGCCCCTCGACGCACCGTCACCACGACGAGCGGCGCGCCACCCGGGTTCGGGTGACGCGCCGCGCGTCGTGCTGAGGCGACTCAGACCTCGAAGGAGCCGTCCTCGAGACGGGTCTTCATCGCCGTCAGGAAGCGGGCAGCGTCCGCGCCGTCGACGATCCGGTGGTCATAGGACAGGGCCAGGTAGACCATCGACCGCACGGCGATCGTCTCGCCACCGTCAGCGTCCTTGACGACGACCGGACGCTTCACCACGGCCCCGGTGCCGAGGATCGCCACCTGCGGCTGGTTGATGATCGGGGTGTCGAAGAGCGCCCCGCGCGAGCCGGTGTTGGTGATGGTGAACGTGCCGCCGCTCAGGTCGTCGGGGGTGATCTTGTTGCCCCGCGTGCGGTCCGCGACGTCGGCGATGCCGCGCGCCAGGCCGGCGATGTTGAGGTCACCGGCGTTCTTCAGGACGGGGACGAGCAGGCCCTTGTCGGTGTCCACGGCGATGCCGAGGTTCTCGGAGCCGTGGTAGACCACGTTCTCACCCTCGATGCTCGCGTTCACCGTCGGGTAGGCCTTGAGGGCCTCGACGGCCGCGAGGGCGAAGAAGGGCAGGAAGCTGAGCTTGGTGCCCTCGCGCTTCTCGAAGTCACCCTTGGCACGGTCACGCAGGCGCGCGATCTTGGTGACGTCGACCTCGACGACCGTGGTGAGCTGGGCCGAGACCTGCAAGGACTCGACCATGCGCTTGGCGATGACCTTCCGCAGCCGCGACATCGGCTGGGTGGTGCCGCGCAGCGTGTTCTCGGCCGGCGCAGCCGCGGCCGGAGCCGGCGCCGCAGGGGCGGGCGCGGCGGCCGGTGCCGGAGCAGCCGCGGCGGCGGGCGCCTTCGCTGCCTCGGCGGCGTCGAGCACGTCCTGCTTGCGGATCCGTCCGCCGATGCCGGTGCCGGTGATCGTGGAGAGGTCGATGCTGTGGTCGGCCGCGAGCTTGCGCACGAGCGGCGTGACATAGGCCGCAGCGTCCCCGCCGTCACCGGAGGCGGACTCCTCGCTCGCCGGCTCGGCTGCCGGCGCCGCGGGTGCCTGGGCAGGGGCGGGGGCGCTGTCCTGGGCGGGCGCGGGTGCCGGCTCGGGCGTGGCCTCCGACGGGGCCGGTGTCTGCTGGGCCTCGGGCTCCGACGGCTCGGGCTCGGCGGTCTCGGGGGCCGGGCTCGGCTGGGCCGCGGGAGCCGGTGCGGCCGGAGCCGCCGGAGCCGAGGACGCACCACTGACGGTGCCACCGATGACGGCGAGCTCGGCGCCCACCGGCACAGTCGAGTCCTCGGCCGCAAGGATCTTGGTCAGGGTGCCTGCGGCGGGGGAGGGGATCTCGGTGTCGACCTTGTCAGTGGAGACCTCGAGGAGAGGCTCGTCGACGGCCACCTCCTCGCCCTCGGCCTTGAGCCAGCGTGTGATCGTGCCCTCGGTGACGGACTCGCCGAGGGCGGGCATCGTCACGGTCGTGCCGCCCGAGACCTCACCCTCGGAGCCGCCCGACGGGGCCGCTGCGGGAGCCGCGGACTCGGTGTGGGGCTGGGCCGGCTCCTGGCCTCCCTCGTCACCCGCGGCGCTGACCTCGGCCACGTCCTGGGGGTCGTCGATGGCGTCGCCGTCGCCGGGCGAGCCGGAGTTGTCCTCACCACTGGCCGGAGCTGCCGGCTCCTCGGCCGCGGGCGCGGCGGCCTCGCCGCCGCCGGAGCCGTCACCGATGATCGCGAGGTCGGCGCCGACCTGGGCGGTCTCGTCCTCGGGCACGAGGATCTGCTCGAGCACACCGGCCACGGGTGAGGGGATCTCGGTGTCGACCTTGTCGGTGGAGACCTCGAGTAAGGGCTCGTCGACCTCGACGCGCTCGCCCACCTGCTTGAGCCAGCGGGTCACGGTGCCCTCAGTGACGGACTCTCCCAGTGCGGGCATGGTCACGCGATCAGACATGGGCTCTGTTCTCCTTCGTTGGTGACGGCGATCACCATGCTAGTCATGGGCAGCGACTCGGGGTGGGCCTAGGCGTGGGCGTGGAGCGGCGTCCCGGCCAGGGCCAGGTGCGCCTCCCCGAGGGCTTCGTTCTGGGTAGGGTGCGCGTGGACGAGGGCGGCGACGTCCTCGGGATGAGCCTCCCACGAGACGATGAGTTGGGCCTCCCCGATCTGCTCACCGACCCGCGCGCCGATCATATGGATCCCGACGACCGGCCCGTCGACGCGTCGCACCAGGCGGACGAAGCCCTGGGTCTGGAGGATCTGCGACTTCCCGTTGCCGCCCAAGTTGTACTCGTAGGTCTCCACCTCCCCGTATGCCGTCCGCGCGGCGTCCTCGGTCAGGCCCACCGAGGCGATCTCGGGGTCGCAGTAGGTCACCTTGGGGACGAAGGTGTCGTCGACGGGGGTGGGCGAGCGCCCGGCGATGTGCTCGGCCACGAAGATGCCGTGGGCGAAGCCGCGATGCGCCAACTGCAGCCCGGGCACGAGGTCTCCCACGGCATACACGCCCTCGACGGAGGTGCGCAGCTCGCGGTCGGTGACCACGAGGCCGCGGTCGAGGGCGATGCCGGCTTCTTCGTAGCCCAGGCCCTCACTGACCGGACCTCGTCCCACCGCCACGAGCAGGAGGTCGGCCTCGAGGCTCTCCCCGCCCTCGAGGTCGACGTGCACGACGTCGCCCTCCTGGCGGGCGCCGGCGAAGCGCACCCCGGTGCGCGCCGTGATGCCGCGCTTGCGGAAGGCGCGCTGGAGCTGGGCGCTGATGGTCGGCTCCTCGGCCGGGACGAGGCGGTCGAGGGCCTCGACGATCGTCACGCTCGCACCGAAGGACGCGAACACCGAGGCGAACTCGACGCCGATGACGCCGCCGCCGAGCACGACGACACGCTCGGGCACGTCGGTGAGGCCGAGCGCCTCGTCCGAGGTCATGATCCGGCCGCCGATTTCGAGCCCGGGCAGCACCTTGGGTCGCGAACCGGTGGCCAGCACCACCTGGCGACCGGTCACCTCTCGCTCACCGACCGCGACCGTGTGGGCGTCGACGAGGCGCCCGGCGCCCTCGACGTAGGTGATCGTGCTGGCCGAGACCAGGCCCTGCAGGCCCTTGTGCAGGCGTCCGACAACGGTCTGCTGGTAGCGCAGCACCATGGCCATGTCGATCGACCCCAGCGAGGCATCGATCCCGATGGCCGGTCCGTGGCGGACGGTGTCGGCGACCTCGGCGGCGTGGAGCAGCGCCTTGGTGGGGATGCAGCCCCGGTGCAGGCAGGTGCCGCCGAGCTTGTCCTGCTCGACCAGCGCCACGGAGAGCCCGAGCTGGGCACTGCGCAGGGCGCAGGCGTAGCCGCCGCTGCCGCCCCCGAGGATGACGACGTCGAAGGTGTCACCCATCAGGAGTACTGCTCGACGAGGGTCAGCAGCGTGCCCACGCCGTATCCCGTGCCGCCCTTGGGGTCCACGCCACGGGCGCCCTTCTCGTTGAAGGAGGGCCCGGCGATGTCGATGTGCGCCCACGGGGTGCCCTCGGGCACGAAGGTGGACAGGAAGATCCCGGCCGTGAGCATCCCGCCCCAGCGGTCGGCCTTGTGCGCGATGTCGGCGACGGTGGAGTCCAGTCCCTTGCGGAGTTCCTCGGGGAGCGGCATCGGCCAGGCCGGCTCGCAGGCCCCGGTCGCGGCCATGACCACGCGGTCACGGAAGGAGTCGTCATTGGCCATGACACCGGCGATGAGGTCGCCCAGGGCGATCATCTGGGCACCGGTGAGGGTGGCGATGTCGACGATCGCGTCCGGCTTCTTCTCGGCGGCGAGGGCGATGCCGTCGGCGAGGACCATCCGGCCCTCGGCGTCGGTGTCGAGGATCTCGACGGTCGAGCCGTTGCGCATCGTCACCACGTCACTGGGCCGCTGCGCGGTGCCGCTGGGCATGTTCTCCGCCAGGCACAGGTAGCCCGTGACGGCGACGGGCAGACCCAGCTCGGCCGCCGCGAGGACGGCCGCCGCGACCGCAGCGGCACCGGCCATGTCGGACTTCATCGTCGCCATCCCGGCCGCCGGCTTGATGCACAGGCCACCGGAGTCGAAGGTGATTCCCTTGCCGACGAGGGCGATCGAGGCCTTGGCGCCGGCCGGCTTCCAGCTCATCGTCACGATGCGCGGCGGGTTGGCCGAGCCCTGGCCGACGCCGACGATGCCGCCGAATCCGCCCTTGGCCAGGGCCTTCTCGTCGAGCACCGAGATGCCGACCTTGGCCCCCGAGGCCTTGATGCGCGCCTTGACATTGCCCTCGAACATGCTCGGGACGAGCAGGTTCGGCGGGGTGTTGACCAGGTCGCGCGCCCAGTCACGGGCGCGTCCGAGCACCTCGGCCCGCGCGACGGCATCCTTGGCGACCTTGCCGCCGCCGAGCTGGGAGTGGACGGTGACCTTCGGGCCCTGGCCGGCCCCGGCCGCGGGCTGACGGGAGATCTTGGTGAAGCCGTAGCACCCGGCATACGCCCCGTCGGCGACCGCCGACAGGGTGGCGCGGTCCGGGGTCGGGAGGCCCACGACGACGTGCTTCTTGGCGCTGAGCGCGCGCAGGGCGTTGGCGGCGCCGTGCCGGAGGGCCTCCGGCGTGACGTCGGGCCCCAGGCCGGTGACGACGACGGAGGTGGCCTTCACGCCCGGCACCGCCACCACGCGGTGGACCTCCCCGATCGCTCCCTTGGCATCGGCGTCCGCCAGGGCCGCCTCGAGGTGGGCCCGGGCCGCGGTCGGCAGCGCCGCCTCGGCCGCGAGGACGGCACCGTCCTCACCCCTCGTGGCGCCGAGCACCACGCAGTCGGCGGCGAGGTCGGCGAGCGGGCGGGTGGTGACGGTCAACGTCGGCACGGCGGAGGTCCTCCTGGGGGCATCGGCAGGTTCCCAGCACTCTATCCGGGCCGACCCCGCGAGCCCGGCGCCGTGGCGCGGTAGGTTGCCGTCATGACGTCACTGCTGACCTCGCCGATCCATGACCGACACGTGGCCCTCGGGGCCAAGATGGCCGACTTCGGCGGCTGGGAGATGCCGATCGAGTACCCCGGCGGTGGCGTGGTCGCGGAGCACACCGCCGTCCGCGAGCGGGTCGGGATCTTCGACGTCTCGCACCTGGGCAAGGCCAGGGTGTCGGGCCCGGGAGCACTGGCCTTCGTCAACAGCTGCTTCACCAACGACCTGCGCAAGATCGGCCCCGGCCAGGCGCAGTACACGATGTGCTGCGCCGAGGACGGGGGAGTGGTCGACGACCTGATCCAGTACGTCCGCTCCGAGGACGATGTCTTCCTCATCCCCAATGCCGCCAACACGACCAAGGTCGTCGAGCTGCTCCAGGCCGCCGCCCCGGAGGGCATCACCGTCGAGAACCTCCACGACCGCTACGGCGTCATCGCCGTCCAGGGCACGAAGTCCGACGAGGTCCTCGAGGCCCTCGGGCTCCCGGTGGACCACGACTACATGTCCTTCGTCGAGGTGGACTGGCAGGGCCTGCCGGTCATCGTCTGCCGCACCGGCTACACGGGGGAGCGCGGCTACGAGATCGTCCCCGCGTGGGATGTCACCGGGTCGGTGTGGGACGCCCTCGCCGCAGAGGTCGCCAGGCACGGCGGTATGCCGTGTGGTCTCGGCGCACGCGACACCCTCCGGACGGAGATGGGTTACCCCCTCCACGGCAACGACCTCTCCCTGGACATCACCCCGGTCATGGCCGGGGCGGCGTGGGCGGTCGGCTGGGACAAGGAGAGCTTCTGGGGCAAGGAGGCGCTGACCGAGCAGCGCGCGGCCAAGGAGTCCCGTCTCACGCGTGGGCTGTTGGTCACCGGTCGCGGCATCCCGCGCTCGCACTGCGAGGTGAAGTCCGCCGACGGCGCCGTGGTCGGCGTGGTCACCTCGGGCACCTTCTCCCCGACCCTGAAGCAGGGCATCGCCCTCGCGCTCTGCGATCGTTCGGTCAAGCTCGGCGACGAGGTGGTCATCGACGTTCGGGGTCGGGAGGTCACGGCGACCGTGACCAAGCCCCCGTTCGTCGAGGTCGGCGTCCGTGAGAGCTGAGGAGGGTCGATGAGCGAGCGTTGGACCTGGGACTTCCTCGACGCGGCGGGCGCGAGCGTCGAGGGCGAGCCCACGACGGCCACCGAGTTCCCCACGCAGGGCGATGCCGAGAGCTGGCTGGGGGAGACCTGGCCGGAGCTGCACGGTGCCGGGGTCGCCGCGGTGACCCTGCGGCGCGACGGGGCCGAGGTCTACGGCCCGATGAGCCTGGAGCCGCCCACCGAGGGCAGCTGGTGACTCAGTCGGGGAACTGACCGCGCTCGACCTGCGGGCGCGGCATCCGGGTGCGCCGCATCTGGAAGGCGCGCAGGGCGGCATACATGCCCCCGCCGGCTGGAGCGGCACCGAACTTCTCCACGAGCTTCTTCTTCACCCGACGCCACATCAGGAAGGTGTCGACGACCGCGACGATGATCAGGCCGTAGACGAGGACGAAGACCAGCGTCATCGCCCAGGTCTGCTCGATGAAGGACAGCGCGAGCACGACGAGCATGACCGGGAGCATGAACTCGCCGACGTTCCACCGGGCGTCGATGGAGTCGCGGATGAAGCGCTTCTCCGGCCCCTTGTCGCGCACCGGCAGGTGGCGCTCGTCGCCGGTCACCATCGCCTGACGCTGCTTGGCGAACGCCTCGCGCCGCTTCTCCCGGTCGAGGTTCTTGGCCTGCTTGCGATCCGTCACGACGAGCGGCTGCTTGCGCGCCGCCTCCTGGTCGCGCCGCTTGGGCGTCGGGCGGTTCTTGGCACCCTCACGCGCAGGGTGGAGCGCGGCGTTGGCCAGCTCCTCGTTGGTGGTCTTCTTCCGTCCGAACACCCCGCGAGTGTATGCCGTGCGCTCACCCACGCCGTGCGGCTCCCCGAGGGCGGGGGACCGGTTAGGGTCGGGAGGCGTGAGCGACTCCACGATCAGTCCCGACCGACTCCAGAGCCTGCGCCAGCGCATCGGTGAGCTGATGCCGGCGCTGCGTGCCGACCTCGAGGCCCTGACGCGCATCCCGAGCGTGTCCCTCGAGGCCTTCGACCAGGCCCAGGTCGAGGCCTCGGCCGAGGCGACCGCGGCCCTGCTGCGGGCCGAGGGCCTGGCCGTCGAGATCGTCCGCGAGGGCGGCCGCCCGGCCGTTATCGGTCACGTCGACGGTCCCGAGGGCGCGCCGACCGTGCTGCTCTATGCGCACCACGACGTGCAGCCCCCCGGTGACGAGGCGCTGTGGGACAGCCCGCCGTTCGAGCCCACCGAGCGCGACGGGCGCCTCTACGGCCGCGGCGCCGCCGACGACAAGGCCGGCATCATGGCCCACATCGCCGCCCTGCGAGCCCATGCCGGAGCGTTGCCCGTCGGGGTCACGGTGTTCGTCGAGGGCGAGGAGGAGATCGGGTCCGAGTCCCTCGCGACGATCCTCGAGCGCCATGGCGACAAGCTGCGCTCGGACGCCATCGTGCTGGCCGACTCCACGAACTGGGCCGTCGGGGAGCCGGCCCTGACGACCACCCTGCGCGGGATGATCCGCGTGGTGGTCACCGTGAGCACGCTCGACCACGGCATCCACTCGGGGATGTTCGGGGGAGCGGTGCCGGATGCCATCACCGCCCTGGTCCGGCTGCTCGCCACCCTCCACGACGACGCGGGCAATGTCACGCTCACCGGCCTCAACGAGGGCGTGGCCGCGGACCTCGACTTCTCCGAGGAGCGCCTGCGCGAGGAGTCAGGCCTCCTCGACGGGGTCTCCACGATCGGGTCCGGGTCGCTGCTGTCGCGGATCTGGACCAAGCCCTCGATCACGACCATCGGCATCGACGCGCCCTCCGTGGCGACCTCGTCCAACACCCTCGTCCCGAGTGCGGCCGCGAAGCTCTCGATGCGTCTGGCTCCGGACCAGGACGACCTGGCGGCCTTCGAGATCCTCAAGGCGCACCTGCTCGAGCATGCGCCGTGGGGGGCGAAGGTCGAGGTCACCCTCGACGACCGAGGCCTCGGGTTCGCCGCCGATGCCCAGGGGCCGGTCTACGACCAGGCGCGAGCGGCCTTTGCCGACGCCTGGGGAGTGCAGCCGGTGGACATCGGCGTCGGCGGGTCGATCCCGTTCGTCGCAGCGTTCGCCGAGAAGTTCCCCGACGCGGCGATCCTCGTCACCGGTGTGGAGGACCCGGACACGCGGGCCCACGGCGCGAACGAGTCGCTGCACCTCGAGGAGTTCGAGAGGGTCTGCCTCGCCGAGGCCGTGCTCTTCGAGCGCCTCGGCGCGATGTCCCGCCACTGACCCCGCTTGGGTGTGTTGTGCGTGTGGTCCTGACCACACCTGCACAACACCTAGTTCCGGAAGAGAAGCGTTCGCGCTGCGTTGCCTCCGCGGCTCGTCGTCAGTCCTTGTTCGCCTAGTCCTTGTGCGTCTCGCCCGGCAGCGCCAGCATCCGGTCCAGCGCCACCTTCGCGTCGTGCGCGACCTGTGGATCGACCCGGATCGGGTTGACGACCCGGCCCTCGACGAGGGACTCCAGGGCCCACACCAGGTGCGGCAGGTCGATGCGGTTCATCGTCGAGCAGTAGCAGACGTTCTTCTCGAGGAAGCTGATCTGCTGGTCCGGGAACTGCTGGCCCAGGCGGCGGACCAGGTTGAGCTCGGTGCCCACGACCCACTTCGTCCCCGCCGGCGCGGCCGCGATCGTCTTGATGATCTTCTCGGTCGATCCGACCTCGTCGGCGAGCTCGACCACTTCGTAGCGGCACTCGGGGTGCACGATCACCTTGACGTCCGGGATCTCCCGGCGCGCCGCCTCGACCGCCTCGACCGAGAAGCGCCCGTGCACTGAGCAGTGCCCGCGCCACAGGATCATCGTGGCCGCGTCGAGCTGCTCCTTCGTCAGGCCACCCATCGGCCGGTGCGGATCCCAGACGACGCAGTCCTCGAGCGGCCGCCCGAGGTCACGGGCGTAGGTGTTGCGGCCCAGGTGCTGGTCCGGCAGGAAGAGCACCTTGCCGCCGTCGCCGGCCTGGTCGAGCGCCCACGTCAGCGCCGTTTTGGCATTGCTGCTCGTGCAGATCGTGCCGCCGTGCCGCCCGGTGAAGGCCTTGATGGCCGCCGAGGAGTTCATGTAGGTCACCGGCACGACCCGGTCCGCGATCCCGGCGTCCACGAGGTCGTCCCAGCAGTCCTCGACCTGGTCCATGGTGGCCATGTCGGCCATCGAGCAGCCGGCCGCGAGGTCGGGCAGGATCACGGTCTGCTCGTCACTGGTCAGGATGTCCGCGGACTCGGCCATGAAGTGCACGCCACAGAAGACGATCCACGGCGCATCGGGCCGCGCGGCCGCCTCCTTGGCCAGCTTGAACGAGTCACCGGTCGTGTCCGCGAACTCGATGACCTCGTCGCGCTGGTAGTGGTGTCCGAGCACGAAGACGCGGTCCCCGAGCGCCGCCTTCGCCGCGCGGGCCCGCTCGACGAGACCGGGATCGGAGGCGGGGGGCAGGTCGCCCGGGCACTCCACGCCCCGCTCGGTGTGCAGGTCGGTGCCCTGGCCCAGGACGAGCAGCGGCAGCTTGGCGCGTGAGGTCGGCGTCGCGGTCACGCCCCGATCATCACACAAGGCGCTACCTTGCTGGCGTGCGCGTCCTCATCGCCCCCGACTGCTTCACCGGCACCCTGACGGCCACCCAGGCCGCCGAGGCGATGGCGCAGGGCTGGCGGGACGGTGCCCCGCACGACGAGCTCGACCAGCTGCCGCTCTCCGACGGCGGGCCCGGATTCGTCGACGTGCTCCACGGGGCCATGGGCGGTGACCTGGTGACGGTGACCGTGTCGGACCCCCTGGGCCGGGAGGTGCCCGCGGCCTTCCTCCTCACCCACGGCGACGAGCCCACGGCATACGTCGAGTCCGCCGCGGCCTGCGGCCTGCACCTGCTCGCCGCCGACGAGCGGGACCCGGGGATCACGTCGACCTACGGCGTGGGGCAGCTGGTGCTGGCGGCTCTGGAGTCCGGCGCCCGCCGCATCGTCGTCGGGCTCGGCGGCAGCGGCACCAACGACGGCGGCGCCGGACTGCTGGCCGCGCTCGGGGCCGGGGCCGAGTCCGACCTGGCCCGCGGCGGCCTCGCGCTCGCCGCCCTCGACGACCACGCACTCCCCGGACTGGCTGGCGCGCGCGAGCGGCTGCGCGGCGTCGACCTCGTCCTCGCCACCGACGTCGACAACCCGCTCCTCGGCCTCCAGGGCGCCAGCGCGACCTTCGCCCCGCAGAAGGGGGCCGACCCGGCGACGGCCCAGGCGCTCGAAGCCGCCCTCGGCCGCTTCACCGAGGTGGTCGCCCGGACCATGACGGCGCCGATGGACCTGCTCACCGGTCGCCCCCGGCGCCTCGACAAGGAGGCGGGAGCCGGCGCCGCGGGGGGCCTCGGTTACGGCCTGGTCGTGCTCGGAGGCCGCCGGGTCAGTGGGGTCCAGCTGGTCCTCGACGCGGTCGGCGTGGACGCCCGACTGGGCCGGGCCGACCTCGTCGTGACCGGTGAGGGCAGCTTCGACTGGCAGAGCCTGCACGGCAAGGCGGCGGTGGGGCTCACCGAGCGCGCGCTCGCTGCGGCCGTCCCGGTCGTCGTCGTGGCCGGGCAGGTGCTCGTGGGCCGACGCGAGACCCGGGGACTGGGCATCAGCGGCACGTATGCCGTGGCCGAGACCCCCGACCAGGTCGCCCTGGCCATGGCCGACCCGGTCGGCACCCTGCGCGAGCGCGTGGCCCGCATCGCCCGGACCTGGTCGCCAGCCCGCTGACCGCGGCGCCTCCTCGAGTGGGAAGCCGGACGACGTATCCTCGACGGGAACATCCCACGAGGGTCGCCGGTTGCACCGTTGACCCGTCCGCCACCCAGGGAGCACACACCATGAGCGAGCAGCTCGACACCACGACCCACGGGGTCCTCCTCACCGACGTCGCCGCCGGCAAGGTCAGGTCCCTTCTCGAGCAGGAGGGCCGTGACGACCTCCGCCTGCGCGTCGGCGTGCAGCCCGGTGGCTGCTCCGGCCTGATCTACCAGCTCTACTTCGACGAGCGCACCCTCGATGGTGACCTCGTCCGCGACTACGACGGCGTCGAGGTCGTCGTCGACCGGATGAGCGCGCCCTACCTCGACGGCGCGACGATCGACTTCTCCGACACGATCGAGAAGCAGGGCTTCACCATCGACAACCCCAACGCCGGCAGCAGCTGCGCCTGCGGCGACAGCTTCAGCTGAGCCAGCCCCACGGCATACGAGGAAAAGGGCCTCGCACCAACGACGGTGCGGGGCCCTTCCCGTATGCCGTCAGCTCGAGGTGCGCGCGAAGGCTCGCCACGGGCGCGCCACGGCGAGGAAGGTGAGCAGCGGGATCCCCAGGAAGTACCACTGGACGTTCCCGACGCCCACGGAGAGCCCGCCGCGACCGGGCTCGACCCGGGCCATGTAGTCGACGCCGAACCACGGGAAGACGAAGCCGCGGACCGTCTCGCCCACGACTCCACTGGCCTCCACGCCGGCCGTGAACGAGATCGAGGTGAGCAGCACCGCGAACACGACCATCCCGAACGCGAGCGAGGCCCACATCGCGCCCATGGACCAGCGCGGGCGGCTGGCCGCGTCGGGCGTCATCTCCCAGGCCAGCTGCTTGGGGGAGCCGATGTTGAACAGGGCCCGGGTCACCCCGATGTCGGCCGCAGCATCGCGCAGGTTCGCGCGGAGCTCACGGCGCAGGGCCCGGCGCTGGCGGCCCCTGGCGCCACGGAGCTCGAGCCAGAAGTCGTAGCGCTGGACGGCGTCCTCGATCCGGAGCCGGTCGATGATCCCCATGTCAGTTCCCCCTTGCACTCGTGGTGGTGGCGACGGCCGTGACCAGGTCGGTCCAGGCCCGCTGGCGGGCGGTGAGCTCGGCGTGTCCGGCGGCGGTGGTCCGGTAGTACTTGCGCGCCGGGCCGGAATCGGAGCGCTGGAGGTAGGACTCCACGTGGCCGGCGGCCTCGAGCCGGTTGAGGGCCGGGTAGACCGTGCCCTCGGCGAGGTCGGAGAACCCGGACTCGCGCAGGGCCGTGACGATCCCGTAGCCGTAGTTGTCCTCCCGAGCCAGCAGCGAGAGCAGCAGCAGGGCGAGGACTCCCTTGAGCATCTGTGCGTCGTGCGTGGTCATGGATCCATCGTTGACCTAGTACTGTGCAATGTCAAGTACTAGGCCAGGCCGAGATGAAGGGACGAGCCCACGCCGCCCAGTAGGGTGCTGCCCGTGCGCATCGCTGTGACCGGATCCATCGCCTCCGACCACCTCATGACCTTCCGGGGACGGTTCGCCGACTCCCTCGTCGTCGAGCAGCTGGACAAGATCTCGGTGTCCTTCCTCGCCGACACCCTGGAGATCCGCCGTGGTGGCGTCGCCGGCAACATCGCCTTCGGGATGGCGATGCTCGGCCAGCGGCCGATCCTCGTGGGTGCCGCGGGGGAGGACTTCGCCGACTACCGCAGCTGGCTCTCCCGCCACGGCGTCATCTGCGACCACGTCCTCATCTCCTCGACCAAGCACACCGCGCGGTTCGTCTGCACCACCGACGAGGACATGGCGCAGATGGCGACCTTCTACGCCGGTGCCATGAGCGAGGCCCGCAACATCGAGCTCCAGCCGGTGGCCGGTGACTGGGGGCTGGACCTGGTCCTCATCGGCGCCAACGACCCCGACGCGATGCTGCGCCACACCGAGGAGTGCCGCACCCGCGGCTACCGCTTCATCGCCGACCCGAGCCAGCAGCTGGCCTTCGCCGACGGTCCGTTCATCCGCCGCCTCATCGACGGTGCCGACTACCTCTTCACCAACGAGTACGAGTCGCACATCACCGAGAAGAAGACCGGCTGGAGCCACGAGGAGATCAACGAGCGGGTCACCACCCGGGTCATCACCAAGGGCAAGGACGGAGCGGACATCCTCACCAAGGGGGAGGCCCCGATCCACGTCCCCGTCGTGCCGGGCGTGGAGCGCGTGGACCCCACCGGGGTGGGCGATGCCTTCCGCGGTGGCTTCCTCACCGGCCTGTCGGCCGGGCTCTCGCACGAGCGCTGCGCCCAGCTCGGGTCGGTGCTCGCCGCCTACGTCCTGGAGACCGTGGGCACCCAGGAGTACTCCCCGGGCAAGGCGGCCTTCTGCGAGCGGTTCGCCGCCGCCTACGGTGACGACGCGGCGTCCGAGGTCGCTCCGCACATCTCCTGCCCGCGACCGTGAACCCGGCCGGCGGGCCGGCCGTGCCGTTCCCACCGGTCGAGCCCACCGCCACGTCGTGGGAGCTCCACCGGCTCGCCGCGGAAGCGGGGGAGGACCTCGTGGCCGCCGGCGCGGACCTCGCGCCCGGCACCGTGCTCGCCGCCTACCGGTGCGGGCTCTTCCCCATGGGCCTGGGTCGCCACGGCCGCGGGCCGGTCGGCTGGTGGTCGCCCGACCCCCGGGGCATCCTCCTCCCCGCGGAGTTCCGCCTGCGCAAGTCCCTGCGCCAGGTGCTGCCCCGGTTCGAGGTGCGCGTCGACACCGCGTTCGAGGCCGTCGTGGCCCAGTGCGCCGACCCACGGCGCGAGGGCCGGTGGATCACGCCGGAGATCAGCCGGGCCTACCTCGAGCTCCATCGCGGCGGCTGGGCGCACTCGGTCGAGGCCTGGCAGGACGGTGAGCTCGTCGGCGGCCTCTACGGCGTCGCGGTCGGCGGCCTCTTCGCGGGGGAGTCGATGTTCCACGCGGTGCGGGACGCGAGCAAGGTGGCGCTGGCCGGGCTGGTCCGCCTCCTCGCTGCCGATGCCGACGACCGGCGCCTGATCGACGTGCAGTGGCGCACCGACCACCTCGCGCGGCTCGGCGTGCGCGAGGTGCCACGCGAGGACTATCTCGAGCGGCTCGAGCGCGCCCTTCAGGCCCCCGCGGTGGACTTCTCCGCCGGGTGACCCCCGAGCACCACGCGGTATGCCGTGTGCCCACCGTCGTCCGCCAGGCTCACCGTGTGCCCCTTGAGCCGCGCCCAGGCAGGGATGTCGTGTCGTGCCGCCGGGTCGTCGGCGAGGACGACCAGCACCGCGCCGGGCGGCTGGGCGCGCGCGGCGCGCGCCAGGGCGATGACCGGCATCGGGCAGCGTTGGCCGCGCGCGTCGAGCACGGGGGCGCTCACAGGTCGAGCGTCCCGAGGTGGGCGCGGACGGCGGCGACCGCCTGCGGCAGCTCGGCGCAGAACCGGGCGACGTCCCGCTCCCGGGTGGGGGCGACCGCGGCCAGCGGCAGGGTGACCCGCACGTTGCCGTGGGTCAGTGCGCCGATCGCGGCGAGCACGTGACTGGGCTGGAGGGTGTCGGCCGTGCAGGCCGAGCCGCTGGCCACGGCGAAGCCGCGCCGGTCGAGCTCACCGACGAGTGCCTCGCCGTCGACGTAGAGGCAGCTGAAGGTGACGACGTGCGGGAGCCGGGCGTCCGGATCGCCCACGACCTCGACGTCGGGCACGTCCGCGGCAGCGGCGCGGATCGCGGCGATGAGCTCGTGCGCCACGCGTGCGTCATCGGTGGCGGCGTGCCGGTGCTGGCGCCAGGCCTCGGCCGCCGCGAGCGCGAGCGGCACCGAGGGTGGAGCGACCTCGCGACCCCGCTCCGGGGCGCTCACCGGCCCGGGCGGGCGCCAGCGCGTGCCGGCACCGACGGCGAGCAGGCCGAGGGGCGGGCCGCCGAAGGCCGCCGCGTCGGCGACGCACACGGCATACGCCTCGGTGCGGGGCAGCGGTAGGCGACCCACGGTGCTCGTCGCGTCGACGAGGAGGGGGACGCCGGCGGCCCTGGAGGCCGTGGCGAGCTCCTCCACCGGCTGCCGCGTCCCGATCTCCGGGTTGGCCGGCGCCACGATGCCCATAGCCACGCCCGGGGCGCCGATCGCCTCCGCCCAGGCCGTGACCTCGACCCGTCCGTGACGGTCGACGCCCACGGGCTCGGTGTCGGGGGAGCGGAGCACGAGGGCCTGCTCGACGGCGGTGGTGACCAGAGCGTCACCGACCCGACGTCGCGCACTGCGCAGGCCGGTGATCGCGCCCTGGAGCGCGTGGCTCCCGGAGGGGTGCAGGCTCACCTCCGCCGGACGTGCACCGACGGCATCGGCCAGCACCTCGCGGGCCTGGTCGAGCAGGTGCGCGGCGCGCCGCCCCTCACTGTGCAGGCGCCGCGGATCGGCCCAGCCGTTGTCGAGAGCCGAGAGGAGGGCCTCGCGGGCAGCCGGGTGGAGCGGGCCCGGCGTGGCGTCCAGGAGGGCCCGCCGCGGGCCGGCCGGGGACGGGTCCACAGCCGTGTCGGCGGGCGTCGGGGGCGGCACGACCCGACGTTAGCCGACCCTGCCCGGACGAGTGGCCCGCGATGCACTAGTCTGGCCGCGTTCGATGCCTCTCAAATGCGGAAGGGTGCACCGGTGCGTTTGCGCGACCACGTACTCCCAGGCTCACGGAGCACGGCCGTCAAGGCGGTCCTGGCCTCTGTGGCAGTCGTGCTCACCCTCACGGGGTGTGAGCACGGCAAGTTCGTCAACGGGTACCTCCCCGAAGGCATCACGGAGGGTGCCGATCGGGTGACCACCCTGTGGGTGTGGTCCTGGGTGGCCCTCTTCGCCGTCGGCTTCCTCGTCTGGGGCCTGATCATCTGGTGCATGGTCGCCTACCGCCGGCGCAAGGACGACAACGAGCTCCCGGTGCAGCTGCGCTACAACGTGCCGATCGAGATCCTCTACACCGTCGTCCCGATCTTCATGATCGCCGTGTTCTTCTACTACACGGCGCGTGACGAGGCGGCCCTCATGGACACCTCGAAGCCGGCGGACGTGAGCATCAACGTCGTCGGCAAGCAGTGGTCCTGGGACTTCAACTACGTCGACGACCAGGTCCACGAGGTCGGTGCGCAGGCCGTCCTCACCGGTGAGCCGGGGGCCGAGGAGACCATCCCGACCCTCTACCTCCCGGTGGGTGAGCGGGTGCAGTTCTACCTGACCGCGCGTGACGTGATCCACTCCTTCTGGGTGCCGCAGTTCATGCAGAAGCTCGACATGATCCCGGGTCGGGTCAACACCTTCCAGGTGACGCCGACCCAGACGGGCACGTTCAAGGGCAAGTGCGCCGAGCTCTGCGGCGCCTACCACTCGGCGATGCTCTTCAACGTCAAGGTCGTGGAGCGCAGCGAGTACGACGCGCACATGGCCGAGCTCAAGGCCAAGGGCCAGACCGGCCTGCTGCCCAACGGGGTGAGCCGTCAGCAGCTCATGCCCGGCCAGGAGAAGCTCCTGCCCGAGAACGCGAGGGACTGACATGAGTGCAACCATCGAGAGCGGCGCGATGCTCCGCACGACCGACGCGACCCGACCCCACCCCCGGTTGGCCAAGGGCAGCACGGTCGTGAAGTGGATCACCACCACCGACCACAAGGTCATCGGCAACCTCTACTTCATCACCTCCTTCGTCTGGTTCCTCCTCGGTGGGGCGATGGCGCTGGTGATCCGTGCCGAGCTGGTCAAGCCCGGCCTGCAGCTGGTCGACAACCCCGACCAGTTCAACCAGCTGTTCACCATGCACGGCACGATCATGCTGCTGCTGTTCGCGACGCCGCTGTTCGCCGGCTTCGCCAATGCGCTCATGCCGCTGCAGATCGGCGCGCCGGACGTGTCCTTCCCGCGCCTGAACATGTTCGCCTACTGGCTCTACCTCTTCGGTGGACTCATCGCGGCGGCCGGCTTCCTCACCCCCGGCGGCGCGGCCGCGTTCGGCTGGTTCGCCTACGCCCCGCTCTCGGACAGCAGCTACAGCCCCGGCCTGGGCGGTGACCTGTGGGTCTTCGGCCTGGCGCTGGGTGGCTTCGGCACGATCATGGGTGCGGTCAACTTCATCACCACGATCCTCACCATGCGCGCGCCGGGCATGACGATGTTCCGGATGCCGGTCTTCACCTGGACCGTGCTCATCACCTCGATCCTCGTCCTGCTCATCTTCCCGGCCCTGGCCGCGGCCCTGTTCGCCCTCGGCGCCGACCGGAGGTTCGGGGCACACGTCTTCGACCCCGACAACGGCGGGCCGATGCTCTGGCAGCACATCTTCTGGTTCTTCGGCCACCCCGAGGTCTACGTCCTCGCCCTGCCCTTCTTCGGGGTCATCTCCGAGGTGCTGCCGGTCTTCAGCCGCAAGCCGATCTTCGGCTACAAGACGCTGGTGGCGGCCACGATCGCCATCGCGGCCCTCTCGGTCGCCGTGTGGGCGCACCACATGTACGTCACCGGCCAGATCCTGCTGCCCTTCTTCGCGATCATGACGATGTTGATCGCGGTGCCGACCGGCGTGAAGTTCTTCAACTGGATCGGCACCATGTGGGGCGGGAAGCTCTCCTTCGAGACCCCCATGATCTGGGCGATCGGCTTCCTCACGACCTTCCTCTTCGGTGGCCTGACCGGCGTCATCCTCGCCAGCCCGGCCCTGGACTTCCAGCTCTCGGACAGCTACTTCGTCGTGGCGCACTTCCACTACACGGTGTTCGGGACGGTCGTCTTCGCGATGTTCGCCGGCTACTACTTCTGGTGGCCCAAGCTCACCGGCCGGATGCTCGACGAGCGGCTGGGCAAGATCCACTTCTGGATGCTCTTCATCGGCTTCCACACCACCTTCATCGTCCAGCACCTGCTGGGCATCTGGGGCATGCCGCGGCGCTACGCCGACTACCTCCCGGAGGACGGCTTCACCCTGGGCAACCAGATCTCGACCGTCGGGGCCTTCATCCTCGGCGCCTCGATGATCCCGTTCCTCTACAACGTCTACCGGACGTGGCGCTACGCCCCCAAGGTCGAGACGGACGACCCGTGGGGCTACGGCGGCTCGCTCGAGTGGGCGACCTCGTGCCCGCCTCCGCGGCACAACTTCGACTCGATCCCGCGGATCCGCTCCGAGCGGCCGGCCTTCGACCTGCACCACCCCGAGGCCGCCCCGGCGGGCTACCTCGCGCCGGTCGGCGTCGGCCCGGTCAAGGACGCCCCCGCGACCTCGCCCGAGCCCGAGTCGATCGACCAGGACGAGGAGAACTGATCCATGAAGGCCACGGAGCGCATCGGCGCCCTCATCGGCATCTTCGCTTTCGCGGTGGCTGCCTGGTACGGCATCTGGACCAGCTCGACCACCCTGGGCATCGAATGGGTCGGCGTCATCGGCCTGATCATGGGCGGCCTGCTGGGCTTCATGCTGGCGTTCTTCCTGTGGCGCACGCGCGTCAAGCACGCCCAGGACCCGTCGGACAACCCCGTCGGCGAGATCGACGAGATCTCCGGTGACTACGGCTTCTTCAGCCCCTACAGCTGGTGGCCACTGTGGCTGGCCCTGGCCGCCTCGGTGTGCTTCTTGGGTCTGGCCGTCGGCTGGTGGGTCTTCATCATCGGGGCCTTCGTGGGCGTCCCGGCCCTCATCGGCTGGACCTACGAGTACTGGCGCGGCCCGCACCACCTCTGAGCCGACCATCGGCTCCACACACACCTAGTAGACTGGTTCCTCGCCCGGCGGGGGAGGAGTCTCGTTGTCGGGAGCCCAAATCGACCGACGTGGAGTGATCGTGCCCAAGACCACCGGTGCCCTCAGCCGGCGCGCCCTCGGCATCGCCGCCGCCTCCGGGTTGCTGGCGGCCTGCTCCACCGAGGGTTCCTCCTCCTCGACCACGGGGAAGGGGGCCACGGACGCTGCCAGGCCCAGTTCCACGCCCACGCCCACGCCGGCCGTGGTCGTCATCAGCCCTGCCGACGCCACCGCGGACGTCCTGCCGACGACCCCGGTCACGGTGACCGCGACGAGTGGGACCGTGACGGCCGTCGTGGTCAAGGACGAGGACGGTCACGAGCTGCCCGGCGCCCTCGATGCGGCCGGCGCCTGGACGTCCTCCCGATTCATGCGGCCGGCTGCGCAGTACACGGTGGAGGTCACCGCAGCGGGCAGCGATGGTGCCCCGAGCCAGTTCTCGTCGCGTTTCACCACCCTCACGCCGGGCGTCATCGCCACCTACGGCCTGGTCTACTCCGGAGCCGTCGTGGGCATCGGCATGCCGGTCTCCATCCAGTTCGACACCGCTGTCACGACCAAGGAGATGCGCGCCCAGGTCGAGAAACTGGTCTCGGTGACGACCGAGCCGGCCCTCGAGGGGGCCTGGGGTTGGCTGGACAACCGGCAGCTCATGTGGCGCCCCAAGGACTTCTGGGCGCCCGGCACCAAGGTGACCGTCAACGCCCCGCTCGCCGGCGTCCAGACCGGCGAGAACAAGTGGGTCGGCAAGGACCAGTCCGGGGGCTTCACCATCGGCGACGCCATGGTCAGCCACATCGACGTCGCCAACCACGTCATGACCGTCACGCGCAACGGTGAGACCCTGCGGACCATCCCGGTGAGCAACGGCCGTCCAGGACCGCAGACCGAGACGCGCAGTGGCACCAAGGTGATCATCGAGCGCCAGAGCAAGATCACGATGGACTCCACGACGATCGGGATCCCCGAGGGCTCGCCCGGCTACTACAAGGTCGACACCAAGTGGAACCTCCGCGTGACGTGGACCGGTGAGTTCCTCCACTCCGCGCCGTGGTCGGTCGACGCGCAGGGCAGCTCCAACGTCTCGCACGGGTGCACGAACATGTCGCCCTCCAACGCCGAGTGGATGTTCAACAACTCCAAGGTCGGCGACGTCGTCCAGGTGACCGGCTCCGGCCGCACCTTCCTGCCGACCGAGGGCATCGGGGTCTGGCAGTACTCCTTCGACGACTGGAAGCGGCAGAGCGCGCTCGTGTAGCTCTGCGCCCGCTGCTTTCGACTCACGCCCAGCCGAGGTCGTGCAGGGCCTCGTCGGAGATCCCGAAGTGGTGGGCGATCTCGTGGATGACGGTGACGGTGACCTCCTCGCGGAGCTCGTCCTCGTCGGCGCACATCCGGGTCAGGGGCCCACGAAAGAGCCGGATGCGGTCGGGGAGGTTGCCCAGCCCCCACCCGGCGTCCCGCTCGGTCAGCGGGACCCCGTCGTAGAGCCCAAGCAGCTCCGGCTCCTCGGGTGGCGGCTCGTCCTCGACGAGGAAGACGACATTGTCGAGCAGGTCCATCAGCTCCGGCGGCACCTCGTCGAGCGCCTCGCCGACGATCTCCTCGAAGTGCACGGCGCTGATCTCGACCATGCGCCCACCCTGCCATGCCCACAATGGCCGGTATGCCGCGGACTCGACCTTGAGCCCGCGGCATACCGGCCGTTGGGGGGAGGGTCAGAACATCAGTGCCGTCAACAGGAAGGCGAAGGCGACACTGAGCGCGATCGCCACCAGTCCCGGGATGAAGAACGGGTGGTTGAAGATGTACTTGCCGATCTTCGTCGAACCCGTGTCGTCGATCTCGACCGCCGCCAGCAGGGTCGGATAGGTCGGGAGCACGAAGAGGGCCGAGACCGCGGCGAAGGAGGCCAGGGCAGCCGCCGGGCTGACGCCGATCGCCAGGGCGGTCGGGATCAGGGCCTTGGTCGTGGCGGCCTGCGAGTAGAGCAGGGACGCGGCGACGAAGAGCACGATGGCAAGGGTCCACGGCTGGTTGGAGATGATGTTGCCCGCGTACTCCTTGATGGCCGGCTCGTGGGCCTTGACGAAGGTCGTGCCCAGCCAGGCGACACCGAGGACGCAGATGGCCGCGCTCATGCCGGACTTGAAGACCGACGAGGAGAGGATCTTGCCCGGCTCGACGCCACAGGTGAGGACGATGGCCGTGCCGATGGTGAGCATGATCGCGATGATGGCGGCATCACGGGTGATCGGCGGGTTGGCGATCAGGCCCACCTTGTCGCTGATCGCCGTGGAGTAGGCCATGACCGCGAGCAGGCCGAGCAGGAAGATGGCCACGGAGCGCTTGCCGGCCCACGTGATGACCCGGCCTTCCTCGCGGCCCGTGGGGGCGACGAGTCCGGCGGCCTTGCGCTGCTGGTACTCCGGCAGGGTGCTCAGCTGGGTCTGGTGACGCATCTTGTCCCAGGCGAGCATGATGCCGGCCGTGAGCATGCAGGCGACGAAGGTCGTCGGGATGCTGACCGCGAGGATCTGGAGGTAGTCGATGCCCTTCTTCTCCAGGGTGCTGGAGAGGAAGACGACGGCCGCCGAGATGGGGGAGGCGGTGATGGCGATCTGGGAGGACACGACGGCGATCGACAGGGGCCGCGAGGGGCGAATGTCGTTCTCCTTGGCCACTTCCGTGATGACCGGCATCATCGAGAAGGCGGTGTGACCGGTGCCTGCCATGAGGGTGAGGACGTAGGTCACGACCGGGGCGAGGAAGCTCAGGTGCTTGGGGTTCTTGCGGAGGATCTTCTCGGCGAGGTCGACGAGGGCGTCCATGCCGCCGGCGACCTGCATGGCCGCGATGGCGACGATGACGGCCATGATGATGGCGATGACATCGAGCGGGAGATAGCTGATGTCACCCTCGGGCTTGTGGGTCGAGACCGCCACGGGCGCGCCGAGCAGGCCCAGGGCCAGCACACCGGCACCACCGGCGAAGCCGATCGCGATGCCACCCTTGCGCGCACCGATGAAGATGAAGACGAGGACGACGAGGAGGTGGACCCAGAACATCATCGCAGTTCAGTCCCTTCGGGGAGGCCGTGCTCGTCAGCGGTGTAGATGCGGCCGGTGTAGCGAGGCCGCAGGAAGTTCTCGGTGGTCAGGACCGCGTCGACCTCTTCTCCGGTCATCAGGCCCATCTCGACCACCACCTCTCGGACCGTGCGGCCGCTGCGGGCACACTCCTTGCCGACCAGGTCGCCGTTGTGGTGGCCGATGATCTCGTTGAGGTAGGTCACGATGCCGATCGAGTTCAGGACGTTGTCCCGGCAGACCTCGACATTGGCGGTGATGCCAGCGATGCACTTCTCGCGCAGGGTCCGGCACGCGTTGGTGATGAGCTGGAGGGATTCGAACAGGCTCTGCGCCAGTGCCGGCTCCATGACGTTGAGCTGCAGCTGGCCGGCCTCGGCGGCGTGCGTGATCGTCACGTCGTTGCCCATGACCTTGTAGCAGACCTGGTTGACGACCTCGGGGATGACCGGGTTGACCTTGGCCGGCATGATCGAACTCCCGGCCTGCATCTCGGGCAGGTTGATCTCGTTGAGCCCGGCGCGCGGACCCGAGGACAGCAACCGCAGGTCCGAGCAGGTCTTGGAGAGCTTGACCGCCAGGCGCTTCACGGCCGAGTGGACCGCGATGTAGGCGCCATTGTCGTAGGTCGCCTCGATGAGATCGGCGGCCGTGACCATCGGGTAGCCGGAGACCTCGGAGAGGTGGCGCACCGCAACATCGGGGTAGCCGGTCGGGGTGTTGAGCCCCGTGCCGATGGCGGTCGCGCCGAGGTTGACCTCGCGGAGCAGAGCGGCGGCGTTGACCAGCCGGATGACTTCCTCGCCGATGTTGGTGGCGTAGCCGCTGAACTCCTGGCCCAGGCTCATCGGGACGGCGTCCTGGAGCTGCGTACGCCCCATCTTGAGCACCTCGGCGAACTCCACGCCCTTGGCCGCGAAGGCCTCGGTGAGGGCCTGCACCTCGGTGACGAGGTCGTCGATGAGCATGTGCACGGCCAGCCGGAAGCCGGTCGGGTAGGCGTCGTTGGTGGACTGGCTCTTGTTGACGTGGTCGTTGGGGTTGATGACGGCGTAGTCACCCTTGGGCAACCCGACGAGCTCGAGGGCGAGGTTGGCGACGACCTCATTGGTGCACATGTTGGTCGAGGTGCCGGCGCCGCCCTGGAAGACGTCAATGGGCCACTGGTCCATGCAGCGGCCCTGGTCCAGGATCGCGTCGCAGGCGGCCACGATGGCGTCCGCGATGTCCCCCTGGATGGTGCGAAGCTCCTTGTTGGCCAGTGCGGAGGCCTTCTTCACCATGACCATCCCGCGGATCATCTGGGGGACGTCGTTGATGGTCGTGTGGGAGATCTCGAAGTTCTCGATGGCTCGCAGTGTGTGCACGCCGTAGTAGGCGTCTGCCGGGACTTCTCGTGCCCCGAGGAGGTCTTCCTCGGTGCGGTGCTGGTCGATGGTGGTGACCATGGTGCCTTTGCGCTCCCTGCTGTCGGGGCCTTGTGGGCCGATGAACTTACTACTACACATCGTAGTGGGATGCGCCATTCCTATGGCCAGATTGTTCCGTTTCCGCCTGTTTGTTAGGTCACTCTGACTGGTCTGATCGGTGAAAGAATGGAGGTGTGCGGGTCAGCATCAGGGTGCGACCGGGAGCCTCGCGCACGCGTGTGGGCGGGTCATTCGGTGCGGGCGAGCAGAGAGCGTTGCGCGTGGCCGTGGCGGCGCGAGCCGTCGACGGCGCGGCCACAGAAGCGGCGCTGGCTGCGGTCGCCGAGGCGTTCGGCGTGTCGAGGCGTGACGTGGCGGTCGTGAGCGGTGCCACGGCACGGACCAAGGTCGTCGACGTCCGGGTCGACCCGCACGTGGGGGAGGAGCGGTTGCTCTCCCTGCTCGGCTGAGGTCCCCAGCCCGTATGCCGTGTGGCCCGGTCCCCGAGGGGAACCGGGCCACACGGCATACGGATCAGGTCAGCGGTGAACGGACCCGGCGTGCTCGCCGGCCTCGATCGCCTCGTGGCCGTGACCGTCATGGTGCGCGGCGGCGAGCTCGGCCGGCGTGACCGGCTGGACCGCGTCCTTGAAGTAGAAGCGCGACAACCGAGCTCGCATCCGGTCCTTGCCGGTGAGCGGCTTCTCGACGCCATTGGCGTCGACCCGCTGCTCGAGCTGGATCGGGGCGACCGGCTCGAAGTCGACGAGCTTCCAGCGTTCGTACTCGCTGAGGCCCTCGTGACGCTCGAAGAAGGCACCTTCCGGCGTGCGGATGATCGTGCCCGACTCGCGCTGGTGGAGCACCTTGTTGCGGTCCGCCCGCTGCAGCGAGAGGCAGATCCGCTTGGTGACCCAGAAGACGATGAACGGGGCCACGAAGAAGGCGGTCCGCAGGAAGTAGGTGATGTCGTTGATCGACATGTGCAGCTTGATCGCCATGATGTCGTTGGCGGCCGCGAACATGAGGACCGAGTACATCGTGATGCCCGCCATGCCGATCGCGGTGCGCACGGGCGCGTTGCGGGGGCGCTGGAGGAGGTGGTGCTCACGGTCGTCACCGGTGATCCACCGCTCGACGAAGGGGTAGACCCCGACGACGACGTAGACCAAGGGCAGCAGGATGAGCGCTCCGGGCATGATGTTGAGCGAGAGCGTGTAGCCCAGGGCGGTGAACTCCAACCAGCCGGGCAGCAGGCGCAGGGCCCCGTCGGCGAAGCCCATGTACCAGTCGGGCTGGGAGCCGGCGGTCACGGGGGAGGGGTCGTAGGGGCCGTAGCCCCAGACCGGGTTGATCGAGATGACCGCGGCGATGAGGGCGATGACGCCGAAGACGATGAAGAAGAACCCGCCGGCCTTGGCGGCATACACCGGCATGACCGGGAAGCCCACGACATTGTCGTTGGTGCGACCCGGGCCGGGGTACTGGGTGTGCTTCTGGATGGCGACAAGGAGGATGTGCGCCGTGAACAGGCCGATGATCACCGCGGGCAGCAGCAGGATGTGCGCGCTGTAGAGCCGCGGGATGATCGCCTCGCCGGGGAAGGGCCCACCGAAGATGCCGTAGACGAGGTAGGAGCCGATGACCGGCGCCGTCTGGACGAAGCCCTGCATGGCGCGGATACCGGTGCCGGAGAGCAGGTCGTCGGGCAGGGAGTAGCCCGAGAAGCCCTCGACGATGGCGAGGAGCGCGAGCACCGAGCCGATGACCCAGTTGAGCTCACGCGGCTTGCGGAAGGCGCCGGTGAAGAACACCCGGAACATGTGGACCACGACGGCCACGACGAACATCAGGGCAGCCCAGTGATGGATCTGCCGGATGATCAGGCCGCCGCGCACGTCGAAGGAGATGTGCAGGGTGGAGGCGTAGGCCTCGGACATCTCCACGCCCCGCAGCGGGGCGTAGGAGCCGTCGTAGACCGTGTGGCCCATGCTCGGGACGAACCACAGGGTGAGGAAGGCCCCGGAGATGAGGGCGATGATCATCGAGTACATCGCGATCTCGCCGAGCATGAAGCTCCAGTGGTCGGGGAAGACCTTCTTCATGAGGTACCCGACGCCCTTGGCGGCACCGGTGCGGTCATCGACCCAGCCGGCGACGCCACCGATCTTGCGGGCTCCCGCGCTCGGGGTCCTCGTGCTCACCGGCCGGTCGTCGGCCCGGAGGGCGTCAGCCGGGCGTGCGTTCGCGGTGGTCATCATCCACGCTCCCAGAAGCTCGGGCCGACCGCCTCGCGGAACGGCTGGGCGGAGACGAGGTAGCCCTCGTCGTCGACGGTGATCTTCAGCTGCGGCAGCGCGCGCTTGGCCGGGCCGAAGATGACCTTGCAATCCTGCGTGACGTCGAAGGTCGACTGGTGGCACGGGCACAGCAGGTGGTGGGTGCCTTGCTCGTAGAGACCGACCGGGCATCCGACGTGGGTGCAGATCTTGGAGTACGCGACGATGCCCTGGTGGCCCCAGTCGATCTCCTTCTGGACCTTGATGTCCTTGGGGTCCAGGCGCATGAGCAGCACCGCGGCCTTGGCCTTCTCCTCCAGGACGCCGTGCTCGAGGTCGAGCAGGCCCTCGGGGAGGACGTGGAAGACCGACCCGATGGTCACATCGGAGGCCTTGATCGGGGTGTTCTCCGGGTCGCGCATGAGGCGCATCGGCGTGAAGGTCGGCTCCTCGCCGGGGCCGGAGGGGCCGCCGTTCCAGAAGGTCAGGGAGAGCGACTTCTGCGGCATCGGGCCCAGGCCGCCGAGGACCGGGAGCACGACGGGCACGGCGAACAGGCCGAGTGCGCCGCCGAGGGTGTACTTGATGAGCGGGCGACGGTTGATCTGCGCCGCCTCACCGCCGTCGGTGAGGGTCTGCACGACCGCGGCGCGGTCGGCGTCCGAGCTGCGCATCGGGTGGCGCATCTCGACGACCTCCTCGTCGGGCATCAGCGTCTTGGCCCAGTGGACCGCGCCGAAGCCGATGCCGAGGAGTGCGGCCGCCATGCCGATGCCCAGCAGGAGGTGCTGCAGCGCCATCACGCCGATGCCGGGCACGTAGGTCGTGGCCCGGATGTCGACGAGGAAGTAGGCGAGCACGAAGACGATCGTCCCCACGATGGAGAGGGCGAACAGCGCGGCGACCTGCTTCTCGGCGCGCTTGGCAGCGGCCTCGGACAGGTCCGTGGTGCGCGGCGCGTGCGGCGGGAGCCCAGGGTTCTGGAACACCTCGGGGATGCCGCCGTGGCCGACCACGTGGCCCTGATCGAGGCGCACGGCCTCGGCGCCGAACTCCTCGGCCGGGAGCACGTCCCCGGCTCGGGTGGTGTCCTGCTCGTTCATCGGGTCTTCGATCCTGTCGACGTGCGGATGGTGGTGAGGGGAAGGGCGAGGGTGGCCGTCATCATCAGGCCGCCTTGTTGCCGAGCCAGATGGCGCAGCCGACCATGATGCCCAGGCCGAAGATCCAGGCGAACATGCCCTCGCTCACCGGGCCCAAGGAGCCGAGCGTGAAGCCACCGGCCTTGGGCTCCTCGTTGACAGCGGTGAGGAAGGCGATGATGTCGCGCTTGGCCTCGGGCGTGAGGTTGGTGTCGTTGAAGACGGGCATCGACTGCGGGCCGGTCTCCATCGCCATGTAGATGTCCTTGGGAGCCACACCCGTGAGGGCGGGGGCGTACTTGCCGCGCGTGAGGGCACCGCCGGCGCCGGCGAAGTTGTGGCACATGGCGCAGTTGACGCGGAAGAGCTCGCCGCCCTTGACCGCGTCACCGCGCGCCGGGTCGACGGCCTCCTCGGAGGGCACCGACGGACCGGGGGCCAGCGAGGCGACGTAGGCGCCGATCGCGGTGATCTGCTCCTCGGTGAACTTGATCCGGTCGTCACGCGGGGCCTGGGCGGCCGGCGCGCGCATCGGCATACGGCCGGTGCCCATCTGGAACTCCACGGCCGCGGCGCCCACGCCGGCGAGCGCAGGGCCGGCGACCGAGGCGCCGGCGCCGGTGGCCCGCCCCTCGGCATTCAGGCCGTGGCAGGAGGCGCAGTTGGCGAGGAAGAGCTGCTTGCCCTCGTCGACCTGGGTGGCGCTGCTCACGGCGGCCTCCGCCGGCCTGGGCGCGATCGCCGCGTAGGCCGCTCCCATGAGGAAGAGGCCGATGAGCAGGAGGATCCCGATCGCTGCAGGGTGTCGACGGCGGGCGGCCAGTGCGTTCACGATGCGTGTTCTTTCGTCTCGGTCCGGTCGGGCGGGGAAGTCAGCGGTCAGCGCAGGATGTAGATCATCGCGAAGAGCGCGATCCACACGACGTCGACGAAGTGCCAGTAGTAGGACGTCACCACGGCGCCGGCCTCCTGCATGCGGGAGTAGCGGCGGGTGGTGAAGGTGCGCCCGATGATGAGGAGGAAGGCGATGAGGCCGCCGGTGACGTGCAAGCCGTGGAAGCCGGTCGTGAGGTAGAAGACCGAGCCGTAGGCGTCGCTGGAGAGGGTGACGCCCTCCTGGATGAGGTGGGCGTACTCGTAGACCTGGCCGGCGACGAAGATCGAGCCGAAGATGTAGGTGAGGACGTACCACTCACGCATGCCCCACTTGCCGACCTGCAGCAGGGACCCGGTGCGTGCCGCCTGACCGTGCTCGGCCCGGTGGACACCGATCTGGCACCACAGCGAGGAGATGACGAGGATCGTGGTGTTGGCCGCGGCGAACGGGATGTTGAGCATCGCGGTGCGTTCGGCCCACAGCCCGGGCTCGTGGCCACGGATGGTGAAGTAGAACGCGAACAGGGCTGCGAAGAACATCAACTCGCTCGACAGCCACACCATGGTCCCCACTGCGACCATGTTGGGCCGGGTCGCCGGACCGTGCCCCGGGATGCTCGGGACCGCGCCCGAGCCACGACTCTGGATCACTGCTGCATTCGCCACGGGCGCCATTATGTCGGTAATCGGACGGCTCCGCTGCCCCGACCCCCCGGTTGGGGTCGACGAATGCCGAAATCGGGGGTGAGTAGGATTCCGCCATGACCTCCTCGACCACGCCCTCGGCCGCTCTCGAGGCCCCCGTTCACCCCCGGACCGGTGCCTCGGACCTGGCCCAGGTGTCGGTGCTGCTCTACAGCGACGACGTCACGACCCGCGACAGCGTGCGCGCTGCGGCCGGTCGGCGTCCGGCCCGGGACGTGGAGGTGACCCAGTGGCACGAGTGCGCCACCGCCCCGGCCGTCCTCGAGGCGCTGGATGGCGGCGGGTACGACCTCGTCGTGCTCGACGGCGAGGCCACGCCGGTCGGTGGGCTCGGGCTCTGCCGCCAGCTCAAGAACGAGGTCTTCGACTGCCCGCCGGTGCTCGTCCTCACCGGGCGCCCCCAGGACGGCTGGCTCGCCGGCTGGTCCCTCGCCGACGAGGCCGTGCCGCACCCGCTGGACCCGATCGCCGTGGCCGACGCCATCGCGCGACTGGCTCGCGCCTCACGCGACCGGTGACGACCCCCGCAGCCTCTCCGTCCACGACGTGGCCGGAGCTGCTCACCCGTCTGCTCGCCGGACGCGACCTCACCCAGGACGAGGCCGCCTGGGCCATGGCCGAGATCATGGGTGGGGAGGCCACCCCGGTCCAGGTGGCGGGCTTCCTCGTCGCCCTCAGGGCCAAGGGCGAGACGGTGGAGGAGCTCCACGGGCTCGCCGACGTCATGCTGGACCACGCCCTGCGGATCGAGGTCGCCGGCGAGACGATCGACATCGTCGGCACCGGCGGCGACCGGCACAACTCGGTCAACATCTCGACCATGTCGGGGATCGTCCTCGCCGGCGCCGGCCTGACCCTGGTCAAGCACGGCAACCGGGCCGCCTCCTCGGCCTCCGGCTCAGCCGACGTCCTCGAGGCGTTGGGCGTGTCGCTGTCCCTGACACCCTCGGCCGTCGCCGAGGTGGCCGCGGAGGCCGGCATCACCTTCTGCTTCGCCCAGGCCTTCCACCCCGCGATGCGGCACGCCGCCGTGGCCCGCCGTGAGCTCGGCGTGGGCACCGCCTTCAACATGCTGGGCCCGCTGACCAACCCCGGCCAACCCGTGTATGCCGCGGTCGGCGTCGCCGATCCCCGGCTCGCCCCGCTCATCGCCGGCGTCTTCGCGGCCCGGGAGCGCGACGCGGTGGTCTTCCGCGGCCGGGACGGCCTCGACGAGCTGACCCTCTCGGACGCCTCGGACGTCTGGTGGGTCCGCGACGGTGCCGTGCGTGCCCACGTGATCACCCCCGAGGCCGTGGGCCTCGAGCGTGCCCCCCTGGCCGCCCTCCGGGGCGGTGACGCCGCCCACAACGCCGACGTGGCCCGGGACGTGCTCGGTGGAGCACGCGGCCCGGTGCGGGACGCGGTCCTCATGAACGCCGGCGCCGCCCTGGCCCTGGCTGCCCGATCCGAGGTCGTCGACGACGACTCGCTCGCCGCGGCCGTGCGCGAGGGGATCCGGCGTGCCGCCGAGGTCATCGACTCAGGGCTCGCGGCGGCGGCGCTGGACCGGTGGATCGCCATCTCGGCGGCGCGGACCCCGGCCTGAGGCGCGCCGCTGCGCCCTGACTAGCCCAGGCCGAGGCTGAACGCGGTCTCGAGGTCGTGGCGGCTGTAGGTGCGGAAGGCGATGTGGGTCGCCGTGCCGGTCACGCCCGCGACCTTGTTGAGGCGGTCGGCGATGACGTCGGCCAGCTCCTCGTGGGCACGCACCCGCACCATCGCGATGAGGTCGGCGTCACCGGCGACCGAGTAGACCTCGGTCACGCCGTCGAGGTCGGCGATCTCCTGCGCGACCTCGGGGATCCGGTCGACGTCGGCGGTGATGAGGACGATGGCGGTGATCACGACGGCCAGCCTAGTTGGCCGGCTCAGCCCGTGGCCGCGAACCCCGGCGTGCGCGCACGGGAGACCTCCAGGGGTTCGAGCTCCTCGCGCGCGGCGCTGGCTCCGCCGACCGGGCAGGTCCACTCCCCGTCGACGTCGACGATCCGCACGCCCGGGGTCTCGAGCCAGCGCAGGACCAGCTCGGTCTCCTCGGGGTGCGCGGCCGGGGCCGGGGGGAGCGGAGCGGGGACCACCTCCGCGCTGGCGCGCAGGGCGTCCACGTGCGGCATCGGGTCGGCGCCGCGGGGGGAACGCGTGCTCCCGGCCAGGCGCCCGTGGCGCACGCAGATCAGCTCCCAGCCACCGGCCGTGAGGTGCCGGCGGGCGGCCACCAGCTCGGGGATGCGGGAGAGGGGAGCCAGGCGCTGGGCTCGCGAGGCGCCGCGCACCAGCGTGAGCATCCGGTCGCGCACGGCCCGGGCATCCTCGAAGCGCTCCCGGTCGCTGAGGACCGACATCCGCTCGCGGAGTGCGGCCATGCCGGCCCGCCCGTCGCCGGAGATCAGGGCGACGGCGGAGGCCGTGAGGACGGCATACTCCTCCGGCGTCTGGTGACCGGCGCAGGGTGCGCCACACCGGCCGAGCTCGGCCAGCGCGCACGCGGGTCGGGCTCGCCGAGGGGAGAGCCGCTCGGTGCACTGCCGGAGCGGGATGACCTCGTGGACGGCCGCGATGGCCTCCTCGGCGCGTCCTCGCGAGGAGAAGGGGCCGACGTAGTGCGCCCCGTCGGGAGCCACCTGGCGCACGATCGACAGGCGCGGGAAGGCCTCGACGGTGAGCTTGACCCAGACCGCCTTCTCCGGGTGGCGGGAGCGGCGGTTGTAGGGCGGCTTGAGCTCGGCGATGAGGCGAAGCTCGCGCACCTCGGCCTCCAGGGCGGTGGCACACACGATCGGGGTCACCGACTCGGCGATCCTGACCATCTCCGCCATCCGGCGCCGCCCCTCGGAGGCGGTGAAGTAGGACCGGACCCGGGTGCGGATCGACACCGAGGTCCCGACGTAGAGGGCGCGCCCGCGGCCGTCCTTGAAGACGTAGACACCGGGGGCGTCCGGCAACCCGTCGGCCAGGTGGCGCTTGCGCCGGGTCGTGGCCGGCACCCGGGAGGAGTAGGCCTTGAGCTCCTCCAGGCTGTGGACGCCCTGCGCACCGACGCGCGCGATGAGGCCGTGGAGGACGTCGACGGTGGCGCGCGCGTCGTGGAGGGCGCGGTGGTCCGGGGTGGTCGTGGCGCGGAACACGCGGGCCAGGGAGGAGAGCCGGTGGTTGGGGGACTCGTCACGCGTGACCAGCTGCCGGGCCAGGTGGACGGTGTCGAGCACGGGGAAACCGGGCCAGGGCCGACCGACCCGGGCGCTCGCCTCCTTGAGGAAGGAGATGTCGAAGCCGGCATTGTGGGCGACGAGGACCGTGCCGGCCGCGAAGTCGAGGAAGGCCGGGATCGCGACCTCGATGCGGGGCGCGCCTGCCACCATCGTGTCGGTGATGCCGGTCAGGACCGAGATGAAGGCAGGGATGGACTCGCCCGGGTTGACGAGGGTCTGGAACTCGCCGAGCACCTCGCCGCCACGCACCTTGACCGCACCGATCTCGGTGATGCCGCACTCGGTGGGGCTGCCGCCGGTGGTCTCGAGGTCCACCACGACGAAGGTCACCTCGTGCAGGGGGGTGCCCAGGTCGTCGAGCGTGCCCTGGACCATCTTCATGCCCGGGACGCTAGAGGGCAGGTCTGACACTCCCCGGCCGCCACGCCGCTCGTCGGCCGCCCAGTGGCCGTTCGTCGGCTGCTCATCGGCCGCTCGTCGAGCGTCCGTCCGCTGCTCGGCCCGCACCCCGGGACGGGTTGTCAGACCTGCCTCCTAGCGTGGTTCCATCACGAACGAAAGGGGTGAGCATCATGGCTTCCCGTCACCCGCTGCTCGGTCCGAGCCTGACCATCGCCTGCGCGACCTGCCCGGTGCGGGAGCACGCCTGCGCCGACTGCATGGTCACCGCGCTGCTCGCGCTCGAGCCGCCCCACCGGGCCGGGCCCGAGGACCTTCCCCTCGACCGGGACGAGGTCCGTGCCCTCGAGGTGCTGGCCCACGCCGGCCTCGTCACGCCGTCCGAGGTGGCCACGGCACGGGCCCGCCGGCGAGGTCCCGGGCAGCTCGCCGTCGGATGACCCGGTCGAGGCGAGGCCCGGTCCTGGTCGCGCTCGTGGCGGTGGTCGCCACGGCGTGCGCGGGCCTGCTCGCCGGCTGCGCCGCTCGCCCCGCGGACGCCTCCCTGTCGCACACCACCCTGTCGCCGGCCTCCTTGGCTGCGGTCCGCAGCCTGCTCGATGCGCGGGCCCACGCCGTCCGTGACCGCGACGAGCAGGCGTGGCGCGCGACGCTCGAGGACCTGCAGGCGACCACCTCCGCCCTGGTGGCGGAGTTCGCCCTGCTCTCGGCGCTGCCCTGGGCCCGCTTCGACTATGCCGACGTCCGACCGACCGGGGGTGGTGCAGACCTCGGCGTCACGGTGACGTGCGTGAGCCGGCTGACCGGTGAGCGCGCCGACACCCGGACCGAGGAGCACTTCACCCTCGTCCGCCGCGCCTCCGGATGGCGGATCGCCGGGCACCGGGCGACTCCGACCCTGAGCGCACCCTGGTGGTCCGCGGGAGCCCGAGCCACACGTGGCCAGCACGCGGTCGTCGTCGGCGCGATCGATGCCGACACCGCGACCTGGTACGCCCACCAGGCCGACGCTGCGGTCGAGGCCGCCGCCCGGGCGTGGCCCACGAGCCCGTTCCCGGCCCCTCTCGTCGTCATCGTGGCGTCGTCGACCGCCGAGGCTGCTGCCCTCCTGGACCGCTCCGTGGACCGCTTGGACCAAGTGGCCGCCGTGACCGAGGGGCCGGTCGGCCCCGACGGGCGCGCCACGGCGGACCGCGTCGTGCTCAACCCGCAGGGCCTCGACCGCCTCAGCGACGAGGGGCGCCGCTTCGTCCTCGTCCACGAGGCCGTCCACGTGCTGCTCCGCTCCGCCCTGACCGGGTCGGCGCCGGCGTGGCTGGTCGAAGGTTTCGCCGACACCGTGGCCTACGCACCGACCGGACTGCCCCCCGAGCGCATCGCGGCCGCGGCCCTGGCCGACGTCCGCGCCAACGGCGCGCCGGCGCACCTGCCGACGGCCGTCGACTTCGATGGCCGCACCGCGCGCCTCGACCTGAGCTACCAACGCAGCTGGGTCCTCGTCTCCCTCCTCGAGGAGACCTACGGCGCCGACGCCGTGCGGCAGCTCATCGAGCGCGCCACGACGACCGCTGCCGCGCCGGACGTCGAGGCCGCCGGGGCCCGCGCGGTCGAGGAGGTCCTCGGCACGAGCGTGCCGGAACTCACGTCGGCCTGGCAGCGGCGGCTCCTCGCCTTGGCCGCGGCAGGCTCCGCGCCGGGATAGCCTTGGGCCTCATGGCCGACAGCACCCGCTCCTCGATCGAGATCGCCGCCGACCCCGGTGTGGTGCTCGACATCATCGCCGACTTCGAGGCCTACCCCGAGTGGGCCGGGCAGGTGAAGGAGGCCACCGTCCTCACCGAGGACGGGGACGGGTGGGCCGACCAGGTCGAGTACGTCCTCGATGCGGGCGCGATCAAGGACACCTACGTCCTCAAGTACGACTGGGACGGCATCGAGGCCGATGGCACCGGCGAGGTCTCGTGGAGCCTGGTCCGGGCCGGTGTCCTCACCGCCCTCAACGGCACCTACGCCCTGAGCGCCCTCGACAAGGGCACCAAGGTGGTCTACGACCTCGAGGTCGGCGTCCGGATCCCGATGATCGGGATGCTCAAGCGCAAGGCGGAAAAGGTCATCATCGACACGGCGCTCAAGGAGCTCAAGAAGCGCGCCGAGTCCCTCTCCGCGTGAGCGCGCGCGCTCCTCGCCTCCTGCTCGTCACCGGCAAGGGGGGAGTGGGCAAGACGACGACGGCGGCCTCGATCGCGGTCGCGGAGGCCGCGGCGGGCGCCCGCGTGCTCATCGTCTCCACCGATCCGGCACACTCCCTCGGGGACGTCCTCGACGTCGACCTCCGGTCGGCGACGAGCTGGCGTGCCAGCCACCGGGTCGACCTGCTCGGCCGTGCGGAGGAGGCGGATGACGCCGGTCGGGAGCCGACCACCGAATCGCCGGGTGTCCTCGCCGCCCTCGCCGTCGACCGCCACACCGACGTCGAGGCCAACTGGGCCCTCGTGCGCGACCACCTCCTCGGGCTCCTCGAGGGCCTGGACGTCGACCCCTTCGTCGCCGACGAGGTCCTCACCCTTCCCGGGGCCGATGAGATCCCGGCCTTGCTGGCCCTGGCGCTCGCCGCCGACAGCGGCCAGTGGGACCTCATCGTCGTCGACTGCGCCCCCACGGCCGAGACCCTTCGCCTGCTCGCCCTGCCCGAGATCATCGGCTGGCACCTCGACCGGCTGCTGCCCTCGCAACGACGCCTGCTCACCACCTTGCGCCCGGCGGCAGCCGCCGCGACCGGGCTGCCCTTGCCCGGGCCCGAGGTGTTCGCCGTCGTGTCCACCTGGCGACGCCTCATGGGGCGGTGCCGGGACCTGCTCACCGGACCGCGCGCCAGCGTGCGGATCGTGCTCACCCCGGAACGCGTCGTCATCGCCGAGGCGCGACGGCTCCGGTCGGCCTTCGCCCTCCACGGGTATGCCGTCGACGAGGTCATCGTCAACCGGGTCCTGCCCCCGGGGGAGGACAGCTGGCGGGCCGCGTGGAACCGCTCGCAGGCCGAGGGCCTCCGGCTCATCGAGGAGTCCTTCGACGGCATACCGGTGACCGCGAGCCCCCACCTCGCGGGCGAGCCGATCGGTGTCCCCGCCCTCGCGGCGCTCGCGGGGCGCCGCACCGTGCTGGGCGGGACGCCCCGGGCACTCACCGAGGACGTGCGCCCCCCTCGCGTCGAGGTGGTGGCCGAGGGGGAGGACTTCGTGCTCCACGCGCCAATCGGCCTCGCCGACGCCGAGGAGGTGCGGGTCCAGCGCCGCGGCGACGACCTCGTCGTGCACGCCGGTCCCGAGCGGCGCATCCTGACCCTGCCCTCCACCCTCCGACGGTGCGCTGTGGGGACCGCATCGGTCGGTGAGGGCCAGTTGACCGTACGCTTCGTGCGGAACGAGGAGGTGTGGCCGCGTGGCCGATGACGAGCACGGCAGCGCTGCCCGGGACTGGGACGCCGCTCTCGGGTCGGTGGCCGAGGAGACCGCGCGCCTGCTGCAGGCCCTGGGCGGCGCCGACGGCAGCGCAGCCGGTGGCGCGCCCGGCACTGAGCCCTCGGGGGTCGCCTCGGACCACCAGCACGTGCCGATGGGCAGTGCCCAGTCGTGCACCTGGTGTCCGGTGTGTCGCGGCATCACCCTGGTGCGCGAGCTGAGCCCGGACACGCTCCGGTCCCTGGCCGATGTCGCGACCCTCGCGGCCAGCACCCTGGCCGACCTGGCCGTGCGGCGCGGCGCTGATGCGCACGCCGACCCTGGCCCCGAGGACGCCGACCGCGCCGGTCACGCCCACGAACGACCCTCCGGTGGAGCCCGGCCCCGGCGCCCGCGCACCGTGGTCGAGGAGGTCCCCGTCGTGCGCCGGCCCGCGAGCTACCACCCACACGGGGGCCCCGACGGCCACACCGATGCCACGCTCGAAGCGACGACCCAGACCATCGCCTCCGGAGGTGCACTGTGACCGAGCCGCTCACCCTCGGCATCGACATCGGCGGGACCAAGGTCGCCGGCGGAGTCGTCGACGGATCGGGCACGGTCCTCGCCCGGGCCCGGCGTGACACCCCGCACCGCTCCAGGAGCCCGCGGGTGGTCGAGGACACCATCGCCTCGGTCGTCGAGGAGCTGCGTGGCCTGCACCCCGAGGTCGCCGCCGTCGGGATCGGAGCGGCGGGCTTCGTCGCCGAGGACCGTGCCACCGTCGTCTTCGCTCCCCACCTCTCGTGGCGCAACGAGCCGCTGCGGGACCAGCTGGGGGACCGGCTCGGCCTGCCGCTCGTCGTCGACAACGACGCCAATGCCTCGATCTGGGCGGAGTACCGCTTCGGCGCCGGGCGGGGGGAGAGCCACCTCGTGATGGTCAACCTCGGGACCGGCATCGGGGGCGGCATCGTCCTCGGCGGCCAGGTGGTCCGCGGGCGGCACGGCATCGCCGGGGAGTTCGGGCACATGCAGGTCGTGCCGGACGGAATCCGCTGCCAGTGCGGCAACCGGGGCTGCTGGGAGCAGTACGCCTCGGGCAATGCCATCGTGCGCGAGGCCCGCGCCCTGATGTCGGCGGGGTCGCCGGTCATCACCGACCTGTTCGCGCAGGTCTGTGGCAGCGCCGAGACGCTGACCGGCCCGGCGGTCACCGAGGCCGCCCAGCGCGGAGACCGGCTCGCCATCGAGCTGATCAGTGAGGTCGGGCGCTGGCTCGGGATCGGAATCGCCAACCTCGCCGCCGCGCTCGACCCCGGCACCTTCGTCATCGGTGGCGGCGTGAGTGCGGCCGGCGACCTGCTGCTCGACCCGGCCCGGGAGGCCTTCCGCCGACAGCTCACCGGCCGCGGCTACCGACCCGAGGCCAACATCGTGGCCGCGGCGCTCGGCAACGACGCCGGCGTCATCGGCGCCGCCGACCTCGCGCGGGCGGCCCTCGCGTCGTGACCGTCCTGCGCGTCGCGTCCTACAACACGCGCGACTTCCTCGACGACCGCAGCGCCGCAGCCCGGGTCGTGCGGTCCCTGGCCCCCGACGTGCTCTGCCTGCAGGAGGTGCCGCGCCGACTCGGCGGCGCGTGGCGGGTGGCTCGGTTCGCCAGGGAGTGCGGCATGCGCACCGTCGGTCACCACCGGGGCAGCGGCGGCACCACCATCCTGGTCTCGCCCGCCGTGACGGTGACCGTGGCCGCTCACGAGCGCCTGAGCACAGCCCTGCTCGACCGGACGCGGGGGTATGCCGTGGCGCAGCTCGCCGCGCCGGGATGGCCGGCGCTCACGGCCGTGAGCCTGCACCTGTCGCTGCGGGCCACCGAACGCCAACGCCACGTGGCCGCCGTCCTCGAGCGCCTCGCCGGGCTGCCGGGACCCCTCGTGGTCGCCGGTGACCTCAACGAGCTGGCCGACGGCGCGGCCTACCGCGCCCTCGCGGCACCCCTGCGTGTCGTCACCGGCGACCGACCGACCTATCCCGCGCACGCGCCCCGGCTGGCCCTCGATGTCGTCTTCGTCACCGACGACGTCAGGGTCGTCGAGGGCCGGCCGGCCCGGCTCGACGAGTCCGACGTGCGGGCCGCCTCCGACCACCGCCCGGTCTGGGTCGACCTCGTCCCGGCCTGACGGGGTCCGTCCCGGCGCACCGGGCCGCCGCTCAGACGCGGGCGCCGGCGTCGGGATCGTCCTCCTCGCGGCGAGCCGGGCCGCGCAGCACGAGCAGGAGGAAGCCGCCCACGAAGAGGCCGAGGCCCGCGAGCAGCCACCAGGTGGCATAGAACGGGCGGGCGAAGGCGACGTAGAGCACGAGCACCGGCCCGAGGACGAGCCCCGCGACCGCGCCCCAGTAGTGCAGGTCCTCGCCGGGGGGCAGGTCGACCGGCCCGGGCGTGTAGCCCTCCTCGTCGAGCTCGTCCTCGATCGTCTCGAACGGCGTGGGTGTCGTCGGGCCGCGCCAGACCGGGATGTCGAGGACGATCGGGGTGCCGGCCGCCGGGCTCGGCGACTCCTCGGGGACCTCGGGCGGAGTCGGCCGGTCCGTCGGGAGCGCCGGGTCCCAGTCGGCGACGAGTTCGGCGAAGCGCGCGTCCACGACGGCATCCGGCAGGTCGCCGGCGCGCGCCGGGTCCTGCGGGTCCTCGCTGGTCATGGCACTCCTCGTCAACCGGTGATGGCCCCATTGTCTCCCAACGGCATACCGGTGCCTCGACTACGCTGCCAAGGTCGTCCTCGGAAAGGGAGCCCGTTGTTCTACTGGCTGCTCAAGACGGTCATCCTCGGGCCCGTCCTCAAGCTGCTCTTCCGACCGTGGGTCGAGGGGGAGGAGCACATCCCGGCGGAGGGCCCGGCGATCTTCGCCAGCAACCACCTCTCGTTCTCCGACTCGATCTTCCTGCCGCTCGTCGTCCCGCGGAAGATGACCTTCCTGGCCAAGGCCGACTACTTCAAGGGGGTCGGCCTCAAGGGTCGGCTCACCCGGGCCTTCTTCCGCGGGGCCGGGCAGCTCCCCGTCGACCGCTCCGGGGGCAAGGCGAGCAATGCCGCCCTCGAGGCCGGCCTGAAGGTGCTGCGCGCCGGCGACCTGCTCGGGCTGTACCCCGAGGGCACCCGCTCGCCGGACGGGCGGCTCTACAAGGGCAAGACCGGCGTCGCGCGGATGGCGCTCGAGGGCGGGGTGCCGGTCATCCCGGTGGCGATGGTCGGCACCGACAAGGTCCAGCCCACGGGTCGGATCATCCCCAAGGTCATGAGGGTCGGCATCAAGGTGGGGGAGCCGCTGGACTTCTCCCGGTATGCCGGGATGGAGGACGACCGCTTCGTCCTGCGGTCGATCACCGACGAGGTGATGTACGCCCTCATGGAGCTCTCCGGGCAGGAGTACGTCGACATGTATGCCGCGCAGATGAAGGACCGGCTGCTGCGGGCCCGGAAGGCCAAGGGTCGCGGCGAGTCCGCCGACTGAGCCCGTCGCCCGCAGCGAGCAGGCGCCACCTATCCTTGTCCGGTGAGTACGACGACCGACGCCGCCCCCCCGGCTGCCGTCCGGACCGGTGAGGCACGACCCGCCGCGCAGCAACCGACCTGGCCCGACGCGAGCGCCCTCCGGGCCGCCGTCGACACCCTGGCGACCTATCCGCCGCTGGTCTTCGCCGGTGAGTGCGATGTCCTCAAGACCCGCATGGCCGCGGCAGCGCGCGGGGAGGCGTTCGTGCTGCAGGGCGGGGACTGCGCCGAGACCTTCGAGAACGCCACGGCCGACAACATCAAGAACCGCGTCAAGACGATCCTCCAGATGGCGGCCGTCCTCACCTACGGCGCCTCGGTGCCGGTCGTCAAGGTCGGTCGGATGGCCGGGCAGTACGCCAAGCCACGCAGCAGCGACACCGAGACCCGTGACGGGGTGACCCTGCCCGCCTACCGCGGCGACATGGTCAACGACTACGCGTTCACGGCGGAGGCGCGGCGCCCCGACCCGCAGCGCCTCGTGCGTGGCTACCACGCGAGCAGCGCCACCTTGAACCTCGTGCGCGCCTTCACCCAGGGCGGCTTCGCGGACCTGCGCTACGTCCACGACTGGAACAAGGGCTTCGTCGCCAACGCCGCGAACGCGCGCTACGAGAAGATCGCGCGCGACATCGACAAGGCGATGAAGTTCATGGCCGCCTGCGGCGCCGACTTCGAGGCGATGAAGACCACCGAGTTCTTCGCCGCCCACGAGGCACTGCTCCTGGACTACGAGCGGCCGTTGGTGCGCATCGACTCGCGCACCGGTGAGCTCTACGACACGTCGGCGCACTTCATCTGGGTGGGCGAGCGCACCCGCGACCTCGACGGTGCGCACATCGACTTCGTCGCCAAGGTGCGCAACCCGGTCGGCGTCAAGGTCTCGGCGGGCGCGGACATCGACGACGTGCTCCGCATGATCGACGTCATCGACCCGGCCCGCGAGCCGGGGCGCCTGACCTTCATCACGCGAATGGGCGCCGGGAAGATCCGCGATGCCCTGCCGCCGATCGTCGAGCGCGTCACCGCCTCCGGTGCCCAGGTCACCTGGATCTGCGACCCGATGCACGGCAACACCTTCAGCTCGGCCTCGGGCTACAAGACCCGCGACTTCGACGACGTCGTCGCCGAGGTGCGCGGCTTCTTCGACGTCCATCAGGCGCTGGGGACCGTGCCCGGTGGGATCCACGTGGAGCTCACCGGCAATGACGTGACCGAGTGCATCGGCGGCTCGGAGAAGATCCTCGACGCCGACCTCGCGAACAACTACGAGAGCGTCTGCGACCCCCGCCTGAACCACCAGCAGAGCCTCGAGCTCGCCTTCCTCGTCGCCGAGATGCTCTCGCGTGACTGACACCGGCTGGGTCGCCGACCTGTTGTCGGACACCGTCACCCGGCCCACGGCGCCGATGCGTCGCGCGATGGCCGAGGCCGAGGTCGGTGACGACGTCTTCGGGGAGGACCCGACGGTGCGCGCCCTCGAGGAGCGGGTGGCCGGGCTGCTCGGGCACGAGGCCGGCCTCTTCGCGCCGACCGGCTCGCTGACCAACCAGCTGGGGCTGCGCCTGCACGTCGACCCCGGTGGCGAGATGCTCGCCGACGCCCTCGCCCACGTGGTGCGGGCCGAGCTCGGCGCCGCGGCCGTCTTCTCCGGCATCACCTCGCGCACCTGGTCGAGCACCGCCGGCCGGCTGGTGGCCAAGGACGCGCTCGCCATGGTGACGACCGGGGTCGGCCCCTACCAGGTCGAGACCCAGCTCGTCGTCGTCGAGAACACCCACAACTTCGGCGGTGGCACGATCCAGCCGCTCACCGAGATCCGGGCCCTGCGGGACGGCCTGGCCGGCACGGGGGTGCCGATGCACCTCGACGGTGCCCGCCTGTGGAACGCCCACGTCGCCACGGGAGTCGAGCTCACGGCATACGGGCAGTTGTTCGACACGGTGAGCGTCTGCCTATCCAAGGGCCTCGGCGCGCCCGTCGGCTCCGTCCTCGTCGGCTCGGCCGAGGCGATGGCGCGGGCACGGGTGTGGCGCAAGCGGTACGGCGCCGGGATGCGGCAGTCGGGCATCCTCGCCGCCGCCGGCCTGTATGCCGTGGAGCACCATCTCGAGCGGCTCGCCGATGACCATGGTCGCGCTCGACGCTTCGCCGAAGCGATCGCCGAGGTCGGCCCGTACGTCACCCTCGCCGATGTCGAGACCAACATCGTCATGGTCGACACGTCCGGCACCGGTCGCTCTGCAGCACAGGTCGCAGTAGCGGTGGGGGAGAGGGGAATTCGCGCCTATCCCTCGGGCAAGGACCGCGTGCGGCTGGTGTGGCACCTGGACGTCGACGACGCCGGGACCGACGCCGCGATCGCCGCCTTCCGGGAAGTCCTCGGTCAGGGCGCCGGGTAGCGCGTGGCGTCAGGCCTCGTGGTGGAGCGCCTCGGCCGGTGGGTCCTCGAGCGCGGTCGCCTCGGGACGGCGCCGCGGGCGGAGCTCCACCAGGTAGGTCGCGACGAGGACGAGGGCCCCACCGACGAGCATCCGCCCCGTCAGTGACTCGCCACCGAAGAGCACGGCGAAGAGGGCCGCGAACACCGGCTCCATGGCCATCGTGATGGCGGCGCGCGTCGCCGTGACGTGCGCCTGCGCCCACGTCTGCGCCCACAGCGCGAAGGCCCCGGCGACGAGGGCCATGTAGAGCATCGACGCCCACTGCCCGCCCCCCTGCGGCAGGGTGATGCCGCCGGGGAGTGCGGCCAGCAGGCAGACGGCAGCGATGACGGCGGCCTGCACCGTCGCCAGGCCGACGGCGGTCTCGGAGGTGGACCACCGGCCGAGCGCGAGGATGTGGAGGGCATAGATGGCCGCGGCGATCAGGGTCTGGAGCTCACCGGTGCCGATGGCCAGCCCGCGCAGGGAGAGCACCGCGAGCCCGATGGTCGCGAGCAGCACGGCGAACCACGCCATCGGAGGGATCCGGTCACGCAGGAGCAGGGCGCCCAGGACCGGCGTGAGGACGACGTAGGTGCCGGTGATGAAGCCCGAGATCGAGGCGTCGGTGTGCTGCAGGCCCATCGTCTGCAGCACCTGCGCGCTGCCGTAGAGCAGGCCCAGGACCAGCCCCAGGCGCAGGTCCCGAGGGGTGAGCCGGCGCACCTGCCGGTGGAAGAGGGCGAACATCGCCACGGCGGCGATGGTGAAGCGCACCGCGAGGAAGTCCGTGGGCGGCACGGTGACGACGAGGTCCTTGATGAGGAAGAAGGTCGAGCCCCACGCGGCCGTGACGATGAGGAGGAGGACGGTCGCGAGGCGCCCGTGACGATCAGGCGTGCTCACGTCAGACGACTCGGATGGTCACGGTCGAGCCCTTGGGGACCTGCGTGCCGGCCGCCGGGTCGGTCGAGCGCACCGTGCCGAAGACGCCCCCCAGCAACTTCTCGACGCTCACCTTGAAGCCGGCGGCCTCCAGGATGCTCTTGGCCTCACCCTGCTGCTTGCCGAAGACGTCCGGCACCGCCACGAGCACCGGACCCTTGGAGACCACGAAGGTCACGGCCTCGCCCTTGAAGAGCTGGCCCCGCGCCGGCTGCTGGCTGATGACCGACCCCTTGGGGACGGTGTCGCTGTTCTGCTGCTCACTGACCGTCGGGGCCAGCCCGGCGGCCGTGAGCGCGGCCTCGGCATCGGCATACGGCTTGCCGGTGAAGTCGGGGACGTCGATGGGCTGGCGACCCTTGCTCACGACCAGGTTGACGGCGCCACCGGGTGGCAGGGGAGTGCCCGCGACCGGGTCGCTCGAGATGATGCTGCCCTCGGGGACGGTCTCGGAGAACTCCTGTCCCTGTGTGCCGCTGCTCAGGCGAGCATCGCGCAGGGCCTGGAGGCCGGCGTCCAGTGTCGCCCCCGCGAGCGTGGGCACGGCGTAGCGCTCCTGGCCCTTGGAGACGACGAGGTCGACGGTGTTCCACTTCCAGACCGTGGTGCCCTCGGTCGGGGTGGAGGAGATGACGACCCCGGCCGGAATGTCCTCGGAGAAGGCCTCGGAGTCGCGCCCGGTCAGCCCGACGGCCGCGAGTGCCTCGTGGGCCTTCGCGACCTCCGACCCGGCGAGCTTGGGCACCGGGGTGGGCTCGAGCGGACCCGACGTGAACGCCCACAGCGTGGCGGCGAGGAGGGCGGCCGAGAGGGCCACGAGCACCCAGGGCCAGCGGCGCCGACGGCGGGCCACGGCACGGGGGGGCGTGGTGGCCAACGCCGACGACGAGGTCGGGATCGAGGCGGTGGTCTGCGCGCGGCCGGCCACCGGCAACGCCGCCGTGCTCGCGCCCGAGCCGACCGCCCCACGGGTGTCGGCCGAGGAGCGAGGACCGCTCGGGCCGAGCCGACGGTCGAGCTGCGCGGCCGTGAGGCCGGCGCGGACGCGGGCGAGCAGGGACCGGAAGGCGAGGGCATCGGCGGGACGCGCATCCGGGTCCCGGGAGGCGGCGGTGGCGACCGCGTCGTCGAGCGCGGTGGGCGTGCCGGCAGCGCGCGAGGAGACCCGGGGGGCGTCCTCGTGGACGTGCATGAACGCCACGTTGACGGGCAGCTCGCCGGTGAACGCCTTGGTCCCGGTGAGCAGCTCGAAGAGGATCAGTCCGGCGGAGTACACGTCGGAGCGGGCGTCGGCGATGCCGCGGGCGACCTGCTCCGGGGAGACGTAGGCGACGGTGCCGAGGAGGACGCTGCTGCTGCTCGTCACCGTCTGGCTGGTCACGGCACGCACGAGGCCGAAGTCGGCGACCTTGACCACGCCGTCCTCGCGGACGAGGACGTTCTCGGGCTTGACGTCGCGGTGGATCAGCCCGGCGCGATGCGCCTGCCCGAGGGCGTCGAGGACCGGGTCCATGAGGTCGAGCGCCGCCCGGGGCGTGAGGGAGCCCTCGTCGTCGATGATCTGGCGCAGGGTGCGTCCGGCGACGTACTCCAGGACGATGAACAGGTGGCCGCGGTCCCGGCCGTAGTCGAGGACGCCGACGATGTTCGCGTGCTGGAGGCTGGCCGCTGCCCGCGCCTCGCGCTCGAAGCGGCGGACGAACTCCTCGTCGTGGACGAGGTGCGGCTTGAGGACCTTGAGGGCGACCTCACGGTCGAGGCGGGTGTCGAGCGCCTTGTAGACCACGGCCATGCCGCCGTCGGCGACGTGCTCGAGCACCTCGTAACGGGCGTCCAGCACCTCACCGACGAGGTCGGGCAGAGCGGGCGTGGACACCCGCTGAGTGTAGGTGTTCACCCCTGCTCACCCCGCATTCCTCCCATCGTGGCCACCGTGGGTGGGGTCAGACACGGTCCTTGAGCGCCTTGACGCTGCGGACGTAGAAGTGGGTGTCGTCGTACCAGCCCTTGGCCCGCACCGAGGCCAGGCCCTGGTAGTAGGCCGCGATCACCTCGTCCTCGCTGCTGGCCATTCGGCCCAGCGTGCGCAGCATGACCACGCCCGCCGTCACGTTGTCCCGCGTGTCGAGCAGGTTCAGCTCGCGCCCGATCATCGCCGAGGCCCACTGTCCCCCCGACGGGATGACCTGCATGGCGCCGATCGCATTGGCCCCGGAGACATTGCGCTGGTTCCAGCCGGACTCCTGCATCGAGATCGCGAGCGCCAGCTTCGGGTCGACCCCGTGCTGGGTGGCCGTGGCGACGATGAGGTCGCGGGTGGCGGTGCGGCTCGGGACGGTCGCGGCGGCGAGCAGGGCGCGGTTCTCGGCCACGCTCGCCGACATCGGCGGGGTGCCCGCATGTCCGGGGAAGAGGGTGTCCGCGCTCTCGGACTGGGCGGGCGCTGCCGGTGCCTCCGGAGCCGGGGCCGGCTTGGCCGGAGCGGCCTGCGCGGCGGCGGCCATCGTCGTGATCTGGCGGACCTGTCCGGGGTGGATGTGTGTCCTGGTGGTGAGGCCGTTGGCCTTGAGCAGGGCCGGGACGCTGATCCCGTGGCTCAGGGCGATCGCCCACGGGGTGTCTCCCTCCTTCACCGTGTATGCCGTGGGGCCGGCTGCCGCTGGCGTCGCCGGGGCTGCAGCGGGAGCAGCGGGTGCTGCCTCGGCGGGGGAAGACGGGGCGTCGCCGCGGGGGACGAGGATGGTCGTGCCGGCGCGCAGGGCACGCGGGTTGGCGATGGCGTTCTGGGTGGCGAGCTCGCCCGGGGTGGTCCGGAAGATCGCCGCCAGGCCGATGAGGGTGTCGCCGCCCTTGACCTGGTACTCCGTCCAGCCGTTGGGCGCGCTCGTCGCGGTGCGCACGGTCGCCGTCGTCGGCGGGGTGAGCACGGGAAGGGCGACGACGTCGGCGGGCAGGGCCGGTGCCGCGATGAAGACCATGGACGCGGAATCCTCACGTGGGAGCGATGGGACGAATGTGACTCAAGTGATCGTCAGCAGGCTAGCCGAGGCGGTGGCGCACACCGTGGAGGCGCGACGGAGCCCTGACGGCGTCTTCCGGAGCGCTGCGTGCGTGCCAGGGGTGCGGCATACGGCACGTTCGGCACGCACGCGCCATGACGTGGGCGGCCGCCCGACATGGCAGGCTTGGCGCGTGACCGAATCCGCTCAGGACGCCCTGCAGGACTCGCCCGACCCGCTCGACCGGGTGCCCGCCTGGGTGACGGTGCCCGACCTCGTCGAGCGCTACGGCGAGCGCCTCGCGACCGTGCGCCGCTGGCTCGACGACCGCGACCTCATCGGGGTGCGGCGCGGCCCGAACAAGGCCCTCTCGGTGCCCGCGGCCTTCCTCGACGAGCACGGACCCCTGCCCGCGCTGCGTGGCACCTTCACGGTGCTCGCCGACGGGGGCATGGACGACACCGAGGTCATCGGCTGGCTCTTCGCGCCCGATGCCACCCTGCCCGTGGACGGTGCGCCGATCGATGCGATCCGCGCCGGCTTCAAGACCGAGGTGCGTCGCCGGGCGATGGAGACCGCCTTCTAGCCTCGCCGTTTCATGGGTCGAGGGGTGACACGGGGCGGTAATGCACGGAAGTGCCTGTCCGGCAAGGAAAACTTGAGATTGCGAAGTCACAAGCAGTCTTGAGCGGAAGGCACTCCGTAGGTGAAGAGTATCGGGTCTGGTT
>JAIUOP010000005.1 GCA_020161815.1 Actinomycetota bacterium | reverse complement strand
CCACACCGGTCGGTGGTGGCCCACAGCCCCCTTGGGCAGATCCCATGGCCACCACCGGGCAGATCTCGTGACCGTCAACGGGCAGGTTTCATGTCCGGCTCTGGGCAGTTCCTACTGGCCCTTGACAGTGCAGGCCCGACTTCGCGTCCGAGCGGTGGTCCATGCCTCGAACGGGTGGGTCGCCAGTCACCAGAGCGCTCTGTCAGTCCACAATCTGCCCCTGCACAGCACGTCGCTTGGCGTGATCGATGTGGTTGCTGACGTCAGTCGGATGCGCGAATCTGCTCGAGTGCGGCGGCATCCACGAGCCGACAATCCTCATCAGGTCTCAGTGGGCGGCCTGTCGAGCGTGCCCATCCCCTGGGCCATCGGTCAGGTCGCCCTGCGAGAAGGCGTCATCCCAGCGCTCGTGGCGCTCGACCGGGCCCTTCACGAAGAACGAACCTGCCTCGAGGACGTCCGTCGTGCGGGCCATGCGTTCGCCGTCGGTGGCGAAGATGCCAGGCCCGTCGAGCGACTCCTGGCGCTGGCCGACGCCAGGTGCGAGTCAGTTGGCGAAACCCTCACGCGAGTGATGCTCCTGGATCTGGGTTTCCGACCCACCTCTCAGTTCGTGATCACCCGGAGAAATGGACGCTTCGTCGCTCGCGTCGACTTCCTGCTCGAGAACGGTGTTGTCGTGGAGTTCGACGGCGCGATCAAGTACGCCGGCGAGGACAAGGACGAGGTTCTCGCCGCCCAAGATGCTCGCGAGAAGGCGATCCGTGAGCTCGGGTACGGCGTGGCGCGACTGACATGGGATGACTTGGATCGGCCGGCCGTTGTCCTTGCCAAGATCCGGGCCGCACTCATGGAGATGGCGGCGGCGAGCTGAGTGGGTGCACGGAAGGCACGGACCCCGCACTCGGCGGGAGGAACGAGCGTGTCACGAGGTAACAACCGCGGCGGCAGGTAACAACCGCGTCAGCCGCCGAGCTTGATGGGGTTGACGACGTCGGCGTAAATCAGCAGCACCGACATCGCGATGAGCACCATCGAGATGCCGTAGGCGACCGGCAGGCCCTTGGCGACGTCGACCGGCGCCGGCTCGGGCCGGCCCCGCAGGCGGGCCCAGCCGCGCTTGGCGCCCTCCCAGAGCGCACCGGCCACGTGCCCGCCGTCGAAGGGCAGCAGGGGGATGAGGTTGAAGACGAAGAGCATGAGGTTGAGCGAGGCGATGAGGCCGATGAGGAACCAGAACTTGTCGACGGTCCGCTCGCCGATCATCAGGTCGAGCTTGCCGGCCGAGACGTCGCCGGCCACCCGCCCGACGCCGACGACCGACATCGGCGAATCGATCTCGCGCTGCTGGTCGGTGAAGGCGGCCTTCCAGACCCCGACCATCTTCTGCGGGATCCGCACGACGGCCCCGACGGTCTGCCACACGCCCTGGCCCACGACCGACGGCACCGCACTGAGCGGCTGCGGCTCATAGGCCACCGGGGTGGCCGAGGAGACGCCGATGAACCCGGCCCGGGTGGTGAGCAGTGCACCGCTGGCGTCCCGCTGCGGCACGCCGCGGTCGTCGTAGACCGCGACGGTGTTCTCGATCGGCGTGACGGTCAGGGTGATCCGCTCTCCGGACCGCTCCACGACGACCTCGGTGGGGACCGCGATGCGAGGACGCACCAGCGTGCTCACGTCGTCATTGCTGTCGACCGCGACCCCGTCGATGGAGAGGATGCGGTCCATCGGCTGGATGCCGGCCGCCGCCGCGGGCGTGACGGGCTTGCCCTCGCAGGAGGTCGTGCCGGCGGCTTCGGTCGCGGGGACCACGCACTGGGTGACCGCCGCGACGATGGCGCCCTTCCCGGGCACGGCCGCACCGTGCAGGGTGACCATCCCGGTGAGCAGGCCGACCGCGATGAGCAGGTTCATCAGCGGCCCGCCGAGCATGACCGCGATCTTCCGGGGGGAGCTCAGCTTGTAGAACACCCGGTGCTCGTCACCGGGCCGGATCTCCTCGAAGGAGGACGCGCGGGCCTCGTCGGCGAGCGAGCTGAAGCGGCCGGTGCTCGACACCCGGACCGTGCCCGGTTCCTCGCCGGGCTTGGGCGGGAACATCCCGATCATCCGCACGAAGCCGCCGAGCGGGATCGCCTTGAGTCCGTACTCGGTCTCCCCACGCTTGCGCGAGAACACCGTGGGCCCGAAGCCCACCATGTACTGCGTCACCCGGACGCCGAACCTCTTGGCCGGGACCAGGTGCCCCACCTCGTGGAGGGCGATCGAGAGCCCGACCCCGAGGGCCGCGATGAGGACGCCCCCGGCATACGCGATCCAACTCATCCAACGGCCTTCCCGATCACCGTGCGTGCCTGTGCGCGCGCCCACTCGTCGGCGCGCAGCACCCCCTCAACGCTCGACGCGTCCCGAACACTCCCACCGTCCGCATCCGTCGTCGCGGCGTGCGCCTCGACGACCCGCGCGACGGTGTCCACGATGTCGAGGAAGCCGATCCGCCCGGCGTGGAAGGCCTCGACCGCCACCTCGTTGGCCGCGTTGTAGACCGCCGGCGCGGTCCCGCCGGACTCCCCCACCTGCCGGGCGAGGCGGACCGCCGGGAAGGCCTCGTCGTCCAGGGGCTCGAAGTCCCAGGACTGCACCCTGGTCCAGTCGCACGGCACGTCGATGTCGGCGAGCCGCTCCGGCCAGGACAGCCCGAGAGCGATCGGCACGAGCATCCGCGGCGGCCCCATCTGGGCGATCGTCGAGCCGTCGACGAACTCGACCATGGAGTGGATCCACTGCTGGGGGTGCACGACGACGTCGATCGCGGCGAAGGGGATGTCGAAGAGCAGATGGGCCTCGATCACCTCGAGCCCCTTGTTGACCAAGGTGGCGGAGTTGGTCGTGATGACGGTGCCCATCGCGTAGTTCGGGTGCGCCAGCGCCTCGGCCGGCGTGACCTCCCGCAGCTGGTCGCGGCTGCGCCCCCGGAAGGGCCCGCCACTGGCGGTGACGACGAGCCGCCGCACCTCCTCCCGGCGCCCACCGCGGAGGGACTGGGCGATCGCCGAGTGCTCCGAGTCGACCGGCACGATCTGGTCGGGGCGCGCCGCCGCCTTCACCAGGTCCCCGCCGATGATGAGCGACTCCTTGTTCGCCAGCGCGAGGGTGGCCCCGGACGCGAGCGCGGCGAGGGTGGGCCGCAGGCCGATCGCGCCGGTGATCCCGTTGAGCACGACGTCGGCCCCGACCGCGGCCGCCGTCACCGCCGCCTCGTCCCCGACCACGACCTCAGGGGCGTATGCCGTGAGCCCGGCCTCCGCGGCATACGCACCGATGGCGGCGCGGAGGTCATCGACGGTGCCGGCGGCAGCGCCCACGAGCGGCACCCGGAAGGCGACGGCCTGCCGGGCGAGCAGGTCGAGGTTGGCGCCGGCGGCGAGGGCGACGACGGTGAACCGGTCGGGGTTGCGCGCGATGACGTCGAGGCCCTGGGTGCCGATCGACCCGGTCGAGCCGAGGATGCTGACGGTGCGGTGGGTCACCTGCCCATTGTCGGTCATCGGCTCAACGGTCGATCACCGTGAGGTTCGAGCTCGGGTGGCGCAGGGCGAGGTCGGCGAGGACGGCGCGGATGCCGTCGTAGGCACGGTCGTCGGCACGTCGCAGCACGGCGGCCTCGTCGAGGATCAGCTCCCAGGGCGCGGTGGCCGTGGCGAGCAGGTGGTCGAGGCAGTCGGCGAGCGCGTCGAGGTTGTGCCCGAACCAGCCCGGGAAGGACAGGGCCTCGGCGAACGCCTCGAGGGTGGCCTGCTTGGAGGCTGCGGCGCGCACGAGGTGCACCTCACGGCCCTCCTCGAGGGCATCGGCGACGAGGCCGTCGAGGTCGACCTGTGGCCCCAGGGTGCGGATCATCGGCCCTCCAGGATCTGCCGGAACGAGTCGTAGTGGTCGGTGGTCCAGAACAGGTCGCCCTTGGCCCCGGCGATGATCCGCCGAGGGCCTCGGTCGCCCGATCCCGGTGTCTCGACGGTGTACTCGCGGTAGTAGCCCTGGCGCTGCCGGGGCAACAGTCCCTCACGGTTGCCGAAGACGCCGTCGTCCTGACGGTAGGGGTAGGGCCCGCCCGCGCGGATGAGCGCGAGGGTGTCCCTGGCCTGGCGCGGGAGCCGGGACTCCTCGATCGTCGGCAGGCCCGAGGCCGGGGTGCTCGCTCCGGAGGAGTGGGGCGAGGCCGTGGGGCTCGCGGCCGGCTGCGTGACCACAGGCCCCGCCGGAGCCTCCTGCACCGAGTGGCTGCGAGTGAGGGCCCACCCGGCGACGACGAGGGCGACGAGGAGCAGCGGCAGCCACAGGTGCCAGGTGCTCGGGCGCCGCGGAGTGGTCACGGCGCCATTGTGCCCGGCCGGACTGATGCTCAGGCGCGGAAGACGCGTTCGTCGATGAGGCGCTCCGCGACCGGCCCGCCCTCGGGATCGAAGCGGCCGTGCGCGAAGTCCTTCCGGAACTCGAGCTCGACATGGTCCTCGCCATGGCGGTTCTTCTCCACCGTGACCACCGCCCACTGGCGGAACCGCTGGAGGCTGGTGAGGTCGTAGACCAGGTGATCGCGCGAGATGATGTCGCCCTTGTCGGCAATGACGAGGACGATGTCGGACTCGTAGGCGAGTGCCGACGAGCCGCGCAGGTGCTCGGCCCTCATCCGCTGTCCCGCACCGAGTCGGGACTTCTCCCCCGCGGTGATGGCGATCACGGGGACCCGCACGGAGAGCGCGAGATCCTTGAGGGCCTCGACCACCCCCGTGGTCCGGGCGATCTCGTCGGCTCCGGCTCCGGGCACCTTCTGCAGGTAGTCCACGAGGACGATCGGCACCTGCCCGGTCTCCTCGGCGACGTGGCCGATGACTTCGGCCATCACGTCGACATCGGTGGTCGGGGTGGCCTCGTGCAGGTGCAGCCGCGGCCCGTATTCCGTCACCGCCGCCAGTGCCTCCGGGGCGTGCGCCAGGCCGGCGAGCGCCTGCGCCAACGATTGGCCCTCGTCATCGACCTCTTCGAAGACGCGTCGAATGCGGGCGAGGTCTGCGGGCCGCAGGTCGTCACCGGCGGCGTGCGCGGCATACGCCGCCTCCATGGCCAGCAGGCGCTCGAGGATCGTGGCCGACTCGTGCTCGTAGGAGAAGAAGACCCCGGCGCGACCGGCGGCCACGGCCGAGCGCACCACCTGCAAGCCGAAGGTCGTCTTGCCCTGTCCCTGGGCCCCCGCGACGAGCACGAGCTCGCCCGATCGGAGGCCACCTCGGAACACGCGGTCGAGAGCGTCGAAGCCGGTGGGCCACACCGTGGCGCCCGGCGTGGCACCGGCCCGCAGGAGCGCATCGGAGCGAGTGAGGAGGTCCGCGACGGACATCCGTTCGCCGGGCCCACGGCTGGGTGCCGCTCCGTGTCGGGGTCGCGCCTCGTCGAGGGGTTCGCTCACCATCGACCCAGTCCACCACGCACGCGGGGCTGGTGTCCGGGTTTCCTTCACATACGGCCTACTCTTCGTGGCATGGATCAGCTGTCGGTCGCCTTGCGCGAGATCCATGCGCACGACGAGCTCAGCGCACTCCTGGCCTCCGGAGCGCCCCTCACCGGCGTCCGCCTCCAGGGCATGGACCTCACCGGGCACAAGGCGGCCTTCCTCGCCCGCACCGACCTGCACGGCCTCGCCGTGCTCGGGGGACGGCTGACCGGTCGCCTCGCGCGGCACCTGGCCGAGCACGGCGCCCTGGTCTTCCCCGATGTGCCGGAGGCGCCGATCGACCCCTACCGGGCCGCGCTGTACCACCCGAGCGACCTGTATGCCGGCCTCTCCCACGGGTATGCCGCGACCCCGGACGCCCGCGCGTACGACTGGGCCCAGGACGCCGACCTCGCCCATGACGCCCTCGTCACGGCGCTGCGGGCCTTGCACGACGACGCGATGGGCGATTCCCTGCAGGAGGTGCTCGACGGGTACCCGGCGGTCGGCGTGATGGGCGGGCACGGTCTGCGCCGCGACTCGGAAGACTTCGCGCACACCGCGCGCCTGGGGCAGGCCCTCGCCGGGGCCGGCCGCGTGGTGCTCACCGGAGGCGGGCCGGGCGCGATGGAGGCGGCGAACCTGGGGGCGTATGCCGGTCCCGGCGTCGACCTCGCGCCCGCGCTGCAGGAACTGGCCCGGGTGCCCGGCTTCGAGGACATCGACGCGTGGGCCGCGACGGCGCTGCGGGTGCGGGCCGACCTCGGACCCGGGCGTGGCCCCGGCCAGCGTCCGCAGAGCATCGGGATCCCCACCTGGTTCTACGGCCACGAGCCCCCGAACGTGTTCTGCGACGGCATCGCCAAGTACTTTTCCAACGCCCTCCGGGAGGACGGCCTGCTCGCCAGGTCCACCGGTGGGGTCGTCGTCATGCCGGGAGCCGCGGGGACGGTTCAGGAGATCTTCCAGGCCGTCACCCCGCGCTACTACGACACCGGCAAGTCCCCCGTGCCCGCGCTCATCCTCCTCGGACGCGAGCACTGGACCCGCACGGTGCCGGTGTGGCCCCTCCTCCTGGCCCTCGGTCAGGGCCGGGCCTTCTCCAGCCGGCTGCACCTGGTCGACCACATCGACGAGGTGCTGCCCCTGCTGGAGGCCTGAGCTCAGGGCTGGTGCCAGAGGACGATGCCCAGGCACATCTCGTCGGTCGTGCCCTCACCCCAGGCGACATAGCGTTCGGACCGCCCCTTGAACGCGGGGAGCTGGTCGCGCAGCGACTGGTCGTGGGTGCAGGTGACGGTCAGCGTGTGCCCCGGCTCGACGGTCACCGGCTCGGGGAGCGCCTTTGCCCCTTGGTCGTCGAAGTCCCACACCGGCAGGTCGAGCACGCGACGGGCCTGGGCGGTGCCCTTGTCGACATCGACCGAGATCGAGCGACCGAGCAGGTGCATGTGCCCGGCGACGGCGCGGATCACCATCGGCTCCCGCGCGGTCCGGGTGCAGCTCTGGGTGGGCCCGGGCTCCACCGGGCCACAGAGCAGGTGGAGCAGGTCGGCGGTCGCGACCTGCTCGCCGAACCGCTCCCGGATGTCGGCGACCGCAGTCTCCCGATCGCACCAGGAGCCGCGCTTGTCGGGCCGGCAGGGCAGCTCCACCGGTGCCGGCATGAGCATCGTGTTGAGCGCCTTGCGCGTGGTCCCCACCTGGGGCGTGAGCCGCAGCCGCACCAGGCTGGAGTCGGTGCCAGCCCCCTTGGTGGTGTTGTAGTGGACCTGGACGATCACTTGGGAGCCCGCCGAGAGGGGGATGCCGAGGTCCTCGCTCATCAGGCGCTCACCGCCGCCGGGCGCCCACGCCCCGATCCAGTCGGACTTCTCCAAGTTGGCTCCCTGTCCACGGACTCCGTTGCCGCCGAAGCAGGTCCAGCCCTCGCCCTCGGCCGCCGCGTCGAGCTGCTGGGCCCTGGCGACATCCTGCGGTTCCACCTGGAAGACGATGACGTGGTGGACGATCGAGGCGTCCTGGGGCGTGATGTCCACTCCGCTGACCAGCTCGGCCTCGGTGAGGCCGGGGTCGAGCAGGAAACAGCGGTAATCGTCGGTGCCGGCATCCGTCGGCGGCGTCGGTGAGTAGCTCGGCGTGCGGAGGTCGGTGAAGTGCTCGCCCTCCCGCAGCGGCGCCTGCGGGTGCGGGGACGGCGTGGCCTGCGCCTGCGCATGGGAGCTGGTGTGCCCGTCCTGACCGGCCAGTGGCGCCGGCAGCGGAGCGCTGCCGCAGGCCGTCAGCAGGCTCGCCGTCAGCAGGCCTGCCGCCAGGCCGGTGCCCGCCGGGCGTGTGCTCCATCGCATCGGGCAAGGGTAGGTGACAGCGGCCGGCTTCGGCACGGACCCGTCGCCGGGAATCCTCAGGACGGGGTGGCGGCCGCGAGCTGGCCGCAGGCGCCGTCGATGTCCGACCCGCGGGTGTCCCGCACGGTCGTCGGGATGCCGTGGGCGCGCAACCGTTCGACGAACTGCTGCTCCACGCCGCGGCGGGACGCGGTCCACTTCGATCCCGGTGTCGGGTTCAGCGGGATCGGGTTCACGTGCACCCAGCCCCGACCGCGCGCCGCCAACAGCTCGCCGAGCAGGTCGGCCCGCCAGGCCTGGTCGTTGACGTCGCGGATGAGCGCGTACTCGATGCTGACCCGACGGCCGGTGGCCTCGTGGTAGCGGTGCGCGGCGTCCAGCGCCTCGGCGACCTTCCACCGGGTGTTGATCGGGACGAGCTCGTCACGGAGCTCGTCGTCCGGGGCGTGGAGGGAGAGGGCAAGGGTGACCGGGATGCCCTCGGCGGCGAGCCGGTCGATCCCCGGCACGAGCCCCACCGTGCTCATGGTGAGCCCGCGAGCGCTCATCCCCAGGCCCCCCGGAGCAGGGTCGACCAAGCGGCGGATCGCCCCGATCGCGGCCTTGTAGTTGGCCAGCGCCTCCCCCATGCCCATGAAGACCACATTGCTGACCCGGAGCGGTCCGCTCCCGGCCGGCTCGTCGCCATTCCCGGACTCCTCGCCGAGGTCGGCATGCTCGTCCGCGCGGACGGTGACGTCCGACATCAGCCCGGCCCTCAGGCGCCGATTGGCATCGACCACCTGCTCGACGATCTCGGCCGTGGACAGGTTGCGGGTCAGCCCGGCCTGGCCGGTCGCGCAGAACGGGCAGTTCATCCCGCACCCGGCCTGGGAGGAGATGCAGATCGTCACCCGATTGGGGTAGCGCATGAGCACCGACTCGACGAGGGCGCCGTCGTGCAGGCGCCACACCGACTTCAGCGTCGCTCCCCCGTCCGCCCTCAGGGTGCGCACCGGCGTGAGCAGCGGCGGGAGCAGGGCCGCGACCAGCTCGGGGCGAATCGCCTTGGGCAGGTCGGTCATCGCCTCGGGATCCAGCGTGAGCCGCTCGAAGTAGTGCCTCGAGAGCTGCGAGGCCCGGAAGGCCGGGTGCCCCAGCGCGAGGACCGCCTCGCGTCGCTCCTCGACCGAGAGGTCGGCCAGGTGCCGTGGCGGCTTGCCCCGGCGTGGGGCGGTCATCGTCAGCTGCCCCGGGCGGGGCCGGGACGTCACCGTCGGGAGGGGCTGCTCGCCGGCCACGTCAGGCCCCCGCCGGAGCCAGCCACCACAGCAGGGCCCAGACCACCGGCAGGGTGAGCACGAGGGAGTCGAGGCGGTCCATGATGCCGCCGTGCCCCGGTAGGAGGGTGCCCATGTCCTTGATCCCCAGGTCCCGCTTGAGGCTGGACTCGATGAGGTCACCGATCGTGGCCACCGCGGCCGACACGGCGCCGATGAGGCCACCGACCCACCAGCGGCCCCCGAGCATGAAGACCATGGCCGCGACGCCGACGCCCGTGCAGATGGCCACCGACCCGGCGAAGCCCTCCCACGACTTCTTCGGACTCACCGACGGCGCCATCGGGTGCTTGCCGAAGAGCACGCCCACGGCATACCCCCCGATGTCGGAGAACACGGTGACGAGGATGAAGAAGATGATCCGCAGGTGGCCGTCGGGCTCGGCGAGGAGCAGCGACGCGAAGCCGGCGATGAGGCAGGGATAGGCGGCCACGAAGAAGCCGCCGAAGCTGTCGCGCAGGGCACCGGCCGTGCCCTCCGCGGCCCGCCACACCACGATGCCCACGCACGTGAGGGCGAAGGTCAGGGCCAGCGCCTCGGCGCCTCGGACGTAGGCCGCGAGCAGCATGCTCACGGCACCGAGCAGGACCGGGATGAGGGGCACCTGGATCCTGGCGGAGGCCAGCGCGCGGCGCATCTCCCAGGCACCCAGGCCGACCGCAGCGACGAGGATGACGAGGAAGACCTGCTTGACGACGAGCAGCGAGCCCAGGACGAGGGCGCCGAGCCCCACGCCCACCCCGATGGCCGCCTTGAGGTCGCGGCCGGCCCTCGAGGTCTTGGGGGCAGCCTCGGCCGGCGCCTCCGGGGTCACGTCAACGGTGGTGTCGGCGGCGCTGTCAGCGTCGAGGGCCTCGGTCATGGGACGGCTCAGACCTCGAGGAGCTCGGCTTCCTTGTGCTTGAGCAGCTCGTCGATCGACTCGACGTGCTTCTTGGTGAGCTGCTCGAGCTCCTTCTCGCCCCGGGTGCCGTCGTCCTCACCGACCTCGCCGTCCTTGACCAGCTTCTCGAGCGCGTCCTTGGCGTGGCGGCGGATGTTGCGGATCGAGACCCGCGACTCCTCGGCCTCGTGGCGCGCCATCTTGATGTACTCCTTGCGGCGCTCCTCGGTGAGGGCGGGGATGATGCAGCGGATGATGTTGCCGTCATTGGACGGGTTCACCCCGAGGTCGGCCTGCTGGATGGCCTTCTCGATCGCGTGCATCGACCCCTTGTCGAAGGGGCTGATGACGATCGTGCGCGCCTCGGGCGTCTGGAAGGAGGCGAGCTGCTGGAGCGGGGTCGGGGCTCCGTAGTAGTCGACGAGGATCTTCTGGAACATCCCCGGGTGCGCCCGGCCCGTGCGGATGCCGGAGAAGTGCTCCTTGGCGACCTCGATCGCCTTCTCCATCTTCTCTTCGGCCTCGAACAGGGTCTCGTCGATCATCGAGATCGCTCTCCTTCGTGGTGCCGGTCCCCCGGCGGGTTGGTCAGGCGGTCAGGCGGGTCGGGGCGTGCTCGGGCCCAGTGTCTCAAACCCGGGTGGGCTCGCGCGTCACCCCGCGCTGACGAGGGTGCCGATCCGCTCCCCGCGCAGCGCCCTGGTGATATTGCCCTCGCCGTCCATGCCGAAGACCATCATCGGCAGGCCGTTCTCCATGCAGAGGCTGAACGCCGCCGCGTCGACGACCTTGAGGTTGTGCTGCAGCGCCTCGGCGAACGAGATCCGGTCGTAGCGCTTGGCGTCGGGGTTGGTCCGCGGGTCGGAGTCGTAGACACCGTCGACACCGCTCTTGCTCATGAGCACCTCGTCGCACTGGCACTCCAGGGCGCGCTGGGCGCTCACGGTGTCGGTGGAGAAGTAGGGCATGCCGGCCCCGGCGCCGAAGATGACGACCCGGCCCTTGTCGAGGTGACGCATGGCGCGGCGTGGGATGTAGGGCTCGGCCACCTGGCCCATGGTGATCGCCGTCTGGACGCGGGTGTCGATGCCCTCCTTCTCCAGGAAGTCCTGCAGCGCAAGGCAGTTCATGACGGTGCCGAGCATGCCGATGTAGTCCGCGCGCGACCGCTCCATGCCCTTCTGCTGCAGCTCGGCGCCGCGGAAGAAGTTGCCGCCGCCGACGACGACGGCGACCTCGATGCCCTCCCGGACCGCGGTCGCGATCTGGCGGGCGATGCCCCGCACGACCTCGGGGTCCACCCCGACCTTGCCACCGCCGAAGACCTCACCGGAGAGCTTGAGCAGCACGCGGCGCGCCCGGCGAGCCTGCTCGTCAGCGGGGGCAGCTGGGGCTGTGGGCGTCGCGGTCACGCGTCGTTCTCCTTCGTCGGGGGCCGTGGGAATCCTTCCACACCGGGTCGGACCTAGCATCACTGGCATGTGGCCCGTCACCGCCTCACGCACGGCATACGAGAACCGTTGGATCACCGTCACCGAGGACACCGTGGAGATGCCCGACGGCTCCCCCGGCCTCTACGGGGTGGTGACCGTGCGGCACACCTCGGTCTTCGTCGTGGCCCTCACGGACGCGGACGAGGTGGTGCTCGTGCGCCTCGACCGGCACACGACGGGCGAAGGGGTCGAGGTCCCCGCGGGCGGCACCGATGGGCAGGACCCGCTGGTGGCGGCCCAGCGCGAGCTGGAGGAGGAGAGCGGCTACCGGGCCGCGACTTGGCGGGCGATCGGGCGCATGAATGCCCTCAACGGCATCTGCCGCGCACCCGAGGTCGTCTTCCTCGCCACCGACCTCTCCCGCGTCGAGGCCCACGGCGCGCACGAGGAGGGGATCAGCGCGGTGCGCGCCGTCCCCTGGCCGCGCGTCATGGACTACGTGCGCGACGGCACGATCAGCGACGGCGAGACGGTGGCGGCCCTGATGTTCGCCGCCCTCGCCCTCGGCAAGCTCTGAGCCCAGCAAAAGGTATGCCGCCCGCTCAGGTGAGCGGGCGGCATACCTTGGTGTGCGGCTGGCGCCGCGAGGGCCTCAGGCGCCGACGCGGAACCGCGCGAAGGAGGTGGCCTTCGCGGCGGCCTCGTCGAGGACCTTCTGGACGGTCTTCTTGGCGTCCTTGGCGAAGGCCTGCTCGAGCAGGACCGACTCCTTGAAGAAGCCGTTGACGCGGCCCTCGATGATCTTGGGGAGGGCGGCCTCGGGCTTGCCCTCCTCCTTGGCGGTCTCCTCGGCGACCTTGCGCTCGTGCTCGACGACCGCGGGGTCGATCTCGTCACGGGTCAGCACGGTCGGCGCGAAGGCCGCGATGTGCATCGCGACGTCGCGACCGGTGGCTTCGTCGCCGCCCTCGCTGCCGAAGAGGACACCGATCTGCGCGGGCAGGTCGGGGCTGGTCTTGTGCAGGTAGGCCACGACGGTCGGGGCCACGACGCGAGCGACGCGCTTGATCTCGATCTTCTCGCCGATGGTGGCGTTCGCCTCGTCGACGAGCTCCTGGACGGTCTTGCCGTCGCCGAGCGTCGAGGACAGCAGGGCCTCGGCGTCCGCCGCCTCGGTGGCGACGGCCTGGTCGAGGACCTGCTGGGCGAGGGCGCCGAAGCGCTCGCCCTTGGCCACGAAGTCGGTCTCGCAGAGGACCTCGACGAGGGTGCCGACGCCGTCGCCGGCGACCGCGGTGACCAGGCCGTTGGAGGCCGTGCGGCCCTCACGCTTGGTCACGCCCTTGAGGCCCTTGACGCGCAGGATGTCCTCGGCCTTGGCCATGTCGCCATCGGCCTCGTCGAGGGCCTTCTTGACGTCGAGCATGCCGGCCGCGGTCTTCTCGCGGAGCGTCTTGATGTCGGCGGTGGTGTAGTTCGCCATGGGTGTTCTGTCGCTCTCTTCCTGGTGCGAAATGCGGATGCGGGCGCTCAGGCCTCGGCGCCGGTCGGGGCGTCGGTGGAGGCCATCGGCTCGGCGGACTCGGCGTGCTCGGCGTTGACCGGAGCGGCCTCGGCCGCCTCGGCCGGGGCCTCGGCGGTCGCGTCGGCGCCCAGCAGCTCGCGCTCCCACTCGGCCAGCGGCTCCTCGGCGCCGGCCTCGGCGCCCTCGACCTTGGCACCGGAGCGAGCCACGAGGCCCTCGGCGACGGCGTCGGCGATGACGCGGGTGAGCAGGGTGACCGAGCGGATCGCGTCGTCGTTGCCCGGGATCTTGTAGTCGACCTCGTCGGGGTCGCAGTTGGTGTCGAGGATCGCGATGACCGGCAGGCCGAGCTTCTTGGCCTCGTCGACCGCGAGGTGCTCCTTCTTGGTGTCGACGATCCAGACCGCGGAGGGGACCCGGCTCATCGTGCGGATGCCGCCGAGGGTCTTCTCCAGCTTGTCCTTCTCGCGACGGAGGATGAGCAGCTCCTTCTTGGTGTAGCCGCTGCCGGCCACGTCGTCGAAGTTGAGCTCCTCGAGCTCCTTGAGGCGGGTGAGCCGCTTGGAGATCGTCTGGAAGTTGGTGAGCATGCCACCGAGCCAGCGGTGGTTGACGTAGGGCATCCCCACGCGGGTCGCCTGCTCGGCGATCGGCTCCTGCGCCTGCTTCTTGGTGCCGACGAAGAGGATGGTGCCGCCGTGCGCGACGGTCTCCTTGACGAACTCGAAGGCCGAGTTGATGTAGGTGACCGACTGCTGCAGGTCGATGATGTAGATGCCATTGCGCTCGGTCATGATGAAGCGCTTCATCTTCGGGTTCCAGCGGCGGGTCTGGTGCCCGAAGTGGACGCCGCTCTCGAGGAGCTGGCGCATGGTGACGACGGCCATGCCGTGTTCTCCTTGCAGATCACAGTTGCGTCGGTGGGCACGGGATTGCGCCCACCTGCCTGGCGCCCGAACCCATCCCGCCGGGGCCCACGCGTGGACGTGGACATCGGACTGTCGGGGCGGGTCCCGATTCGAAGGAGGTCCTCGTCACCGGTAACGGACGCGCGAAGTCACCCGACGCGAATCGGGTGCACCTGTCAGTCTACGGGATCGCGCTCCATGCTCCGGACCGCTCGAGCCCATGCACGAACGCCCGCGCAGAGGTTGGCCAGCGGCGCAGGTATACCTGCGCCATCCACCACGCTCAGCGAACGCCCACGCAGAGGTTGGCCAGCGGCGCAGGTATACCTGCGCCATCCACCACGCTCAGCGAACGCCCACGCAGAGGTTGGCCAGCGGCGCAGCTATACCTGCGCCACTCGCCAGTTTTGGCGTCAAGGGCAGGCGGGAGCGAGCCAGGGTGCGTCCCGCTCGAGCTGGGCGGCGAGGGTGAGGAGGAGGTCCTCCCTCCCCCGCCGCGCGACGAGCTGCACCCCGATCGGTATGCCGTGCCGGTCCACTCCCGCAGGCACCGACAGGGCGGGGTGACCGGAGACGTTGAAGACCACCGTGTTGGCGACATAGGGCATCGTCGCGAGCTGGGCGGCGACCGTGTTCTTGCCGTCGAGGAGGCCGACCTCCGGTGCGATCGTCGGCATCACCGGCAGGGCGAGGACGTCGGCGTCGGTGAGGAGGCGCTCGTCCAGTGCCGCGGCGACCGACTCCCCGCGTCGCAAAGCCCGCTCGACGACACGCGGCGTGGCCCAGCGGGACAGCGCGACCGTCTGGCGGGTTCGGGGCTCGAGCAGCTCGGGGTGCTCGACCGTGCCTGCCTCGACACGCATGCCGGCATAGAACTGCGGCAGGAAGGCATCCGTGGGCACCGGCCACCTGGGCCAGACATGGCCGACCCGGTGGCCCAGAGCCGCCAGGCGCCGAGCCAGGTCCTCGGTGGCCGCCGCGACCTCGGGGTCGGTGCCCGTGCCGGGCATGACGCACTTCGTCGTCCAGGCGATGCGAAGGGGCGCCGGAGCGGCGGCCAGCCCCGCGGCATACGGGCTGCTCGGCGGCGGGCATGACCACCGGTCCACGGGAGTGGAGCCGGCGAGGACGTCGAGGAGGAGGGCCGAGTCGGCGACCGTGCGCGAGAGGCCCCCGAGGACGACGAGGCCGAACCAGTGCTCGGCCTGCGGGGCCAGGCTGATCCGGCCCCGGGTCGGCTTGAGGCCGATCAGCCCGGTGCAGGCGGCGGGGATGCGGATCGAGCCACCGCCATCGGCGCCGAGCGCGAGCGGGACCATGCCGGCGGCGACGGCGGCGGCCGACCCGCCGGAGGAGCCGCCGACGGAGCGCTCGGGGTTGAGCGGGTTGCGGGTGATGCCGGTCGCTGCCGACTCGGTGAACGGGAACTGCCCGAACTCCGGCATGGTCGTCTTGCCGACGATGATGGCGCCGGCGGCCCTCAGGCGGCGGATCGCCTCGGAGTCCTCGGTGGCCGGCGTGGAGTTGCCGCGACCGCCGAGGGTGGTGACGGTTCCGGTGACGGCGTACTCCTCCTTGACCGCGACCGGCACGCCGGCGAGCGGACCAGCATGGCCGGGTCCGCCGGCGTCGAGGGTGTCGGCCTCGGCGAGTGCCTCCGCCACGCGCACCACCGTGAAGGCATTGATCTCGGCATCGCGTGCGGCGATCCGGGCCAGCGAGGCCTCGACGAGCGCTCGGGCCGTGACCTCCCCTGCGCGCACGGCGGCGGCCAGGTCGCTGGCGGAGGCGTTGGGGAACTCGGTGGCATCCACGCCTGCACTGTACGTAGCGTGGCCCCTCGTGTCCCGGCTCCTCGACCTCATCGCGCCACCGCGCATGGGCGTCCCGTTCCGGTGGAACCTCGCCTCGACCTGGACCGGCAACCTCGGCGACGGCATCGCCCTCGCCGCCGGCCCCCTCCTCGTCGCCTCCCAGACCCGCAACCCCGCCCTCATCGCGGCGGCGGCCATGGTGCAGCGCCTCCCCACGCTCGTCATCGGCCTGTATGCCGGGGCGCTGGCCGACCGGGTCGACCGGCGCCGGCTGGTGGTCATCGCCAACGTGCTGCGCGCGCTGGTCATCGGCGGCCTCATCGCGACGATCGTCAGCGGCTGGGTGTCGATCTGGGCCGTCCTGGCCTCCCTGCTGCTCGTGGGGATCGCCGAGCAGTTCGCCGACTCGGGGACGCGCGCGGTGATCCCGATGATCGTCCCGAAGTCCGACCTCGGGATCGCGAGCGCGAGGTCCATGGCGGGCTACCTCGTGGCCAACGAGCTCCTCGGGCCACCGATCGGGGCCTTCCTCTTCGCCGCCGGGATGGCGCTGCCCTTCGGGGCGCAGGCGGCGGCGTTGCTGCTCGCGGCCTGGCTGTTCACCCGGATCGACCTGCCTGATCGGTCGTCGGCGGGGCGCCCGGAGCAGCACATCGGGCGCGACATCCTCGAGGGCCTGCGGTGGATCCGGCACAACTCCGCGGTGCGGACCCTGTCGCTGGTGATCTTCGTCTTCAACCTCACCTGGGGTGCCCCGTGGGGGATCCTCGTGCTCTGGGCCCAGGAGCGGCTCGGCGTGGGTGCCGTGGGCTTCGGGGTCCTCTCCACCGCGGTCGGCGTGGGCGGCATCCTCGCCGTCCTCGGTTATGACCGCTTGGAGCGGCGGGCGTCCCTCGCGACCCTGATGAAGACCTGCCTGGCGCTGGAGGTGCTGCTGCACCTGGCCCTCGCCCTGACGACGAGTCACTGGGTGGCCCTGGTGCTGATGTTCGTGTTCGGCTGCTACGCCTTCGTCTGGGGGTCGGTGTCCAACGCCGTGCGCATGCGGGCCACGCCGGAGGAGTTCCAGGGGCGCGTCGGGTCGGTCTACTTCTTCGGGCTCACCAGCGGCCTGCTGGTCGGCCAGTTCCTCGGCGGGCTGATCGCCACGCGCTGGGGAGCGGCGGCGCCCTTCTGGTTCGCCTTCGTCGGCGCCGGGGTGACCCTGCTGCTCGTCTGGCGCCAACTCGACCACATCGCGCACGCCGAGGCCTGAGGCTCACCACCGGCCGGATCACGCCAGGCGGAGGTAGCCCCCGACGATGCGCACCATGGCCCCGACCGGGAGGGCGAGGTTGAGCTGCTCGTGTCCGGCCGGCATACCGGCCCAGACGGGGACGCCGAGCGGGAGGAGGCGATCGCGGAGCATGGCGGTGACCAGCGCCGGATCGTCGTCGAGGGAGAAGTCCCCGAGGAGAATGCCGGCGGCGCGGCTGAGCCAGCCCGCCCGGATGAGTTGGGTGAGTGCGCGGTCGATGACCCACTGCGGTTGCCCGACGTCCTCGAGGAGCACGATCGCTCCCTCCGGATTGGGCAGGTCGCGTGTGCCGACCGAGGCCGCGAGGAGGGAGACGTTGCCGCCGAGGAGGACTCCTTGGACGTCCCCGCCGGACCACGAGGTGAGCCCGGTGACCAGCGTGCGGGGCACGTGCGGCTCGAACAGGAGGCGGTGCAGGTGGTCCAGGGCCTCCTCGGGCGCCTCGCCCAGGTTGACCACCATCGGCCCGTGGATCATCTGGGTTCCCGATTCGCACATGGCTCTGAGAAGCAAGGGGGTGAGGTCGGAGAAGCCGATGATCGGCCGGCATCTGGACCTCGGGTTGAAGATCCCGTGCGGCACCAGGTCGATCATGCGCTGCACGCCGTAGCCGCCGCGCGCGGCCCAGATCGCGGCGACCTCTGGGTCCCCCCAGGCCTTGATGACGTCGTGAGCCCGCACGAAGTCATCGGCGGCGAGGTCTCCGAGGTGCCGCCGCGACGTGGTGGCACTCGGCAGGATCACCGCCTCCAGCCCCCAGGACGCGAGGACCTCGACTCCTGCACGGAGGCGGTCCGGGTCCGGCGCGCTCGCCGGAGCGATGACGGCCACCCGGTCGCCGGGGCGGAGCCGGGTGAAGGGGTCGGCGGACGGCATACCCCAATCCTGTCAGCGAAGGCCATCCCGCCCCCACTCCTGGCCCCAGACAGTCGAAAGTAGGCAAAGAGCCGTTCCTCGGGGGGTGAGGCGACTCCTCGTCCACCTTCGACTGTCTCGAGCGTGACGGCCTACGGTGGGGCGCATGACTCGACCCCTCGGGAACTCCGCGCTCGCCCCCTTCGGCGCCACGATCTTCGCCGAGATGTCGGCGCTCGCGGTCCAGCACGGCGCGATCAACCTGGGCCAGGGCTTCCCCGACACCGATGGGCCGCGCGAGGTGCTCGAGGCGGCGAAGGCGGCGATCGACGGTGGGCGGAACCAGTACCCTCCGGGTCCCGGCGTGCCCGAGCTCCTCGGGGCCATCGCCGCGCACCAGAAGCGCTTCTACGGTCTCGAGGTCGACCCTCGCTCCGAGGTGCTCGTGACCGTGGGGGCGACCGAGGCGATCCTCGCCACGATCCTGGGGCTCGTCGCCCCCGGGGACGAAGTGGTCACCTTCGAGCCGTACTACGACTCGTATGCCGCGTCGATCGCCCTCGCGGGTGGGGAGCGGCGACCGGTGCCCCTGCGCTTCCCTGACTGGCACATCGACGAGGCGGCACTGCGCGCGGCGTTCAGCGACCGGACCCGGATGGTGCTGCTCAACACACCGCACAACCCGACCGGAAAGGTGTTCTCCCGCAGCGAGATCGACCTCATCTGCGCACTGGCGCGCGAGCACGGGGCGTGGGTCGTGACCGACGAGGTCTATGAGCACCTGACCTTCGACGGCGCCGAGCACATCGCCGTGGCGTCGCTGCCGGGCATGTGGGACAGGACCCTGACCATCTCCTCCGCAGGCAAGACCTTCTCCACGACCGGGTGGAAGGTCGGCTGGGTCAGCGGGCCGGCCGAGGCGGTCTCGGCGGTGCGGGCGGTCAAGCAGTTCACCACGTTCGTCGGGTCGGGCCCCTTCCAGCCGGCGGTGGCGGTCGGTCTCGGGCTGGGCGATGAGGTCTATGCCGGTCTCGCGGCATCCTTGCAGGGCAAGCGCGACCTTCTCGTGGCCGCTCTCCAGGAGGCGGGCCTGCCGGTGGCCGTGCCGCAAGGCACCTACTTCGTCATCGCCGATGCGGCGCCATTGGGGGCGAGCGACGGCTTGGCCTTCTGCCGGGAACTGCCCGTGCGGGCCGGAGTCGTCGGTGTGCCGGTGTCGGTGTTCTGCGACGACAAGGAGGCCTCGCGCACGCTGGTCCGCTTCGCCTTCTGCAAGCGGGACGAGGTGCTGGAGGAGGCTGTCCGGCGACTGTCGGCGTTGCGTCCCTGAGGGTCGTCAAACCCGTCCCGCCCGTCCACACGGACCTCGCTCAAGGCCGTGTCGTCCACAGGTGCGGGATGTGGCGCGCGCCCGACGACGAGTGGTCGCGAGCCTGAGGAGGTGACCGCTTCTCGCTCCGTGTTCGTCGCGGCCAGCGTCCTCCTCTGCTGCGGCCCTGTGACCGCGTCGCCGGTGCCTGCGGCAGGTCAGGTGATCACTGAGGTCGCCGCCACCGCGACGCCACCGGCTGGCCGTTGGGCCTGGCCGCTGGCGCCGCGCCCGCCGGTCGTGCACGCCTTCGTGCCGCCGGAGTCGACCTATGGCGCCGGGCATCGCGGTGTCGACCTCGGGGCCCGGGTCGGCGACCCCGTGCTCGCGGTCGCCGACGGCACGGTGACCCACGTCGGCGTCGTCGCCGGGCGAGGCACCGTGAGCATCACGCATGCCGACGGCGTCCGGAGCACCTATGAGCCGGTCACGGCAGCCGTGGTCGAGGGCCAGTCACTGTCCGCAGAGGATGCCGTCGGGAGCCTCGAGGACGCCGACGGCCACTGCGCGCCGGCCGCCTGCCTGCACCTGGGCGCCCTCCGTGATCGCACCTACCTCGACCCCATGCTCTTCCTCACGCGGCCCCGGATCGTCCTGCTCCCACCACTTCCCTCTCGCTGACCGACGCGGACTTCGCCTCGTGGCGTGCCAGCAGGCGCCCTGAGGCAAAGTCGCGGTCGGTCAGGCGCGGGGGTGGGCCTGGGCGTAGCTGGCGCGCAAGCGCTCGATCGACACGTGCGTGTAGAGCTGGGTCGTGGCCAGCGAGCTGTGGCCCAGCAGCTCCTGCACCATCCGCAGGTCCGCGCCGCCCTCGACGAGATGGGTGGCCGCACTGTGCCGCAAGCCGTGCGGACCGAGATCGGGAGCGTCCGGCACCTCCTCGAGGAGGCCGTGCACGACCGTGCGCACCTGCCGTGGGTCCACCCGCCTCCCGCGGACGCCGAGGAAGAGGGCCGGGCCACTGCTGGCCGTCGCCAGAAGCGGGCGCCCTCGGTCGAGCCACCGTCGGAGCGCATCACGCGCGGGGATGCCGAAGGGGACGGTGCGTTCCTTGTCACCCTTGCCGACGACCCGGACGACGCACGCGCCGAAGTCCACGTCATCGATGTCGAGGCCGGTGAGCTCACCGACGCGGATGCCGGTGGCATAGAGCAGCTCGAGCAGGGCGGCATCGCGCACGCCGAGCGGGCTCTCGTCGTCCGAGCTCACCGCTGCCACGTTCAGGAGGGCCTCGGCGTTCGCGCGGGTGAGGACATCGGGCAGCACACGGTGCTTCTTCGGCGCGGCCAGCCGCAGCGACGGGTCGGAGTCGATGCGTCCGGTGCGCAGGGCCCAGCGGAAGAAGGTGCGCGCCGCGGCCGATCGACGTGACAGGGTGGAGCGCGACACGCCGGCGGCGGCGAGGGCACCGAGCCAGTCACGCAGGGAACGCAGGCTCACCTCGCCGATGGCACGGAAACCGGCCTCGCGGAGGTGCGCCTCCAGGGACTCGAGGTCGCCGAGGTAGGCGCGCACGGTGTGCTCGCTGCGCCCCTTCTCCAGCCGCAGGTGCCGGGCGAAGGCCTCGCGCACGTCCTCCTCGATGACCACGCACCCCACAGTGACGACTTCGAGGTGTCGATGCAATGAGACACCCCGCCCACAGCACCCGGCCCACAGCACCCGGCCCGGGTCAGCCGGGCCGGGGCGCCTTGCGCCAGGTGTCCTCGTGGCGGATGACGAGCCCGAGCAGGGTGAGGCGGCCCAGCCCGGCGAGGGTCGCCGGCACGGTCAGTCCACTCGCCCTGGCCAGCGAGGCCAGGTCCGCACCCCGGCGCACGGGCACCGCCGACCACAGGGCCTGGTCCTCGGGGGACACCAGGTCCTCCCGCTGCGGAGCGGCCCGGCGGGTGTCCTGCGCGTCGACGCCCAGGGCGCCCATCAGGTCGAGGACGTCGGCGGCATCGGTCACCAGGCTCGACTCCTTGGACCGGATCCACTCATGGCATCCGGCACTGAGGACCGACGTGACCGGCCCCGGCACCATGGCGACATGCCGCTCCAGGTCCCGCGCCTCCCGCGCCGTGTTCAGCGATCCCGAGCGCAGGCTGGCCTCGACGACCACCGTCCCCACCGTGGCGGCCGCGATGAGCCGGTTGCGGCTGAGGAAGCGCTGGCGATACGGAGCGTGCCCGATCGGCACCTCGCTCACGACCGCTCCGGCCACTGCGATGCGACGCAGAAGGCCCGCGTGCGCGGCCGGGTAGGGCCGATCCAGTCCGCAGGCGAGCACCGCCACGGTGACCCCGCCGACGGACAGCGCTCCCTCGTGGGCGGCGGCATCGATGCCGAAGGCAGCCCCCGACACCACGACGCGCCCTCGGTCGGCGAGGTCGGCAGCGATCCGACGCGCGGTTTGGGTGCCGTATGCCGTCGCCGACCGCGAGCCGACCACCGCGATGCCCGACCGGTGCAGCCCCGAGAGGTCCGCATGGCCCTGGACGAAGAGGCAGTGCGGTCCGACCGAGAGGTCATCCAGGCCGATCGGCCACTGCGCGTCACCGGGCACGAGGGCCCTGACCCGGTGCCGGTCCATGGCCCGGAGCGCACCGTCGAGGTCCAGCGCGGCCAGCCGGGTCGCAGCCGCACTCCCCCGTCCCACCGCGCCGCAGACCAGCCGCTCGAGCGCCTCCACCGGCCCATGGGAGGCCACCCACGCCAACCCCGGACCCTGCACCGGCTCGTCCAGGTGGGCCCACACGATGCGGGCCAGGCGCTCGTCGTCGCGGACGAGACGAAGGTTCCGCTCGGCGCTCATGCCGCCATCCCTCCCGAGCGCAGGTGGAGGGCCAGCCCGACGTCATCGGCCGTGGGCGTGGTGTGGCCCGAGAGGTCCGCGGTCGACCAGGCCAGGCGGAGCACCCGGTCGTACCCGCGCAGGCTCAGGGTGCCGAGGTCGAGGCCGTGGTCCAGCGTGGCGGTCACCCGCGACGGCAGCCGGAACGGCGGCCTCCGCAGGACGGATCCTGGAACGGTGCCGTTCAGCCGCTCGGGCAGCGCCCGCCAACGCTCGGCCTGCGCGCCCCGCGCCTGGAGCACCCGCGCCCCGATGGCCGCACTGCCCTCACCGCTCGCCTCCACGAAGGCCCCCCGAGGCACGGGCGGGACGGTGACCCGGATGTCGACACGGTCCATCAGCGGGCCGGACAGGCGCGACTGGTAGCGGCGCAGCTCCAACGCCGAACAGGTGCACTCACTGGACTTGCCCCAGGCCTTGCCGCACGGACAGGGATTGGCGGCCAGGACCAGCAGGAACCGGGCCGGGAAGGTCACCGACTCCCGCGCCCGGGCGATCGTCACCGTGCCGGACTCCAAGGGCTGGCGCAGCGTCTGGAGCACCGAGGTCCTGAACTCCGGGGCCTCGTCCATGAACAACACCCCGCCATGGGCTCGGGAGATCGCGCCCGGCAGCACCGCCCCACTCCCCCCGCCGACGATCGCCGCGACGCTCGCGGAGTGGTGGGGCGCCTCGTAGGGCGGTGTGCAGTCCAGGGACGAGGAGGCCGCTGCGAGGCCGGACAGGGAGCGGATCGAGTGCGACTCCAGGGCGAGCGAGCGGCTCAGCGCGGGCAGGACCGTGACGAGGCGCTCGGCCAGCATCGTCTTGCCCACGCCGGGAGGACCGGAGAGGAGCATGTGATGACCACCGCAGGCCGCCAGCTCCACCGCGAACCGGGCCTCGGGCTGTCCCACGACATCGGCCATGTCGACGACGCGGGCACCCGTCACCGGTCGCGGAGGCGGCGGCGACGCCAACGGCACGGGAGTGCCGCGACGGTGCTCCGCGGCATACCACTCGAGCAGCTCCTCCAGGGAGGCCGCGGCGTGGACGCGAATCTCGTCGACGAGCCGCGCCTCGGCGACGTTCTCGAGCGGCACGACGACGTCCTCGACCCCGGCCCGTGCCGCGGCGAGCACGCATGGCAGGACACCGCGAACCCCCCTGATGCTGCCGTCCAGGCCCAGCTCGCCGAGGTGGACGGCGTCGGTGGCCACTTGGCTGCGGACGACTCCCGCCGCTGCCAGCACGGCGATCGCGATCGGCAGGTCGAAGAGGGATCCGTGCTTGGTGATCGAGGCCGGTGACAGGTTGACGACGATCCGCTGCGTCGGTATGGCGACACCCGCCGCGGACGCCGCCGACCGGATGCGGTCGGGCGCCTGCCCGCAGGCCTTGTCGGGAAGCCCGGAGACGGCGATCGTCGGCAGGCCCGAGGCGATGTGCGCCTCGACGTCGACGAGCGTGCCGGCGACCCCGGCCAACGCCACCGCCCGCGTGTGACCGAGCTTCACGACCACACCCCACGCACGTGGCGCAGCTGCGGGCGCCCGTCGTCGGGCCACAGGATGCCGACGGCGTCCACCCGAACCTCGCCGAACCCCTCGTCGGCCTGGCTCACGTAGGCTCCGGCGAGCTGGCGGAGCCGGCGGGCCTTGGTCACCGTGATCGCCTCCAGTGGGTCGCCATAGCCCAGGCCGCGGCGGGTCTTCACCTCGCAGATCACCAAGGCCGCGCCATCGCGCAGCACCAGGTCGGCCTCGGCGCGCCCGTGCCGCCAGTTGCGCTCGAGGACCTCCATGCCCAGACCCGCAAGGTGCCGGGCCGCCAGGGCCTCACCTCGCCGGGCCAGGCCCGTGCGTCCGTCCGTCATCGTCATGGCGGCACTCCACTCCTCCGCCCGACTCGCTGCCCGAGCCACGGGGCCGACTGTGGACGACACACCATGGGCGGCAGCTCATGTGGACAACGTGCGCTGCCGACGGTGGACAATCCACCCATGCCCCTGACCGTGGACCTCAACGCCGATGTCGGTGAGTCCTTCGGCGCGTGGACGCTGGGCGACGACGCGGCACTCATCCCCCACCTGACCTCGGCGAACGTCGCCTGCGGCTTCCACGCCGGGGATCCGTCGACCCTGGCCCGGACCTGCGCCCTGGCGGCCGGCCACGGCGTCGTCATCGGTGCGCAGGTGGGCTATCGCGACCTGGCCGGCTTCGGTCGCCGCTTCCTCGACATCGCCCCCGCGGACCTCACTGCGGACGTGACCTACCAGATCGGCGCCCTCGACGCCCTCGCCCGCGTCGCCGGCACCCGGGTCCGCTACGTCAAGCCGCACGGCGCCCTCTACAACACGGCCATGCACCACGAGGGCCAGGCCGCTGCCGTCATCGAGGCGGTCGTGGCCCTCGATCCGACCCTCCCCGTGCTCGGCCTCTCCGGGTCGGCGCTGCTGCGGCGGGCCGCCGCAGCCGGGCTCGCCACGGTGGCCGAGGCCTTCGCCGACCGGGCGTATGCCGCCGACGGCACCTTGGTCCCGCGCGCGCTCCCGGGTGCGGTCATCACCGACCCGGAGGCCGTCATCGAGCGCGCCGTCCGCATGGTGACCGAGCGCGAGGTGGTCACGGTCGACGGCGCCCTCCTCGAGGTCCACCCCGACTCCCTCTGCGTCCACGGCGACACCCCTGGCGCCGTGGGGCTGGCCGCGCAGGTGCGCTCGGCCCTGACGGCGGCGAACGTGGCGCTCGCGCCCTTCGTCCGGGCCTGAGCACCCCGCCGATGAGGATCCTCCCCACCGGCGATCGCGCCGTCCTCGTCGAGGTCGCGGACCGCGACGCCCGAGTGGCCCTCGCCACGCACCTGCGGCGGGACCCGCCGCCCGGTGTCCTCGACGTCGTCGAGGGCGCGGCCACCGTCCTCGTCCGCACGGCGAGCGCTGACCACCTCAAGCGCGTCGTGGATGACCTCCGCCGAATCGACGATCCCCGTGCCGCCACGAGGGCCGTCACCCCGGCCGCGCTCGACGCCGACGCCGCTGCCGAGGTGCTCCTCGTCCCCACGACCTACGACGGCCCCGACCTCGCCTCCCTCGCGCAGCACCTCGGTGAGAGCGCCGAGGGACTGGTGGCACGGCATACGAGCATGTCCTGGGTGGTCGACTTCGCCGGCTTCCTCCCCGGCTTCGGCTACCTCCGCCCCAGCGATCCGGGCCAGCCCTGGCCCACCGTCCCCCGCCTGGCCACGCCGCGCAAGAGGGTCCCTGCGGGCAGCGTCGCCCTCGCCGGCGGGTGGACCGGCATCTACCCCAGCGCCTCACCCGGGGGCTGGCGGCTCATCGGACGCACCGACCTGACGACCTGGGACCAGTTCGCCGACGTCCCGGCCCAGCTCGTGCCGGGTCGGCGGGTCCGCTTCGTGGAGCGGGCATGACCGGCACGCTCACGGTCATCGACCCCGGCCCGATGACGACCGTCCAGGACCTCGGCCGGCCCGGGCACGGCGCGATCGGCGTGCCGACCGGGGGCGCGGCGGACCGTGCCTCCCTGCGCCTGGCGAACCGGCTCCTCGGCCAGGCGGACGCGACCCCCGGGCTGGAGACCACCCTGGGTGGGCTGCGGGTGCGTTTCGGTGCCGCGACCCGATGCTGCGTAGCCGGCGCTCCGTGCGAGGTCCGCATCGACGGGGCGGCAGCCGCGTTCGGCGAGGCGATCCTCGTGCCGGGCGGGGCCGAGCTCGCCCTCGGCACCCCGAGGTCGGGGCTGCGCAGTTACCTCGCCGTGGCAGGCGGACTCAGCGCGCCAGTGGCCCTCGGCAGCGTCGCCTCCTCGCCCTCGCTCGCCCTGGGTCGGCCGCCGCTGCGTGCCGGGGACACCCTGGCCCTCGGCGAGGCCGCACCATACGCGCCCCACCTCGCCCACCACCCCGGAGGCGCCTGGCAGGCCGAACCCACCGCCACCATCGTGCGCGGCCCACGCACCGACTGGTTCGACCGCGAGTCCAGCGCCGCCCTGACGAGCGCCCGCTGGACCGCCACCGGCGCCCTCGACCGGATCGGTGTGCGCCTCGACGGCCCCCCGATCAGGCGCGCCACGGCATACGAAGGGAAGGAACTGCCGAGCGAGCCGATGGTGCGCGGGTCCATCCAGGTGCCCCCCGACGGCCAGCCGGTGGTCCTCCTCGCCGACCATCCGACGACCGGCGGCTACCCCGTGATCGCGGTCGTCACCGACGCCGACACCGACCGGGTCGCCCAGCTGCGGCCCGGGGACCCGGTGCGCTTCCGCGCCGTCCCGCCCCCGTGGCGCTGAGAGCCCTGGGTCAGAAGGGTCCCTTGGGCAGCTCGAGCTCGGCCTTGGCGAGCTCCTCGACGTTGACGTCCTTGAAGGTCACCACGCGCACCTTCTTGGCGAAGCGGGCGGGGCGGTAGATGTCCCACACCCACGCATCGGTCATCGTGACGTCGAAGTAGACCTCGCCTCCGTCGGACTTGGCCTTCACGTCGACGCTGTTGCACAGGTAGAAGCGGCGCTCGGTCTCGACGACATGGGTGAACAGGCCGACGACATCGCGGTACTCGCGATAGAGCGCCAGCTCCATCTCGCTCTCGTACTTCTCCAGGTCCTCGGCGCTCATCCCACCGGCCCTCCTGCGGCACTCATGCCAGCATCTTGCGCCATCACCCCGGGCAGGCGCCACGACCGCCGGTGCAGGACGGTCGGCCCGTGGGTCCGGAGGGCGTCGAGGTGCTCGGGTGCGGCATACCCCTTGTTGTGTTCCCATTCGTATGCCGGGTGCTCGCCTCCCAGCCGCACCATGATGTCGTCGCGGGCCACCTTCGCCAGCACGCTCGCAGCGGCCACCGATGAGCACTTGAGGTCGGCCTTGATCATCGTCGTGACCGGCGGCGTGGCCGGACCGTCGCCGGTGAGGGCGAAGAGGCCGACGTCCTCGGGGGCGGTGAGCCAGTCGTGGTTGCCGTCGAGGATGACCAGGTCGGGAACCACGCCTGCTGCGGCGACCTCGGCGAGGGCACGCATCCCGGCCAGGCGCAGCGCGGCGATGATGCCGATCTCGTCGATCTCGTCGGGTCCGGCATGTCCCACGGCGAAGGACAGGCTCCAGCGATGGATCCGGGGCACGAGCGCCTGTCGTCGGCGCGGCGCCAGCAGCTTGGAGTCACGCACGCCGGTCGGGGCCGAGCGGCAGGTCTCGTCGATGAGCACCACGCCGACGGTCACCGGCCCCGCGAGGGCGCCACGACCGACCTCGTCCATGCCAGCCAGGACCCGGTGCCCCTGGCGCTGCAGGGCGCGCTCAACCCGCAGGCTGGGGCGCTTGACCGTCACGGCTGCCCCGTCGGGACCGGTCGGGGGCTGCCAGCCGACGCGTTCGGCACCGTGGCGAAGGTGTCCGCGAAGCGGTCCAGCCACCCCAGCCGGCTCAGGGGCCAGACCCGCAGCACCGCCCGGCCGGTCAGGTCACTGATCGGGACGCTGCCCTGGCTGCCGTCGCCCTCGGGGTCGTGGAAGCGGGAGTCCTCGGAGTTGCTCCGGTGGTCACCCATGACCCACACCCGGCCCTCGGGCACGGTGATGTCGAAGGTCATCGAGCTGGGGACGTCGTCGGGCTTGAGGTAGGGCTCGGTGATCGCGACGCCGTTGACGAGGAGCCGCCCGGAGGCGTCGCAGCAGGTCACCGTGTCGCCGGGCAGCCCGATGACGCGCTTGATCAGGTGGTCCTCGGCCGCGCTGGGCAGGAGGCCGAGGTACTCGAGCACGTCGGTGAGTCCGTTGACGAGGGGTCCCCGGTCGACCGCCGTGGTGGGCGGCAGCCAGTGGTCGGGGTCCTGGAAGACCACGATGTCCCCGCGCTGGACCGGGACGACATCGGGCACCAGCTTGCTGACGATGACCCGGTCACCCTCGAGGAGGGTGTCCTCCATCGACCCGGAGGGGATGAAGAACGCCTGGAGCAGCCAGGTCTTGATCACGAGCGAGAGTACGAGCGCGAGGGCGACGACGAGCGCGGTCTCGCGGGTGGCGGCATACAGGTGGTGGAGGAAGCCGGCGCCGGCCGCACGCGTGGTGGGGGCGCCTGCGGCCTCGCGGGCCTCGCGGTGCGCGCTCATGGCAGCCACACGCGGTCGGTGTCGTGCCGGGTGAGGGGCCAGAAGCGGGCGAGCACGACCCCGATCACGTCCTGAGTCGGGATGGCACCGTGGCCGGGCTCGTCGGCGTGCGCCAGCGAGTCACGACCCGGGGCGGCCCGGTCACCGAGGATCCAGAGGGCATGCTCGGGGACGACGAAGTCAAAGGCGCGAGTGCCCTCCGGAGCCCGGCCGCGTCGATCCCCCTCGACCCACACGTAGCCCTCGTCGCAGCAGCGCACCGCGTCCCCGCCCTGCGCGACGACCCGCCCGACGACGGAGGCCTCGCCGGAGCTGACGCCCAGGGCGCCGGCCACCGAGGTGAGGACGCGACCGAGCAGGCCCGAGCCGGCCGACGTGGACCGGGGGCTGCTCGCGAACGTGGCGCTGACATCGGCGACGACGACGCGCCCGAGCGCGGGCGTGGCGAGCTTGCCGACGAGCACCCGGTCGCCGGCCCGCAGCGTGGGCGCCATGGTGTCGTCCGGGACGAACCAGCTCTCCACCAGGGTGGCCCGCACCCCGACCGCGAGCAGGAGCGCGACGAGCGCCAGGGCCCACCACCGGGTCCACCATGCGCGCGACCCGGTCGGCACCGCGAGGGTGCCGACCGGGTCGGGTGCGTGGTCCGTCATGGTCATGCCAGCGTGGCGGCCGCGACGTGGGAGTGCGGTCAGCGACCCGCCGGGGTCTCGCGCTTCTCCTTGATCTTGGCGGCCTTGCCGCGCAGGTCGCGCAGGTAGTAGAGCTTGGCGCGACGGACGTCACCGCGGGTGACGACCTCGATCTTGTCGATGATCGGGGTGTGGAGCGGGAAGGTCCGCTCGACGCCGACCCCGAAGGACACCTTGCGGACGGTGAAGGTCTCGCCGACGCCGGCGCCGTGGCGACGGATGACGACGCCCTGGAAGACCTGGATCCGGGAGCGGGTGCCCTCGACGACCTTGACGTGGACCTTGACGGTGTCACCCGCGCGGAACGCGGGGATGTCGTCCTTCATCGACGCCTTGTCGAGCTCGTCGAAACGCTGCATGATGCTTCGCTTTCTTCGCGCGTGCCACAGGTCACTCGCGGGATCGGTGGTGCTCTTGTCCTGAGGGTGTGTCCCTGCCGGCCGCGTGCGGAGCCGGGCTCCACGCTCCCCCTGTGGCAGGGGCTCGTTGTGGCAGTGACGCAAGGAGCAAGTCTGCCAGAGAGGCCCCGCGCTGAAGAAATCCGTCCGGACCTGACACGCTGGGCCGGTGACCATCGACCCCGGCTGGCCGGTCGCGCTGGCCTGCGTGCTCCTGCTCGTCCTCACCCTTGCCACGTATGCCGTGGGTCGCCTCCCGCGCCCGGGCGCCACCGCGTTGGCCGGGGTCCGTGCCATCGCCCAGCTCGGCCTGGCCGCGGTGGTCATCGCCTCGGTCGTGCAGCACCTGGCCCTGTCCGTGCTCCTCCTCTGCGGCATGTTCACCGTGGCCGTCGTGACAACGGTCCGGCGGATCGGAGCCGTCCACGCGTGGCCCTGGGCCACCGCAGCGATGCTGGCGGGCCTGCTTCCGGTGCTGGCCATCATCCTCGGGACGGGCACCATCCCGCCGACCGGGCTGGCGCTCATCCCGGTCGTCGGCATCCTGGCCGGCAACACGATGAACGGGCACACGCTGACCTGCCGCCGGGCCTTCGAGGCCCTCCGGGACGAGCACGCCCAGTACGAAGCCGGGCTCTCCATCGGGCTGCCGCGCGCGAGCGCCATCGCCGAGGTGATCCACCGGAGGGTGCCCGAGGCGCTCATCCCCGGGCTGGACCAGGTCCGCACGGCCGGTGTCGTGACCCTTCCGGGCGCCTTCATCGGCGTGCTGCTCGGAGGCGGGTCGCCGGCCCAGGCAGCGGCGGCCCAGGTCCTCGTGCTCTTCGGGATCATGGCGTCGCAGACGGTCACCGCGGTCGTCGCCGAACGCTTCATCATGGGGGCGCGCCTGCTGCCGACCGACCTGCGGTCGGCGCTGCGTCCCTGACGCCTTCCCCCGCGCCCGCTCAGACGCCGTCGTTCGTGGGCCACGCCCACGGTGTGCAGCCGTGCAGCCCCAAGGTCTGCTGGGCCATCACCGGAGAGGGCTGGCCGGGCCCGGGGCACGTGGCATGGGCATGGCCGAGTCCGTGACCGACCTCGTGGTTGACGACGTACTGGCGGTAGAGCTCGAGGTCTGAGTTGAACCACGGCACCCCGAGCAACCACCGGCGCGAGTTGATGATCGAGCGTGCACCGCTGTTGCAGGACACCTGCCCCTTGGTGCTCATCGGCGCACACAACCGATCGGTGTAGCTGGGGCTCGCGAGGATGAGCGTGCGATCCACCGCGTCACCGGCCGCCACCTGGGCGGGCGTCACGAAGCGGAACCGGACGCCGTCCTCGGTCTGCCAGCCCCGCTCGTCCCCCAGGGTCGCCAGCGCTGACGCGGCGAAGGCTGACGTGTCGAGGTCGAGGCCGCCCTCGGCGGCAAGGGCGATGCGGACGAGGCGACCGGTCGACTTCTCGGACCAGGTCACCGTCGGCGGCAGGTCGAGGTAGGTCAGCTGCCCGGTGCCCGACTCCACCACGGTGGGGGCCGCCGGTGCCGGGCTCGGAGCCGGGGCCGCCGGGACGGCCGCGCCGGCCGTCGCGGCTTCGGTGGTCGTCGTGTCGGTCGTGGCCGGCGCCGATGCCGATGCCGAGCCGGTGCTGTCGGCGGCGGTCACCGCCGGGGCGGCGGTGGCCAGAGCGGCCGCGAGCGCTGCATCGGCCTCGGAGTCGACCTCGGCAAGCGCGGTCGGGGCGGGGGCCGCGCCCGCCCCGGTCCAGCCGCTGAATGCGCGGACCGTCTCGATGACCGCGGACATGAACATGAGTGTGAGCAGGGTGGCCGCCAGCGTCCGGCGCAGGCGGGTGCGCCGACTGGGCCCACGCCGACGACGCCGTGAGGTCGGCACGCGCCGCTGCTCCAGGGCCGGCGGGCGCGCCGCATGGCGCCCCGTGGGCGGTCTCCGCGGCGGCGCCAACGTCACGAACCCCACTGTGAACCCCTGCGACCGACGAGACAAGCCGCCATGCCGGTGCCGACCCGGTGGCCACGAGCGAAGAACCGGACGGCAGTCACGCGGGCGCTCATCCCGAGCGGGGACGGAACTCCAGGAGCGTGCCGAGTTCGTCCCGCAACTGCTCCCGGACCTGCTCCGAGAACGGCCAGGGGCGCCCGGTCGAGCGATCCATGAGCACCATCGTTGCCTCCAGCACGGCATCAGGCTCGTCGCGGTCGGTGCGGATCTCGGTCTGGACGGTGAAGCTCGAACGTCCCACGTGCCCGACCCACGCCCGCACGCGGTAGAACGCGCCCGGCTCCCAGCGGATCTCGGCCCGGAACTCGGCGTGCTGGGCCGCGGCGAGCACGAAGACGTCCTCGGGCATCGCGCACAGCAGGCCGAACCCCGCCCCCCGCTCGCCCTCGACTCCCCCCAGGTACAGGGCGCGCGCCTCGTCGGCGATGCGCATGATCTCGAGGTTGTCGACATGGTTGGCGGTGTTGAGGTCGCGAAGCCGCATCTGGAACTGGTGCTCGAACATCGCTCAGTCCGTGCGGCGTCGTCGCGGCTTGACCATGTCCACCGTGGCCGGGTGGACCCTGGACTCCCAGGGGGCCAGTCGGTAGCCGGCCTTCCGGTAGATCCGTTGGTTGCGCTCGGCCCGGCGGGCCGTGTTGATCCAGAAGCTGGTGGCCTCCGCTGGCGCCAACGACTCGATGTGGGCGAGCACGGCACGGCCGATGCCTCGACCACTGAGGTCGGGGGCGACCATGAGCCGCCCGACCTGCCACACAGACGGATCATCAGGGTCGCTGCGACCGCGTCCGGACGCGACCAGCCGTCCGCCCGAGCGCCACACCCACGTGCTCCAGCTCTCCAGCGAGGCCGCCAGCTCTTCTGGCCCATCCGTCATGGGCGGGAAGTCCGAGGTCCCGGCATCCAGTGCCTCGGGCAGCCAGCACGCACGGCTGAGCACGATCAACTCAGGGATGTCGGCGCTGCTGGCCGGCGCACCGACGAGGTCGGTCAGGCCGGAGACCACGGATGAGGGGTGCAGCAGGTCCGGTCGGCGGGCCGCGGTGCGATCCAGTCGCTGCTGGTGACGCCAGGCCGCGATCGCCCCGTGGTTGCCGGACAGAAGCACCTCGGGCACAGGACGCTCGACACCTCCGTCTTCCCACACCCCTGGCTTGGTGTAGACGGGGTACTCGAGCAGGCCGTCCTCGTGGGACTCCTCGACAAGGGACTCGGCGTTCCCGACGACGCCGGGAAGCAGCCGCGCCACCGCCTCGACCATCGCGAGCACCGCGACCTCCCCGCCGTTGAGGACGTAGTCACCCAGGGACACCACGGTGACCGGCATCCGCTCAGCGGCGTGCTCGTAGACCCGCTCGTCGATGCCCTCATAGCGTCCGCAGGCAAAGGCGAGCCACGGTTCCTGCGCCAGCTCCTTGGCCAACGCCTGGGTGAAGGGCACGCCGCCGGGGCCCGGCACGATCAGCCGCGGCACGGCCCCCTCGCCCTGGGCGCGGACGTGGTCCAGGGCCTCGGCCCAGGGCTGCGGCTTCATCACCATGCCCGCTCCCCCGCCGAACGGGGTGTCGTCCACGGTCCGGTGTCGGTCGTGCGTGAAGGAGCGCAGGTCGTGGACGTGCAGGTCGATGATCCCGTCGCGCCGCGCCTTGCCGATCAGCGAAAGATCAAGGGGCGCAAGGTAATCGGGGAAGATCGTGATGACGTCCAGACGCTGGCGATCCACTGCGGGCATGGTCACTCCGCGAGCTCGAGCAGGCCCGGCGGGGCGTCGATGACGACCCGCCCATCGGCCACGTCCACGACGGGGACGATGGCCTCGACGAAGGGCACCAAGGCCTCGCGACCATCGGCCAGGCGCACCGCAAGGAGGTCCTGGGCCGCGCCGACGTGCAGCCCGGACACCTCGCCGATCAGGGCGCCGCTCGGCCCCTCGGCCCGGAGGCCGACGAGGTCCTCTTCGTACCAGCCCTCGTCGTCGTCCTCGTCCACCTCAGCGAGGTCGTCCTCGGCGAGCAGCAGTCGGGTGCCGCGCAGTCCCTCGGCGCCGGTCCGGTCTGGGATGCCCTCGAAGCCGAGGAGCCAGATGTCGCGGTGCAGCCGCGCACTGACCAGGGTCAGCTCGCGCGGGACGCCGCTGCCCGAGGGGGCCTCGGTCTCGAAGACCGCCCCCGGCACCAGCCGCGACAACGGGTCATCGGTGTGGACCTGCACGGTGACCTCGCCACGGATGCCGTGCGGCTTGCCGATGCGGGCCACCAGGCGCGCCGACGAGGCGCCGGTGGATGACGTCATGCCGACCTCCCGAGGATGGCGACGAGGAAGCCATCGCCCTCGCCATAGGGGTGCAGCTCCCACGTCGAGTGCCGGGAGTGGACGGTCACCCCCGCTGCGGCGACGTCCGCGGCGAAGTCGGCCACGGCATAGTCACGGTCCGTCCCGAACCCCACGACGAGGCGACCGCCCTGCGCAAGGTGAGCACCCATGCGCCGCAACGACTCTCGTCGGGTGCTCGGGGCGAGGAAGGTGACGACGTTCCCCGCACAGAGGATGAGGTCGAAGGGCTCGGCGATCCCCCGCGACGGGAGATCGAGCTCGGCGAGGTTGCCGACCAGCCAGGTCGGACCGGGGTGGTCCTCGATCGCCGCGTCGATGAGGGTGGCGTCGCCGTCGACCCCCACCACGGTGTGCCCCTGGCGGTGCAGCCAGCCGCCATGGCGGCCCGGTCCGCAGCCGGCATCGAGGATGCGCGCCCCACGGGGCGCCATGGCGTCGATGAGCCGGGCCTCCCCCACGAGGTCCTTCCCCGCGGCCGCGAGGTCACGGAACCGCTGGACGTACCACCGGCTGTGGTCGGGGTTCTCGGCCAGCTTGCGGTCCCAGAGGCTGGGTTCGGGTGTCACGGTGTCATCCTTCCTCACGACGAAGGCGAGGTATGCCGCGGAGCTGGGTCCACGGCATACCTCGCCTGTCGTTGGTTCTCGCCTGCGGTCAGCGGACCCGATCGGTGTCGACGATGTCGACGCGGATCGCACGCCCACCGGCGAGCGCCCCCATGACGGTGCGCAGGGCGCTGGCGGTGCGGCCGCTGCGGCCGATGACGCGGCCGAGGTCCTCGGGGTGCACGCGCACCTCGAGGATCTCACCGCGGCGCAGCTCCTTGCGGCGCACGGCCACGTCGTCCTTGTGGTCGACGATGCCGGTGACGAGGTGCTCGAGAGCCTCCTCCAGCACCGGTCTCAGGCCTCGTCCGTGGCGGCCTCGGCCGCGCCGGCGTCGGCGTCGCTGTTGACGCTGTCAGCAGCAGCACCACTGGAGTCGGTGTCGGCCGCGGGCGCGGTCTCCTCGGAGGAGTCCGGGGCCTGGTCAGCCTTCTCCTCGACCTTCTCGGCCTTCGGGGCAGCCTTCTTGCGCGCGGTGGTGGCGCCCGAGGTGTCCTCGGCCGACTTGCCGGCGGCGGCGATGGCGGCCTCGTAGAGGTCCTTCTTGCTCGGCTTGGGCTCCTTGACGCGGACGGTGCCCTCTTCGTACTTCTTCAGGAGGGCGGCGACGGCCTCGGTCGGCTGGGCGCCGTTGGACAGCCAGTAGCTGGCGCGGTCCATGTCGATGTCGATGAGCGAGGGCTCCTCGGTGGGGTGGTACTTCCCGATCTCCTCGATCGCCCGGCCGTCACGCTTGGTGCGGCTGTCCATGACGACGACGCGGTAGAAGGGGGCGCGGATCTTGCCCATCCGCTTGAGACGAATCTTGACGGCCACGAGGGTCGCTCCATTCCGGTTGTGGACACGGTCAGACCGGCGGGAGGACTCACGCGCGGGGTACCGATGCCCGGGGTAGGCATCCGGTGCGAGGTCCGCACCGAAAGGTGTACGTCGGGACAGTCTGCCACCTGGGGTCGAGGTCGCCCTAATCGCCGTCGGCTCGCAGCGGGCCACGCCTGGGGCCACCCTCCGGTGGGGCGCTCGTGGGCCTGTTCGTGCTCTGGGTGCTCGCTGGGGCTGCGGGGTTGCTCACCCTGCTGGGCCTCCTGACGATCGGGATCTTCGTGCTGCCCTTCGCCGCGGTCCTTCTCGGAACAGCGCTCTGGTTGACGCTGCGTGGCCCAGGTCGATTGCCGACGATGGCTGGTTCCGGGGTCTCGCTCGGGCTGGCGGTGGCCTGGTTGGGCGTGGTCAGCGGCTTGGCGTCACCGGAGACCGCGAGCGGCTGGTGCGCGCAGACCCCGGATGGCGCTCAGGAATGCCAGGCGGTCGGTCCGGAAGGCCCGTTCGACCCGAACGCCTTCGACTGGGCAGCCGCCGCCCCGCTGCTGGTCATGGGCTCGACGCTGGCCTGTGTGGCGGTCGCCGCGTTCCTCGTGCTCGCCCGCAGCGTCAACCCCCCGGCAGTCCGCATGGGCTGAGTGTCAAGGGTGCGGCATACGGCACCTTCGGCACGCACCCCACGCCGGCGGCCGGCGCCGACGTCACCACGGGTGAGGCGAGTAGTCCTTGAGGAAGACGCCATAGAGGTCGACGCCGGCCTCGCCCTGCACGATCGGGTCATAGACGCGCGCGGCCCCGTCGACGAGGTCCAGCGGAGCGTGCCAGCCCTCGGCCGCGATGCGCAGCTTCTCCTGGTGCGGGCGCTCGTCGGTGATCCAGCCGGTGTCGACGGCCGTCATGAGGATCCGGTCGGTCTCGAACATCTCGCCGGCGCTGGTGCGCGTCAGCATGTTGAGCGCGGCCTTGGCCATGTTGGTGTGCGGGTGCCCGGCGCCCTTGTAGCGACGCGAGAACTGCCCCTCCATCGCCGAGACGTTGACGACATAGGCGCGGCGGGCCCCCGCCTGCACGGCAGCGCGCATCGCCGGGCGCAGGCGCGAGACGAGGATGAACGGCGCTGTCGAGTTGCACAGCTGCACCTCGAGCAGTTCGAGAGGATCGACCTCGTCGACGACCTGCGTCCACGAGTTGTTGGTCTGGGTGTCGGGCAGCAGACCGCCGGCGTCGACGGCCGTGCCGGCGAGATGCCGCTCCAGGGAGGCGTGCCCGGCCGTGAGGGCCAGCTCCGTCATCGCCGCGGCCGAGCGCTGCGCCAGCTTCATCGCTGCCTCGGCCTCGCTCTCGCCCTCGTGGTGCGCGACCTTCTGCTCACGCAGGCTGCCGAGCAGGTTCGCCGGGTGCGCCTCGCTGATCCGGTCGAAGGTCACCAGCTCCGGGTAGGCCGTGTCCCGGTCGAGCGGGATCGCCTCGCCGTCGACGAGGTGGCTGTAGGCGCCGGGGCTGCGGCGCACCGTCTGCGCGGCGTTGTTGATGAGGATGTCGAGCGGACCGGCGGCGGCCACCTCCTCGGCGAGGGCGACGACCTGGGTCGGGTCGCGCAGGTCGATGCCGACGATCTTGAGCCGGTCGACCCAGTCGGCGCTGTCCTCCTGCGCCGCGAACCTGCGCGCCGCGTCGTGTGGGAAGCGCGTCGTGATCGTCAGGTGCGCACCGTCTCGCAGCAGCATGAGGGCGATGTACATCCCGATCTTGGCGCGACCGCCGGTGAGGAGCGCCCGCTTGCCGGTGAGGTCGGCGCGCTGGTTGCGGCGGGCATGGCTGTCGGCGGCGCAGGGCGGGCAGAGCCAGTGATAGAAGGCGTCGACGGTCGTGTAGTCGGCCTTGCAGATGTAGCACCCGCGCGGCTTGAGCAGCTCCCCCGCCGTCGTCCCCACCGGCGGCACGGTCAGGAGGATGCCCTTGGTCTCGTCGTCGATCCGCAGCGGGGAGCCGGTGGCCGTGGCGGCGAGGATCGCCTCGTCGTGCTGGATCTGTGGCTGCTTGGCCTCGCGGCGTCGGGCCTTGCGGATGTGCTTGTACATCCGGCTGCTCGCCCGCTTGACGACCTGGATCGCCGGGTCGTCGGGGTCGAGCTCCGGGAGCTGGGCCAGCACCCGCAGCGCGGTCTCCAGGTCCCCGGGGTCGACGTCGCTGGTGGAGAGGTCGATCTCCTCGTCCATCACCCCGGGCTCGAAACGCACCCCGAGATCGTATGCCGCCCGCTCGCCTCTCAGGAGACGGTGCGGCCGCGCAGGACGATGGCACGAGGAGCCCGAAGCGCCGACAGGTCCAGGCGCGGGTCACCGTCGAGGACGAGCAGGTCGGCGTCGGCTCCTTCTTCGAGCCCCGGGTGGCGCAGCCATGCACGCGCGGCCCAGGCGCCCGCATCGAGGGCCTCCACGGGTGAGAAGCCGGCGGTCACCAACTCCTCCATCTCGTCGACGGCCAGGCCGTGGGCGATCGTGCCGCCGGCGTCGGTGCCCACATAGATCGGTATGCCGGCCTCGCGCGCCGCCCCGATCGTCGCGTGTCGGCGAGCGTGGAGATCCCGCATGTGGGCGGCATACCCAGGGAACTTCTCCTCGGCGGTGGCCGCGATCGACGGGAAGGTGTCGATGTTGATCAGCGTCGGGACGATGGAGATGCCCTGTGCCGCAAAGGCTTCCAGCGACTCTGGGGTGAGCCCCGTGGCGTGCTCGATGCAGTCGGTGCCGGCGGCGGCGAAGTCGTGCAAGGACTCTTCGCCGAAGCAGTGAGCGGTGACCCGCACCCCCTCCTCGTGGGCCGCAGCGATCGCCTCCGTCAGCACGTCGACCGGCCAGCAGGGCGCGAGGTCGCCACGGTCCCGGTCGATCCAGTCGCCGACGAGCTTGACCCAGCCGTCGCCGGATCGCGCCTCCAGTCGGACCTGCTCGACGAGTTGCTCCGGCTCGACCTCCCACGCGTAGTTGCGGATGTAGCGACGCGTCCGCGCGATGTGACGCCCTGCACGCACGAGCTTGGGCAGGTCGTCTCGGTCGTGGACCCAGCGGGTGTCCATCGGTGACCCCGCATCGCGGATCAGCAGGGTTCCGGCATCCCGATCGGTGAGCGCCTGCTGCTCGGCCGTCGCCTCGTCCGTGGCGCCGTGGCCGTCGAGGCCGATGTGGGAGTGGGCATCGACCAGGCCGGGCACGACATGACCCGCGAGCGTGGTCACGTCGTGGCTTCCGGCGGGTCGTTCGAAGGTGAGCCGTCCGCCGATGACCCATGCCTGCCCGACGACCTCGTCGGGCCCCCGCAGGATCGGACCGGTCAGGTGCAGCACCTCAGCCATGGCGACAACCTACTGTCACCCGAGGCGATCGGGCCGCCCGGATCGCGTCAGAGGACCAGGTGCTGGTGGCCGTCGACGAGCTCACGGGCCGCGTCGAGGTGTCCGGCATGACAGGCGACATAGCGCTCGACCACGTCGCGTCCACTCAGGCCGCTGGGCACGGTCCAGCCATCCCCCTCCAGCGAGGCGATCGCCTCCTTGTCCCCGCCCAGAACGCACACGAACCAGAAGAACTCGTCGTCCATGGCCAGGTGGTTGACCATCGCCGCGATGGTCCAGCCCGACGGCAGGGGCGCCGCCATGAGCTGGTCCTCGGCGAGGCCCTCCGTCGCGGCCAGGACGTGCCGGCGCTGGGCGGCCAGCTGGGTCAGTAGTGCGGTGCGTTCGGCAGACATGTGGGCCCCCGATCGACGTCGTGGACTCCACTCTCTCCTACAGTGCCGACATGGACTCCCCCGCACGCGCAGAACGTCCGCACGTCCTCGTGACCGGTGCCTCGCGAGGCATCGGCCGGGCCATCGCCGAGGAACTCGGCCGCGACTGGCACGTCCTCGTCGGCGGCACCACGCGCGAGGGCGTCGACGCGGTGGTGGCCACGCTCCCCAGCGCCGAGCCTTTCGTCGCCGACCTCGCCGACGAGGAAGCCACCGCGGCGGCCGCGGCACGCCTGACCACACTCGACGCCCTCGTCCACTCCGCCGGCCTCGCCGGTGGTGGTCGCATCGCCGACCTCACGCGCGAGGACCTGCGGCGCATCTTCGAGGTGAACGTCTTCGCCGTCGCCGACCTGACCCGTCTGCTCCTGCCCCTGCTCCGTGCGTCCCACGACGGCCACGTCGTCGCCCTGAACTCCGGCTCCGGCCTGGGCCGCGGGACCGCCGGCAGCACGGCATACAACGGCTCGAAGCACGCCCTGCGGATCCTCACCGACGCCCTGCGGGAGGAGGAGCGCGGCAGCATCCGCGTCACGTCGATCCACCCCGGCCGCACCGACTCCGACATGCAGCGCACACTCCAGGCGCGGCTCGGCAACGACTACGACGCGGCGAAGTTCATCCGGCCCGAAGCCGTCGCCGAGCTCGTGCGCACCGCCCTGGAGACCTCCCCCGAGGCTCAGCTGGAGATGCTCTCGATCCGCCCCGTGATCACGTCCTGATCAGTCGAAGAGCCAGACGAGGAAGTCCTGCCCCGCAGGCGAGATCATCAGCACCAGCTGCAGGGCCCCGAGGAGCACGGCCACGACCGCCGGACCACGACGAGCAGGCGACCGCCGAGCCAGGTCATGCAGTCCCAGGAGCCCACCGATCGGGGCCAGCCACATCCCGACGAGGACGGTGAGGCCGAAGGCCGCGGCAAGAATTGGCGCCAGCCAGCCGCCCGGAGACGGCCACACCGCGTTGGGGTCCCCTCCGGTCACGAGGTAAGGAACCACGAAGCAGATCCCCACGCTGGCGACCCCGACGGCACTCAGCACCAGCGGGAGCCAGCGTCGCCATGGCGCCGGAGCGTCCTCAACCCTGCGGATCGTGACGGCGGTCATGGATCGAGGGTGGGGGTGCACGGCCGCCGGCGTCACGGGTTTCAGTGCGCGCGCAGCAGTCGCCGCAGCGTCTCGACGACGACACCGGGGGCGTCGGTGTGCACCCAGTGACCTGCCCCCTTGACCGTCACCTGCCGCGCCCGGGGGAAGTAGCCGCGCATCACGTCGGCATCCTCGTCGGTGATGTAGCCGGACTCCTCGCCCCGCAGCCACACCACCGGACCCTCGTATGCCGGTGCGCTGGCGACCGCTGTCGCCGGCCAGTCCGCGATGACCGAGCCCGACCCCTTGGCCGCATCCCCGGCGAAGAGCTCGACATTGGCCTGCCACCGCCAGGACTGTCCGTCGCGGCGCAGGTTCTGCAGCAGGAAGGCCCGCACCCCGGGGTCGGGCTCGACGTGCTCGGCATACCAGTCGTCGGCAGCGCCGCGAGAGTCCAACTCCCCCAACGGCATTCGCCGCATCCCGTCGATGTAGCCGGTGAACCGGTGCAGGTCGCCATAGGACTTCGGGGCAATGTCGACGACGCAGAGGGCGGCGATGAGCTCGGGGTGCTGCAGGGTCGTCACCATCGCCGTCTTGCCGCCGAGCGAGTGCCCGACGAGCACCCATGGCTCGCCCGGCGCGGCCTCGGCGAGGGTGTCGGCGACGGCTGCGGCATACGCCTCGAAGGAGAAGGCGGCACCGCTGGGAGTCCAGGGCGAGCGCCCATGGTCCGGCAGGTCCACGAGCAGCGCCCGCGCCCCCGTCCCGTCCTCACCACACACGCCCTTGGCGATCTGGGCCCAGTTGCGTCCCTGCCCGAAGAGCCCGTGGAGGAAGGCGATCCGCGGGCCGCCGTGGCCCAGCGACAGGGTCGCGAGGCTCACTTGCCGAGGAACTTCTCGAACCCGGGCGGCAGCTGTGAGGTGTCGAGCGCGCTGGAGTCCAGGCGGGAGGTGCCCGAGGGCACCCCGAAGGCGCCGCCCGCCGGCTTGGCCGCTGCCTTGGACGCCGCCTCGCGCTCCTCGATCGCCCGCCGCGCCGGGTTGCCCGACTTGGACTTCTTGCGCTGCGGCGCGGGCTGACGCCCCTTCTTGCCGCCACCCATGCCCGGCATGCCGGGCATGCCCGGGATGCCGCCGCCGCGCGCGAGGGACTTCATCATCTTCTGCGCCTCACCGAAGCGCTCCAGGAGCTGGTTGACCTCGGAGACGGTGCGCCCGGACCCGGCGGCGATGCGGGCACGACGGGAGCCGTTGATCTGCTTGGGGTGGCTGCGCTCGAACGGCGTCATCGAGCGCACCATCGCCTCGACCCGGTCGAACTCGCGCTCGTCGAGGGCATCGAGCTGCGCCCGCATCTGCCCCATGCCCGGCATCATCCCGAGCATCTGCTTGAGCGAGCCCATCTTCTTGATGGCCGACATCTGCTCGAGGAAGTCGTCGAAGGTGAAGTCCTCGGCGGCCAGGAACTTGCGCTCCATCTCGGCGGCCTTGGCCTTGTCGAAGGCGCGCTCGGCCTGCTCGATGAGGGTGAGCACGTCGCCCATGTCGAGGATGCGGGAGGCCATCCGGTCGGGGTGGAAGACCTCGAAGTCCTTCACGCCCTCGCCGGTGGAGGCGAACATGATCGGCCGCCCGGTGACCGACGCGACCGAGAGCGCGGCACCACCGCGGGCGTCACCGTCGAGCTTGGAGAGGACGACACCGGTGAAGTCGACGCCGCGCAGGAACGCCTCGGCGGTCTCGACGGCCGCCTGCCCGATCATCGCGTCGATGACGAAGAGGACCTCGTCGGGCTGGATCGCCGCCCGGATGTCGGCAGCCTGCTGCATGAGGTTCTCGTCGACGGCCAGTCGGCCGGCGGTGTCGACGATGACGACCGAGTAGAGCTTGTTGCAGGCCTCCTGGATGCCGGCCTCGGCCACGGCGACCGGGTCGCCATAGGACCGCGTCCCCTCGACCCCACCGGAGACCGCGTCGTGGCCGGCGACGTTGCCCCGCTCCGGCGCGAACACCGGCACGCCCGCGCGCTCACCGACGACCTCGAGCTGGGTGACGGCGTTGGGGCGCTGGAGGTCGGCGGCGACGAGCAGCGGCGTCTGGCCCTGGTCCTTGAGGAACTTGCCGAGCTTGCCCGCGAGCGTGGTCTTGCCCGAGCCCTGGAGGCCGGCGAGCATGATGACGGTCGGCGGGTTCTTGGCCAGCCGCAGCTTGCGGGTCTCCCCGCCGAGGATGGCGACGAGCTCGTCGTTGACGATCTTGACGACCTGCTGCGCCGGGTTGAGCGCCTCGGAGACCTCCGCGCCCATGGCCCGCTCACGCACGGCGTGGGTGAACTCCTTGACGACCGGCAGGGCGACGTCGGCGTCGAGCAGGGCCAGACGGATGTCCCGCACCGTCTTGTTGACGTCGGACTCGGAGAGCCGGCCCTTGGAGCGCAGGTTCTTGAAGGTCGCACTCAGCCGGTCGGAAAGGGAGTTGAACACCGCACAAGGCTAACGGGCATTGGTGGGACCGTATGCCGCTCCCGGGCTGTGTGTGACGGCGCGCGGTATCCCCGGCGGTTCCGCTGGCCGAGTTCATGGCCTCCGGCGCGATGCCCAACGCGGCCGTCGAGCGGGCCAAGGAACTGGTCTGCGCTGCCGACGGGATCGTGGCGATCACGCCGGTGTTCGCCGCGAGCTACAGCGGGGTCGGGGTGTTCAAGATGTTCGTCGACGCGCTGGGCACCGACGCCCTCAACGGCATGCCGATGATCGTCGCAGCGACGGCCGGCACGGCGCGGCACTCGCTGGTGCTCGACCATGCGCTGCGTCCCCTCTTCGCCCACCTTCGGGCGGTCGTGGTCCCCACCGGCGTCTTCGCCGCGACCGAGGACTTCGGCGGCGGGGAGGCCCGACGCGACCTGACGAGCCGCGTGACCCGCGCGGCGAGCGAGCTGGCGGCCCTCGTGGTCTCCGAGTCCGGTGCGGTGGGCGGCTTCACCCCCGGAGCCGCCCCGCGCACCCGGACCCCTGGCGGGCCCGGTGACCCCGTTCAGTCAGCTGCTGAACGGACACACCGGCGGCTGACCCTCGCTGTCCGGCCCGCCCACCCGAGCCTGCGGGGCGGCAAACGCCCGACAGGCCGGTATGCCGCGGCGCCGGGCACGCGGCATACCGGCCTGTCGGCACACCGGGACCCTCGCGTTGGGGCCGCGCACGGCGGGGTTGCCGCCCGCCGGGCTCGTGACCCCCTGAACGACGTGATTCACGCCTGGGAGGTGCCCAGCTCGCAGACGTCGATGACAAGGCCCACGACCTGGGCGACAACGGCCGGTGCGAGAGGCATGTCGATCGGGTCGGTGAGATAGAAGGTGTCGAGGGTTTGCCCGGCATACGTCGCGACGTGGGCAGAGCGGACCGAGATGCCCGCCCGCACGAAGGCGCGCCCGAGGTCGTGGAGCAGGCCGGTGCGGTCCTGCGCGCGCACCTCGAGGACGGTCGCATCAGGGCTCGCACCCGGCACGATCATGGCGCGGGCCTGCCCCGGCGCCGCGACGTCCGAACGGGCGCTGGGCCGCGCGAGCCGCGCCCGGCGCCGGTCCAGCCCGCGCAGCGGACCGTCGTCGCCGCGCCCTACCCGCTCGAGCGCGTGCGCGAGAGCAGCGGACGCCGGCGCGTCACCGCCGGGTGACTCGACGTGCCACTCGTTGACGGCGACCCCGTCGATGGTGCGCACGATGGCCGTCCGCACGACGAAGCCCTCGGCGGCCAGCACGCCGGCCGTGTCCGCGAAGAGGCCGAGTCGGTCCGCGGCGACGACGTCGAGACGCCAGGCGGTGCCGTGGGGCAGGCCCCGGATGAGCACGCGACCGTCCTTGACGGCCTCGAGATCCTCGGGGGTGAGGGTGGTGGTTGGCACCGTGTCTGACTCCTCCGGCCCGCGACGCAGGTGCGCCCGGACACTGGTGCTGAGCTGGTCGAGCAGCGTCGCGCGCCAGTCGGTCCACGCGGCCGGACCCGCCGCAGCGGCATCGGCCTCGGTGAGCGCTCGCAAGAGCTCGAAGCGCTCGTCATCGCCGCCGACGGCAGCGAGTGCGGCTTGGGTCGTGCCCGGATCGGCGTGGTCACGCCGCGTCGCGAGCTCGATGAGGGTGAGGTGCTCACGCACGAGCATCTCGATGGTCTCGACGTCCGACGCGCCGAATCCGAGGCGCTCGGCGATCAGGCGCGCCAACGGCGCACCCCCTCGGCTGTGGTCATGGGCTCCCTTGACCTTGCCGATGTCGTGCAGGAGGGCCGCCGTGAGCAACAGGTCCGGACGGGAGACGTCGCGTACGAGCCCGCGCGCGTGCAGGACAGTCTCGATGAGGTGCCGGTCGACGGTGTGGCGGTGCACCGGGCTGCGCTGGGGCCGGGAGCGGACGTTTGCCCACTCGGGCAGCCACGACTTGATGATCCCCGCCTGGTCGTAGGCCTCCCAGACCTGCACCAGGCCAGGTCCGGCGGCGAGGAGGTCGCCGAAGAGATCGCGCGCCGTCTCGGGCCAAGGGGTAGGTAGCGGCGGCACCGCCGCGAGGTTGGCCAGCGTGCGCGGCGCGATGGGAACGGCGACCCGGGCTGCGAGGACCGCGGCGCGCAGCGGCATGGTCGGGTCGGTGAGGAGTCGCTCGTGGCCGAGCACGACCTCGCCGTCACTGACGAAGAGTCCGTGGCCCAACGGGGTCATCTGGGGTCGGCGCGGACCGACACGCAGCACGCGGGCGCGCTGGGCCTGGCCGGCCCGCCGCACCGCACCCTCGAGTGCGTGCCCGATCGTCCGCCCGGCCGACGAGACGTCGGTGAGGAGGTCGTCGGCGTCGGTGTAGCCCAGCAGGGCCGCGACGGCATCGTGGTCGTCCCGCAGGAGCCGGTCACGACCCCGTCCGGTCACGACGTGGATGGCGTCGCGTACGTCGAGCAGCAGCGAGGAGGCCGCGTCGACCTCGCCCCGAGGCCGCTCGGCGAGCCACGCCTCGGCGAGCGCGGCCAGGATCGTGAGGTCACGCAGTCCCCCGCGTGCCTCCTTGAGCTCCGGCTCCACGGACTGCGAGAGGTCGCCGTGCCGGGTGTGTCGCGCCGCCAGGGACTCGAAGAGCTCCGGCAACCGGCGCCGGGCCGCCCCGCGCCAGTCGTGCGCCACGGTCGCCCGCGCCGCCGCGACGAGGTCCTTGTCGCCGGCGACCCAGGCCAGGTCGAGGAGGCCGACGGCAGCCGGGAGGTCGCTCTGCGCGACGGCGCGGCACTGGGCGACGGTGCGCACGCTGTGGTCCAGTCGCACCCCGGCGTCCCACACGGGGTACCAGACCCGCTCGGCCAGCTCGGTGACGGCGCGCTCCGAGAGCACCCGTCCGCTGTGGATGAGGACGAGGTCGATGTCGCTCAGCGGCCCGGCCTGCGCGCGTCCCAGGCTGCCGACCGCCGCGAGCGCCATGCCGTCCTGACGCGCGCCCTCGGTGGCCTCGGCCCAGACCTGGGAGAGCCACGTGCGCGTGTGCGCCGCCAGGGCCTGTCGGCGACGAGCACCGGCTCCCGGCTCGGCGAAGGACCGGAGCTCCGCGATCTCGAGCCGGCGCGTCTTCTCGTCCTTGGTCACCGACATGCGCTCCACTGTGCGTCCCCGACATTTCGCCACCGGATGCGGAGGGTTTCGGCGATGTTACGTCTGTGACTGCGGGGGCAGAGGCGCGATCCCGGCACCTCGGCTACCGGCTTGGGGCGAAAGCGGGCGGGACGCCAGCGACCGGGCGACAGCGGCCCTGGCGACAGCGGCCCTGGCGACAGCGATGCGGGCGGGGCGTCAGCGGCCGGGCGACAGCGATGCGGAGGGCAGCGGCCCGGACGACAACGGCCGGGACAACAGCGATGCGGGACCGGCGTTCCCGCCGGTCCCGCATCGTGACTGTCGTGATGAGCTTTTGTGCTCGACGCCTCAGATGGCGTCCACGCCCCGCTCCCCGGTGCGGACCCTCGCGAGGTCCTCCACCGGAACGACCCAGATCTTGCCGTCACCGATCCGGCCGGTCTGCGCGGACTTGAGGATGACGTCGACGACCGAACGGGCATCGTCGTCGTCGACGACGATCTCGATCCGGACCTTCGGGACGAAGTCGATCTGGTACTCGGCGCCTCGGTAGACCTCGGCGTGACCGCGCTGGCGTCCGTAGCCGGAGGCCTCGCTGACCGTCATGCCGGAGATGCCGTAGGCCTCGAGCGCACCCTTGACCTCGTCGAGTTGGTGGGGCTTGATGATCGCGGTGATGAGCTTCATCGCGTGACTCCTTCGGTGGTCGCGGGCTCGGTGCGGTGGCGAGCGTCGTGGAAGGGGCCGGAGCCGGTGGCACCGAGGCGTCCGCCCCGCGCCACGAGATCGTAGGCGGTCTCGGCGTGCTCGCTGTTGTCGATGCCCGCCGTCTCGTCATCGGACGAGACACGCCAGCCCATGGTGGCCTTGAGCGCGTAGGCGATGACGGCGGTGACCACACCGCTGACGATGAGCGAGGCCAACGCGACGACGATCTGGATGACGGTCTGCTTGACGCCCTCGCCGTAGAACAGGCCGGAGGTCGTCGAGAGCAGGCCGGCACCGATGGTGCCCCAGAGACCGGCGACCAGGTGGACGCCGACGACGTCGAGGCTGTCGTCGAAGCCGAAGCGGAACTTCAGCCCCACGGCATACGCACTCGCGGCACCGGCCACGAGGCCGAGGATGATCGACCCCATCGGCGACAGCGCGCCACAGGCGGGGGTGATGGCGACGAGGCCGGCGACGACACCGGAGGCCGCGCCGATCGAGGTGAAGTGGCCGTCACGGATCTTCTCGAGCGCGAGCCAGCCCATCATCGCGGCGCAGGTCGCCACGGTCGTGTTGACCCAGACGAGGGCCGCGGTGCCGTCGGCCGCGAGCTCGGAGCCGGCGTTGAAGCCGAACCAGCCGAACCACAGCATGCCGGCGCCGATCATGGTGAGCGGCACGTTGTGCGGACGCATCGCGACCTTGCCGAAGCCCAGGCGCTTGCCGACGACGAGGGCGAGGACGAGACCGGCCATACCGGCGTTGATGTGGACGACGGTGCCACCGGCGAAGTCGATCGGCGCGACATTGGCGGCGCCGTCGGTCGAGCCGAAGATGAGCGAGGACAGGCCCGACTCACTGGCGGACAGCAGGCCACCGCCCCACACCATGTGCGCGATGGGGAAGTAGGCGAGGGTGACCCACAGGCCGCTGAAGACCAGCCAGGTCGAGAACTTCACGCGGTCGGCGATCGCACCGCTGATGAGCGCCACCGTGATGACGGCGAAGGTGAGCTGGAAGCCGACGAAGATCAGCTCCGGGATGTTGCCGTAGCCCTCGTAGCCGAACGGGTTGATCAGGCCGTCAGTGCCCTTGAGGCCGAGCTTGTCGAACGGGTTCGCGATGATCCCGGCGACGTCGGTGGGCCCGAAGGACATCGAGTAGCCATAGAGGACGTAGAGGATACCGACGAGGCCGAAGGCCCCGAACGACATCATCATCATGTTGAGGACGGACTTGGCCCGGCTCATGCCCCCGTAGAACAGGGCAAGGCCGGGCGCCGTCATGAAGAGGACGAGAGACGCGCAGATGATCATGAACGCCGTGGCGGCGTAGTCGATCTCCGGCGCGTCTGCCATGGGCAGGGTTGCGATGGTCATGGCGGAAACTTTGGGCGGGTTCGGTTTCGCGATTCTGGCCGTCGTGTTTCGGCCATGTTGCGGTATGGCGCGCGCCGTTGCTTTTGCGTTTCACCACGCCCCACCCCGGTCCTCACCCGTCGAGATAGACCAAATCGCCCGGGAAACGGCCGTTTCCCGGGCGATTTGGTCTATCTCGACGGGGTGGGGTGTCGGACGGGGTGGGGTGTCGGACGGGGTGGGGTGATCAGTCGACGATCGCCGAGACGAAGGCCTCGGGGTCGAAGGGCGCGAGGTCGTCGGGCCCCTCGCCGAGACCGACGAGCTTGACCGGCACGCCGAGCTGGCGCTGGACCGCGACGACGATGCCGCCCTTCGCGGTGCCGTCGAGCTTGGTCAGCACGATCCCGGTGACGTCGACGACATCGCTAAAGACCTCGGCCTGGCGCAGGCCGTTCTGGCCGGTCGTCGCGTCGAGGACGAGCAGCACCTCGTCGACCGGCGACTGCTTCTCGACGACCCGCTTGACCTTGCCGAGCTCGTCCATGAGGCCGACCTTGTTGTGCAGGCGGCCGGCCGTGTCGATGACGACGACGTCGGCCTCGAGCTCGGTCGCGGCCTTGACGGCGTCGAAGGCGACGGCCGCCGGGTCGGCGCCCTCCCGGTCGGAGCGGACCGTCGGCACCCCGACGCGCTCACCCCAGGTCTGGAGCTGGTCCGCCGCCGCGGCTCGGAAGGTGTCCGCGGCCCCGAGCACGACGTCCTTGTCCTGGGCGACGAGGACCCGGGCCAGCTTGCCCACGGTCGTGGTCTTGCCGGTGCCGTTGACCCCGACGACGAGGACGACCGCGGGCCGGCCGTCGACGCGGCTGTCGGCGACCGAGCGGTCCAGCCCGGGATCGACCAGGGCCAGCAGCTCCTCCTTGAGCCATCCGCGCACGGTGGCCTCGTCGGTCCACCCGTGGACCAGCAGGCGCGTCCGGAGGCGGTCGACGAGCTCGGTCGTGGCCTCCACCCCCAGGTCCGCGGCGAGGAGGGTGTCCTCGACCTCCTCCCAGGCGGCCTCGTCGAGGTCGCCCCGGGAGAGGAGCGCCAGGAGGCCCTTGCCGAGGGTGGAGTTCGACCGGGCCAGCCGGGCACGCAGGCGCTGCAGGCGTCCCGCGGGCGCCTCGGGGGTCTCGATCGTGGGTCGGGCGGGAGGCGGCGGGAGGGTCTCCTCCCGCACCTGCGTGTCATCGACGCTCGGCGGTGGCAGGGTGTCGGCCGGCGCGCTCGTGGCCGGCCGGTCGATGGTGTCGGTGCCTCCGCGGGGGCCGGCTGGGGCACCGCCTCGCGGCAGGTCCTTGGTGGCACCGCCCCGCCCACGCATGAGGCCGAAGAACGCCCCGCCCAGCAGGACGAGGAGGCCGAAGCCGACGGCGAGGTACTCCCACAGGGTGTCGATCGCGCTCACCGACCCATCCTCCCAGCCCGACCACGGTGGCCCAAACCCACGGGGTGGGTGGGCGGCGTCGGCGCCGGCCGGCCCACCGGCATACGGCTCAGAAGAAGGTGACACGCTCCTGCGGAGCCAGCCACATGCCGTCGCCCTCGACGGTGCCGAACGCCTCGTGGAACTCGTCGACATTGCGCACGATGTTCGCGCGCTGGTCCATGGGCGCGTGCGGGTCGATCTGGAGCAGGCGCTTGGCCTCGGCCTCGCGCGCCTTGCCGCACCAGAGGTGGGCCCAGCCGACGAAGAAGCGCTGGTCACCGGTGAGCCCGTCGAGCTCGGGGGCGGGCTGTCCGGCGAGGGCGATGCGGTACGCGGCGTGGCCGATGGCCAGGCCGCAGAGGTCGCCGATGTTCTCACCGACGGTGAGGGCACCGTTGATCCGGTGACCTGGCGCATCGGCCGGTTCGAGCTCGTCGAACTGGGCGATCAGCGCGCCGGCCCGCTCGGTGAACCGGGCCCGGTCCTCGTCGGTCCACCAGTTGCGCAGGTTGCCGGCGCCGTCGTACTGCGAGCCCTGGTCGTCGAAACCGTGACCGATCTCGTGCCCGATGACCGCACCGATGCCGCCGTAGTTCACCGCGTCGTCGGCGTCGACGTCGAAGAATGGAGGCTGGAGGATCGCGGCCGGGAAGACGATCTCGTTGAGGCCGGGGTTGTAGTAGGCGTTGACCGTCTGCGGGGTCATGAACCACTCGTCACGGTCGACCGGCGAGCCCAGCTTGGCGAGGTTGCGGTCCACCTCGAAGGCCGCAGCGCGCCGCACGTTGCCGACGAGGTCGCCGGGGGTGACCTCGAGCGCCGAGTAGTCGCGCCACCGGTCGGGGTAGCCCACCTTGGGCGTGAACGCGGCGAGCTTGGCGTGCGCGGCGGCCTTGGTGTCCTCCCCCATCCAGTCCAGGCCGTCGAAGGCCTGGCCGAAAGCGGTCACGAGGTTGCCCACGAGGGTCTCCATGGCCGCCTTGGCGTGCGGGGGGAAGTGCCGCTCGACGTAGAGCTGTCCGACGGCCTCGCCCAGGGCATCCTCGACGAGGGCCACGCCGCGCTTCCACCGCTCCCGGATCTCCGGGACGCCGGAGAGGGTGCGGCCGTAGAAGTCGAAGTTCTCCGCGACGAGGGCCTCGCTCAGGTAGGGCGCCCACGCATGGAGCACCTGCCAGCGCAGCCAGTCGCGCCAGGACTCGATCGGCACCTCGCGCACCGCCGCGGCCATCGCCGTGAGGTAGCCCGGCTGCCGGGCCACGACCGCGTCGAGCGTGCCGTCCGGTGCGCCCATGGCCTGCAGGTATGCCGTCCAGTCCAGTCCCGGGGTGAGGTCGGCCAAGCCCTCGGCATCGACGAGGGTGTAGGTCCTGACCGGGTCGCGGTTGGTCACCTTGTCCCAGTGGGCCGCGGCGAGCCGGGTCTCGAGCTCCATGATGCGCGCGGCGGCGCCGGCGGGGTCGGGCTGGTCGGCGAGGGTGAGCATCCGCTCGAGGTGGCGGACATAGGCCTCCCGCACCTGCGCGTGCTGGTCCTCGCGGTAGTAGGACTCGTCCGGGAGGCCCAGGCCGCCCTGCTCGAGGTAGACGACGTAGCGCGTGGAGTCACGGTCGTCGGTGTTGACGAAGGGCTGGAACAGGGCTCCACCGCCCTCACGGGCGAAGCGGCCGAGCAGGGAGATGACGTCGTCGGCGTCCCTGACGGCGCCGGCCGCCGCCAGGTCGGCCGCGATCGGCTGCAGGCCGACTTCCTCGATCCGGTCGGTGTCCATGAAGGCGCCGTAGAGGTCTCCCACCTTGGCCGCGACGGTGCCGGGCGTGGGCGCGGCCTGCGCCACCTCGGTGATGATCTCCCGCACGTGCGCCTCAGCGGCTTCACGCAGCACGTCGAAGGTGCCGTAGCGGCCCCGGTCGGCCGGGATCTCGGTGGCGGCGAGCCAGCTCCCGTTGGCGTGGCGGAAGAGGTCGTCCTGGGGTCGGGCCGTGGGGTCGATGGCCGCGAGGTCGATGCCAGAGCGCACGAGATCTCCTTGTCGTGAGGATGCAGGGGACCATCACAACACAGGACGCCGACACCGCCCAGGCGATGCCAGGGATGCGCTCAGGAATGGGTCAGGAGGCGGCGCCGGCCCGGTCGCGGCGCGGGATGGCGGCCTCGGTGCGGTCCTTGAGGGCGCCGACGACGGCCTCGCCGCGGTCGGTGAGGACGTCGCGCCCCTCGCGGCGCGCGGGCACGGCGACCATGCCGACGACGGCCACGGCCAGCCCGAGGCACAGGAGCATGGCGAGAATCAGGGCGGTCATGATTCCAGAGTGACGCACCGAGGCCCGGAGCCCAAATCGACACCCCGAGGCGCGCCGGACCGAGCCGGGCCGGGCCGGGCCGGGCCGGGCCGGGCCGGGCCGGGCCGGGCCGGGCCGGGCCGGTGCAGCGTGGGCGCAGGGCCTAGGCTGCACCATCATGAGCGACCCGGAGCCGACCGAGGCCAGTGCCACGCGAGGTGAGCGGTCCGACCCGACTCCCAGCGGTCCGGCAGCGCCGGCAGGCCCGGCGCGTCAGCGCCGCCGGCTCCCCGTCCTCGTCGAGGTCCTCCTCGCGCTCGCGGCGGTGGCCCTCGTCCAGGCCTTCATCGTCAAGCCCTTCGGCGTCCCCTCCCAGTCGATGGAGAACACCCTCCAGATCGGTGACCGGATCGTCGTCAACCGCCTCGACGGCAGCATTGCCCGCGGGGACATCGTCGTCTTCGGCCACGGCGACACGTGGGAGCAGACGCGACGCAGCCCGGCCAGCTCGCCACTACGTCGCGCCGTGCGGTTCGTCGGGGACCTGACCGGTATGGGGCCGAGCAACACCAGCTACACGGTCAAGCGGGTGATCGGGCTCCCGGGCGACAAGGTCTCCTGCTGCTCGGTCGACGGCGAGGTGAGGGTGAACGGGGAGCCGATCGACGAGCCCTACGTCTTCGAGGACCTCGCCTTCACCGGCGGCCCGGACGGATGCGACGTGGCGTCACCGTCGCCGCGGTGCTTCGGCGAGATCACCGTCCCGGCCGACAGCTACCTCGTCATGGGCGACCACCGCTCACAGTCGGCGGACAGCGTCATCGCCTGCCGTGGCAGCACCTTCACGTCGGGGTGTGCCAAGTTCGTCCATCGTGACCGCATCGTGGGTCCGGTCGTGTTCCGGCTCTGGCCGCTGTCGGCCGTCGGCACCATCGACTGACCGTCACCGGCGCTCTTGGCCTCAGGGGGCGGCCGCCGAGGCCACGTCGCGCAGGCGCTGCGAGACCACGGTGGTGATGCCGTCACCGCGCATGCTCACGCCGTAGAGCGCGTCCGCGATCTCCATCGTCTTCTTCTGGTGGGTGATGACGATGAGCTGGCTGGAGTCCCGCAGCTCCTCGAAGAGGGTGATGAGGCGCCCGAGGTTGGTGTCGTCGAGGGCGGCCTCGACCTCGTCCATGATGTAGAACGGGCTCGGCCGGGCCTTGAAGATGGCGACGAGCAGGGCCACCGCGACGAGCGACCGCTCGCCGCCGGAGAGCAATGAGAGCCGCTTGACCTTCTTGCCCGGAGGGCGAGCCTCGACCTCGATGCCGGTGGTCAGCATGTCGTCGGGGTCGGTGAGGACGAGCTGGCCGGCACCCCCGGGGAAGAGCCGCTCGAAGACGCGGGAGAAGTGGGCCGCGGTGTCGTGGAAGGCCTCGGTGAAGACCTGCTCGACGCGCTCGTCGACCTCCTTGACGATGTCGAGCAGGTCCCGCTTGGACTTCTTGAGGTCCTCGAGCTGCTCGGTGAGGAACTTGTGCCGCTCCTCGAGCGCCGCGAACTCCTCGAGCGCCAGCGGGTTGACCCGGCCCAGGGCGGACAGCCCGCGCTCGGCCTTCCGCAGCCGCTTCTCCTGCTCCTCGCGGACGAAGGGCGAGGGGTCGGGGAGCTCGCCCTCGTGATCCGGGCCGGCGACGAACGGGATGGGCTGGTGAGGGCCGAAGTCCTCCATGAGGACCTCCGGCTCGATGCCGAGCTCCTCGATGGCCTTGGCCTGGAGCTGCTCGATCCGGGCCACCTGGCGGGCGCGGGCCACCTCGTCGCGGTGTGCGGTGTCGGTGAGTTCGCGCAGCTCGTCCTGGTGGACCGACATCTCCTGACGGAGCGCGTGGATCCCACGGTCGCGCTCGGCGCGGGCCGCCTCGGCCCGGTCCCGCTCCGCCGCCGAGCGCTGGAGCGCCTCGTTGATCCGATCCGTGCCGTATGCCGCGGCCGCACCGACCGCTTCGGCGATCGCCGCCTCCCGTCGGCGCCGCTCCTGCCGCTGGCGCAGCCGTTCGCGCGCCGCGATCTCGTTGCGGGCGGCACCCTCGAGGGACTCGGCGCGGCCCTTGACCGCGCGCGCCCTTTCCTCGCGGGTGCGCAGGGTCAGGCGCAGCTCGGTCTCGGCGGTGCGCGCCTTGCTCGCCTCGAGCTCGAGCCGGTCCCGCTCGTCGGTCGTGGGCTCCTGGGTGTCCTCGGGTGCAGCGGACGCCTCCTCCAGGCGGGCGTTCAGCTCGGTGAGCTCACCCCGGTCGGCCTCGAGCGCGCGCTCGGCCTCGGCGATGGCCCGCGTGGTGCGCTCGGCCTCCGCTCGCGCCGATCGGGCTGCAGCACCCAACGTGCCGAGCTTCTCGGCGATGGCGGCCATCCGGGCATCGGACTCGTGGAGCGCCTCGAGGGCGGCGTCGACGCGGGCCCGGACCCTCTTGGCCTGCTCGCGTGTGCCGGCGAGGGCGAACTTGGCGCGCTCGGCAGCTGTCGTCGCGGCCTCCATCGCGGCGCGCGTGTCCTCCAGCGCCGACTGGAGCTCGAGCACGCTCTGGCCGGCGCTCGACCCTCCGCGCACGAACCCGGGCCCGAAGACGTCGCCGTCGTCGGTCACCGCGGTGATGCCTTCGCCGCGCGCCACGAGCGCGAGCGCATGGGCGGCGCTGGGGACGAGCGCGACGCGCTCGAGCAGCTGCTCGACGGCGGGAGCGATGTCGGCGGGGGCCTCGACGACCTCCCGCGCCCATCGAGCACCCGAGTCCAGGGCCGGCCACGAGGCGGGATCGACGCGGCGGGCGGTGTCGGCCACGAGCAGACCGGCCTGCCCTGCGTCATCGGCGCGGAGCCGGTCGACGGCGTGCGCCGCCTGCTCGGCGGACCCGACCGCGACGGCTTCCGAAGCCCACCCGAGCGCGGCGGCCACGGCGTGCTCGTGACCGCCCTCGACCGTGAGCAGGGCGGCGACCGCCCCGAGGATGCCGGCCGGCGCCGATGCCTCCCCGGCCTCGGCCGCGGCCAGGAGCGTGGTCGCGCCGTCCTTGCGGCGCAGGCTCAGCTCCAGAGCCTCCAACCGCGCGCGGGCTGACGCCCGGTCACGGTCGGCGTCCCGCTCGGCGGTGAGCAGCTGCTCGATCTCGGCCTCGAGGGTCGCGAGCTCGGCCTCGGCCTTCTCGTAGGTGCCGTCGAGCCCGACTTCACCTTCTTCGTCCTGGGCCACCGTGCCCTCGAGGGCGGCGAACTCGGTGTCGGCCTGCTGCGCCCGCTCCATCGAGGCGGCGACGATGCCGCGCAGGCGATCGATCTCGGCCTCGCGCGTCTCGATCCGACTGCGCCGGGCACCGACCTGCCCGGCCAGCTTGGCCAGGCCCTCGCGTCGATCGGCGGCGGCGCGGGCGAGGCCGGCGAGGCGAGCCTGCTCCGCGGCATACGACCGCTCGGCCTCCTCGCGAGCGGCGACCGCCGTCGTCAGGGCGTCAGCGGCAGCGGCCACCTCGGCGAGCAGCCCGGCCTCGGCCTCGCGGGCCTGGGCGGCCTGGGCCCTGAGTTCCTCGGGGTCACGTCCAGTTGTCGCCTCGTCCTGGTCGTCCTGGCCGAGCAGGCGCATCCGCTCCCGGGCGATGCCTGCGGTCGATTCGAGGCGATCACGCAGCGACTGGAGGCGGCCCCATCGCTCGTGGGCTCCCGCGAGCAGGGGGGCGGCAGCACTCGCCTCGTCCTCGAGCACACCCAGCCGGGAGCGCAGGTCGTTGAGGGCCTGCTCGAGAGTCGCCCGCCGCTGCAGCAGCGCGGTCTCGTCGGCCACCTCCTGCTCGAGGGTGGAGGTGAGCTGGACGAGGTCGTCGGCGAGGAGGCGCAGGCGGGCGTCGCGCGCCTCGGCCTGGATGACGGCGGCCCGGCGGGCGGCCTCGGCCTGGCGGCCGAGTGGGCCGAGCTGGCGGCGGATCTCGCCGGTGAGGTCGGCGACGCGGGTGAGGTTGGCCTCCATCGCCTCGAGCTTGCGCAGCGCGCGCTCCTTGCGCTTGCGGTGCTTGAGGACTCCGGCGGCCTCCTCGATGAAGCCGCGACGCTCCTCGGGCGTGGCCCGGAGCACGGTGTCGAGCTGGCCCTGGCCGACGATGACGTGCATCTCGCGGCCGATGCCGCTGTCGGAGAGCAGCTCCTGGATGTCCAGCAGGCGGGAGGGGGTGCCGTTGATCGCGTACTCGGAGCCGCCGTTGCGGAACATCGTCCGCGTGATCGTCACCTCGGTGTAGTCGATCGGGAGGGCCCCGTCGGTGTTGTCGATCGTGAGGGAGACCTCGGCGCGCCCCAGCGGCGGGCGTCCCGCCGTGCCGGCGAAGATGACGTCCTCCATCTTGCCGCCGCGCAGGCTCTTGGCGCCCTGCTCCCCCATGACCCAGGCGAGGGCGTCGACGACATTGGACTTGCCCGACCCGTTCGGCCCGACGATGCACGTGATGCCCGGCTCGAGGCGCATCGTCGTCGCCGAGGCGAAGGACTTGAAGCCCTTGAGGGTCAGCGTCTTGACGTACACGTGGGTCCTTGCAGTTCTCGGGCGGGCTCGCCAAACCCTACCCGCGTGCTGCGCCTATTCGCTGGCGATGGCCTCGTGGTGGTGGATCACCTCGGCGATGATGAAGTTCAGGAACTTCTCGGCGAACTGCGGATCGAGCCCGGCCTCGTCGGCCTTGGCCCGCAACCGGGCGATCTGGCGAGCCTCACGCTCGAGGTCAGCGGGCGGCATACCGGCCTCGGCCTTGAGGTGACCGACCTGCTGGGTGCACTTGAAGCGCTCGGCGAGCAGGTGGACGAGCGCGGCATCGATGTTGTCGATGCTGCCGCGCAGGCGGGTGAGCTCGGCGATCGGTTCGGTCACGCAGGCCATCGTAGGGACACGGGGTCAGCGCTCGAGAAATGAGCTGAGGTCCGGACGCACCGGCCCCTCGAGCGGGCTGGAGACGGTCTGGACCCAGCCCGGGCGACGCGTCGTCGACGGCTGCTCGCCCAGGAGCCTGACGAGGCAGGAGACGGCCAGGCGCGGACCCTGCGCCACGACTTCCACGCGGCCGTCGTCGGTGTTGCGGGCGTGGCCGACGAGGCCTAGCTCGAGCGCCCGGGCGCGCGTCCACCACCGGAAGCCGACGCCCTGGACGGTGCCGCGGACGAAGACGGTCACCCGCACCGGTTGCTGCCCGATGGCCGCCGCTGCCTCGTCGATGCCCTCGGGTGCCATGGCCCCACTCTCGTGGTCCATGCTGGAGGGAGCAAGCCCGGCCGCGACCTCCCGGAGGCATCGATGACGACGATCCTGCACAACAAGAACTGCTCCACCTCGCGCTTCGCCCTCCAGACCGCCGAGGACGCGGGCGTCGAGGTCGAGGTGCACGACTACCTCAAGGTGCCGTTGACCGAGGCGGAGCTGCGCGAGTTGATCGCCAAGCTCGAGGACCCGGTGACCGACCTGGTGCGCCGCGACCCTTACTTCGCGCAGCAGGGCCTCACCGACGCCGACGTCGAGACCGAGGACCAGGTGGTGGCGGTGCTGCAGGCGCACCCGCGCCTGCTGCAGCGGCCCGTCCTCGTCAAGGGTGACCGTGCGATCATCGGCCGCCCCAAGGACCGGGTCGCCGCCTTCCTCGCGGACTGACCCGACGATCCGGCTGTCTCATTGGCCGCATTGGCCTCATGGGCACCATCAACCACACGAGCCCCATTGCCCGCTTGGGATCACGGCTGTCTCGTGCGTGTCTTTCGGAGCACCAGTCCCACTCGTTCCTAGCCTTGACCCATGCCCAGCGACCGACCCGACCGCCTGCACGGCCTCGACGGCCTGCGCGCGCTCGCCGTGGTCGCTGTCCTCGTCTTCCACCTCCGCGCCAGCTGGCTGCCCGGAGGGTTCCTCGGGGTCGACGTCTTCTTCGTCATCTCCGGGTTCCTCATCACCACCCTGTTGGTCCGCGAGCACGCCCGCACCGGCCGGCTCGACCTGCGGGGGTTCTGGACGCGCCGGGCCCGCCGCCTGCTGCCGGCCCTGCTGCCCGTCGTCATCGGCTCCACCCTCGCCGCCCGCCTCGTCGAGGGTGACCTGCTGGTCGGCATCGCCCGCCAGACCCTCGGCGCGCTCACCTTCTCGACCAACTGGCTCGAGATCGGCGCCGGGAGCAACTACTTCCACGCGACCAGCCCGCAGCTGCTGATGAACCTGTGGTCGCTCGCCGTCGAGGAGCAGTTCTACCTCGTGTGGCCGCTCGCGGTCCTCGTGCTCGTGCGGGTGGTCCGGCGCCGCCGTCGCCGCGCCCTCGTCCCACTGACCCTCGGCCTCGGCTCTGCGCTGCTCATGGCCCTCCTGCTCGACCCCGCCGCTCCGACGCGCGTCTACTACGGCACCGACACCCACCTCGTCGGCCTCATGCTCGGCGCCGCCCTTGCCTTTGCGTATGCCGCGCCCCACCGGGCGTGGACCCGCACCCGGGCCTGGGGTCACCTCCGTCGGCCGCTGACGGCGTGGGCGCTGGTGGTGCTCCTCACGCTGATGGTGCTGGCCAGGGAGGACAGCGCCTTCACCTTCCGAGCCGGGATCCCGTTGGCCGCGCTCGCGACGAGCGTGCTGGTGCTCGCCGTCGTCTCGACACCGAGTCGGCTTCGGGAGCTCGCGGAGACGGCTCCCGTGGTGTGGGTCGGAGAACGGTCCTACGGCATCTACCTGTGGCACTGGCCGGTGATCCTCGTCGGTGGCGCCCTGTGGCCGGTGGCGCCCGGCGGCGTCGGCTTCCTGGCCTCGCGGGTGCTGTGCATCTTCGCAACCCTCGGGCTGGCGGCGGCGAGCTACCGCTGGGTCGAGCTCCCGGTCCGCCGGCGTGGACTGCGAGGGTCGATCCTCGCGCTGCAGGCCCGACTCGCCGGCCTGACCCCGCGTGGCCTACGCCTGGTGACGGCCGGCGCGGTGGTCGCCGCGCTCGCGTACGGGACGGCGGTGGCGACCGCCCCGCAGCAGTCGAGCACGCAGACGATGCTCGCGGCCAACAGCGCGGACGGCACGTCGGCCTCGACCGGCCAGTCCGCGACCGTCGGCGCCGACCAGGGCTCGACGGTCGTGCCTGCCGTCGCAGCAGAAGGCACCGAGGCCGCTCCGGCGCCCGCCATCCCGATGACCCCGCCCACCAAGGCCGAGCTCGCGACGGTGTTCGCGATGCCCGGCGGGGACCAGGTCGATGCCTACGGCGACTCCATGCTCGTCGGGAGCTACCCGGCGCTGCGCTACTACTTCCCGGGCATCCGCCTCGACGGGAAGTCGAACCGCCGCTGGAGTGACGGCCTCGCGGCTGTGCAAGCCAAGGGTGCGGGCAACCGCCGTGCCGTGGTCCTCGCCTTCGGCACCAACGCCGGCGTCGACGCGGCCGCGATCGAGTCGATCATCGGCGTGCTCGGGCCTCAGCGCATGGTCGTCCTCGTCACCGAGCACGGCGGCTTCGCCCGCGCGGCCGAGGACAACGCCGTGCTGCGCAGCGTCGCCGCCTCGCACGACAACGTCGTCATCGCCGACTGGGACGGGGCCCTCGCCGGCACCTCTGGACAGCTCCAGCCGGACGGCATCCACCCCTCGCGCGTGGGTCAACACCTGTTCGCCAAGACCATCCGGACCGCCCTCGCGGAGCTGAGCACACGGCATACGGGCGTCGTGCCCGAGTTGCCGGAGCTGCCCATACCCTGAAGTGGCGTACGGCTCCGCGACGACGCCCGGCGACGCCACCCTCCCTCCGGCCATCGGGCCGGACTCCAACGGTCTGTGGCTGCTCGGCAGCGACGTCGACCTCGCCCGGCGGCTGGGGGCGAGCGGCTTCGACTGGGTGGCACTCTATGCCCAGCACGGCGCCATCGACCGCCAGGCGGGCCGCTGAGCAAAATCTCGCCAGTGCTCGAGGTGCCGGAGGTCAGTCGTCCTCATTCAAAGATTCGCCTGCGTCCAGCGGAGACCAGTCCGCCGGGGGCGCCGACAAAGGCAGTGTCGTCGCCTCGTGCCGACGCTCGAGGGCTGTATGAGGCACCAACTCGTGCGCCCTACTGGGCTGGCTCGTAGTCGCTTCCGTTCCATACGTAGACGCGTGAAGTGGTCGTGCCTTCGGCGCAGGACGGTGTGCAGTCGTTGTTGAACTGTTCGATTCGGTACAGGCCATCCGCGCCCGGACCCAGCAGGTTCGCGTAGTAGCCGCTGAGATGGAGGGGATCTGTCTCGGGGATCCCTCCGGTGCGCTGCCTATCCTCGATCGGCATATCCCATCCGTAGTAAGTCTCGATGCCGTCTGGGACAGGCGCGAGGACTTCGACTCCGTCGTACCGGCCGGGGTTGTACATGATGAAGAGGTTCTTGCTGGCGTCGGTACCAGGGGAGGCAACCTTGAATACGTACCCCTCGCGCGACATCTTCCACTTCAAGGTTCCTCTTGAGTCGAAGACAGCAGCCCCAACCCGTGCTTGCGGCTTCGTCTCGCAGGTCAGCAACGTGGATCTCCCCCAGGTGAGATGCTGGAAGTCGACGCGCCCGGTCTCGAACGCATCTGCGCCACAGACGCCGGCCTTGACGATGTCTGGGGCTGCTGAACCAGAAGATGAGACGACGATCTGGTAGCCGTCGAAGTCAAAGGCCGTGTCGAGAGCGGCCACTATGCCATCCGAAGCCGTCTTCAATCCGCTGAGGATCCACATCACTCCCTCGACGACCAAACCGACCGGCCCGGCCACGAGCTCCTTGGCACCCAGCGCGATGCAGTCGAATGACATAGCCAAGGCTTGGGAAAAGAATTGTGTGACTTGCTGCGCGGTATCCAGAGACGTCGTGGCCATTGAGGTGAACGAGCTCAAGCACTGAGATCCTTGGAGTGCAGCCGCGAGCCGATCAGCGGACTTGAGGTCGCCAGCGCCGGGGATCTTGCCAACGATGGTCAGGTAGGTGCTCAGGCCGTACTGCAACGCCGAGAGTAGGTAGCCGCCCGGATCGGGGCTGATCCTGACTCCGACCGTGGTCGCCGCGCCGGCGAAGCCGAACTCGGCTCGGTTGCCTGACGCCAGCAACTCCACCCGGTTACCTGCCTCGCTTGGCGCAAGCGTCACAAGTTTCGCGATGATCCCCAGTGCGTCGTCGGCGTCGCGATAGGTCACTGTGACGCCGGGAGAGCGTTCGACCGCCACGCCGAAGCCGCGAGCATTGACGACCTTGAGGATGGGTTTCCCGCCCTGAAGCCCGAAACACCAGTAGACCCTGTTACCGCTGTCGCTGGTGACCGCGTAGCCGGCAGCCCGAGCCTCCCGCTCACCATCGCACTTCGGGGCTCGATCCTTGGAGATGCTCATGGCCGCATCCATGCGCTCAACTAGATCCCTCTTCACCCACTCGAGGAGTTCGTTCCACCGGTCGACAAACCAGTTGGAGAAGTGGGTGGTACGGACAACGATCTCGCTGCCTTCGACTGCGACACCGTCGGCGATGAGCCGCTCTCCGCCTCGGCTGGCGGTCTCATAACTCACCAGCGGCATCGGCTCTCCCGGCAACAACGGAGTCGTCGCGAAACGGATCGTCGCCGTCCCCGTGAGTTGAGTGCCCTCTAATTCGATCAACCAGCCCTGACCGCCTGCGCTATTGGAAATAGCTTCGATACGTAGGGTTCCGTCGCCCTCGAGCGCGTCCCCGGGGATCTCGACTCGAACCTTGCCGTCCGGCGACGTCACGGAGTTGCTCTCTCCCGCACGTACCTCCCCGACCGCCTTCGGCGTGGGCGGAGCCCCCGCGCATCCTGCGAGAAGAGCAACCAATACAAGCAGGGCTAGGAGGCGGCGCACCAATGGATTCTAGGTACTGGGGTGCTCGTCGAAGAGAGGGTTGGACATGCGCGACGGTCAAGTCCTGATCGTTGGTGTACGGCGGTGATCCCTTTGAGGTCGTTTGCTTACTGGCTGATCGCGGCGGTGATCAGTGTCGTGTTCACCTCCTCGTCGTGGTGGTCGTCGGCTCGGTTGGTGAGGGCGGCTCGGGCGGTCTTGAGGGCGTCGAGTCCGAGGTAGCGGCGTTGTTCGGCCCATTCGTCGTGCTGCTCAGCCAGCACGGCCCCGACGAGGCGGATGACGGCGTCACGGTTGGGCAAGATGCCCACGACGTCGGTGCGGCGTCGGATCTCGCGGTTGAGGCGCTCATTGGGGTTGGACCAGATCTGTCGCCGCAACACCTTCGGGAAGACCGTGAACGCCAGGATATCCGCGCGGGCCTCGTCGAGATGCTCGGCCACGTGGGGAAGCTTGTCGCGCAGGCCGTCCAGGACGCGGTCGAACTGGGCATGGACCGCCTCAGCGTCGGGCTGGTCATACACGCTGTGGAGCAGGGCTTTGACCCAGCCCCACTGGGACTTGGGGGTGGCGGACATGAGGTTGGCGGCGTAGTGGGTGCGGCAGCGCTGCCACGCCACGCCGGGCAAGGTGGCGCCGATGGCGTCGACCAGGCCGGTGTGGGCGTCGGAGGTGACGAGCCAGACCGGGCCCTGAGCGGTCAGGCAGCGGGCGACCAGGTCGCGGAAGAACGCCACCCAGCCGGCGCCGGATTCGGTTGTCGCGCAGTGAACGCCGAGGACTTCGCGGTAGCCGTCGGCGTTGACGCCGGTGGCGACCATGACCGCGCCCTTGATCACCCGCCCGCCCTCACGCACTTTCATGGTGAGCGCGTCCGCGGCCACGAACGTGTAGGGGCCCTCATCCAAGGGTCGGGTGCGGAACGCGGTGACCTGGTCGTCGAGGTCTTTGGCCATCTCGGACACCTTGGACTCCGACAGGCCCGTGATCCCCAGGGTCTTGACCAGCTTGTCCATCCGGCGGGTCGAGACCCCGAGCAGGTAACAGGTGGCTACCACCGTGGTTAACGCTGCCTCAGCACGGCGGTGCCGCTCGAGCAGCCAGTCGGGGAAGAACGTGCCCTCCCGCAGCTTGGGGATGGCCACATCGATGGTGCCGGCGCGGGTGGCCAGGTCCCGGTGCCGGTAACCGTTGCGGGAGTTCACCCGATCGCTCGAGCGGGTGCCGTACTCGGCCCCGCACACGCTGTCCGCCTGCGCAGAGAGCAGCGCGTTCACGAACGTGGACAACAGCTCCCGCATCAAGTCCGGGCTGGCCTGCGCCAGCTGCTCGTCCAAGAACACATCAGGGTCGATACTGAGGGTCGCGGTCATCGCGATGCTCCATTCGAGAGTGCTGTGAGAGGTTCACTCGAAAGGATCACGCGGTGACCGCGCCTGCGTCACGAAGGACACGGCCACCGGTGTCGTCGTACACCAACGCTATGGACTCAACTTATCCGGTGCCGCCTGGTGTCGAGTCCGCTCGAGCACGGCTGCGTCCTTGCATCCCATCGACACGCCCCGTACGCTTTCCTGTACAGGAGGAGTAGGTATGAAGACCATGAGCTACACCGACTCTCGCGCTCGTTACGCGGAGGTGCTCGACTCGGTGATCGACAACCGGGAGGAAGTCGTGATCACCCGGGCCGGCCACGAGCCCGTGGTCATCGTGTCCCTTGCCGACTTCGAGTCCTTGCGTGAGACGGCATACCTGATGCGTTCACCGGCCAACGCTCGGCGCCTCCTGGATGCGATGGAGCGTCTGGAGAGCGGCGCGGGCGAGTCCCACGAGTTGCTCCACGCCGACTGACCAATGCGCCTGGTGTGGGACGCCAACGCTTGGGAGGACTACCTGTGGTGGCAAACCCAAGACCGCAAAACCCTCAGGCGGATCAACCTGCTCATCCAGGACATCGTCCGCAACGGCAACGAAGGAATCGGTAAGCCTGAACCGCTGAAGCACGACTTCGCCGGCTACTGGTCCCGCCGCATCTCGGATGAGCATCGACTGGTCTACAAGGCCATGGAGCACGAAGTCCGCATTGCGGCCTGTCGCTACCACTATGGGAAGTGACCGCATCTCAAGTCGCGATGAACCGACCGGCTGATGCCATTGGCCTCTGACGAAAGGCCGTCACCAACACGTGTGTAGGGGTCATCGTGCCTCGCGGCGCCCGAACCTGGCGACGCAGTGCCACAGCCACTTGACTGCCTGCGGATCCAGCTCACCGGCCCGCATCACCGCACCGAGTCGGGCGGGCGTGATGGTTCCGCCCAGCGCCATGGCCAGATCGACCGGTACGGGTCCACGGTATGCCGCATCGATCTCTGCTGCTGTGACGCTGTAACCGGGGTGCTCCTCGACAGCGCAGCCCAGCTCGGTGCGGGCGTCCGGGTGCATCATCCTGTCCGTTGGATCGACGACCAGGGCCTCGACATCTCGTCGCAGGACGACGCCACCGTGCACCTGCGCCTCCACATAGTGGTTGAGCGGATCGTCTGTCGGCAGGTCTGCGGCGCCGTTGGGAAACAGGGCGGGATTCTCCGCCCTTCTCCGACAAGCGGCACAGATTGTCCAGGAGTTCGGCCCCGCCCATCGCTTCCGGCTCGAAAACGCTGTCGGGCCAGCAGTAGGTTGCTCGCTCGGCGACCTCGGGTCGCAGTCTGAGGTAGGCCGACCCGAAGCGCGGCGCCGCCCCATACGGGTCGCTGGTGTGATGCCAGGCACCGTAGACCGGCCGATCCAACGGCGGAGACTGGTCGTATCGCCCCCCGAAGAGGCGGCTCTCCCATCGCCACCGGGCGCCGCCGGTGGGTACGCCGTCATGCCTCCGTTCGACGTTCCCGTCTCCCACTGGCTGCGGTAGACACCCGCGCGAGCGATCGCCTGGAGCACGGCGCCCCCCTCGAAGGGCCAACCCGGATGAAAATGCAGGACGATCCTCGGAGGCATCCCCAGAACCTAGTGCCGCGGGCCCGGATCCGGGAGGTCCCGGGCTGCCGGTGCCTGACCGGGCACAATGTCGAGTGAACAAGGCTTACCTCAACGACTATCTGCCCGCCGGGCGACACGTCTGGTCGGGCCAGCTACAGAACCGGCGGTCCTGCAGCGACGGTCATGGCTACGAGGTCGTCCGTGGCCTGGGCTGGCAGCGCGGGCAGAAGAAGCTTGACCGGTTCATGAAGTGCTCGCGCAACATCAACGTCCCGCACCGACGGCACGGCCGACCCACCTGCCCATAGGCATTGAGCGACCGACCGAAGTACCCCGACGCACCGTTGACGTTGACGTAGAGCGCATCGAAGCTCGTGCCGCCCTCCCCCAGCGCCTGCGTCATCACGTCCTGGGCATGGTCCAGCAGCCGCGCGATCGCCGGCTTGGTCAGGGTCGATGCCACACGCCGACCGTGGATGCCGGCCCGCCACAGGGCCTCGTCGGCATAGATGTTGCCGATCCCCGACACGACGGTCTGGTCGAGCAGGACCCGCTTGATCTCGCTGCCCTTGGCCTTGATCCGCCGCACCGCGGCGTCCCGGTCGTAGGCGGGATCGAAGGGGTCGGGTGCGATGTGGGCGATGGCCAGCGGTATGCCGTCCGGCCCGGTCTCGCTCCAGGCCAGGCCTCCGAAGGTGCGCTGGTCGACGAAGCGGAGTTCGGGCCCGTCGTCGTCGAAGGTGAAGCGTGCGTGCAGATGCTTCTCGTCCGGCGCCTCGGCGTGCTCCACGAGGAGCTGTCCACTCATCCCCAGGTGCAGCAGCAGCGCCGCGTCGGCAGCCCCGGCGGCGTCAGCCTCGACCAGGTCGAGCCAGAGGTACTTCCCGCGGCGCCGCGCTGCACTCACCTGCCGCCCCGCCAACCGACCCGCGAGGTCCTCCGGCCCGAGGACGTGGCGCCGAGCCACCCGTGCCCCGCGCAGCTCGACAGCTGAGAGTCGGCGACCCTCGACGTGGTCGGCCAGGCCGCGACGGACGACCTCGACCTCGGGCAGCTCGGGCACGTCAGCCTTGGGCGCTCGATCGCGCGCTCAGCGACTCCCAGGCGCGGGCGGCAGCGCGCTGCTCCGCGTCCTTCTTGGTGCGGCCCTCACCGGAACCCTCGACAGCGCCGTCGATGAGGACCTCGGCGGTGAAGGTCTTGGCGTGCTCGGGGCCCTCCTCGTGCACGGCATACGAGGGAGCACCGGCGCCCTGTGCGGCAGCCAGCTCCTGCAGGCTCGTCTTCCAGTCCAACCCGGCGCCCAGGTGGGAGGCCGCAGCCATGACCGGGTCGAGCAGGTGGTGGACCAGCGCATCGGCACCGGAGATCCCACGGCTGACGTGCACCGCCCCGATGACCGCCTCGACGGCGTCGGCGAGGATCGAGTCCTTGTCGCGCCCGCCGGTGCTCTCCTCACCGCGCCCGAGGAAGAGGTAGTCCCCCAACCCCAGGGTGCGGCCGACCTCGGCCAGGGCACGCATGTTGACCACGGCCGAGCGCAGCTTGGCCAGCTGACCCTCCGGGAGGTCGGGGTGCCGGTGATAGAGCGTCTGCGTCACGATGACGCCGAGCACGGCGTCGCCGAGGAACTCCAGCCGCTCGTTGTGCGGCACTCCCCCGGCTTCGTACGCGAACGACCGGTGCGTCAGGGCACGACGGACCTCCTCGGGGTCCACCGGACCGTCGGTCACCTCACTGAGGTGGTCGATCAGGTCCTCGATGGGCCGAGGAGGTGTCAGTGCCGGCTGCCCGGCGGCTCGCGCCATGCGAGGGAGCGTCAGCCCTGGTGCTCGAAGCGCTCGGCGACCTCGTAGCGACGGCCCTTGTAGTAGCCGCAGGAGGGGCAGGCCGTGTGCGGCTGGGTGGGAGCCTTGCACTGCTTGCACGCGGTCACGCCGACCACGGTCGCCTTCCAGTTGGCGCGGCGCGAGCGGGTGTTGGAGCGCGACATCTTCCGCTTCGGAACGGCCACGTCAGGTCCTCTTCTCTTCGTCTGTGGTGGTCGGCTCGGACGCCAGTCCGGACAGCGCCGCCCACCGGGGGTCGATCACGTCATGCGTGTGGTCGGGATCGTCCGCGAGTCGTGCCCCGCACTGCGAGCACAACCCGGGGCAGTCCTCCCGGCACACCGGTCGGAACGGCAGCACCGGCACCACCGTGTCCCGGAGCACCGGCTCGAGGTCGATCAGGCCGTCCTCGATCCGCCACTCCTGGTCCATCTCCTCGTCCCCCACCTCACGGTGGTGGGCCGCTCGATCGGCGTGGACGAACAGCTCCTGGAACCTCGTGTCGACCTCTTGGGTCACCGGGTCCAGGCACCGCACGCACGCGCCGGTCGCCGCCACGTGGACCGAACCGGTCACCAGGATGCCCTCGACGACCGACTCCAGGCGCAGGTCGAGGGCGATCGGCTCGCCCTCGGGAACGCCCATGACGTCGGTGCCGAAGTCTGCTGGTGCCTCGACCGAGCGGGTCAGCTCCGTCATCGAGCCGGGTCGCCGACCGACCTCCTTGGTGTCGAGCACCATGGGAGACCGGGGGTCGAGCCTGGTCATGACGGATCTACCTTGCCTGGTCGGGGTGGTCCGGCCCGATGAAGCGGAGATGGGCCGACGCACCAGACTACCGGAGCGCGCGAGCGGCCCCAAACCAGCGGGCGCGCCTCAGGCGTGCTCGCGCAGCCGCTCCTCCAGCGCCGCCCTGACCGGCTCGGGGACGAGCCCGGTGACGTCGCCGCCGTAGCGCACGACCTCCTTGACGAGCGAGCTCGACACGTGCTCCAGCGCGGGGTCGCCGGGGAGGAAGAGGGTCTCCAGTCCGGTGAGGTGGCGGTTCATCAGCGCCATCGGCAGCTCGTAGGCGAAGTCGGTGCCGCTGCGCAGGCCCTTGACGACCACGGGCACGTCGAGGTCGCGGCAGACGTCGACGAGCAGGCGACCGGCGAACGCCTCGACCCGGATCTCTCCCCCGGGCAGGTCCGCGACCGCGGCCTCGACGAAGGCGATCCGCTCCTCCACCGTGAAGGTGCCCGCCTTGGCGGGGTTGTGCAGGATCGCGACGATGACCTCGTCGTAGAGCGCGGCTGCGCGGCCGATGACGTCGACGTGCCCGAGCGTGATCGGGTCATAGGAGCCCGGCGTCAGGGCTCGGCGGGTCGAGGGCGTCGTCACAGTGGCCACGCTAGCAACCGGCGAACCACAGCGTCGTCTCCCCATAGCGTCGCGGCTTCTCCGCCTCCCAGCCCGTCGGCCACGCCGGCTCCGGGGAGCGGCTCGAGCGTTCGACGACGACGAGGGCGTCGTCGGCGAGCCATCCGTTCGCCAGGGCGTCGAGGACGTCGGCGAGCGCCGCCTCCTCCACGTCGTAGGGCGGGTCGATGAAGACCAGGTCACACCCCTCGTATGCCGTGGGGCCGGCTCCCAGGAAGGCCGCCACCGGGCGGTGGTGGACCCTCACCCCGGCCACGGCGAGCGCCGTGATGTTCGTCGCGATGACGCCGGCCGCGCGGCGATCGGACTCCACGAGCTCGACGCTGGCCGCCCCACGGCTGGCGGCCTCGAGACCGAGGGCCCCGCTGCCGGCATACAGGTCGAGGACGTGCGCCCCGGCAATCCGGTCCCGGGCGGCGAGCGCGGAGAAGAGGGCCTCCCGCACCCGGTCGCTCGTGGGACGCGTGCCGGACCCGGGCGGGGTCTTCAGGGTGCGCCCGCCGGCCGTGCCCGCAATGATCCGCGTCATCAGCCACGCTCCAGGTAGGCGGCCTGCTCGGCATCGACCCGGGCGTCCACGGCGGCCCGCAGCTCGGGGTGGCCGGTCAGCGCGGGGTCGGCCTCGACGAGGGCGAAGGCGTCCTCACGAGCGGCCTCGATGATGTCCTCGTGCTCGAGGACGTGGAGGAACTCGAGCTGGGTGCGGCGGCCGTGTTGCGCGGCTCCGAGGATGTCGCCCTCCCGCCGCTGGGTGAGGTCCAGCCGCGCGAGGGCGAACCCGTCGCTGGTCCGGGCGACCGCCCGCAACCGTTCTCCCGCCGGCGAGTCCGGGGCGGCGCTCGTCATGAGGATGCACGTGCCCGGCGCACCGCCTCGGCCGACGCGGCCGCGCAGCTGGTGCAGCTGCGAGACGCCGAAGCGGTCGGCGTCCATGACGACCATGACGGTGGCGTTGGGGACGTCGACGCCCACCTCGATCACGGTGGTCGAGACGAGGAGGTCGATCTCGCCGCGCGCGAAGTCCGACATCACGGCTGCCTTGTCCTCGGTGGGCAGGCGTCCGTGGAGCAGCCCCAGGCGCAACCCGGCGAGAGCGGGCGTGGCGGCGAGCCGGTCCAAGACCGAGAGGACGCTGTGGAGGGGACGTGCCGGTTCCTGACCCTCACTGGCGTCACCGGCGCTGTCAGCGGGTGGTGACTCCGCGGCATACATCTCCTCGCCGGCGGGGTCCTCGTCACCGATGCGCGGGCAGACGACGTAGGCCTGCCGGCCGCGGCGGACCTCGTCGGCGATCTTGAGCCACGACCGCTCGACCCACTCGGGACGGTCCTCCGGGATCACCGAGGTCGTGATCGGTGCCCGTCCGGCGGGCAGCTCGCGCAGGGTCGAGGTCTCGAGGTCACCGAAGACCGTCATGGCGACGGTGCGCGGGATCGGGGTCGCGGTCATGACGAGCACGTGCGGAGGGTGGACACCCTTGCCGCGCAACGCATCTCGCTGCTCGACACCGAAGCGGTGCTGCTCGTCGACGACGACCAGCGCGAGGTCGGCGAAGTCGACCTTGTCCTGGAGCAGGGCGTGGGTGCCCACGACGATGCCGGCCTGGCCACTGGCGACGTCGAGCAGGGTGCGACGGCGCTCGGCGGTGGACTGGCTGCCGGTGAGGAGGGCGACACGGGTGCCGATGGTGCTGCCGCCGAGGAGCCCACCCTCGGCGAGGTCGCCGAGCATCCGGGTGATCGAGTGGTGGTGCTGGGTGGCGAGGACCTCCGTGGGCGCCAGCAGGGCGGCCTGGCCACCGGCGTCGACGACGGTGAGCATGGCGCGCAGCGCGACGACGGTCTTGCCGGAGCCGACCTCGCCCTGGAGAAGGCGATGCATGGGGGTGGGGCGTGCGAGCTCGGCCTGCAGGGTGTCCGACACCTCCACCTGCCCGGCGGTCAGCTCGAACGGGATGCGGGCGTCGAAGGCGTCGAGCAGTCCCCCCGGTCGCGCCTCTCGGCCTTGCGTGACGATCGCGGCGGTCTCGGCGCGGCGGCGCGCGAGCACCAGCTGCAGCAGGAAGGCCTCTTCGTAGCGCAGGCGGTGCCGGGCCGCCTCCACCTCGGGCCACGAGTTGGGGGTGTGGATGCCGCGGAGGGCGTCGATGCGGGACAGCAGGTTGCGGCGGCCCCGGACCTCCTCGGGGATGACGTCCGGGGCGTCGTCGACCATGTCGAGCACGGTGCGCACGCACTCGGTGACCGTCCACGTGTGGAGGTTGCCGACGGAGAGGTAGATCGGGATGAGGTCCTTGCGCTCGCCCTTGTCGAAGTCGTCGAGCAGGGTGTAGCCGGGGTGGGCCAGCTGGGGCTTGCGGTTGAACTCGCTCACCGTGCCGGCGAAGATGCCGCGAGCTCCGGGGCGGAGCTTGGACTCGTGCCCCCAGGCGGAGAAGAAGGTCACGCCCAGGTCGTGGGTGCCGTCGGTGATGACCGCCTCGAGCATCGCGCCGCGCCGGTTCTTCATCCGCCGGGTCTGGGCGGTCTTGACCTCGGCGACCGCGACGACGAACTCTCCGGGCGTCAGTCCCCCGAGGTCGCTCTCGCGGGAGCGATAGCGGCGCGGCCAGAAGGCCAGCAGGTCACCGACGGTGACGAGGCCGCGGTCGCTGGCGAACTTCTTGGCCTCCTTGGCCGGAAGCAGCTTGGCCAGTGGAGTGGACTCGGTGAGCATGCGTCAGCCCTGCACCGCTCACTCGACCCCGATGAGGAAGGGGTAGGCGGCCTGGCCGCCGTCGAGCACGACGAGCTCGACATGGGGTGCCTCGTCGTGGACCTGTCGCTCGAGCTCGGCGATGACGTCCGCGGGGGCCTCCGCGCCGGTGAGGAGCGTGACGAGCTCGCCGCCGGCACCAAGGAGGCGCTGGAGCACCTCGCGAGCCACAGCGGTCAGGTCGCCACCCACGATGACGATGTCGCCGTCGATGATGCCGAGCACGTCGCCCGGGACGCAGTGGCCGCCCGAGGTCAGGCCCTCCTTGGCGGCGACCGTGACGGCACCGTGGCGGGTCGCTCGCACGGCGCCGGTCATGGCGAGGACATTGTCCTGGGCCGAGTGGGAGGGGTCGTGGACCGCCATCGCCGCCAAGCCCTGGACGGCCGTGCGGGCCGGGATCAGGTGCGCCGTGATCCCCTGGTCGGCGGCCGCGGTCACCGCCGCCTGGGCCGCCAGCATGGTGTCCTTGTCGTTGGGCAGCAGGAGCACGATGTGCGCGCCGGTGGCACGCGCCGCCTCCAGCAACTGCCCGGCCGAAGCCCGCGCGCCCGGCGCGGAGTCGACCACGACGGCGCCAGCGTCCGTGAGCAGGGCGGCAATGCCGGGCCCGGCGGCGCAGGCGACGACGCCGACGGAGTCGTTGGGAGCCTCCGTCGCGGTGCCTCCAGCGATCGCGTTCGGCTCCTGGCGACTCGCGATCTGGTGGGCGAAGTTGGTCACGACGATCCGCCGAGGCCGACCCGCCTCGATGCCGGCCTCGATCGCAGCCCCCACGTCATCGACATGGACGTGCACGGTCCACAGGTCCGGTCCGCCGCTGACGATGAGGGAGTCGCCCAAGGCGTCCAGGGTGGCCACGAGCACCTCGGCCCGCTGCTCGTCGGAGTCCTCGAGGACGTACATCACCTCGTAGGCAGGGCCGGACAGTTCGACGCTGTGGGGAGCGCTGGCGTGGCCGTGGTCTCCCGACAGTTGTTCCACGACGCCGGTGTCTGCACTGCCCGGTGCGGAAAGGTCCGGTCGACGCCATTCCTCCCGACGAGCGAAGCTCTCGGCCCCGACGACCGCGTCCTCGTGGGCGGTCCAGTCCCCGGTGAGGGCCCGGCTCAGTGCCTCCAGCATGAGCACCACCCCGACGCCGCCGGCATCGACGACTCCGGCCGCCGCGAGCGCCGGCAACTGCTCGGGGGTCCGGCGCAAGGCCTCGGCCGCCGCGTCCTGGGCTGCTGCCACGACCTCGACGAGGGAGGCACCCCGGTCCGCCTCCGTCACGGCGGCAGCCGCGGCGGCATCCGCGACGGTGAGCATCGTGCCCTCCTGCGGATGGGCGACGGCGCGTCGCGCCTGTGCGGCTCCCCGGGCGAACGCGGTCGCGAGCTGGCGGGCATCGAGGTGGTCATGGCCGCCCTCGACGACGCTGCGGGTCAGTCCGCGCATGATCTCGCTGAGGATCACACCGGAGTTGCCCCGCGCCGAGAGCAGGATGGCCCGGCCCAGGTGCTCGGACTCCTCGACGAGGGTGGCCCGCCCGAGGATCCCCAGGCTGGTGTGGGCCTCCGCGACCTGGTCCAGGGCACCGTCGAGGGTGAGGTAGAGGTTGGTGCCGGTGTCGCCGTCGGGCACGGGGTAGACGTTGAGGTCGTCGATCTCGCGCCTCCGGGCGGCGAAGGCCGCGCGCGTGAGCAACGCCCAGCGTCGGGCGTCGTCGGCACCGTAGGTCTCGCGCACGCCCGCAGAGTATCCGGCGGGGCCGTCATGGCGGCTCGTGCCGGGCCGGTCAGCACCGGCGTTTTGGCCCGCACGTCCGGCGTCGGCTATTCTTTTCCGGTTGCGCCCTGCACGGCTGCCCGCTCCGGGCACGCAGGCGCGACACGACTTCAGACCCATTCACAAGGAGATCACCCGTGGCTGCCAACTGCGATGTCTGCGGCAAGGGACCCGGCTTCGGCCACAGCATCTCGCACTCGCACCGCCGCACCAAGCGTCGCTGGAACCCCAACATCCAGCGCGTCAAGGCCCTCGTCGGTGACGCGGGTGTGACCCCCAAGCGCCTCAATGTCTGCACCTCCTGCCTCAAGGCGGGCAAGGTTAAGCGCTGATCCAGCGCTGACACCAGCGAAGCGGGCCGGCTCCCTCGAGGGATTCGGCCCGCTTCGCTGTGCTCACGCGGGATCGAAGTGGTCCCATCCCATGACCGCAGGCCGTATGCCGTCGACGGTCACCGTGGGTCCGTCGCCGTCCGGCGTCACGCACCTTCCGATGACCACCCAGGGCAGGTCCACGTCCTGCGGGACAGCCCCCTCGGGGAAGGTCGCGAGCAGCGAGTGCTCCTCCCCACCCGAGAGCACCTGACGCCAAGCCTCCTCCAGCTCGACCACCTCGGTGATCGGCGAGCGCAGGAAGTGCTCGCGCAGGAGGTCCCCGTCGAGGGCAAGCGTGACGCCACTGCCCTTGGCTATCCGGCCGCCGTCACGCATGAGACCGTCCGAGAGATCGAGCATGGCGGTGGCTCCCGCATCAGCCGCGCTGGGACCGGCTTCCCAAGGCGGCCGTGGCGCCCGGTGGTACCCCCGCACGAGGGCCAGCGCCCCACCGCGAGCCTCATCGCTCGGTGAGGCGGACATCCAAGGGGGCGGCACGGCATACGTGGACAGACCGGCACCCGACCACCCCAGTGAGCCACAGACCGCGACGAGGTCGCCCACGCGCGCACCGGAACGCAGCACGGGAGGCCGGCCCTGGAGGTCCCCCAGTGCCGTGATGGACACGACGACCACCCCGGGCGGCGCCGACGACAGGTCGCCACCCAGCACGGCACACCCGGCCCGGCGCGCTCCCTCCCCCACGCCCCGCGCGAAGTCCTCGACCCAGGCTACGGCGAGCTCGGGGTCGGCCATGAGGGAGACCAGCAGCCCGGTGGTCACGCCCCCCATGGCGGCGACGTCGGCCACGTTCTGCGCGACGAGCTTGACGCCCACGTCGTGGCCGGTGGACCAGTCGTCGCGCCAGTCGCGGCCCCGCACCATCGAGTCGGTGGTGGCGATGACGGACGCTCCGGTCGCGAGGATCGCGGCATCGTCGCCGGGGCCGAGCAGGACGCCCGGACCACCCGGCAGGAGGGGGAAGATCCGCTCGAGGACCGTGCCCTCTGACTCCTCCTGCAGGCGTGGGCCCCCGTCGTCGTGCGTCGTGGCCACGATGTCCTGCACCTCCCTCCGAGACGGACCGACCCTCGGCACGGTAGCGTCTGGGGCAGTCGGCCCGACAGGAGGCCCGGCTCCACAGCGAACAACGAGGTGATCCCAGTGGTCCAGGCGTACATCCTGATCCAGACCGAGGTCGGTCGCGCGTCCAGCGTGGCCCAGTCGATCGCGGCTCTGGAGGGCGTCGCGATGGCCGAGGACGTCACCGGCCCCTACGACGTCATCGCCCGCGTCGAGGCCGACACCGTCGACGCCCTCGGGCGCCTGGTCATCGCGAAGATCCAGGACGTCGAGGGGATCACGCGCACCCTCACGTGCACGGTCGTGCACGTGTAGGGATGTCCCTTCCCCTCCCCCGACGGACGGCGGCGGCGCTCGGCGCTGCCGCCGTCCTCGTCGTCGCCGGGTGCACCGACGGCACGATCGAGGTCTCCTCCGCGCCACGCGACGGTGAGCCGGCCTGCGCGAGCGCGGCCGCGGCATACCCGATGGAGGTCTCCGGCCACGCGCGACGCGGGACCGACGCCGACGGGGCGACCCAGGCCTGGGGGGACCCGGCGATCATCGCGCGCTGCGGCTTCGACGCGCTCGCGCCCACGGAGGTGCAGTGCATCGAGGTCGACGGGGTCGGCTGGATCCCCGAGGAGCTCAGTGACGGCACCCGCTTCCGCTCCTTCGGCACCGATCCCGCGCTCGAAGTGCTCGTGCCGAAGGCCTACGCCCCCGAGCCGCTGCTGCTGCCGGCCTTCTCGGCGGCGGTCCGAGCCCTTCCGACCAATGGGTTGGTATGCCGTTGAGTCACCTCCCGGGGTGACCGCCAGGCATGCGTGCCATGAGTGCCATATGCCGCTCCCGTGGCACGCACCCGGCCGGGCCCAACACGGGCTCAGCGCAGGCCGACCCGCCGCTCGAGCGCGAGCGTGACGAGCTCGTCGATGAGGTCCGGGTAGGACAGCCCGGTCGCCGCCCACATCCGGGGGTACATCGACGTCGGCGTGAAGCCGGGCATCGTGTTGATCTCGTTGAGCAGGATCTCGCCGGCGGGGGTGAGGAAGAAGTCGACGCGGGCCAGGCCCTCGCACCCGGCGGCGAGGAAGGCCTCGACCGCCAGGGCCCGGATCCGCTCGGCAACCTCGGGGTCGACCTCCGCCGGCATCTGGAGGACGACGTCCTCGGCGTGGAGGTACTTGGCGTCGAAGTCGTAGAAGTCGTGGTTGGCCACGACCCGGCACTCCCCCAGCACCGAGGCCCGGGGCAGCTCCGCGCCGCGACCGTCGAGCACACCGCACTCGATCTCCCGGCCGAAGATGCCCTGCTCGATGACGACCTTGGGGTCGTGCTCGCGAGCGGTCTCGATGGCCGCACGCAGGCCCGCCGGCTCGGTGACGCGCGTGATGCCGAAGCTCGAGCCGGCGCGCGCGGGCTTGACGAAGACGGGGTACTCCAGGCCGGCGGCATCCACGCGCGCCAGCGCCGCCTCGGGGTCGCGTGCCCAGTCGCGGTCGGTGACGACGACATAGGGGCCGACGGGCAGCCCGGCCGCGGCGAAGACGACCTTCATCACGTGCTTGTCCATCATCGTCGCCGAGGCGGTCACCCCCGAGCCGACGTAGCGGACGTCGGCGAGGTCGAACATGCCCTGGATGGTGCCGTCCTCACCGAACGGACCGTGCAGCAACGGGAAGACGACGTCGACCTCGCCCAGGCTCTCCGGCGGCTGACCCGGCTCGTGGACGACGAGCCGCTTGTCGGTCGCACTCGTCGGCAGGATGACGCTGGCGGCTGTGGTGTCCACGCTCGGCCGGTGGCCGGAGTCGAGCCGGAACTGCGCGGGGTCGTCCGGCGCGAGCACCCAGTGGCCGTCGCGGGCGATGCCCACCGGGATCACGTCGTAGCGGTCCCGGTCCAAAGCGGAGAGCACGCTGGCCGCCGTGGAGCAGGACACCTCGTGCTCCGAGGATCGGCCTCCGAACACGAGGGCGATGCGCACCTTCCGGGTCGTAGGCTGCGCGTGGTCGCTGGCATCGGCATTCATCGCCGCCGAGCCTATCCGGCCCCCGCCCCGCGAACGAAGGAGCCACCATGGCCGATCAGGCTGAGTCCTTGGCCCCCGCCACCCAGCTGGTGGCCCTGGGCCGTGAGCCGCGCACACCAGGCGGCCAGGTCGGCGCGCCGCTCGTCCTCACCTCGACCTATCACGCCGGAGGCGCGGAGGGCTACATCCGCGACGGCAACCCGACCTGGACCGCCCTGGAGGAAGCGATCGGCGCCCTCGAGGAGGGTGAGGCCCTGGTGCTCGGCGCCGGCATGGCGGCGGTGGCCGCTGCCCTGTCCCTCCTCCCCCACGGCGGGGTCGTGGTGGCCTCTCCGATCGGCTACATGGGCACGACGACGATGCTGCGCGAGCGCGCGGCCGAGGGTGCGCTCGAGCTCCGGATCGTCGACACCACCGACGCCGAGGCCGTCGAGGCCGCCCTCGACGGCGCCGACCAGCTCTGGCTCGAGTCACCGACCAACCCGATGATGGAGCTGGCCGACCTGCCCCGGCTCTGCGCGGCGGCACGTGCAGCCGGCGTCGTCACGGTCATCGACAACACCTTCGCCACACCGCTGCGCCAACGGCCGCTCACCCTGGGCGCCGACATCGTCCTGCACTCGGGCACGAAGTACATCGCCGGCCACAGCGACGTCCTGCTCGGGGTGCTCGCCACCCGCGCGGACGAGGCCGGTCGAGCGCTGCGGGCACGCCTGGCCAAGTACCGCCACGACGTCGGCGCGGTCGCCGGCCCGATGGAGGCCTGGCTGGCCCTGCGGGGGCTGCGCACCCTCGCCGTGCGCCTGGATCGGGCCGAGGCCAACGCCCGCGTGATCGCCGAGCGCCTCGCCACCCATGCCGGCGTGGCCCGGGTCCGCTATCCGGGCAGCGGCGCGATGCTCGCCTTCGACACCGTGGGCGACGGGGCGCGCGCCGAGCGAGTCTGCGAGTCGACGCGGCTGTGGGTGCACTCGACGAGCCTGGGGGCCGTCGAGAGCCAGATCGAGCGGCGCCGGCGCTACGTCACCGAGCCCGAGCTGGTCCCCGAGACGCTGATCCGCCTCTCGGTCGGCATCGAGGACGTCGAGGACCTGTGGCGCGACCTGGCTCAGGCCCTGGACACCCTCCTCTGACCCGGGCGCGCTCCGGTCAGGCCGACTCGGCCTTGCGGGGCCGGGACAAGAGGGCGCGCACGACGTCCTCCGCCGATCGCTCCTCGACGATCATGGCGTGGACCTGCTCGATGATCGGCACGTCGACGCCGTGCTTGCGGGCCAGGTCCAGGATCGACGTGCAGGACTTCACGCCCTCGGCCGTCTGGCTGGTGTGGGCGATGACCTCGGAGACCGACATGCCCTGCCCCAGCCGCACCCCGAAGGAGTGGTTGCGCGACAGCGGGGACATGCAGGTGGCGATGAGGTCACCCACTCCCGCGAGCCCGGCGAAGGTCGGGGCCTCCCCGCCCAGCGCCATCCCCAGCCGCATCGTCTCGGCCAGTCCGCGGGTGATGAGCGAGGCCTTGGAGTTGTCGCCGAAGCCCAGCCCCTCGGCCATGCCGACGGCGAGCGCGATGACATTCTTGACCGCCCCGGCGATCTCGGTGCCGACCACGTCGGTGCCGGTGTAGGGCCGGAAGTAGGGCGCGGCGCACGCACTCGCGACCTTCTCCGCAACCGTCTCGTCGCGGCAGGCGACGACACTCGCCGCCGGCTGCTTGAGCGCGATCTCCCGGGCCAGGTTGGGGCCGGAGACGACGACGACGCGGTCGCGGTCGACACCGGCGACCTCCTCGATGACCTCGCTCATCCGCTTCGTCGTGCCGAGCTCGACGCCCTTCATCAGTGAGACCACCGCGGCATCCGCGGGCAGCACGCCGCCCCACTGGTCGAGGTTGGCGCGCAGCGTCTGGCTGGGGACGGCCAACACGACGATGTCGGCCCCCTCGGCGGCCTCCTCCGGGGCGGTCGTCGCCGTGATCAGGCCGGGGAGTGCGGCTCCGGGCAGGTAGGTGTCGTTCATCCCGGCGTTGATCTGGTCCACCATCTCGGAGCGGCGTCCCCACATGCGCACCGTCGTGCCTGCGTCCGCCAGGACCATGGCGTAGGCCGTGCCCCAGCTTCCCGTGCCGAAGACTGCTGCCGTCGTCATGAGGTGCCCTTCTGAGAAGTTGCCGTGCCGGGGTTGCCCGTGCCGGGGATGTCGGCGGCGCGCGGGTCGAATCGTTCGGCGGGTGCCTGCTCACCGCGCAGGTCCTCGAGGAGTGCGGTGATCGCGGCCATGATCCGGTCGGTCGCCTCGGCGAGCACGTCCCGGCTGATTCCTCGCTCGTGCAGGTCGCTGAGGTCCACCGGCGGCCCGGCGCGCACGATGACCTCCTTGCGGGGCAGGAGGTGGGGTCGGCTGGAGTAGGGGCCGATGATCTGCTCGGCACCCCACTGCGCGACCGGGATCACCGGGCAGCGCGTCTGCAACGCGATGCGCGCCGCTCCGGTCTTCCCCCGCATCGGCCAGAGGTCCGGGTCACGGGTGAGCGTGGCCTCCGGGTAGATGGTGACGCACCGGCCCTCGTTCACGGCGGCCACCGCAGCCCGGTAGGCATCGGCGGCCTGGCCGGTGTCGCGGTAGACGGGGATCTGGCCGGCGGCCGTCAGCAGGGCGCCGATGACGGGGACCTGGAAGACCTCGACCTTGCCGAGGAAGTTGGGGTGGATCCCGTTGTCGTTGAGGTAGTGCGCGACGACCAACGGATCGGCATACGAGGTGTGGTTGGCCACGACGACCGAGCCGCGGTCGATGACGAGGTGCTCGGCTCCGGACCAACGGCGTCGGGTGAGGAGCATGAGCAGCGGCCGCAACAGGGCCACGGCGAAGAGGAATGCCGGGGGTCGCTTCTGGCGAGGTCGTGCCACGTGCCCTCCTTTCGGATCCCCGACATCCTTGCCCCCACGGTGCGAGGTGTCGAGCACCAGCCACGGGTCGGGCACCGTGTCGTGCGGTCCTCCGTCCTTGGGAGAATCCGACCATGGTCCGCGAACGAGGCTGGGGGGTCGTCCTGCCCGTCAAGGGCGGCCCGGACGCCAAGTCGCGCCTCGAGCCCGGCCTGCGCGCTCACGTGGCCCTGGCGATCGCCCTCGACACCATCGCGGCCGCCATCGACACCGTCGGCCCGGAGCGCGTCGTCGTGGTGACCGCCGATGCGGTGAGCGCCGACGCGGCCAGCCGCCTCGGGCCGATCCATCTCGTCCCCGATGCCGGCCGGGGCCTCGACGCCGCTGCAGCGAGTGGCATACGGGCACTCCAGGCCACGGGAGTCAGGGCCGGGGCGGTCCTGCTCGCCGACCACCCGTGCCTGGTCCCCGGGGACCTGCGCGAGGCGCTCGCCCAGGGCGCCGCACACCGCTATGCGGTCGTGCCGGACTGGGAGGGCTCGGGCACGGCGATGCTGATGACGACTGACCCCGCTGCCTTCGTCTCGTCCTTCGGGCCCGGGAGCGCAGCCCGTCACGAAGCATTGGGCGCCACCCGACTCGACCTGCCGCTGGAGAGCCTGCGCGTCGACGTCGACGACGAGGAGAGCCTGGCGTCAGCGGTGCGGATCGGCGTCGGCCCGCGCACCCGCACCGCCCTCCTCGGCTACGCTGCCGAGCGTGCAGGCCACCGTCCACACCACCAGTGACTCCGGCGGCAGCGCCCTGCTCGACGACGGACGCGAGATTGCCTGGTCCGCCGAGGCACTGGCGGGATCGGGCCTGCGTCACCTGCGCGTGGGCCAGCGGGTCAGTGTCGAGCTGACCACGGACCAGACCGCTGCCACCCGGGTGTGGATCGTGGGGATCGGGGCCGGCCAGCGCATCCGCTGACCCCGGCCCTGTGCCGGGCAGCCCGGACCACAGCAACGGGGGCCAGCGCCTGCGGCGCCGGCCCCCGTCAACGACCGAAGGTCACTTCTTCTTGGCCGCTGCCTTCTTCGCGGGGGCCGCCTTGGCCGGAGCGGCCTTCTTGGCCACGACCTTCTTCGCGGGCGCCGCCTTGGCGGGGGCAGACTTGGCCGGAGCAGCCTTCTTGGCCACGACCTTCTTCGCCGGCGCAGCCTTGGCCGGAGCCGCCTTCTTCGCGACAGCCTTCGCGGGAGCCGCCTTGGCCGGAGCAGCCTTCTTGGCCACGACCTTCTTCGCCGACGCAGCCTTCGCGGCCGCAGCCTTGGCCGGAGCGGCCTTCTCGGCCGGTGCCGCCTTCTTCGCGGCAGCCTTCGCGGGAGCAGCCTTGGCCGGCGCGGCCTTCTTCGCGGCCGCCTTCGCGGGAGCAGCCTTGGCCGGGGCCGCCTTCTTCGTCGCAGCCTTGGCGGGCGCGGTGGCCCTGCCGGCGGCGGCGCGCGCTGCCGCGGGCGCCGACTTCGGCAGGGTGCTCGGGGACTTGACGTAGCCCTTGAACGCAGCGCCGGCACGGAAGCGCGGCGACTTCGCCTTGGGGATGCGCACCGAGGCGCCGGTGTGCGGGTTGCGGCCGGTGCGCGCCGCACGCTCCACGCGGTCGAAGGTGCCGAAGCCGGTGATGCCGACCTTGCCGCCCTTGGTGACCTCGCGGATGATGACGTCGAGCACCGCCTCCAGGGCGTCGGTCGCGGCCTTGCGCGAGCCGAGGCGCCCCTCGAGTGCCTTGACCAGGTCTCCCTTGTTCATTTCAGCTCCATCGATATGGGTCCGGCGCCGAGCGATCCCGGCGTGGTGAGGCCGGTGCATCCGGCCTGAAAAAACGTTAGGACGCGCATCCGCGCGAATCCATCACCCTTGGGCGCGATCCGTTGTCGCACAGGGCCTTTGGCCCGTGGCGGGACACTTCCAGCTCACGGCACGGGTCGCGAGCAGTGCGCCACCCGGCACGCACCGGAAGTTGTGAATTCCGCTGCGCGACAACGCTTCTCGCATCTCTCTTGGACTGGAGCCCAGCCAAGTGCAACGGGCCCTCGAGTCACACTGGTCACACAAGTCACAGAGGCCCCAGGGGGGCGATGTGCTCCCGGACACTGAAATCCGCTGTGCGACACGGCGTGTCGCACAGCGGATTCGGCCCAGGATCGGCCTCAGCGGGGCGTCGTGACCGGCTTCCAGGCCGGCCGGCCGGCTTCGTAGTCGGTGATGTCCGCCTCGTGGCGCAGCGACAGGGAGATGTCATCGAGGCCCTCGAGCAGCCGCCAGCGGGTGTAGTCGTCGACCTCGAAGGAGGCCACGATGTCCCCGGCGGTCACCGTCCGAGACGCGAGGTCGACCGTGACCGAGGCCCCGGGATGGTTCTCGAGGTACTTCCAGAGGAGCTCGACGTCGTCCTGGCTGCAGACTGCGGTGAGCAGTCCCTGCTTGCCGCTGTTCCCCCGGAAGATGTCCGCGAACCGGCTGGAGATGACGACCCGGAAGCCGTAGTTCATGAGCGCCCAGACGGCGTGCTCGCGCGAGGACCCCGTGCCGAAGTCGGGGCCGGCGACGAGGACCGAGCCCGCGGCATACGGCGCCGCATTGAGGACGAAGGTGTCGTCGCGACGCCACGCCGCGAAGAGGCCGTCCTCGAAACCCGACTTCGTGACCCGCTTGAGGTACTCGGCGGGGATGATCTGGTCGGTGTCGACATTGCTCCGCCGCAGGGGCACGCCGATGCCGGTGTGCGTGGTGAAGGCCTCCATGTCAGTGCTCCTGTCCGGCGCCGGCATCGGCTGCCACGGGCTCGAGGTCGGCCGGGCTCGACAAGGTCCCGCGCACGGCCGTCGCGGCCGCGACGAGCGGGCTCACGAGGTGGGTGCGACCGCCCTTGCCCTGCCGTCCCTCGAAGTTGCGGTTGCTGGTCGAGGCGCTCCGCTCCTGCGGGGCGAGCTTGTCCGGGTTCATCGCCAGGCACATCGAGCAACCGGGCAGACGCCACTGGGCCCCGGCCGCCTCGAAGATCTCACCCAGACCCTCGGCCTCGGCCTGCAGGCGGACCCGCGCCGAGCCCGGCACCACGAGCATCCGCACGCTGTCGGCGACCCGGCGGCCCCTGAGGACGCTGGCGACGTCCCGCAGGTCCTCGATGCGACCGTTGGTGCACGACCCGACGAAGACGGTGTCGACGGCCACCTCGCGCAGCGGGGTGCCGGCCTGCAGGCCCATGTAGTCCAGGGCGCGCTGGGCCGCGGCCTTCTCGTTGTCGTCGCCCATCGTCTCGGGGTCGGGCACGGCCGACCCGAGCGGTGCACCCTGGCCAGGGTTGGTGCCCCACGTGACGAAGGGGGTCAGCTCCGCGGCGTCGAGGACGACCTCGTTGTCGAAGACTGCGTCCTCGTCGGTCACCAACTGGGACCAGGCTTCGACGGCGGCATCCCACTCCGCACCGGTGGGTGCGTGGTCGCGCCCACGGAGGTAGTCGAAGGTCATCTCGTCGGGCGCGATCATGCCGGCACGCGCACCGGCTTCGATCGACATGTTGCACACCGTCATCCGGGACTCCATGGACAGCGCACGGATCGCCGAGCCGCGGAACTCCAGGACGTAGCCCTGTCCCCCACCGGTGCCGATCTTGGCGATGACGGCCAGGACGATGTCCTTGGCGCTCACGCCTTCCGCGAGCTCCCCCTCGACGGTGATCGCCATGGTGCGGAACGGCTTGAGCGGCAGCGTCTGGGTCGCGAGGACGTGCTCGACCTCGCTGGTGCCGATGCCGAAGGCGAGCGCCCCGAAGGCCCCGTGCGTCGAGGTGTGGCTGTCGCCGCAGACGATGGTCATGCCGGGCTGGGTCAGGCCGAGCTGCGGGCCGACGACGTGGACGATGCCCTGCTCGGCGTCGCCCATCGGGTAGAGCGTGACGCCGAACTCGGCGCAGTTGCGGCGCAGCGTCTCGACCTGGGTCGCCGAGATCGGGTCGGTGATCGGGCCCGGGGTCGTCGGGACGTTGTGGTCCTCGGTGGCGAGCGTGAGGTCGGGCCGGCGCACCGGGCGCCCGGCGATCCGGAGGCCGTCGAAGGCCTGGGGGCTGGTCACCTCGTGGAGGAGGTGGAGGTCGATGTAGAGCAGGTCGGGCTCACCGTCACCGCGCCGCACCACGTGCGACTCCCAGACCTTCTCCGCCAGGGTCTTGCCCATCCGCGTCCTCTTCCCGGTTTCCTCGACCGCAAGCGGCCCGTCAGCGCTGTTCGTATGCCGTGTCGGCGCGCCGGCGTGGGTGGACGCCGCCGGCCGTTCCGACCTTCGCACGCCCGCTGCGCCGTGGAACTTGCGTCTCATGAGTCGAGACGGCAATATCAAGGCATGGACATGTCGAGTGGGGTCGGCGTTTTGGACAAGGCCGCGATCGTCTTGGGGGCCCTGGAGTCCGGGCCGTCGACCCTGGCGCAGCTGGTCACTGCGACGGGGTTGGCACGCCCGACGGCGCACCGCCTCGCCGTGGCCCTGGAGCACCACCGGCTCGTCTCGCGCGACCTGCAGGGCCGCTTCGTCCTCGGTCCGCGCCTTGGTGAGCTCGCGGCGGCCGCTGGTGAGGATCGCCTCCTCGCGGCCGCCGGACCGGTCCTCGGCGCCCTGCGTGATCACACCAACGAGAGCGCGCAGCTCTTCCGGCGCCAAGGGGACCACCGCATCTGCGTCTCGACGGCAGAGCGCCCGGTCGGGCTCCGGGACTCGATCCCCGTCGGCGCGAGCCTGTCGATGCTCGCCGGCTCGGCGGCCCAGGTGCTGCTGGCGTGGGAGGAGCCGGACCGGCTGCACCGCGGCCTCATCGGTGCGGCCTTCAACGCGACCACCCTGTCCGGGGTGCGGCGTCGCGGGTGGTCGCAGTCGGTCGGTGAGCGCGAGCCCGGAGTGGCCTCGGTCTCCGCTCCGGTCCGCTCCCCCTCCGGGCGCGTCATCGCGGCGGTCTCCATCTCCGGGCCCATCGAGCGGCTCTCGCGCCAGCCCGGGCGCCTGCACGCGGCCACGGTCATCGCCGGCGCGAACAAGCTGACCGAGATCCTGGCCCGCCACGCCGCGGCCCAGGACGAGGCCCACGGCCACGACTGAGCGCGCCGAAGCGAAAACGCACCCGCGTCAGCGGGTGCGTTTCGATTGGTAGCCCCGACGGTGGGTCCTGGAAGGGGCTGAAACGAGTGAAGGCATCCGCGTCAGCGGATGCCTTCATCGTTGTAGCCCCGACGGGATTCGAACCCGCGCTACCGCCTTGAGAGGGCGGCGTGCTAGGCCGCTACACAACGGGGCCCTAGCTTGTGCCCACCCGCTTGTGGCCGGTGGGCACGGAGGAAAACCTTACCTGCTGGCAGGGATTCTCCGAAATCGGCAGCGGCTGCGTGGGCTGCCACCGACTGGCTGGGGTACCAGGACTCGAACCTAGAATGAGTGAACCAGAATCACTAGTGTTGCCAATTACACTATACCCCAAGGGGTATGCCGCCCGGCCTGTGGCCGTTCGGCGAACCGAGGGGAGATACTACCCAACCCCCCGCGGTGCCCCAAATCAGCGGGCGTCCTCCGAGGACTCCCCCACCCCGAACAGCCCCGGCACCTCACGCAGTGAGCCGATGACCGGTATGCCGCGTGCCTCCGCCCGGGCGTACCTCTCGGCCGTGGGGCGCACCTCCCCGGCCGGGTCCCCGTCCTCGCGCACGAGCCAGGCCGACATCAGGCCCGCATCGGCCGCCCCGAGCGCGTCGGCGGCGAGCTCATCGCCGACGTAGAGCACCTCCGAGACCAGGGAGCCCATCCGCTCACAGGCGTGGACGAAGACCGACGGCTCCGGCTTTCCCACGCCGAGGCAGTCGCGCGAGCACAGGGCATCGAGGTCAAGGTGGGCAGCGAGCCCTGTGGCGACCACCTTCTGCCGGGTGTACTCCTGGGACGAGTTCGTCAGGATCCGCACGGGAACGCCAGAACCCGCGCACCAGCGGAGCAGGTCGACCGTGTCCTCGAAGGCCTCCAGCGACCGCGCGAACTGCGGGCCGTAGGCGCTCTCGAAGAGCGACGGCGCGTCATCGGTCCACGGAAGGCCCGCCTCCGCGGCGACCTCACGCAGCCGGGTCCGGCGCATCTCCTCGAAGGTCAGCTCCCCCGCCACGAAGGCCCCGAACACATTGGTCGGGTCGCTCCGGTACCTCCGAGCAGCCCCGGCCGCCACGTCGTCCGCGACACCGGGCCAGGCCGCCCGGACGCCGGCGGCACCCGCCGCCTCCATCGCCGTCCGGGTGTCCCACAGGGTCCCATCGGCGTCGAGAAGGAGCGCCGACGGACGAGGGCGACCGGACGGCATACCGGCCTCTGGGGTCAGAGCGTCTCGCGGAGGGCGGACAGCCGCGAGAGCGTGGAGGTCTTGCCGAGGATCTCCATCGACTCGAAGAGCGGCGGGCTGATCCGGGCTCCGGAGACGGCCGTCCGCAGCGGCCCGAAGGCGAACTTCGGCTTCACGCCCAGACCCTCGACGATGGCGAACCGCAGTGCGGTCTCGATGGTGCCGGCATTCCAGTTGGAGTCGCTCCCCAGCACACCGGTGCCGTGGTCGTCGATGTCCCCGAGCGCCTTGGCCGCCGCGTCGAGCACCTCGGCAGCGTTCTCGCCCAGGCCTGCTCGCGCGTCCTCGGCAATCTCCAGGGCGTCGTCCCCGACGAAGAACGGGCGCACCAAGGCGGACGCCTCGGTGAGGTGCGTGATCCGGGTCTGGATCAGCGCGGCGACGGACTTGAGCCGGGCCAGCTCCCCCAGCGAGGGGTTGTCCGAGAGGACGCCGTCGGCGACGAGGAAGGGCAGCAGCCGGCTGGTGAAGTCGCCGAGGTCGAGCTCGCGGAGGTGGACGCCATTGAGCCAGTCGAGCTTCTTGAGGTCGAAGATCGGCCCGACGGGGTTGACCTTGCGCCAGTCGAAGTCCTTGCTGAACTCCTCGAAGGTGAAGAACTCCTTGTCGTTGCCCTCCTCGTCCTGGGCCGGCGGATAGGCCAGCAGGGCGAGGAAGTTGACCAGCGCCTCGGGCAGGTAGCCCTGCTCCTGGAACCAGGTGAGCCGGGCCGCAGGGTTCTTGCGCTTGGAGATTTTGGACTTGTCGGTGTTGCGCAGCAGCGGCATGTGCGCGAACTTCGGTGGCGTGAGCCCGAACCAGCGGTAGAGCAGGATGTGCTTGGGCGTCGAGGAGATCCACTCCTCGCCCCGCACGACGTGGGTGATGCCCATCTCGTGGTCGTCGACGACGACGGCGAGGTGGTAGGTCGGGAAGCCGTCGGCCTTGAGGATGACCTGGTCGTCCGGGCGAGGTGCCGAGACCGAGCCGCGGATGAGGTCGTCGAACTCGAGCTCGACGTCGTCGGGGATGAGCATCCGCACGACGGGGGTCTCGGAGAAGCCGGGCATCGCGGCCCGCTCCTCGCGGGTCTTGCCATGGCAGAGGCGGTCATAGCCGGTCGGCTGCTTGGTCTTCTGCTGGATCTCGCGCATCTGGGCCAGGCGCTCGGTCGAGCACCAGCACTCATAGGCCTTGCCCTCGGCGAGCAGCCGGTCGACATAGGGGCGATAGGTGTCCAGTCGCTCGCTCTGGCGGTACGGCGCGCACGGGCCGCCGGTGTCGGGGCCCTCGTCCCAGGTCAGCCCCAGCCAGTGCAACGTGTCGAAGACCTGCTGCTCGGAGTCCGCGCGGAAGCGCGCCCGGTCAGTGTCCTCGATGCGGAGCAGGAAACGCCCGTCCTGCTGGCGCGCGAACGCCAGGTTGAACAGCGACATGTAGGCCGTGCCGACGTGCGGGTCGCCGGTCGGCGAGGGCGCGACGCGCAGCCGGACCGTCCCGGGCAGGTCGGGGATCTCGGGCAGGGCAGGGCTGGGCTTCTCACTCATGGTGGGCCCAGCCTAGTGACGGACGAACGGATTGCTGAGCACGCCGATGTCGCTGATCTCGACCTCGACCCGCTGGCCCGGCTGCACCGGCCCGACACCCGCGGGCGTGCCGGTGAGGATGACGTCCCCCGGCAGGAGGGTGAAGGCCGCCGACGCATGGGCGATCAGGGCCGCGATGCCGTGCACCATGTCCGAGGTGTGGCCGTCCTGCACGACCTCGCCGTCCCGCCGGACGACGAGCCGCTGGTCGGCCGGGTCCAGGTCGGTCTCGATCCACGGCCCGAGCGGGCAGAAGGTGTCGAAGCCCTTGGCGCGCGACCACTGGCCGTCCGAGGACTGCAGGTCACGCGCCGTCACGTCGTTGGCGCAGGTGTAGCCGAAGATCACCGACATCGCGTCCTCGGGGGCCACGTCCTTGCACATGCGGCCGATGACGACGGCGAGCTCGCCCTCGTAGTGCACGTTCTGCGACTGCGGCGGCATGACGACGGGGTCGCCCGGACCGACGACCGCGGTGTTGGGCACGAGGAACATCAGCGGCTCGGCCGGCGCCTCGCCCCCCATCTCGGCGGCGTGGTCGGCGTAGTTCTTGCCGATGCCGATGACCTTGCTCCGCGGGATGACCGGCGCCAGCAGGCGGACGTCGTCGACGGCATACGTGCGGCCGGTCAGCTCGATCTTCATGTAGAGCGGGTCACCGGTGATCTCGGCGATCTTCGCGCCGGCCCCGTCGACCAGCCCGTATGCCGGGTCCTCCCCCGTCGTGAATCTCGCGATGCGCATGTCCCCAACCCTACGGCGATCACCTACCGTGGTGCGGTGCCTGCGCCCGTGACCGTGCTCGCCCTCGACACGTGGCGCGACCTAGAGGAGCGGCACCACCGGGCAGTGGCCGAGCGCACCCGCGCGCACCTCGCCCGGCGCGGTCGCCGTGAGAAGCACCCGGTCGAGGACTTCCTCTTCGAGTACTACAACTTCACCCCCGGTCGCCTTGCGCGGTGGCATCCCGGACCGGGCGTGGGGCTTGCCGACGCGGCCGGTATGCCGCGCGCCGGCTGGCGCTTCTACCGCACCGACGGCGACGTGGCCACCCTCGACGTGGAGAGCTTCGTCCGGGACCGCGGCCGCACCATCGACTTCGTCCACGGGCTCCTGCGCGCGACCCTGTCCCGGCCAGCGACCCTGGGGTGCTTCGGGCTCCACGAATGGGCGATGGTGCACGGCATACCCAATGACGGTGTGCGACACGAGAAGTGGCCACTCCGGCTCGGCTCGGCAGGCACCGACGCCGTGACAGAGTCGGCGACGGTGCGGTGCAGCCACTTCGATGCCTTCCGCTTCTTCACCCCCAGTGGGGCGCCGCTCAACACCCTCTCCCCCACGCGGGAAGGACAGGTGGACACCGAGCAGCCCGGCTGCCTGCATGCGGGCATGGATGTCTACAAGTGGTGCTTCAAGCTGGCGCCACTGGTGCCCAGCGCGCTCACCCTCGAGGCCTTCGACCTGGCGCGTGAGATCCGTGTCCTCGACATGCAGGCCTCGCCCTACGACCTGGTGGACCTGGGGCTGCAGCCGGTCCGGATCGAGACCCCCGAGGGTCGAGCGGAGTACGTTGCGCGCCAACGCGCGTTCAGTGAGCGCTCCAATGCGCTGCGTCAGCGCCTGCTGGCCGTGCTGGAGGCGGTGCTCACTCCGGCGGGATGACGTCCGCGAACCACTCCACGAGAGGCCGCAGGTCGCGCCATCCCTCGCGCACGGCGTCCGCCAGGGCCGGGGAGGTCACGACGTCACCTTCGTCGATCCACTGCATCACGCTCACCGACCGGTGCCGGAGCAGGTCGATGCGCGGGTGGTCACGGCTCCAGCCACGGGGCGCGGTCTTGAGCTGGTCGCCCGTGACCTCCCATCCGGCATCCTGCAGACCGCCGAGGATGCCCTCGAGCTCACCCCCGCGCGGCCCGTCGACGGCCTGTCGGAAGGCGCCCAGCGCCGGGGCGTCCATGTGGTAGCAGCCGGCGCCGTGGCGGAAGCCGTCCGCCGAGACCTCGGCATACCAACCGGCGGCCGGTGCGGCCTTGACGAAGATGCCCTGGTGGGTCTTGAAGGGTGTCTTGTCCGCCGCGAAACGCACGTCCCGGTGCGGCCGGAAGGCGTGCCCGGCGCCGAACTCGTCCTCGAGCGCACCGAGCAGCGCGGTCATCGGCTCGCGGACGTGCGCGAGGTACTCGGCCTGGTGGGCGGCCCAGAAGGCCTTGGTGTTCTCGGCTTCGAGGCGCGCATAGAAGTCGGCGGCCTCGTGCGGAATCCCGCTGAAGGAGATCGACACGGGCTCAGAGTGGGCTGATGTCGGCACGAAGCAGGCCGTAGGTCACCGACTCGACGAGGGCATCCCAGCTCGCCTCGAGGATGTTGGCCGCGACGCCGATCGTCGTCCACGTCGTCGTGCCGTCGCTGGTCTCGATGAGCACTCGAGTCACGGCATCGGTGCCATGGGAGGCGTCGAGGATGCGCACCTTGTAGTCGACGAGCTCGAAGTTCTCGATCGCCGGGTAAGCGCGAGCGAGCGCCGAGCGCAGGGCCTGGTCGAGGGCGTTGACCGGGCCATTGCCCTCACCGGTGCGGACATAGCGCTTGTCCCCCGCGGTGAGCTTGACAGTCGCCTCGGACAGCGCGTCGCCCTCGCCGCGGGCATCGGTGATGACCCGCCACGACTCGACATCGAAGAAGGACGGCAGGCCACCGTCGAGCTCCCGGCGCAGCAACAGGTCGAAGGAGGCGTCGGCGGCGTCGAAGGTGTAGCCGCGCAGCTCCTTGTCCTTCACCGAGGCGAGCACCCGCTTCATCAACTCGCTGTCCGCCTCGGACTGGGCGTCGAGGGCGAAGCCCAGCTCCTTGGCCTTGAGCTCGATCGAGGCACGGCCGGCCATGTCCGAGACGAGCATGCGCATGTCGTTGCCGACGTGCTTGGGGTCCATGTGCTGGTAGAGGTCCGGGTCGACCTTGATCGCGCTCGCGTGCAGGCCGGCCTTGTGTGCGAAGGCGCTGGCACCGGTGTAGGGCTGGCGCGAGTAGGGCGGGACGTTGGTCACCTCGGAGATCGCATGGCTGATCCGGGTCGCCTCCTGCAGCCGGTGCGGCTCGACGAGCGGCAGGCCTCGCTTGAGCTGGAGGTTGGCGACGACGGTGACGAGGTTGGCGTTGCCGGTGCGCTCGCCGTAGCCATTGACCGTGCCCTGGACGTGCCGGGCCCCGGCGTCGACCGCGGCCATGGAGTTGGCGACGGCGCAGCCGGTGTCGTTGTGGCAGTGGATGCCCACTCGGGTGTCATGGTCGGCGCCCAGGCCGAGGGTGCCGACGACATCGGCGACGACGTCGGCGACCTGGGTGGGTAGCATCCCACCGTTGGTGTCGCACAGGGCGAGGACCTCGGCACCGGACTCGGCCGCCGCCCGCAGGGCCTCCAGCGCGTAGGCCCGGTCCACGGCATACCCGTCGAAGAAGTGCTCGGCGTCGAGGAAGACCCGCCTCCCCTCGCCGACGAGGAAGCCCACCGTGTCCCGGATCATCGCCAGGTTCTCGGCGAGCGTGGTGCGCAGAGCCCGCTCGACATGCCCTGTGTGCGACTTGGCCACCAGCGTGATGACCGACGCCTGGCTGTCGAGGAGGGCCCGGACGAGGGGGTCGGTGGACGCGGCGCCACCGGCACGCCGCGTCGCACCGAAGGCCGCCAGGGTCGCGTTCCGCAGGTCGAGCTCCCTGGCCGCGCGGGCGAAGAACTCGGTGTCCTTGGGGTTCGCGCCCGGCCAGCCACCCTCGATGAAGCCCACCCCGAGGTCGTCCAGGTGACGAGCGATCGCCAACTTGTCCGTCACGGAGAGGTTGAGGCCCTCCTGCTGTGCGCCGTCGCGCAGCGTGGTGTCGTAGACATGCAGATCGGTCGTCATCTCAGCGTCCTGGGTCGGGGCGGGTCGTGCGGGTCATGCTCTCCTGCAACGGGACCGGGGTGTGGTCCCTGCTCTCCTCGTCGCGCCACGTCCGGGTCGGGGTGTGGCCCTCGCGCCCTTTGCCTGACCGTCTGGTCAAACAAAAAGACCCCCCGGGTCGGGAGGTCTGCGCGACGAGGAGTCTCGTCGCGCTAGGCGATAATGAGGGCCGCGGTGGCGGCGCTGGTGGTGCTCACGAGACACACCCTGCCACGCGCGCCCCACCTGATCATCACCGTCCACATGGTGGTCCGCGGGCGAGCGCCCCGAGGTCCTACCCATCAGAGAAGATAGGTTAGGCTCACCTAACCTACTCCCAACAGACAGGTTCGAGCCCATGTCCCGCCGCCTCATCACCACGGCGACCACCGTCCTCACCGCGTTGACCCTCGCCGCCTGCGGCACGGGGTCGACGACCTCGGCGCCGAGCAGCAGCACCGCCGGCGCAAGCCCCTCCGGGTCGATCACGCTCTACAGCGCGCAGCACGAGGACCTGGTCAAGGAGTGGGTGGACGGCTTCACGGCCGACACCGGCATCACCGTGCAGGTGCGGCAGGGCAAGGACGCCTCCATGGGCTCCCAGATCGTCGCCGAGGGCGCCAAGAGCCCGGCGGACGTCTTCGTCACCGAGAACTCGCCCGCCATGACCCTCGTCGAGAAGGCGGGCCTGCTCGCGCCGGTCGAGAAGGCCACGCTGGAAGGCGTCGGCACGGCATACCGCCCCAGCAGCGGCGCCTGGACCGGGATCGCTGCCCGGTCCACCGTCCTGGTCTACAACCCCAGCAAGATCGCCGAGGCCGACCTCCCCGCATCCCTCATGGACCTGCAGGACCCGAGGTATGCCGGTCAGTGGGGTGCCGCCGCCGGAGGGGCCGACTTCCAGGCCATCGTGGCCGGGATGCTGGCCGCCAAGGGCGAGAAGGCGACCGCCGACTGGCTCGCGGGCCTGAAGGCCAACGCGCAGGTCTACCAGAACAACACCGCGACGATGAAGGCCGTCAACGCCGGGGAGATCCCGATGGGCGTGATCTACCACTACTACTGGTACAAGGACCAGGCCAAGACCAAGGAGGGCAGCGGCAACACCAAGCTGCACTACTTCAAGGGCCAGGACGTGGGCGCCTTCGTCTCGGTGAGCGGTGGCGGGGTGCTGAAGTCCAGCGCCAATCCCGCAGCTGCGCAGGCCTTCCTGGCGTGGATCACCGGCCCGAAGGGCCAGCAGATCCTCTCCACCAGCCAGTCGATGGAGTATGCCGTGGGCACCGGCTCCGCGTCCGACCCCGCCTTGCCTGCCCTGGACAGCCTGGAGGCTCCCACGGTCGATCCCTCCGCACTCAACGGCGCAGCCGTGATCGAGCTGATGACCAACGCCGGCATCCTCTGAGCGATGCGCACCCTGCAGGCCCGCCCCCTGGCGGGGCCCTCGGTCGCGGCGGCCGCCCTGGTCGTCGCGACCGTCTGCGTCCTGCCCCTGCTCGTCATCGGCGCCCAGGCCACGGGACAGGGATGGGGGGCGACGCGCGCGCAGCTCCTGCGACCCCGGGTGGCCGAGCTGCTCGGCAACACCCTCGCCCTCGTCGGCGTCACCGTCACCGCGTGCGTCGTGCTGGGGGTCACCGCGGCCTGGCTGGTGGAACGGACCACCCTGCCGGGGGCGAGCGTTTGGCGGGTCCTCCTCGTCGCGCCCCTGGCCGTGCCGGCGTTCGTCAACGCCTATGCGTGGGTGTCGCTGCGGCCCGGCATGGACGGCCTGGGTGCGGCGGCACTGGTGACGACCTTGTCCTACCTGCCGTTCGTCTTCGTGCCGTGCTCGGCGGCCCTGCGGGGCCTCGACCAGTCCTGGGAGGACACGGCCCGATCGCTCGGCCTCGGTCGCTGGCGCACCTTCTGGCGGGTCGTCCTCCCCCAGCTGCGGCCCGCGCTCCTGGGCGGGGCGCTCCTCGTCGCCCTCCACCTGCTGGCCGAGTTCGGCGTCCTCGCGATGCTCCGCTACCCGACCTTCACCACCGCCATCCTCGAGCAGTACGAAGCCGCCTTCGACCTCAGCGCCGGAGGCGTGCTCGCCCTGGTGCTCATGGGTCTGTGTGCCACCTTCCTCGGCCTCGAGTACCTCCTCCGGGGCCGGCGGCGCCACACCCGGCTGGGCAGTGGCGTGGTGCGCCGCCCCGAGCCGGTGCCCCTGGGGCGCTGGCTGCCCGTGGTCCTGGCCGGGCTGACCGGCCTGGTCCTCCTCGCGCTCGGGGTCCCGCTGGCGAGCCTCACGCGCTGGCTGGGGAGCGGCGGAGCACCGCTGTTGCCCCCGGAGCTGATCCGGTCGCTGGCCAGCACGGGGGCCCTCGCGGTGGCCGCCGGCGCGGTCACCGTCGTCGCGGCCTTCCCCCTCGCCGTGCTGCTGGAGCGGCGCCGGGGGGTGCTGGCCACGGCGCTCGAGCGCGTGACCTACGTCTCCAGCGCCCTCCCGGGGGTGGTCATCGCCCTGGCCCTGGTCACCCTGGCCATCCGATGGCTCGGCCCGCTGTACCAGAGCTCGGTCCTCCTCGTCGTGGCCTACGTCATCCTCTTCGTCCCGCGCGCCACCGTCTCCATCCGGGCGGCCTTCGGGGCAGCGCCGCCTTCGCTCGTCGAGGCCGCGCGCGCACTGGGGTCCTCCCCGCTGCGCGCGCTGCGTCGCGTCGTCCTTCCCCTTGTACTCCCCGGGGTGCTCGGCGGCTTCGCGCTGGTCTTCATCGCCACCTCGACCGAGCTGACCGCGACCCTGCTCCTGGCGCCGACAGGGACGACGACGCTCGCCACCGCCTTCTGGTCTGCGAGCGATGCGCTCGACTACGCCCTGGCCGCGCCCTATGCGCTCGCCATGATCGTCCTGTCGGCTCCACTGACCTGGTTCGTCCTGCGCCGACCCGAGGAGGTCAACACGTGAGCGGACTGTCCCTTCGAGGGGTCACCGCCTCCCACGGGCGCCATGTCGTCCTGCGCGATGTCGACCTCGACGTGACCCGCGGATCGACGACGGCCATCCTCGGCCCGTCGGGATGCGGCAAGACCACGCTCCTGCGCGTGGTCGCAGGTTTCCACCGGGCCGACGCCGGCCTGGTCACCATCGGCGGCACCGCGGTCTGCGGCCCCGGCCTGGACACCCCGCCCGAGCGACGCGGCATCGGGTACCTCGCCCAGGAGGGCGCGCTCTTCCCGCACCTGAGCGTCGCCGAGAACATCGGCTTCGGCGTGCCCCGGCGCGCGCCCGGCCGGACCGCACGCATCGAGCAGCTCCTCCTCCTCGTGGGCCTGGACCTCGAGATGGGTGCCCGTCGGCCCGACCAGCTCTCCGGCGGGCAGCAACAGCGGGTCGCCCTGGCCCGGGCGCTGGCCCGAGAGCCCGACCTCGTCCTCCTGGACGAGCCCTTCAGCGCCCTCGACACCGGGCTGAGGGCGAGCACCCGACGCGCGGTCGCGGACGCACTCGCCGCCCAGGGAGTGACCGTCCTGCTCGTCACCCACGACCAGGACGAGGCGTTGTCCTTCGCCGACCAGGTCGTCGTGATGGACAGCGGTCGGGTCCTCCAAGCGGGTCCCCCGGCCGAGCTGTACGCCACCCCCGCCGATCGACTGACCGCGGCATTCCTGGGCGAGGTGTCCACGCTCCCCGGCACCGCGAGAGAGGGCGTCGTCGAGTGCGCGCTCGGCCGACTCCCGTTGGTGACGGCGTGCAGCGGGCCGGTCGAGGTCTCCCTGCGTCCCGAGCAGATCCGCCTCACGCGCGGGCCGGTGGCCGGCACTGACCGATCGCCGGCCAAGGTCACGCACGTCGACTACTTCGGCCACGACGCCCTGGTCCATCTCGTCCTCGGTGCAGACACGCCCGTCCTGGCGCGGACGGTCGCCGCAGCCGACCTGCCCTCGCCGGGTGAGGTGGTGTCCCTGGACGTCCTGGGCCCGGTCCTGGCCTTCCCCTCCCCGTAACCTCTGCTAGGACGGCGGAGTGCACGTGACCCCAAGGAGTTCCTTGGGGTCACGTGCACTTTCCTCTGCTAGCAGAGGTTACGGGTGAGGGTCGGGGGCGGGAGGTGAGGCGGATCTGCTCGGGCAGCCGTCAGGTGAGGGCGCGCCACCAGGGGTCGAGCGGCGGCGGGTCCGCGACGTCGACGCGTTGACCGGGTCGCGGCACGAGCACGGACACTCCCTCGGCGGCGGCCGCCTCGAGCAGTCGCTCCACGGGCTCCGCCCACGGGTGGAAGGCGAGGTTGAAGGTGCACCAGTGCACCGGCACCAGCAGCCCACCCCGCACGTCCCGGTGCGTGCGCACGCCCTCCTCGGGCGTCATGTGGATGCTCGCCCAGCCGGCGTCATAGGCCCCGACCTGGACCAGGGTCAGGTCGAAGGGTCCGTGCACCTGGCCGATGCGGGCGAAGCCGGGGAAGAACCCGCCGTCGCCGGAGTAGAAAACGCGGTGCTCCGGTCCGAGGAGGGCCCAGGACGCCCACTGGGTCCCGTCACGGCTCAGCCCGCGTCCCGAGAAGTGCTGTGCCTGCGTGGCGACGAAGCGGACGTCGCCGACCTTGGCCTCCTCGTCCCAGTCGAGGTCCTCGATCCGGTCCTCCTCGACACCCCAGGCGGCCAAGTGCATCCCGACACCCAGGGGGACGAGGAAGCGGCACTCGGTGTGCGTGGCCAACCAGCGCACGGTCGCCTCGTCGAGGTGGTCGTAGTGGTCGTGCGAGATGACGACGGCGTCGATGCGGGGCAACTGCTCGAGGCTGATCGGGTTGTCGTGCAGGCGTTTCGGGCCGACGTGTTGCGACGGTGAGACGCGCTCGCTCCACACTGGGTCGAGCAGGATGGTGACCCCGTCGAGCTCGAGAAGCACCGACGAGTGGCCGAACCAGGTGACCCCCAGCCCCGCGCCGGAGACCGGTGCCGCCTCGCGGACCAGCGGGACCTCACCCTTGGGTGCTCCGGCGGCTCGCCCGGCGATGAACTTGGCCGCCGTGTCGCCCAGTGACGCCAGGCCGGGCCCCGCCGTCAGGCCGTCGTGGTCCTCGTTGTGGAACCGGCCGTCCCGGAAGTGCGGAGAGGCCTCCATGCGCGCCAAGCGCTCGCCGCCGGGTCGCCCGCCCATGGCGGTGGGTATGCCGCGGGCGGCCTTCCACAGGCCGGCGCCGGCCGCGACCGCACCGATACCGAGGGCACGCACACCCCATGTCGTCACAGCCTTCATGGCACCAGTGTCAGGGGTGAACCTGTCCGTTTCCTGTCCGCGACCGATCGGGGCCGGTGAGGGCCGGTCAGTGCCGGGCTGCCGCGACGAGGCCGGTCAGTGCCGGGCTGCCGCGACGAGGCCGTCGAAGAGTCGTCCGTCGGCTCCGGCCTCGGGGTGCCACTGCACTGCCAGCCGGAAGGCGGCACTCGGATCCTCCAGGGCCTCGGGCGTGCCGTCCGAGTGCCACGCGGCGATGGTGTAGCCGGTGCGTGCGAGCGAGGCGGGCTCCACCCCTTGGTGGTGATAGGTCGGCACGTCGATCTCTCCCGCGCCGAGCAGCCCGGCCAGGCGGGTGTCGGCGACGACCGAGACCGGGTGGACGGCATACACCCCGAGCTCGGGGAGGTGCTCCTCGGAGCCGACCCGGTCGGGCAGGTGCTGCTCGATCACGCCTCCGGCGGCCACGGCCATGACCTGCATGCCGCGGCAGATGCCCAGGACCGGCAGGTCCACCGCGTGGGAGACCCGCGCGAGCGCCAGCTCCCACTGGTCACGGTCGGGGCGGGGCGACTGTGAGGTCGGGTGGGGCGCGGCGCCGTAGTGCACGGACTCGACGTCCGCTCCCCCGGCGATGATCAGCCCGTCGACCCGGGCGAGGACGTCACGGGCCAGGTGCTCGTCGGCGTCGAGGCGGGGCGGCAGGATGACTGCCGCCCCGCCCGCCGCCTCGACGTGGTCGATGTACATGTGCGGCAGCACCGCCGACCACTGCTGCGTCCACGGGGTCCGGTCGATCTTCTCGACGTAGCAGGAGATGCCGATGACCGGTCGAGCCATGAGCTGCCTTTCGCGAGAGGGGTTCTCGATCAGAGCGGGGTGACATAGGCGCCGGAGATGCCGCCGTCGACGAGGAAGGTGTTGGCCGTCATGAAGCTCGACTCGTCGGAGGCGAGGAAGAGCACGGCGTTGGCCATCTCCTCGGGCTCCCCGAAGCGCCCCATCGGGACGTGGACGAGGCGTCGGGCGGCGCGCTCGGCGTCCTTGGCGAAGAGCTCCTTGAGCAGCGGGGTGTTGACCGGTCCCGGGCAGAGCGCGTTGACGCGCACGCCCTCGCGGGCGAACTGCACGCCGAGCTCACGGGTCATCGAGAGCACGCCACCCTTGGACGCCGAGTAGGAGATCTGCGAGGTGGCGGCACCCATGACCGCGACGAAGGACGCGGTGTTGATGATCGAGCCTGATCTCTGCTCGAGCATGTAGGGCAGGACCGCCTTGCAGCACAGGTAGACCGACGTCAGGTTGACCAGCTGCACCTTGTCCCAGGCCTCGAGGTCGGTGTCGAGGATCGAGTCGTCCTCCGGCGGGCTGATGCCGGCGTTGTTGAAGGCGATGTCGATGCGCCCGTAGGTGTCGAAGGCCACCTTGAAGAGGTTGTCGACGCTCTCCTTGTCCGCGACATTGCAGTGGACATAGGTGCCGCCGAGCTCGCTCGCGAGCTGGGTGCCGAAGTCGTCGTTGAGGTCGGCGATGACGACCTTGGCGCCCTCCTCGGCGAAGCGGCGGACCGTCGCCAGGCCGATGCCCGAGCATCCTCCGGTGACGACGGCGACCTTGTCCTGGAGCCTTCCGGCCATGTCAATCGAGCCCTTTCAGTTGGTGGTGTCGAAGAAGACGTTCTTGGTCTCGGTGAACGCATCGAGCGCGTCCGGCCCGAGCTCGCGCCCGATGCCGCTGGCCTTGAAGCCACCGAAGGGCGTGGAGTAGCGCACCGAGGAGTGGCTGTTGACCGAGAGGTTCCCGGCCTCGACGCCGCGGGCCACCCGGATGGCCCGGCCCACGTCGCGCGTCCAGATCGAGCCCGAGAGCCCGTATGCCGTGTCGTTGGCCAGGCGGATCGCGTCGGCTTCGTCGTCAAAGGGCATGACCGAGACGACCGGACCGAAGACCTCCTCGCGCCACGCGCGGTCGCTCGTGTCGTGCGCCATGAGGACGGTCGGCGGGTACCACCAGCCCGATCCCTCGGGCGCCGAGCCGCGGAAGGCGATGTCCGGCGCGGCGTGGCCCTGGGCCTCGGCGTCCTCGACGAAGGAGCGCACGGTGTCACGCTGACCGGAGCTGACCATGGGCCCCATCTCGGTGGCCTCGTCGCTGGGGTCACCGACCTTCACGCCCTTGATGGCCGCCTCGAAGCGCTCCATGAAGGCGTCGAACACGCTGCGCTGCACCAGGATTCGGGTGCGCGCGCAGCAGTCCTGGCCGGCGTTGTCGAGGAAGCTCATCGGAGCGGCCGCTGCCGCCCGCTCGACATCGGCGTCGGCGAAGACGATGTTCGCGCTCTTGCCGCCGAGCTCGAGGGTGACCCGCTTGAGCTGGTCGGCGGCCTTGCGCATGATGCCCTGCCCGACGGCGGTGGAGCCGGTGAAGCAGACCTTGCGCACGTCCGGGTGGGTGACGAAGCGCTCCCCCACGATCGATCCCTTGCCGGCGAGGATCGTGAAGACGCCCTCGGGGATCCCGGCCTCGAGGGCCAGCTCACCGAGCCGGATCGCGGTGAGGGGGGTGAGCTCGGCCGGCTTGAGGACGACCGTGTTGCCGGCCGCCAGGGCCGGGCCGAAGCCCCAGCCGGCGATCGGCATCGGGAAGTTCCACGGGACGATGACCGAGACGACGCCGAGTGGCTCCTTGAAGGTCACATCGAGGCCGCCGGCGACCGGGATCTGGCGGCCGAAGAGCCGCTCGGGCGCAGCCGAGTAGTAGCGCAGGACGTTGACGACGTTCCCCGCTTCCCAGCGCGCATTGCCGATCGTGTGGCCGGCGTTGGTGACCTCGAGCCGGGCCAGCTCCTCGGTGTGCTCCCCGACGACGTCGGCGAACCGGCGCAGCAGCATGCCGCGGTCAGCCGGGGTCACCTCTCGCCAGGACGGCCCGACCTCGACGGCCCTGGCGATCGCGGCGTCGGTCTCCTCGATCCCGACCAGGTCCAGGGTGGTGACGACCTCCTCGGTCGCCGGGTTGATGACATCATGCGTGGTGCTCATCAGGATGTTCAGAGCCTTTCGAATCCGCGGATGCGCTCCCAGTCGGTGACTGCGGCGTTGAAGGCGCCCACCTCGATGGTCGCGGCGTTGACATAGTGGTCGACGACGTCGTCGCCGAAGCAGGCCCGGGCGATCGCCGACCGGTCGAGCAGGTCGCGGGCCTCGGCCAGGGTGGTCGGGACGTGATCGAGGTCGGCGTTGTAGGCATTGCCGACGAACTCGGGCTCGGGACGCAGTTCGTGCTCGATGCCGTGGAGCCCACCGGCGAGCATCGCGCCCACCGCGAGGTAGGGGTTGACGTCTCCGCCGGGGACGCGATTCTCCATCCGCAGCCCGTGGCCCTGACCGACGACCCGCAGGGCGCAGGTGCGGTTGTCCCGACCCCACGCGATCGCGGTCGGGGCGAACGAACCGTGCTGGAATCGCTTGTAGGAGTTGATGTTCGGCGCGTAGAAGTAGCTGAACTCGCGCATAGTGGCCTGCACGCCGGCGAGGAAGTGACCGAAGAGCTTGCTCTGGCCGTTCTTGCGCCGCTTGTCGGCGAAGACGGCGCTGCCGTCCTGCCCGCGCAGCGAGAGGTGGATGTGGCAGGAGTTGCCCTCGCGCTGGTCGTACTTGGCCATGAAGGTGATCGACTGGCCGTGCTGGACGGCGAGCTCCTTGGCGGCGTTCTTGTAGATCACGTGGTTGTCGCAGGTGCGCACGACGTCGTCGTAGAGGAAGGCGATCTCGTGCTGCCCCAGGTTGCACTCGCCCTTGGCGCCCTCGACCACGACCCCGGCCCTGAACATCTCGTTGCGGATGTCCCGCAGCAGCGGCTCGACCCGCGTGCCGCCGAGGATCGAGTAGTCGACGTTGTAGCGGTTGGCGCCCGTCAGGCCCTGGTACTTCTTGTCCCAGGCGCTGTCGAAGGAGTCCTCGAAGATGATGAACTCCAGCTCGGTCCCCGCCAGCGCGACGAACCCGAGGTCCGCGGCCTTGGCCGACTGCGCCTTGAGGAAGTCCCGCGGCGACGGGCGCACCGGGCCACGACCGTCGAGCCAGGCCAGGTCGCACTGGATGGTCGCCGAGTACGGCTGCCCGGGCGTGCGACGGAGGGTGTCCATGTCGAGGACGAACTCCATGTCCCCGTAGCCGGCCTCCCACGAGGTCATGGCGTAGCCGTCGAGGGTGTTCATGTCGACGTCGACCGTGAGCAGGTAGTTGCACCCCTCGACGCCGTGGCCGAGCACGTGGTCGAGGAAGAACTGCGCGTGCAGGCGCTTGCCCATGAGGCGGCCCTGCATGTCGGTGAAGGCGGCGATGACGGTGTCGATCTGCCCCGTCGCGATCTCGGCGCGGAGCTGCTCGAGGGTCAACTGCGGTGCTCCGGTGCGCTCAGCGCCCATGCTCGTTCCTCTTCTCTCGTGCGGGGTCGTGGTCATCCGATGAGGCCGCGCAGCAGGGCGGCGGTGGCGTCGCAGTGCTCCTCCATCGCGGCGCGGGCGGTGCGGGTGTCGCCTGCGAGGATCGCGCGCACGACGGCCTCGTGCTGGTCGTTGGAGTGAGCGATGTTGGTGCGCAGCACCGGGATCGCGGCCAGCAGCTCGCCCAGGGCGGCTTGGGCCCGCGTCACGGACTCGATGAGCATCGGCGACCCGGCGACGGTCGCGATGGCCAGGTGCAGGCGGGCGTCGGCCAAGCGGTGTGCCGAGTCGTCGGGGGCACTGGAGACCTCGGCCATCGCCTCGAGCAGCCACGCGCGCTGGTCGGCGGCCAGGGTCCGCGACGCGGCCAGCGCCGCGGCACCCGGCTCGACGATGCGACGGAAGTCCAGGACGTCGAGCAGGGCCGGGCCGACGCGGATCGGCCGGGCCGAGGCTGCGGCGGGATCGAGGTCGGGCCCGGCATACGTGACGACGGATCCCCCGCCGCGCCCGCGGCGGGTCGTGATCAGCCCGTGGTCGCGCAGGGCGGCGATGGCCTCCCGCAGGGTGTTGCGGCTGACCCCGAGCTGCTCGGCGAGCATGCGCTCGGGGGGAAGCAGTTCCCCGTCACGCAGCACCCCGAGCCGGATCGCCGTCGCGAGCTGCTCGACGGTGGCCTCGAAGGCGTTGCCGGAGGCGGGTCGGAGCACCGCATCGGGCAACGACAGGGCCGCGTCGGTGCTCACCCCCCGATCCAACCCCGCGCGGGCGCGCCCGTCAATGGTCCGAGAAAGAACCATTAGCCCTCCCCGCGTCCCAGTCGGGATCCCTCGGGATCGAAGGGGGGTCGGGTCGACACCACGATCGGGTGCCTGGTGCCCGCGAGGTCGACCTCCCAGGTGCCGCCGCGCACCCACTCGGTCGGCGCACCTCCCCCGCGCTGACCGATCAGGGCCAGCCCGACGGGCGCCCCGACCGCCGCACCGAAGGCGGCGCTGGTCACCTGCCCGACCGGCTCACCGTCGCGGAGGACCAGTTCCCCGCCCCACAGGTATGCCGTGGGCTCACCGACCGTGAACGAGACCACCCGCCGCTGGGGTCCGGTGGCGCGCACCGCCTCGGTCGCCGCCCGACCGAGGAAGTCGGCACCGGGCCGACGGTCGCAGACGAAGCCCAGGCCGGCCTCGACCGGCCCGAGGTCAGGGGTCAGCTCACGCCCGAAGGCGCGATAGCCCTTCTCCAGGCGCATCGCCTCGATGGCGTAGTAGCCCGCGGGCACGATCCCGAGGGCGGCCCCCTCGGCGAGCAACGCAGCATACAGTCCCGGAGCGTCCTCGACGGCGACGGTGAGCTCCCAACCCAGCTCGCCGACATAGGTGATGCGCGTCGCTCGCGCAGTGAGGCCGGCAAGCGTGACCTCGCGGCTGGTCGAGAACGGGAAGGCCGCGTCCGAGAAGTCTTCGCCGGAGAGCCGGCCCAGCAGCTCACGGGAGGCCGGACCCATGAGGCCGAGCACGGCATACGCGTCGGTGAGGTCCGTGATCTTCGGCGCCGGGCCACCGGCCGGCGGGCCCTGCCGACGCAGCCAGTCCAGGTCGCGCACGGTGGTGGCCGCGCTGCTCACGACGAGGAAGTCCTCGGGCCCGGTGCGGGTGACGGTGACATCGGCTTCGTAGGTGCCGCGGGCGTTGAGCCAGGCGGTGTAGACGGTGCCGCCCTCGGCGACGTCGACATCGGCCGAGCAGATCCACTGCAGGTGCGCCAGGGCGCCGGGGCCGTGGACGCGGTACTTCGAGAAGGACGTCTGGTCGAAGACGGCCACGCCACGGCGACACGCCTCCTGCTCGGCGCGACACCAGTCCACCCAGGTCGGCGCCCGCCAGGAGTAGTCGAGCGCCGGGGTCACACCGGACGGCGCGAAGACGAGCGGACGCTCCCAGCCGTTGCGGGTCCCCATGACCGCGCCCTGGCCGAGGAGGGTCTCGTGCAGGGGTGAGACCCGTTGCGGCCGACCGGAGTCCAGCTCGCGGTTCGGCCACGGCACGGCGTAGTGCAGGCCGAGGACCTCGCCGACACGGGAGCGCAGCCACGCGGGGTCACCCTGGCGTGAGGAGAACCGGCGGATGTCCACGCTCGTGAGGTCCATCGTCGGCTCCCCCGCGACGATCCACTCGGCCAGCGCCATGCCCGCGCCCCCGGCGGAGGCGATGCCGACGGAGTTGAATCCGGCGGCGACGTAGAACTGGTCGACCTCGGGGGCCAGGCCCATGATGAACTGGTTGTCGGGGGTGAAGGACTCGGGACCGTTGTAGAACTTGCGGATCCCGGTCTCGGCGAGCACGGGCAGGCGGTGCACCGCGCTGTCCATGAGGATCTCGAAGTGCTCCCAGTCCTCCTCGAGGAGCTGGAACTCGAAGGGGTGCGGGATCTGGTCCGGAGCGACCCACGGCTTGGCCTCGGGCTCGAAGCCGCCGACGAGGAGCCCACCGACCTCCTCCTTGACGTAGGTCCAGCCGTCCGGGTCGCGCAGGATCGGCAGGTCCGGGTGGACCCCCTCGATCTGGTCGGTGACGACGTAGAAGTGCTCGGCCGAGTGCAGGGGCACGGTGACGCCGATGGTGGCGGCGAGCGCATTGGCCCACTGCCCGGCACAGTTGACGACGACCTCGGCCTCGACGTCCCCGTGCTCGGTGCGGACGCCGGTGGCTCGCGGATGGGGACCGGAGCGGTCCGCGAGGATCTCGGTGACGCGCACCCGCTCGCGGACCTGCACGGCGAGCGCTCGGGCGCCCTTGGCCAGCGAGAGGGTGAGGTCGGTGGGGTTGGCCCGGCCGTCGCCGGGCAGCCAGATCGCGCCGACGAGGTCCTCGTCGCGGATGAGGGGATAACGCTCCTTGGCCTGCTCGGGCGTGAGGAGGGAGCACTCGAGGTCGTAGGCGGCGGCCGTGGCCACGGTGCGGCGCAGCTGCACCATCCGGTCCTCGGTGCGCGCCACGGTCAGGCCACCGCAGACGCGATAGCCGGTGGCCAGGCCCGTCTCGGCCTCGAGGCGGCCGTAGAGCTCGGTGGAGTAGCGGACCAGGCGCGTGCTGGCCTCACTCGCGCGCAGCTGGCCGACCAACCCGGCCGCGTGCCAGGTCGTGCCGCAGGAGAGCGTGCCCTGCTCGAGCAGCAGGACGTCGGTCCAGCCGAGGTGGGCGAGGTGGTAGGCCACGGACGTGCCGATCACGCCCCCGCCGATGATGACGACGCGGGCCCGGCTCGGGAGCTCGGTCATCGGACTTCGCCGCTCGCGACGGTGTCGATGAGGCTGCCGAATCCCGGTGCGGCAAAGGCCTCCCGAGCCCGGTCGTACTTGTCCATGCCCCACCCCCAGAAGTCGAAGTCGATCTCGTCCAGACCCGCCTGGATGGTGCCCCACAGGGTCCAGGCGTAGGCGCTCGCGATGCCCCACAGCGCTGCCCGCGCCGTCCGCACCGGGTCCTCGTGACCGACGTAGGCCGTGACCAGCTCGGCGAGGTGGTCCCCGCTCAGATGCGCCTCCTGGACGATGTTGCCGAGCTCGAAACTGGCCTCGTTCATGCCGGAGTACTCGTAGTCGATGATCCAGACCTGCCGCCCGTCGTCGAGGAAGTTGGCCGCGAGCAGGTCGTTGTGGCAGGGCACGAGCGGCTCGGGATGGCGCGCGAGGGCGGCTTCCATCCGGGCCGCCTCGGGCATGAGGTCGACATAGCCCTCCGGCAGGCGCCAGCCGTGCTCGGTCATGATCGAGAGGTACCGACGCTGGATGTCGAACATGTCGAAGCGACCCGCGAAGGCGGGGCCACTGTGGAGCCGGCGCACGGCATACGCAATGGGTGAGAGGTTCGCCGCCACCTCGGCCTCGCCGAAGGTCAGCGCCTCCGGGATGAACTCGACGACGAGCGCATTGAGCTCCGGGACGCGCTCGACGACCCGCGGACCCACGCCGGCCTCGGCAGCGGCCGCGGTGTTGTGGACCTCGCGGTCGCGGTCGATGGCGAGCAGGCCGGTCGAGGGCGAGGAGATCCGCACGACGACGTCCCGCTGAGCGGTGCGGACCCTCGCGTTGGTGTTGGTGAGCCCGCCGGGCAGGAGCGTGACCTCACGCTCCTGCCCGGCCAGGCACGGGATGCCGTCGAGCAGCCGCTCGACGTCCGGGATCATGCCCGCCTCAGAGGTGGCTGCCCGGACCGTGCTCGTGCTCGTAGGCGATCTCGTCCGCGGAGGAGACGCCCGCCGGCAGGTCGATGGTCGTCTTGGGCCCGGTGAACCACTTCTTCGCCGAGAGGTGCCACCCGATCCAGAGCAGGAGCAAGGTGCCGCCGGTGAGGATCGGAGCGTAGTTGACGAACTTCCAGTCGAACGCCTCGTTCCAGGGCTGGGCCGCGGGCGTGAACGGGAGGATGAAGTAGACCGAGATGATCGCGATCTCCGCGACCGCCAGCGGGGCCATCCAGCGCCACTTGTTGCCCAGGTTCCACGAGCCCTGCTTGAAGCTGTCGCCGGCCTTCCACCGCAGGTAGATCGGGATGGCGAACGCGAGGTAGAGGCCGATGACCGCGACCGAGACAACGGCGTAGAAGGCGACGGGGACGATGATCGGCGCCTCGTCGGTGCCGATGTTGACCTCCTTGAGCGCCGGCAGCGTGATGATGGCCGCGACGACCGAGGAGATGAGGATGGCGTTGACCGGCACCTTGTTCGGGGATAGCCGGGCCCAGAGCGCGGCACCGGGGACGGCACCGTCACGGGAGAACGCGAAGAGCATCCGCGAGGTCGAGGTCATGCAGGCCGAGGTGCAGAAGAACTGCCCGATGCTCGCGATGAGCAGGACGATGCCGGCCCAGCCCGAGGAGAGGGCCTGGTTGAAGATGACGGCGATGCCACCACCCCCTGCCGTGACCGCGTCGGCGTCCTGGACGGCGAAGAGGAAGGCGAGCAGGAGGATCCAGCCACCGATCGCCGAGTAGAAGATCGACTGCCAGATGCCGCGTGCCGCACCGTGCGCCGCACCCTGGGTCTCCTCCGCGAGGTGCGCCGAGGCGTCGAAGCCGGTGATCGTGTACTGCGTGAGCAGGAAGCCGAGCGGCAGGACGTAGAACCAGAAGCCGATGCCGCTGGTCTCCCCACCGGCGAGGCCGCCGGAGTTGTTGACCCGCATGGTGAAGACGTCGCTGACGCTCATGTGCTTCTCGGGCAGGAAGACCAGGATGAGGATGACGATGGCCGCTCCGATGACGTGCCACCACACCGAGATGTTGTTGAGCAGCGCCAGGATCTTGCTGCTGAAGATGTTGAGGGCGGCAGTGAGCGCCAGCACGACGAGGAACATCCAGAAGACGCGGGCCAGGCTGTAGCCAGCGGCCCATGACTCGCTGAAGGTCGAGAAGGTCAGGTCGAAGAAGGTGGCGCAGCCGTAGGCCACCGAGGCGTCGACGGCGAGCAGGCCGATGAGGTTGAGCCAGCCGGTGTAGTAGCCGGCCTTGGCGCCACCGAGCTTGGAGGCCCACCAGTAGATGCCCCCCGAGGTCGGGTAGGCCGAGACGAGCTCGGCCATGCAGAAGCCGATGATGAGGATGAAGGCCGAGATGATCGGCCACCCCCACGAGATGGCGACCGGGCCGCCGTTGTTCCAGGCCTGGCCGAAGGTGGTGAAGCAGCCGGCGAGGATCGAGATGATCGAGAACGAGATGGCGAAGTTGGAGAACGCGGACCAGGTCCGGTTGAGCTCCTGCTTGTAGCCGAGCGCGGCGAGGTGCTCCTCGTCGTTGCTGTGGGCGAGGCGATCTGTGCTCACGGGTGACCCTTCGTGTGCGCCGGCGGGTCGCCCGCCGGTCAATGGGGTGAGGTGGGTCACAGAAAACACCCGTGAGGGTGGGCGCGTCAATGGTTCTTTCGAGGACCTTTTGCCCGTCTCGACCTGCGGAATCCGCAGGTCGAGACGTGATGTGAAGCCGTCGTGGGCTCAGACCAGGCGGTGCATCCAGCCGTAGCTGTCCTCGGAGCGGCCCTGCTGGAGCGAGAGCAGTCGCTCGCGGATTCCGCGGGTCACCTCACCGCCACGCTCCCCCGCCGTCGAGGGGGCTTCGCCGCCGTTCCACTTCAGCCCGCCGATCGGGGTGATGATCGCGGCGGTGCCGCAGGCGAAGACCTCGAGGATGTCGCCGCTGGCGACGCCGTCCTTCCACTCCTGGATCTCGACCTTGCGCTCCTCGGCGACCAGGTCGAACTCCTTGGCGAGCTCGAGCACCGACATGCGCGTGATGCCCGGGAGGATCGTGCCGGTGAGTTCGGGAGTGACGAGCTTGCCGTCCTTGGTCACGAAGAAGACGTTCATGCCGCCGAGCTCGTCGACGTAGGTGTGCGTCGAGGAGTCGAGGAAGATCGCCTGGTCGCAGCCGTTCTGGGCGCCCTCGAGCTGGCCGCGCAGGGCACTCGCGTAGTTGCCGCCGCACTTGGCCGCACCGGTGCCACCGGCGCCCGCGCGGGCGTAGTCCTCGCAGATCCACAACGTGATCGGCTTGGGGCCCCCGACGAAGATCGAGGCCGCCGGCGAGGCGATGCACATGTAGGTCGCCTCGGTCACCGGCTTGAGGCCGAGGAAGGCGTTGGAGCCGAACATGAACGGCCGCAGGTAGAGGCTCTTCTCCCCGTCACCGGCCGCCGGCACCCACGGCTCGTCGGCCTCGACGAGGACGCGCAGGCTCTCGAGGAAGTCCTCGACCGGGAGCTCCGGGAGGACCATCCTGCGGGCACTGGCCTGCAGGCGCTCGGCGTTCTTGTCCGGGCGGAAGGTCCACACCGACCCGTCCGCGTGACGATAGGCCTTGAGCCCCTCGAAGATCTCGGGGGCGTAGTGCAGCACGGCGGCCGCCGGGTCCAGGGCAATGGGTCCGTATGCCGTGAGCTCGGCTCCGCCCCAACCCTCACCCTGGCGCCAGGTCGCCCGCACCATGTGGTCGGTCATGTGCTGACCGAAGCCGGGGTTGGCCAGGATCGCATCGCGCTCGGCAGCTCCGAGCGGGGCGGCATTGGGCGTCGCGGCAAAGGTGAGGGACATGCGGGCCAGCCTAGCGCCGCACCTCTCCCCCTTCCGCTCCCCTGCGCTCACTCACCCGCCGATTCGAGGTAAAACCGCCGGTGCATCCGGGCGGCTATACCTCGAATCACGGTCGACGATTGGAGGTAAAACCGCCGGTGCACCCCGGCGGTTTTACCTCGAATCGGAGCTAGACGCGGGCGGCGATGGCGTCGCCGATGGCGCTCGTCGACCGGGCGGCCGAGCCGCGCTCGGCGAGGTCGGCGGCGACGGCCGCGTCGATGCGGGCCGCGGCGTCCTTCAGGCCGACGTGGTCGAGCAGCATCGACACCGAGAGGATCGCCGCCGTAGGGTCCGCCTTGCCCTGACCGGCGATGTCCGGCGCGGACCCGTGGACCGGCTCGAACATGCTCGGGCTCTCACCGCTTGGGTTGATGTTGCCGCTGGCCGCCAGCCCGATGCCGCCGGCAATGGCCGCAGCGATGTCGGTGATGATGTCGCCGAAAAGGTTGTCGGTCACGATGACGTCGAAGCGGCCTGGGTCGGTCGCCATGAAGATCGTGGCCGCGTCGACGTGCTGGTAGGCCACCTCGACGTCCGGGAACTCCGCCCCGACGGCCTCGACGGCGCGCCGCCACAGGTGGCCGGCGTGGACGAGGACGTTGTGCTTGTGGACCAGGGTCAGGTGCTTGCGGGGGCGGGCCTGGGCGCGGGCGAAGGCGTCGCGGACGACGCGCTCGACGCCGAAGCGGGTGTTGACGCTGACCTCGGTCGCGATCTCGTGCGGGGTGTCGACGCGCAGCGCGCCGCCGTTGCCGACATACGGGCCCTCGGTGCCCTCGCGGACCACCACGAAGTCGATGCCCTCGGGCGCGACCCTGGCCACGTCGAGGGGGCTCACGACCCCCGGGTAGAGCTTGGCCGGTCGCAGGTTGACGTAGTGGTCCATCGCAAACCGCAGCGGCAGCAGGACACCGCGCTCGAGCACCCCACTGGGGACGGTGGGGTCACCGATCGCCCCGAGCAGGATGCCGTCGTGGCCCTTGAGCTCCTCGACCACCGAGGCCGGCAGGGTCTCCCCCGTCCGGTGCCAGCGGGCGGCCCCCAGGTCGTATGCCGTGGTGCTCACCGACACCTCCCCCGCCACTGCCTCGAGGACCTTGAGGCCCTCGTTGACGACCTCGGGGCCGATGCCGTCACCCCCGATGACGGCGAGGTTGAGCGAGGTCTTGGCGTCCGTGGCAGTCATGCTCCGAGAGTAGGTCGACGTCTTGTCATCCGGACACCGTGTCCCACATCACGGAACCCGCTTCGTGGCAGTCAGGCCGCCGGGACGAGCGCCTCGGCGTGGGGCAGGCTGGCGAGTCGGGACGAGGCGGCGAGCAGTGCGGCATACGGGCCCTCGGCGGCGACCAGGTCCTCATGCCGACCGCGCTCGATGACCCGACCCGCCTCGAGGACTGCGATCTGCTCGGCTCCCCGGACGGTGGAGAGCCGGTGGGCGATGGTCAGGGTGGTGCGGCCGACCATGAGGCGGTCGAGGGCGTCCTGGACCTCGCGCTCGGTGCGGTTGTCCAGGGCCGAGGTCGCCTCGTCGAGGATGAGGACGCGGGGGTTGTGGAGCAACGTGCGCGCGATGGCCAGGCGCTGCTTCTCCCCCCCACTGAAGCGGTGACCCCGCGCTCCGACGACCGCGTCCAGGCCGTGCGGGAGGCCGCGGACGTGCTCGCCGATGCGCGCGGAGTCCAGGGCCGCCCACATCTCCGCCTCGGTGGCATCCGGGGCTGCGAGGAGGAGGTTCTCGCGGATCGTGTCGTGGAGCAGGTGGGTCTCCTGGGTGAGCACGCCGACGATGCGCGTCAGGTCCTCGGGAGCGATCTCGCGGAGGTCGACGTCGTCGATGGAGATGCGACCGCTGTCGGGGTCGTGCAGGCGGGCGAGCAGGCCGGCGATGGTCGTCTTCCCTGCGCCGCTGGGACCGACGAGTGCGAGGGTCGTGCCGGCGGGGATCGTGACATCGACGTCGCTGACGGTGGGGCGCTCGCCGTCATGGCTGAAGCTCACCCCTACGAAGCGCACCTCGCCACGCACCGCGGCGACATCGACGGGCGCAGGGTTGGCGGGTGGCTGCACGGCGGGCTCGAGGTCGAGGTAGCCGAACACCCGGCTGAAGAGCGCCATCGAGGTGATCCACTGGGCACCGACGTTGAGCAGGCCCATGATCGGGCGGAAGATCCCGGCCTGCAGCGTCGTGAAGGCGATGAGCGTGCCGATGGTCATGCCCGCTCCTGTGGCGGGGAGGCCCGCCGCGAGATAGAGCAGCGCCGGGATCGCGGCGAAGACGACCTGCATGGTCGCCATCCGGTAGCGGCCGGCGAGCTCCGAGCGCAGGGCCAGCCCGACGAGGTCGCCACTGGTCTCCGCGAACCGGTCGCGCATCACGCGGCCGGCACCGAGGGTCTTGACCAGGGTGGCGCCACTGACGGTGAGGGTCTCCTCGGTCTGGCTCTGCAGGTCGGCCAGTCGGCGTTGCTGGGCCGTCGTGATGTCACGCCGGGCGAAGGCTACCTTGCGCGTGGTCCAGATCGCGGGCGGCAGCACGATGAGGGTGAGCAAGGACAGGGTCGGTGACAGAGCGACCATCGCGACGGCGGTGGCAATGGTCGTCGTCACATTGCTCGCGATCGACGTCGCCGTGGTGGTGAACACGCTCTGCATGCCGGCGATGTCATTGGTCAGCCGGGACTGGATCTCGCCATTGCGGGTGCGGGCGAACCAGGCGACCGGCTGCCGCTGCAGGTGCTCGTAGACCTGGACCCGCAGGTCGTGCATGACGCGCTGACCGGTGCGGGTGGTCAGCCAGGTCTGGACCACCCCGAGCAGGGCGGTCACGACCGTGACGCCGAGCATCCCGGCCACCGCCAGGAGCAGGAGGCGGACATCCTGCTGCGGGATGGCGACGTCGATGACCTCACGCACGAGGAAGGGCTGGGCCATCCCGACGACGGAGACGACGACGATGAGGGCCGTGACCAGCGCGATGGTGGCGCGGTGCGGCTGGAAGTATGCCGTGACGCGACGCAGGCTGACCGGCGACTCGGCGAGCTGGGCCCGGTCGAGGGGATCGGCTTTGAGCGTGCGTCCCCCTCGGCCGGTGGACGCGGCCGGGCCGTGGCGGGGGGTGTCATGGACGGGGTCGTGCAGCGGTGAGGTCATCGATGCCTCCTTCGGGCGGTTTCTCAATTTTCATGAGGTTACCTCACTATGTGTCAACCTCGCAATATGAGCTAGAGTGACCACATGCCCGGCATCGAGCCCGCCCCGGATGTCGAGCAGGCCTCGTTGGAGGAGCTGCTCTTCCGCCTGACGCGGCAGCTGCGCTCGCGCTGGCGGGAAGGCCTCGATGCCACGCACGCCGACCTCTCCCCCCATGACGCGCGCGCCCTCATGGTCATTGGGCGCCACGCTCCGGTGCGTCCGGGCGTGGTCGCCGAGCACCTGCACATCGCCGCCCGCTCGGCCACCGACGTCATCGACCGCCTCGAGGAGCGCATGTTGGTCACCCGCTCTCCCGACCCGGGCGATCGGCGCGCGACCGTCATCGACCTCACCGCGGCGGGTCGGCAGCTGGCGTCAGCCGTTCGGGCTCAGCGATCGAAGGCAGCCGCCGAGCACTTCGAGGCCTTGTCACCGAGGGAGCAAGCACAGCTGGGGGCCCTGCTCCGCAAGGCCCTCGCCCACACCGACGAGACCTAGGTCAGCGCGGCAGGGCTGGAAGGGGCAGGCCGAGCCCACGCAAGCGGTCGGCATACCGATCGACATTGCGGAGCTTGACGTCCTCATAGCCGCGGACCAGGTCGGGAAGCTCGGCGAACTCGACCGCCCGGTCGTAGGTCTGCGCGGTCAGGCCGCTCACCAGCGCGTGCAGCGTGACGCGATAGTGCCGGAGCAGCTCTCGCTCCACCTTGCGCACGTGGGCACGACCGAAGGGATCGAGCGCCGTGCCGCGGAGCCGCTTCATCGGCACGAGCGCCTTCAGGCCGGCCTGGGTGGAGCCGGAGAAGCCGATCTTGCCGGTCATGCCCAGCGCCCGCAGCATCGGCGGGTGCAGCTTGAAGGTGAGGTCGGCACCGCCGGGAACGGCCGCCTCGGCGAGGTCGCGTGAGCGCGGCCGGGTGAGGAGGCGGGCCACTTCGTACTCGTCCTTGTAGGCCGTCAGCTTGTAGAGGTAGCGCGCCACCGCCTCCGAGAGGCGGGTCTGCTCCGTCACGGCCCGCTCGGCGCGCCAGACCGCATCGACGACGGCGACATAGTCGCGCGCGCAGGCCTCGTCCTGGAAGCCCACGAGCTCCTCGGCGCGCACCTGCACCAAGCGCCGCGTCTCCCCCGTGAAGCTGCCACCCCAGTCCCGCGAGTCGGGTGCGCTCACCGGGGTCCTGGCACCCGCGCGCGCACCCAGCTCGGCGGTGAAGCGGTCGGGATCGGCCACCGACAGCCGGCCCCAGGCAAAGGCCGCCTTGTTCGCCGCGACGGCGACGGCATTGATCTCGATCGCCTCCTCGACCGCAGCGGGCGGAAGGCGCAGTGCTCCGCTCTGCACCGCGGCCCCGACGAGCATCAGGTTCGCCGCGGTCGTGGAGCCGAGCAGCGACTCCGAGGCCGCGAGCATGTCGAGGGTGTGCACCTGCGCGACGGCGGTGCCCAGCCGATCCAGCTGCTCGGCCATGCCGGTCTGGCGCAGGGAGCGGTCGTAGACCTCCGGACCGGTCGGGGTCGACGAGATGGACGCCACCGCAACGGTTTTCGTCGGATCGCCATAGCGCAGGTTGCCCGGGTCGACGGCGGCGAGCAGGTCGAAGGCGAGGATCGCGTCGGCATGACCGGTCGTGACCCGGTTCGAGGGGTCCAGCGGTCCCTGCGCCGCGAAGCGCAGGTGACCAATGACCGGACCGGCCTTCTGGGCGAGCCCGATCTGGTCGAGCAGCTCCACGGCATACCCGGCGCGAAGCGCAGCGGTGGCGAGCACTTGGTTGACGGTGACGATCCCGGTGCCGCCCACGCCGGTGAGGAGCACCGACTGGGTGCGCGCGGGCACCGACCACGTGGGGTCGGCCACCTCGGGCGGCGGCGGCAGGTCGCGCCGCCGGGCCCGCGGGGACTCGGGGTCGATCTCCACAGTCATGAACGCGGGACAGTCACCCTCGAGGCAGGAGTAGTCCGTGTTGCACGAGGTCTGGTCGATCCGCGTCTTGTCCCCGAACTCCGTCGAAAGAGGCTGCACCGAAAGGCAATTCGACTTCACGCCACAGTCGCCGCAGCCCTCGCAGACGTCCTCGTTGATGACGACGCGCGTCGGTCGCGCGGGCAGGGTGCCGCGCTTGCGTTGCCGGCGCGCGTCGTTGGCGCAGTGCTGGTCGTAGATGAGCACCGTCACCCCGGGGGTGTCGCGCAGCGTGCGCTGGGCCTCGTCGAGTCGCTCCCGCGGCCACAGGGCCGTGCCGGGCGCGAGGTCGCGGGCGCGGTGCCGCTGCGGCTCGTCGGCGACGACGATGATGCGGGCCACGCCTTCGGCCCGCAGCTTGTGCGTGATCTCCGGTATGCCGCGGGCCCCCTCCGCGTCCTGCGCCCCGGTCATCGCGACGACGTCGTTGTGGAGCAGCTTGTAGGTGACATTGACCCCCGCCGCCACGCACGCCTGGACCGCGAGCTGGCCCGAGTGGACGAAGGTGCCGTCGCCGAGGTTCTGGAAGATGTGGTCGATCGAGGTGAACGGCGCCTGCCCGATCCACTGCGCGCCCTCGCCGCCCATCTGGGTGAAGCCGGTGACCGCCGAGTCCGTGCGACGCGACAGCGTGACGAGGGTGTGGCACCCGATGCCACCGCCGGCGATCGAGCCCTCCGGCACGGCGGTGGACCTGTTGTGCGGGCACCCCGAGCAGAAGTAGGGCGTGCGACTGATCGGGAGCAGCGGCAACGACGGACGCTCTGCCGGCGGTGGCGCCAGAGGGACCCGCTCCCCCAGCACGCGGCGCAGCGGGCCGATCAGCCGGCTCGGGGTGAGCTCTCCGTCGGCGGGCACGAGGGGCTGCCCGAGGCGGTCCTTCTTGCCGATGACGCGCGGGCGGTCCTGAAGGTCATAGAGCGCGTCACGCACCTGCGACTCGAGGAACGCGGTCTTGTCCTCGACGACGAAGACCTCGGTCAGTCCGCGGCAGAAGTCCCTCACCTCGGCCACGTCGATGGGATGGATCAGCCCGATGCGCAGCGCGCTGACCCCGTGCTCGGCGAGGACGGCATCATCGGCACCCACGTCGAGGAGCGCCTGCGCGAGTGAGTCATAGGCCGGTCCGGTGGCGATGAGGCCCAGCGTCGGCCTGGGCGGCGAAAGCCGGACGACGTCCATGTCGTTGGCCGCGGCATACGCCTGCACCATCGCGGCCCGCGGGCCGACGAACTCGGCCTCGACCGCGACGACCCGCGCACTCCCGACGACCGGCGGGCTCTGGGTGTAGGTCCACTCGCGCCCCTCCCACGTCAGCGGCGGCGTGACCGGCTCGACCTGCGACACCGTGTCGTCGACCACCCAGGCGCCGTCGGCGACATCGGCGACGATCTTGAGCGCGACCGGCGTGCCACAGGCCCGGGAGAGGGCAACGGCGTGGAGACCGAACCGGACGACCTCCTCGGCATTGCGCGGGAGGAGAACCGGTATGCCGAGGGCCGCCAACGAGCGCTCGCTCACCGCCGGGACGGTCGAGGACTTGGCGGCCGGGTCGTCGCCGACGAGGAGGACCACGCCCCCGCGAGGGTGGATGCCGTACATCGCCATGTGCCGCAGGGCGTCGGTGGCGCGGTCGACGCCGGGTCCCTTGCCGTACCAGACGCCGACGACGCCGTCACGGCCGGCGAACCCGCCGGGCAGCTCGATCTGGCTCCCCCAGACCGCCGTCGCCGCGAGCTCCTCGTTCAGCCCTGGTCGGAAGTGGATGGCATTGTCCGCCAGCACCTCCGGCATGCCCGCGAGCATCTTGTCGACACCACCCAGGGGGCTGCCCTGGTAGCCGGAGACGAAGAAGGCGGTGTCACGCCCGTGCCGCAGGTCGAGTGCTCGTTGCTCGACGAGGAAGCGGGCGATCGCCTGGACCCCGGTGAGCAGGACCGGCTCGGAGCCGGTGCGGTAACGCTTCGCGAGGTCGTAGGCCGCCATTCCGACACCCTAGGCCCCGCGCTCACCACAGTCGAAAGTAGACGAAGAGCCGCTCCCCAGTGCTAGGGGCGGCTCTTCGTCTACTTTCGACTGTCCGGGACAGACTGGAGGAACTCGGTCCACGGACCTTGGCTCAGTCCTCGGTGTGGCCCTGGTCGCGCAGGTCCATGGACTCCTGCAGCGCCTGGCGGGCGGCCTTGGCCTCTTCACTCATCGCGGTCTCCATTTCGGGGGTTGGCGTCGTCATACCCGGGGGCCGCCAGCCCTGGTCGGGCGGGCGAGCCGGGCCGGCGACGCCGCGGGATCACCGCGATCTGGACCGGTCTACCGAGCTGCACGGCCTGGCTCGCCCTGATGCGCACGAGCACGACCGCCCTTCGAGATTACGAGGACGTCCTAGTAAATGGAGCCCAGATCCCACATCGTGGACGGTGATCCACGCCACGACACGGGGCGCCGGCAGCCACCACGTCACCACCCAAGCGCGGGCGGCGTCGACCTCAGTCCAGGTCGGCGACGCGCACCGTGTTCGCGCCGATCTCCTTCTCGATCGCGGAGACGAGCTCTCCCGGGATCGCGCTGTCGACGGTGAGGGCGACGAGGGCCTCGTGGGTGTCGTTGTTGCGCGAGACCTGCATGCCGGCGATGTTGATCTGGGCGTCGCCGAGCAGCTTGCCGAGGGCGCCGATGACGCCCGGGCGGTCCCGGTAGGTGTAGAAGACCAGGTGCTGCGAGATCGGGATCTCCAGCTCGAAGCCGTTGATGCCGATGATCTTCTGCACCATCTTCGGGCCGGTGAGGGTGCCCGCGACGGAGACGACCGAGCCGTCGGAGAGGGTGCCGCGCAGGGTCGTGACATTGCGGTAGTCCTCGGCCACCGCGGTCGTCACCAGGCGGGTCTGGCAGCCACGCTCCTTGGCGAGCAGGGGGGCGTTGACATAGGTCACGGGCGTCTCGGTGACATCGGTGAACAGGCCCTTGAGGGCGGAGAGCTCCCAGATCGAGACGTCGTGCTTGGTGATCTCGCCACGGACATCGACGTCGAGCTGGACCGGCACTCCCCCGGCGATCGAGGTGAAGATCCGGCCGAGCTTCTCGACCAGGTCCAGGCCCGGGCGCACCTCCTCGGCGACGTGGCCACCGGAGACGTTGACCGCGTCCGGCACGAGGTCGCCCCCGAGGGCCAGGCGCACCGACTTGGCGACGGCGATGCCGGCCTTCTCCTGCGCCTCCTCGGTGCTCGCGCCCAGGTGCGGGGTGACGACGACCGACTCGTGCTCGAAGAGCGGGCTCGCGGTCGTCGGCTCCTTGGCGAAGACGTCGAGGCCCGCACCGGCGACGCGCCCCTCGGCGATGGCGTTGGCGAGGGCCTCCTCGTCGAGGACACCGCCGCGGGCCGCATTGACGATCCGGACGGTCGGCTTGACCTTGGCGAGCGCTTCCTTGCCGATGAGGCCGAGGGTCTCGGGCGTCTTGGGCAGGTGGATCGTGATGAAGTCGGAGCTCTCGAGGAGCTCATCGAGCCCCACGAGCCGCACGCCGAGCTGGCCGGCGCGCTGCGCGTTCGCATACGGGTCGTAGGCCACCAGCTCGACCCCGAAGCCCTTGAGCCGCTCGGCGACGAGCTGCCCGATCCGGCCGAATCCGACGATGCCGACCGTCTTGTCGAGCAGCTCGACCCCGCCGTACTTGCTGCGCTTCCACGCGCCGCCCTTGAGCGCCTCGTTGGCCGGGGCGATGTTGCGTGCGGAGGCCAGCAGCAGGCCGACGGCCAGCTCGGCCGCGCTCGTGATGTTCGAGGTCGGGGCGTTGACCACCATGACGCCGGCCTGGGTGGCGGCGGGGATGTCGACGTTGTCCAGGCCGACGCCGGCGCGCGCGATGACCTTGAGCTGCTTGGCGGCCTCGATCGCCTCGGAGTCCATCATCGTGGCCGAGCGGATGAGCACGGCATCGACATCGGCGAGCGCGGGCAGGAGGGCGGCACGGTCGGCACCGTCGACATGGCGGATCTCGAAGTCCGGACCGAGGGCGTCGATCGTGGCGGGCGAGAGCTCTTCGGCGAGGAGGACGACGGGCTTGGTCACGGCGTTTTCCTTGGGTGATGAGGTGGTCCCGCACGAGCCTTCGTATGCCGTGTGCGGGCGGTCAGGGCCGGCTCGCCCCGGGTGTGGGGCCGTCGGCGGCACGCCGGTGTGCCGCCACCCATCGTAGGTGCGCGCCCAGCATGCGGACGTCACGGCTCGTATGCCGGACGATGATCCGCGTCACGCTCCCGATTCGACCGGGGTGTCGAGTCGAATCACGGGGCGGACAGCGGCCGCCAACCCCCGATTCGAGGTAATACCGCCGCAGTATCGGCGGCGGTATTACCTCGAATCGGGGAGGCGGGGGGTGCCGCCCGCGTCGGTGTGCTCGTCCGGGACGGCTCCGGCGACCTCCTCGGCGCGCCGCTCCAGCCGGCGGGAGAGCAGGACCGTCGACGCCACGACGGCCACGGCGACGAGCACCCACCACCAGGACAGCCGACCCAGCCAGGCGTCGATGACAGCGAAGCCGACGGTGGTGTAGAGCGTCGCCCAGAGCAGCGCGCCGGCGATGACCGCCGGCTGGAAGTGGCGCTGCGGCATACGGAGCAGCCCAGCGGCGAAGTTGATCGCGCTCTGCACGCCGACAGTGAGGAATCCGAGGGAGATCAAGGGCGGACCCACGCGGTCGACCCAGCGCTCGACGGTGCGCACCAGCGGCGAGGCGGCATACCGCGCCCACCGGGTGCGCTCGCTGCCGGCACGGGCGCCACGGCCGACCCAGTAGGTCGCCACTCCCCGGACGTACGCCCCGAGGGTGAGCACGGCGAAGACGATCCCGACCGGGTAGCCCCGGAGGAACTCAGGCACCCGTGACCACCTCACGGCGACCACGGCAGCGGTCGAGGACGAGCCTGCCGACCAGGAGGGCGAGGATGACCAGGAGGACGAAGGGGGCGGCCCTCGTCGCCAGGGCCTCGAGGACCACGACGCCGACCGCCGTCTGGAGGCCGGCCCAGATCGCCGACATGGTGACGAGCGCGGCGGTGAAACCGGGGAGCCCGACCCGCGCTGCGCCGGCGGCGACCTGCGTGGCCCCGGCGAGGCCGTAGACCGGCCAGGTGACGACGACAGCCCGCGCGCCGAGGCGCCGCACCCGCTCCTGCGCATCGAACCACCGTGCCCCGCGCACGCGCGCGCCGCCGAGGGCACCCGTCAGGTAGTACGCGAAGCCCCGGCCGACCGCGACGGCGAGGAACGCGGCATACATCTGCCACCGGGGCAGCGAGGCGATCCAGCCGAAGAGGTCCATTCCCCCATTGTCTCCCGAGCGCGCGAGTGCTCCCTCCGCCCGGAAACGACTCGAGGTGGAATCGCCGGGGCATCCGGGCGATTCCACCTCGAATCGGTGGAGCAGGGTCAGCAGATCAGCGCGCGGCGTTGGACTCGCTCTCTTCCTCCCGGCTCCGGGCCTCGCTCGCTGGCGCTCGCTCGTTGCCTCCGCCAGTCGTCAGCGCGCGGCCGAGCCCTCGACGTAGTCGCTGTCGCGGTCGCTGTCGACCCACGCCATGAGCTTGCGCAGCTCGCGGCCGGTCGCCTCGATCGGGTGCGCCGCACCCTTCTCGCGCAGGGACTTGAACTCCGGCGCACCCGCGTCCTGGTCGTCGATGAAGCGCTTGGCGAAGGCACCGCTCTTGATGTCGGCGAGGACGGCCTGCATGTTGGCCTTGACGCTCTCGTCGATGACGCGCGGGCCGGAGACGTAGTCGCCGTATTCCGCGGTGTCCGAGACCGACCACCGCTGCTTGGCGATGCCGCCCTCGACCATGAGGTCGACGATGAGCTTGAGCTCGTGGAGGCACTCGAAGTAGGCGACCTCGGGCTGGTAGCCGGCCTCGGTGAGGGTCTCGAAGCCGTACATCACCAGCTGCGAGGCGCCACCGCAGAGGACGGCCTGCTCGCCGAACAGGTCGGTCTCGCACTCCTCGGTGAAGGTGGTCTTGATGCCGCCCGCGCGCAGGCCGCCCAGGCCCTTGGCGTACGACTTGGCCAGCTCCCAGGCCTGGCCGGAGGCGTCCTGCTCGACGGCGACGAGCACGGGCACGCCACGGCCGTCGACGAACTCACGGCGGACGAGGTGACCGGGGCCCTTGGGGGCGACCATGATGACGTCGCTGCCGGCCTCGGGCTGGATGTAGCCGAAGCGGATGTTGAAGCCGTGCCCGAAGAGCAGCGTGGTGCCCGGGTTGAGGTTCGGCTGGATCTCGTTGGCGTAGACCGTGCGCTGCACCTGGTCCGGGGTCAGGATGACGACGAGGTCGGCCTCCTTGACGGCGTCGCCGACGGAGAGCACGCGCAGGCCCTCGGCCTCGGCCTTCGCCTTGGACTTGCTGCCCTCGGCCAGGCCGACGCGGACGTCGACACCGCTGTCGCGCAGGTTGAGCGAGTGGGCGTGGCCCTGGCTGCCGTAACCGATGACAGCGACCTTGCGGCCCTGGATGATCGACAGGTCGGCGTCGTCGTCGTAGAACATCTCGGCCATGGTGTCCGGCCTCTCCTTTGGTTCGTGGTGGTCGTGCGTTGGAATGAGCGTATGCCGTGGGCGCACCCGCGCGTGCAGGCGTCCGTCCCGGGTGGGCGGGGGTGGTCGGGTCAGCTGACCTTGGTGAGGGCGCGGTCGGTGATCGAGCGCGGCCCGCGCCCGATCGCGACCATGCCGGACTGGACGAGCTCCTTGACCCCGTAGGGCTCGAGCACGTCGAGGAGGGCGCGCAGCTTCTCGGTGTTGCCGGTCGCCTCGATGGTGAGGGACTCGGTCGCGACGTCGACGACCTTGGCCCGGAACATCTGGACCATCTCGAGGACCTGGCTGCGGGTGCCGGCGTCGGCGCGCACCTTGATCAGCATGACCTGGCGCTGCACTGAGCTGCCCGGCTCGAGCTCGACGACCTTGAGCACCTCGACGAGCTTGTTGAGCTGCTTGGTCACCTGCTCGAGGGGCAGGTCCTCCACGTCGACGACCACGGTCATCCGGGAGACCTCGGGGTGCTCGGTCTCGCCGACGGCGAGGCTGGAGATGTTGAAGCCGCGACGCGAGAACAGGCTGGCGATCCGGGCGAGGACACCGGGCTTGTTCTCCACGAGGACGGACAGGGTGTGGGTGCTGGAGGTGGTCATGGTCTGCTCCCTCACTTTCCGGCGGTCGTGGTCGTCTGGTCGGCGCTGGCGCCGGAGTGGTCCGCGTCCTCGGCCTGCTCGATGGCCTCGGACTCTTCGCGGTCCCACTGGGGCGCGGTGTCCTTGGCCACCTGGATGAGGTCGTTGCTGACGCCGGCGGGCACCATCGGCCAGACCATCGCGTCGCGGTGGACGACGAAGTCGATGACCACCGGTCGGTCGTTGATCTCCATGGCCTTGCGGATCACGTCGTCGACGTCCTCGGGCCGCTCGCAGCGCAGACCGACGGCCCCGTAGGCGTCGGCGAGCTTGACGAAGTCGGGCACCCGCTCACCGTCGGCAGAGGTGTGCAGGTCGGTGTTGGAGTAGCGCTCGTTGTAGAACAGCGTCTGCCACTGGCGGACCATGCCCAGGCTGGAGTTGTTGATGACGGCGACCTTGATCGGGATGTCGTTGATCGTGCAGGTCGCCAGCTCCTGGTTGGTCATCTGGAAGCAGCCGTCGCCGTCGATGGCCCAGACGACCCGGTCCGGCTGGGCGACCTTGGCACCCATGGCGGCGGGCACGGCATACCCCATCGTCCCGGCCCCGCCGGAGTTGAGCCAGGCGTTCGGGCGCTCGTAGGAGATGAACTGCGCCGCCCACATCTGGTGCTGGCCCACGCCCGCGGCGTAGACCGCATCCGGGCCGGCGATGGCCCCGAGGCGCTCGATGACGTACTGCGGCGAGAGCGGGGCCTGCCCTTCCTCGGGCTCGGACCAGCCCAGGGGGAACATGTCCTTCCAGCCCGCCGTGCGGGTGCGCCAGGCGTCGTAGTCGCCGCCGTGACCGGCCTCCATGTCGTTGTCGACGGCCTCGGCGAGGTCGGCGAGCACGGCCTTGGCGTCACCGACGATCGGGACGTCGGCCTTGCGGTTCTTGCTGATCTCGGCCGGGTCGATGTCGGCGTGGATGACGAGGGCGTCCGGGGCGAAGGTCGACAGCTGCCCGGTCACCCGGTCGTCGAAGCGGGCGCCGACGCAGATGATGAGGTCGGCCTTCTGCAGGCCCGTGACCGCCGGGACCGAGCCGTGCATGCCGGGCATGCCCAGGTGGAGCGGGTGGCTGTCGGGGAGCGCGCCGCGCGCCATCAGCGTGGTGACGACGGGGATCTGGGTCAGCTCGACGAAGCGGCGCAGCTCCTCGGAGGCCCGCGAGCGGATGACGCCACCACCGACGTAGAGGATCGGCTGCTTGGCGGCCGCGATCAGCTTGGCGGCCTCGCGGATCTGCTTGCTGTGCGGACGCAGGACGGGGCGGTAGCCGGGGAGCTCGATGCGCGGGGGCCAGGAGAAGGTCGTCCGCGCCTGGAGCGCGTCCTTGGAGATGTCGACGAGCACCGGGCCGGGGCGACCGGTGGAGGCGATGTGGAAGGCCTCGGCGATGACGCGCGGGATGTCGGCGGCGTTGGTCACGAGGTAGTTGTGCTTCGTGATCGGCATCGTGATGCCGCGGATGTCGGCCTCCTGGAAGGCATCGCTGCCGATCGAGGAGGAGTTGACCTGCCCGGTGATCGCCACGATCGGGACCGAGTCCATGTGCGCGTCGGCGATGGCGGTCACGAGGTTGGTCGCGCCGGGGCCGGAGGTGGCCATGCAGACGCCGACCTTGCCGGAGGCCGCGGCATACCCCTCGGCGGCGTGCCCGGCGCCCTGCTCGTGGCGCACCAGGATGTGGCGCACCTTGACCGAGTCCAGCAGCGGGTCGTAGGCCGGGAGGATGGCACCGCCCGGGATGCCGAAGACGGTGTCGACGTCCATGGCCTCGAGGGAAAGCACGAGGGACTGGGCGCCGGTCACCTCGATCGGTGTCTTGGGTCGGGGCTGCTGGGCCATCTGCGCGGGTGAGGGGGCCGCGCTGCTGCTGTCACTCATCGTGCGTCCTTGCTGATCGGTGATGCCTTCACGCGGAGCGGGTCGGCCGCGTGTCCATGTCCCTGATGCCACTGGTCACACAAAAAAACCTCCGGTCCCGTGGCGGGGACAACGGAGGAGCGCGCCTGAGGTCGTGCCGGGTTCAGGCGCGCAGGGGAAGTACGAGAAACAGGGCCACGCCCCCACTGTTGCCGGGTCCTCGTGGGGTGTCAACGCGCGAGAGGGCGATCCCACATGGCGGACGTATGCCGTGGGTCACGCCGTGTGCGCAGGCTTAGGGTCGGTCCATGGGACGAGCCGGACGAGTCGTGATGTTCAACGACGCCGACTGCGGCTTCTGCATGCGCACGGCGGAGCACGTCCACCGACTCGGCGTGGACGTCGAGGCCCGGACCCTGCAGAACGCCGACCTGACCGAACTCGGGATCGACGCAGACCGGGCCCATGTCGAGGTGGCCGCGATCGACGCCGACGGTGCCATCCACTACGGGCACGAGGCATGGGCCGCGATCCTGCGCACCGGCGCCTGGCCATGGCGCGCCCTCGGTGCCCTCATGCGGTCGCGAGCTGGAGCGCCAGTGGCGCACGCGGCATACCACTGGGTGGCCGCCAACCGCTCCCGCCTCCCCGGCGGCACCCCGACCTGCGGCCTCGAGCGCCGATGACCGGCCTCAGGGGACGCGGCGGACGGCTCCGTCTGACGCCGACGTGGCCATCGAGGCGTAGGCCCGCAGTGCCGCACTGATCGGGCGGTCACGGTCCACGGGCGTCCACGGCCGTTCGCGCGCCAGCTGCTTCGCGCGCCGCTCGGCCAGCACCTCCTCGGGCACGTCGAGCTCGAGCAGGCGTTCGGGGATGTCGATGACGATCCGGTCGCCGGTCTCGATCAGCCCGATCGGCCCCTCGGAGGCCGCTTCCGGCGAGATGTGCCCGATCGAGAGGCCGGAGGTGCCACCGGAGAAGCGGCCGTCGGTGATGAGCGCGCACTTCTGGCCCAGTCCGCGGCCCTTGAGGAAGGACGTCGGGTAGAGCATCTCCTGCATGCCCGGCCCACCCTTGGGGCCCTCGTAGCGGATGACGACGACGTCCCCGGCGACGACCTCCTTGGCGAGGATCCCCGACACCGCGTCGTCCTGGCTCTCGTAGACCCGCGCCGTGCCCTCGAAGTGCCAGCACTCCTCCGGCACACCAGCGGTCTTGACGACGGCACCATCGGGCGCGATGTTGCCGTGGAGCACGGCCAGCCCGCCGTCGACGGTGTAGGCGTGCTCGCGGTCACGGATGCAGCCCTCGACGGCGTCGGTGTCCAGGCTCGCCCACCGGTTGGTCGTCGAGAACGGCTCGGTGGTCCGCACCCCTCCCGGGGCCGCATGGAAGAGCTCGTATGCCGTCCCGCTCGCCTTCCCGCCACGAATGTCCCACTCCCCCAACCACTCTGACAGGGAAGGGCTGTGCACGGCGTGCACATCGCGCTCGAGCAGGCCGGCCCGGTCGAGCTCGCCCAAGAGCGCCGGGATGCCACCGGCGCGGTGCACGTCCTCCATGTGGAAGAGCGGGCTGTTCGGGGCCACCTTCGACAGGCACGGCACGCGACGGGAGATCGCGTCGATCTCGGCGATCGAGAAGTCGTACTCCGCCTCACGGGCCGCGGCGAGCAGGTGCAGGACGGTGTTGGTCGAGCCACCCATGGCGACATCGAGCGCGACCGCGTTGCGGAAGGCCGCCGGGCTCGCCACCGAGCGGGGCAGCACCGACTCGTCGTCGCCGTCGTAGTAGCGCTTCGCGAGCTCGACGGCGAGCGCACCGGCCCGGAGGAAGAGGTCCTTGCGCGCCGCGTGGGTGGCCAGGGTCGAGCCATTGCCCGGGAGGGACAGGCCGATCGCCTCGGTGAGGCAGTTCATCGAGTTCGCGGTGAACATGCCCGAGCACGAGCCACAGGTCGGGCAGGCCGAGCGCTCGATCGAGTCGAGCTGGGCATCGGAGACCGCGTCGTCGACCGCCGCCACCATGGCGTCGACGAGGTCGAGCTTGGTGTGGACGACGCCGTCGATGGCCGTGGTCTTGCCCGCCTCCATCGGCCCACCGGAGACGAAGACGGTGGGGATGTTCAGGCGCAGCGCGGCCATGAGCATCCCGGGCGTGATCTTGTCGCAGTTCGAGATGCAGACGAGCACGTCCGCGCAGTGGGCGTTGACCATGTACTCGACCGCGTCCGCGATCAGCTCCCGGCTGGGCAGGGAGTAGAGCATCCCCGCGTGGCCCATCGCGATCCCGTCGTCGACGGCGATCGTGTTGAACTCCCGGCCCACGCCGCCGGCCTCCGCGACGGCGCCGGCGACGAGCTGGCCCAGGTCCTTGAGGTGGACGTGGCCTGGGACGAACTGCGTGAAGGAGTTCGCGATGGCGACGATCGGCTTGCCGAAGTCGTCATCGGTCATGCCGGTCGCCCGCCAGAGCGCGCGCGCTCCGGCCATGGTGCGACCGTGGGTGGACGTGCGGGACCGCAGTGCAGGCATGACCTGATCGTCTCATCCGCGCCCGGGGCGCGGCACCGTTGTCCGGCTCAGGCGGGCTGGCTGGCGCGTGCGACGTGGAAGCGGTCGAGGACGGCTCCGCCGAAGTCGAGGTCACGCCAGTGGCCGCTGAAGCGCAGCACGGCGATCCCGCACGTCGGGTAGCCATGGGCGAGCGCATCGTGGGCCGGGTCGCTGCCCTCACCGTCGGCCAAGAGGGAGGCGAGAGCCGGCAGGCCGGGCGCGTGGGCGATGACCATGACGACATTGGCGTCCTCGTCGGCCTCGCGCACCACCTCGAGCACGCGCTCGGCCGAGGCGTTGTAGAGGCGCCGGTCGACGCGCACGTCGGCCTCCGCGCACCCGCCGGCCCAGATCCCCTCCGCGGTCTGCTGGGTCCGGATGCTGGCCGAGCACAGCACCTCGTCGAGGCCGAGACCGAGCTCGTGCAGCCAGGCACCGGCGGCCTCGGCGTCCTTCATCCCGGCCTCGGTCAGCTCGCGCTCGATGTCGGCGCTGGTGGCGAACGGGTCCTCGGCCTGGGCGTGACGCAGCAGGACGAGGGTGCGGTCTTCGGCGGCGCTGGTCATGACCCGATCTTGCCCGCTCCCGAGCCCACTTGTCAGCCGCCGCGACACCGACGTGCCCGTGGTCACCTCCCTGTGAGGGCCCTCAGCGGAGGCTCCCCGCCGCCCGCTCCCAGTGGAATGTGCGCTGCGACGCACTAGGTTGTGTCACGTATGGCGCGCGCACCGACGCCGCTCGCTGCTCACCACACGGAAGGCCACTCATGTCCGCTCTCGACGACATCCTCGGCTCCCTGCCGATCGACCAGCTCGCCGACCAGCTCGGGGCCTCCCCGGGTCAGGTCGAGGCGGCCAGCGCGGCGGTCCTGCCCGCCCTCCTCGGCGGCCTGCAGGCCAACGCCCAGGACGGTGGCACCGGCTCCATCCTCGAGGCCCTCGGACAGCACAACAACGACCTGCTCGCCGGTGGGGTGGACCTCTCGCAGATCGACACCCAGGACGGCGCGGCCATCGCCGGCCACATCTTCGGTGACCAGCAGGACGCCGTCGCCAACCAGCTCGGTCAGCTCGGCATCGGCGTCTCCGCGGGCAGTGGCCTCGGCGGTGCCCTCGTCAAGAAGCTCATCCCGATCCTGGCGCCGATCGTGCTCTCCTACATCGCGAACCAGGTCTTCGGGAAGATGGGCCAGGGCGGCGGCAGCGCCCCCCAGACCTCTCCCTCCCTCCCGACGAACCAGGGCGGCGCGAGCGGTGGGGCCCCCTCGCTCGACGACCTGCTCAAGGACGTCCTCGGCCAGGCCGCGGGCGGCGCCACGCAGCAGCCGCAGCAGACCCAGCAGTCGGGCCTGCCCAGTGGCGGCTCGATCATCACCGACATCCTCGGTGGCCTCCTCGGGGGCGGCCGCCGCTGAGGCGGGCACACGGCATACGGCGAAGGGCCCGGACCACCACGGTCCGGGCCCTTCGTCGCATCGGTGCGTATGCCGTGGGGCTCAGCCCGCGGCGACCGCCTCCTTCGCCGGGACCGGAGTCCGGATGAGGTGGTCGAACGCCGACAGCGCGGCCGTCGCGCCCGCCCCGCTCGCGATGGTGATCTGCTTGTAGGGGACGGTGGTGCAGTCCCCGGCGGCGAAGACCCCCGGGATGCTCGTCCCACCGCGCGCGTCGACGACGATCTCGCCGCGGTCGCTGACCTCGAGGACGCCCTTGACCCACTCGGTGTTGGGCAGCAGGCCGATCTGGACGAAGACGCCATCGAGCTCGGTCGTCGTGGCGTCGCCGCCCTCCCGGGGCTCGTGGCGCAGGCCAGTCACCTTGGTGCCGTCGCCGACGACCTCGGTCGTGCGGCGGCCGAGCGCGATGTCGACATTGGGCAGCGAGCGCAGCTTGTCCTGGAGGATGTCGTCGGCCCGCATGGTGTCGAGGAACTCGAGGACCGTGACGTGGCCGACGACGCCGGCCAGGTCGATGGCGGCCTCGACACCGGAGTTGCCGCCGCCGATGACCGCGACGCGCTTGCCCTTGAAGAGCGGCCCGTCACAGTGCGGGCAGAAGGTGACGCCCTTGTTGCGGTAGTCCTCCTCACCGGCGCACCCCATGGTGCGCCAACGGGCGCCGGTGGCGACGACGACGGTGCGTGCCTGCAGGCTGGCGCCCGACGCGAGCTCGACGGTGTGCAGGCCGCCGGGCTGCTCGGCGGGGACGAGCCGGGCCGCATGCTGGCCGAGGACGACCTCGACGCCGTAGCTGCGCACGTGCTGCTCGAGGTCGGCGGCCATCCGCGGCCCCTCGGTGTGGGCGACGCTCGGGTAGTTCTCGATCGACATGGTGTCGTTGAGCTGGCCGCCGAAGCGCTCGGCGACGACACCGGTGCGCAGGCCCTTGCGGGCGAGGTAGATCGCCGCGCTCGCGCCGGCGGGGCCGCCGCCGACGATGAGCGTCTCGAAGGGCTCCATGGCGTCGACCTTGGCCGCGGCCTTGGCGTCGGCGCCCTCGTCGACCCGGCCGAGGATCTGCTCGAGGCTCATCCGGCCGGAGTCGAAGAGCTCACCGTTGAGGTAGACCGTGGGGACGGCCTGGATGCCCTTCTCGGCGACCTCGTCCTGGAAGACCCCGCCCTCGATGGCGACGTGCGAGATGTGCTCGGGGTTGAGCACGCTCATGATGTTGAGCGCCTGCACGACGTCGGGGCAGTTCTGGCACGACAGGGACATGTAGGTCTCGAAGTGCAGGTCCTTGGTGAGCGCCTTGACCTGGGCGGCGGTGTCCTCGTCGACCTTCGGCGGGTGCCCGCCGACGTGGAGGAGGGCGAGGACGAGCGAGGTGAACTCGTGGCCGAGCGGGATGCCGGCGAAGGTCACGTGCACGTCGGTGCCGGCCCGCACGATCCGGAACGAGGGGCGACGCACGTGGACCGTGTCGTCGCCCCCGTCCGAATCGTCACGAACATGCGTGACCTGCGTGGAGAGCCCGGCGATCTCGTCGAGCAGCTCGGCGAGCTCCTGGGACTTCGGGGAGTCGTCGAGCGCGCTGACGAGCTCGATCGGCTGCCGGACGTTGGTCAGGAAACCCTTGAGCTGTTCGGAGAGGGCGGGATCCAACATGGTGCTCTCCGTCAGATCTTGCCGACGAGGTCGATGGACGGCTTGAGGGTGTCTGCGCCCTCTTCCCACTTGGCCGGGCAGACCTCACCCGGGTGGTTGCGGACGTACTGCGCGGCCTTGACCTTGCGGACGAGCTCGGCGGCGTTGCGGCCGACGCCCTCGCAGGTGACCTCCATGACCTGGATGATGCCGTCGGGGTCGATGACGAAGGTCGCGCGGTCGGCCAGGCCCTGGCCCTCGCGCATGTTCTCGAAGTTGTTCGTGATGACGCCGGCCGGGTCGCCGAGCATGAAGTACTTGATCTTCCCGACGGTCTCGGACTCCTTGTGCCACGCCGCGTGGACGTGGTGGGTGTCGGTGGACACGGAGTAGACCTCGACGCCGAGCTTCTGCAGCTCGTCGTACTGGTCGGCGAGGTCGCCGAGCTCGGTCGGGCAGACGAAGGTGAAGTCCGCGGGGTAGAAGAAGAAGATCGCCCACTTGCCGAGGACGTCCTTCTCGGTGACCTCGACGTACTCGCCGTTGTGGAACGCCTGGGCCGTGAACGGCTTGATCGGGGTGTTGATGAGGGCCATGGAGGGAACTGCTCCTTCGGTCGGTTTTCTGGAGTGATTCCAATCTAGCACGCCAGAGCCCGCCTGCGCACGTCCCCCGCGGTTGTTACCCCGTGCCGCGGTTGTTACCCCCGGAGACAACAACCGCGGCAGGGGATAACAACCACGTCAGGAAGGCTGGCCCAGCCGCTCGAGGATCAGGGCACGCGCCGCAGCGGCATCGCCCTGGCCCTTCATCGCCTTCATGACCTGACCGATGAGCGCGCCGACGGCCTGGACCTTGCCGTCGCGGATCTTGTCCGCGACATCCGGGTTGGCCGCGATGACCTCGTCGACGGCCGCCTCGAGGGCGCCAGTGTCCTGGTTGAGCTGGAGCCCACGGGCGTCGGCGACCTGCGTCGGCGTGCCCTCACCGTCGAGCACGCCCTCCCAGGCCTGGCGGGCCATCGCGTCGTTGAGCCGGCCGCTGGTGACCATGCCCTCCAGCTCGACCACCGCAGCGGGAGACAGACCCAGCCCCGCGGCATACGTGGGCACGTCCTGGCCCTGCGCGCTCGCCCGCCGGGCGATCTCGCCGGACCACCACTTGCGGGCGGCGGCGGGGCTTCCGCCGGCGGCCACCGTCTCCTCGATGAGGTCGAGCAGCCCGGCGTTGAGGACGTCGCGCATCTCCAGGTCGGAGAAGCCGTATGCCGTCTGGAGCCGCTTGCGTCGCTGGGCCGGCGGCTCGGGCAGGGCAGCCCGCAGCTCCTCCACCCATTCGCGGCTCGGGGCGACGGGCACGAGGTCGGGCTCGGGGAAGTAGCGGTAGTCCTCGGCGTCGGACTTCTCGCGCCCGGCCGTCGTCATGCCGGTGTCCTCGTGCCAGTGCCGCGTCTCCTGCACGACCTTCTCGCCCGCGGCCAGGAGGGCGCCATGACGGCACATCTCGTAGCGGACGGCCCGCTCGACCGAGCGCAGCGAGTTGACGTTCTTGGTCTCGCTGCGGGTGCCGAAGGCCTCGGCGCCCTTGGCCATGAGGGAGAGGTTGACGTCGCAGCGCATCGAGCCCTGCTCCATCTTCACGTCGGAGACGCCCAGGCCCTTGAGCAGGTCGCGCAACGTGGCGACATAGGCACGGGCGATCTCCGGGGCCCGCTCCCCCGCCCCCACCATCGGCTTGGTGACGATCTCGATGAGCGGGATCCCGGCGCGGTTGTAGTCGACCAGCGAGTGCGTGGCGCCGTGGATGCGACCGGTGGCGCCGCCGACATGGAGGGACTTGCCGGTGTCCTCCTCCATGTGCGCCCGCTCGATCTCGACGCGATAGGTGCTCCCGTCGGACAGCTCGACGTCGAGGAAGCCGTTGAAGGCGATCGGCTCGTCGTACTGGCTGGTCTGGAAGTTCTTGGGCATGTCCGGGTAGAAGTAGTTCTTCCGGGCGAAGCGACACCACTCGGCGATCTGGCAGTTGAGCGCCAGGCCGATGCGGATCGCGGACTCGACCCCGACCGCGTTGACGACGGGCAGGGCACCGGGCAGGCCCAGGCAGACCGGGCACACCTGCGTGTTGGGCTCGGCGCCGAAGGTCGTGGCGCAGCCGCAGAACATCTTGGTCGCCGTGCCGAGCTCGACGTGGACCTCCAGGCCCATGACCGGATCGAACCGCTCGATGACCTCGTCGTAGCCCATGAGGGCGTCCGTGGTGCTCGTGCTCATGCTCAGGCCTCCTTGACCAACGACGGGACGCGCGCGAGGAGCGGGCCACCCCAGGCGGCGTGGAGGCGCTTCTCCAGGGCCGAGCCGACGGCATACATCCGCTCGTCCTTCATGGCCGGGGCCAGGATCTGGAAGCCGGCCGGCAGGCCGTCCTCGTCGGCGAGACCGCTCGGCAGGGACAGGCCGGGCACACCGGCGAGGTTGGCGGGGATGGTCGCGATGTCCTGCATGTACATCGAGAGCGGGTCGGACATCTTGTCGCCGAAGGGGAAGGCGGTCGTCGGCGACGTCGGCGAGACGAGGACGTCCGCGACCTCGAAGGCGCGGGCGAAGTCGTCGGCGATGAGGGTGCGGACCTTCTGGGCCGAGCCGTAGTAGGCGTCGTAGTAGCCCGAGGAGAGGGCATAGGTGCCCAGGATGATGCGGCGCTTGACCTCGTCGCCGAATCCGGCGTCCCGCGTGGCCGCCATGACCTGCTCGGCGCTGGGGTCGTCGATGCCCTCCGGGAGGACCCGGAGGCCGTAGCGCATCGCGTCGAACTTGGCCAGGTTGGAGCTGACCTCACTCGGCATGACGAGGTAGTAGGCCGCGAGGGCATACCGGAAGGAGGGGCACGACACCTGGACGATCTCGGCGCCCGCGTCGACGAGGTGCTGGACAGCCTCCTCGAAGCGCTTCTGCACACCGGGCTGGAAGCCCTCGCCGGTCAGCTCCTTGACGATGCCGATCCGCATCCCCGACACGTCGGCGCGGTTGGCGGCCTCGACGACCGGAGGGACCGGTGCGTCGAGCGAGGTCGAGTCCATCCGGTCGTGGCCGCCGATGAGGCTGTGCAGCAGCGCGGCGTCCAGGACGGTGCGCGTGCAGGGCCCGGCCTGGTCGAGCGAGGAGGCCATGGCGATGAGTCCGTAGCGCGACACCCCGCCGTAGGTCGGCTTGGCGCCCACGGTGCCCGTCACCGAGGCGGGCTGGCGGATCGAGCCACCGGTGTCGGTGCCGATCGCGAGCGGGGCCTCATAGGCCGCAAGGCAGGCGGCCGATCCGCCGCCCGAGCCACCGGGGATCCGACCGAGGTCCCACGGGTTGCGCGTCGGGCCGTAGGCCGAGTGCTCGGTCGAGGAGCCCATGGCGAACTCGTCCATGTTGGTCTTGCCGAGGATCGGCAACCCGGCCTCGCGCAGGCGCGTCACGAGGGTGGCGTCATAGGGCGGGACCCAGCCCTCGAGGATCCTGCTTCCGGCTGTGGTCGGTAGCCCACGCGTCACGACGACGTCCTTGACCGCGATCGGCACACCGGCGAGTGCGTGCAGCTCCTCCCCCGCTGCGCGACGCCGGTCCACCTCGGCCGCCTGCGCGAGGGCGCCCTCGGCGTCGACGTGGAGAAAGGCGTGCACCTCACCGTCGACCTCGGCGATGCGGTCGAGGCTGGCCCGGGTGATCTCGACGGACGAGGCCTCACCGGTGGCCATGAGGTTGGCGAGCTCGGCCGCGCTGGAGCGGATGAGTGGCATGTCGGTCCTTGGGGTCGGGCGCGGTCGGCGCCACGGACGGGTGGGGAGTATGGGGTCCGGGGGGCGGGTGGGCCGGGCGCGTCAGTCCTGGTCGAGGATGCGCGGCACCGAGAAGCGCTGCTCGTCGACCTCCGGGGCGCCCGAGAGCGCCTCCTGCGGGGTCAGCGAGGCCCGGACCTCGTCGGGTCGGGCCACATTGGCCAGCGGCAGGGGGTGAGACATGGCCTCAACGCCATCGGTGGGCGCCTGCTGGACGGTGGCGACCGACTCCAGGATCACGCCGAGCTCGCCGACCATGCGGTCCAGCTCCACGTCCGAAAGATCGATGCGTGCGAGCCGGGACAGGTGCTCGACGTCGGCGCGGGTGAGTTCAGCCATGCGTAGAAGTCTAGGTGGTGGGCTCGTGCGCCTCCCGCCGCCTCGCACGCCCGTGTTCCGGGGTCGCACACCGCCCACCCACCGTAAACCTGAGACGCCGACTCCAACTGTTCATGTCTCGAAAAGCCCAACGCCCTGTCGCGGGCCGACGCTCACGGGTACTCTTCGAGCGTTTCGGGCCCGTTCGTGGGACCGAGGTGTGGCCACGTGCGGAACCGTTTTGATCCGCTCACTGGCAACGGATCGATTCGAGAGGTTTCCATGCAGAAGCTGACTCGGAGGGCAACCGTCCTCCTGGCCACCATCGCGATGGTGGCGACCAGTCTCCTCGTCACAGCCCCTGGGGCCATGGCGGCGCGAGGTTCGCAGACGGACATCCCAACGGTCTACGTCGACCTGACCGGCAACTACTACCGCACCAATGTCACCAATCCGCCCGCCAACATCGTCTCCCCCAGCGCCGCGTGGAGCAATGTCCTGGGCAGCGGGAGCCACACGATCGCCGGCAGCGCCAAGTTCGAGGTCGTCGACCCGGCGAATCCAGCGAACAGCTTTGCAGACGCACCGGACTGCACCGCTGACCCGTTCGCCTGTGGTGAAATCCGCGGCCGGGGCAACTACACGTGGAAGACGCTTCCCAACCTGTGGCGGCCGGAGATGGCGGGCTGGGTGAGCAATGAGAGCGGCGGCACCGCTAGCTTCACGCAGGCTCAGGTCGACAAACGCGCTTTCCAGTTCAAGCTCTCCGCCAAGCGCGACATCTTGGGCATGGGCTCGGCCAAGACCTGGATCCTCCTCGCAAACCACGCCGACGGCTCCCTCATGCGCAACAAGGTCGCCTTCGACCTCGCCGCGGAGTTCGGGCTGGCCTACACGTCGCAGTCACGGTTCGTCGACCTGGTCGTCAACGGCCAGTACCTCGGCAACTATCTCTTGGCCGAGAAGGTGCAGGAGGGAGGGACCCGCGTCGACATCACCAACCCAAGTGGCGTCCTCGTCGAGCTCGACAACAACTACTACTCGACCGAGCCCTCGCAGCTGGTCTACACGAGTCCGCGCGGAAGCCACTTCGTGCTCAAGGACGCCTACAAGGGCAATATCCCTGACCCGGACGCCAACGGAAACGTGATGCTGCCGACCGACGTCCAAGCCGGCTGGGATGACTTCAAGCAAAAGATCAACTGGTTCGAGTCCCTGCTCTATGCCTCCAATCCCGACTGGAGCCAGATCAGTCTCTATCTCGACGTCCCGTCGTGGATCAAGTTCTACTTCCTCCAGGAGTTCACGGAGAATCCTGAGATTGCCAAGTCCAGCATCTACTTCTACAAGGACGGCATCAACGACGTCTTCCACGCCGGGCCGGCCTGGGACTTTGACTCCTCGCTGGGCAACTACAGCTCGGATGCCTTGGGCGGTAACCCCAACATTCTGTACACCCGCAACATCCTGACGTACCGGCCGGCCGGCACGACGGCGAGCAATGACTACTTTGCGCGGCTCTTCCGGATGAGCGGTTTCGAGAACGCCGCGAAGGATCTCTACGTCAAGCAGCTCAAGCTGCCCGTCGACGAGGCCTCGGGCAAGCTCTCGCAGTACCAGATGCTGGCCGCTCAGTCGGCGAGCAAGAACTTCGCCAAGTACGCCATCCTCGGACGGAACAAGCTGTTCCCGCCCTTCAGGGACAAGTTCAGCAGCACGTGGGCCGGTGAGATTGGCAGACTGAGGAGCTACATGACCCAACGGGCTGCATTCCTCAACTCGATTTATGCACCCGGCGTCGCAGCCAACGCCTCTGACTGCACGGCAACGTCATCGTCCGCACCCATCGCGACACCTGGCGCCTTCAATGCCGTCACTCCGTGTCGCCTGCTCGACACCCGTACTGGGAACGGCGCGCCCAAGAGTGTGGTCTCGTCCGGCGCAGCGCTGCCTCTGCAGATCACTGGTCGCGGTGGAGTGCCGGCAAGCGGTGTGTCCTCGGTCGTCCTCAACGTGACGGTCGCGAACCCGACCCACCAGGGCTTCATCACCGCGTACCCGGACGGCACGCCTGCGCCGGATGCGTCGAACCTCAACTTTGCACCTGGGCAGGTCGTTCCCAATCAGGTGACGGTGAAGGTCGGGGCCAACGGCAAGATCGACCTCAAGAACTCCGTGGGCGGCACCACCAACCTGATCGCCGACCTTGCGGGTTATTTCATGGACGGTAGCGTCACGGCACCCGGCGGTTTCGTCGCACTTGACCCTGCGCGAATCCTCGACACTCGCTCGGGCATTGGTGCACCGCAGGTCACCGTCCCGGCGAACGGCAGCATCGACCTCACCGTCGGTGGCGCCGGCGGCGTCCCGGCCGATGCTGGCGCAGTGGCGCTCAATGTCACGGTTGCCAACGCCGCCGCTCCGGGCTTCCTGACTGCCTATCCGGCAGGGGTGACCCCCGTGCCGAATGCGTCGAACATCAACTTCCTCGCCGGTGGTGCCACGCCCAATGCGGTCACCATCAAGCTCGGAACGAACGGGAAGGTCACCCTCCTCAACACCTCGAACGGGACCGTGGATCTGATTGCGGATGTCAACGGCTACTACATGCCCGGCACTGCGTCGCAGCCTGGAATGTTCGTGCCATTGGCCCCAGCACGCATCCTCGACACCCGGACCGGCGTCGGCATGCCCAAGGGCGATTTCAAGGCCGGAACCGCTCGGATGCTGAACAACTACGAGGTTCTTCCCCTGAAGGTGGCCGGGGCAGGCGGTGTCAGCGGGACGACGGCTGGTGCCGTGGTCATGAACCTCACCGTCGCGAATGCGATCCAGGCGGGCTATCTCACCACCTGGCCGGACGGAAGCCCACGCCCCTCCGCCTCGAGTGTCAACTTCGACCGGTGGCAGGTGGTGGCTAACCTGGCTACCGTCAAGATCGGGACAACCGGAGCCGTGGACATCTACAACATGAGCGCCGGCCAGACGAACGTCGTCGCCGACGTCGCGGGCTACTACTTGAAGTAGTCCTCCACGCTCGCTCAGTCAGCGGTGGCACTACCCATGGGTAGTGCCACCGCTGACTGAGTGCTGAACCGTAAGAAATTGGTGAAAGGGACAAGGAATGCGCGAGGTGCCGCGCCCCCGATTCGGGTGGCTCGACATCATCAGGGCCATGGCCGTGCTCCTCGTGCTGTGGGATCACTTTGTGGGGCAGGCCACGGAGTGGCTGAAGGTCGCTTTCTACCCTGCCCAGTTCATCAAGCTGAAAGTCTTCGAACCCTTGGCCATCACTCAATCGGGTGGCTTCCTCGGGGTTTGCCTCTTCTTCCTCATCAGCGGCTACATCATCGCAGGGGTCAGTGCACGCGAGGACATGCGCACTTTCGCGATACGGCGATTCCTCCGCATCTTCCCGCCGCTCATCGTCGCAACCGTGACGTCCATCGCAATGCGAAGCTGGTTGGCCTCGGAACCCCTGACGGCCACGGCGGCCGACATCCTGCGCAACTTCTTCCTCGTGAACTACTTCCATCACCCGCAAGTGATACTCGTGGGCGTGGCGTGGAGCCTGGTCATCGAGGTCACCTTTTACCTACTCGTCCTGGTGACCCTTCCACTCCTCCACCGACAGCACCTTTCGATTTACCTCCCGTTCACGCTCTTGGTCCTGAGCGTGCTCTTCGTTCATTTCAATGCTGCCTTCGGCCCGGGCTTCCAGGCCTTCGCCGTCTCCTTCCTCTACATCCCCATTCTCTCGATCGGCGTGACCTTCGCTCTGCTGGAAAGGGGCGCCCTGTCGGTGCGCACCTTCATGATTCACGGAGCGCTGGCAGCCGGAGTCTTCATGTATGCGACGTGGCGCATCTACCCGCAGTTCCTACAGCCCGCAGACTCCTATCCCGTGTCCGCATTGATGGCCACAGTCATCTTCGGGATCACGTGGGCAAACAGGTCCAGGATTCGGCCGATTCGGGCCCTGACGCTGGTCGCCGTGACCAGCTACTCCCTCTACCTGTTCCACGATGTGGTCGGCTGGACCGTGCTCCGGACGACCTACCAATCGGATCCTGGCGCTGGGTTCCTGTCGGCGCTGACGATCGCTGTGGCAGCCACGACGGTGGCCGTCGTCATCGTCTACAACCTGGTGGAGCGGCCCTCTAGCCTCGCCGTTTCATTGGTCGAGGGGTGACACGGGGCGGTAATGCACGGAAGTGCCTGTCCGGCAAGGAAAACTTGAGATTGCGAAGTCACAAGCAGTCTTGAGCGGAAGGCACTCCGTAGGTGAAGAGTATCGGGTCTGGTT
>JAIUOP010000004.1 GCA_020161815.1 Actinomycetota bacterium | reverse complement strand
AATGTCGTGATGATCCTCAGCCCAGTCGTTCCCGACGAAAATCACCCCGATCACCTCCTCGACTCGCTGGCGAACCTCTTCGATGAGCCGAGACCGCCCACGGCAGCGACCTAATGGATCAGTGCTCTCCACACGCGTGCGGGGCACGACATCCCATCAGCACTCAACGGGCGACCTACCCACCGGCCGGGACACGATCTAGCCATAGAGATCCACGAGGTCTCCGGCTGACGAAGTATTCACCGACCGATGGCTCGGCCCCCACCCTCCCACCCGACCGGAGCCGGTGCGCGACGATGCATTCCCATTAGGCTGACGGGGTGAGCAGCCCGACCAGCGCGATCCCCCAGGACGGCACGGCCGACGCCCGCGCCGGCGCGGGCCTGTTCGTCGCGTTCGAGGGCGGCGACGGTGCGGGCAAGTCCACCCAGGTGCGCCTGTTGGCGCAGGCGTTCGAGGCCGCCGGGCGTGAGGTCCTTCTCACCCGGCAGCCCGGCGGGACCGAGCTCGGCACCCAGATCCGGGACCTCGTCCTCCACGGTGACCACGTCTGCCCGCGGGCGGAGGCACTGCTCTTCGCCGCGGACAAGGCCCACCACGTCGACCAGCTGATCCGACCCGCCCTCGCTGCGGGAGCGGTCGTCATCACCGACCGCTACACCGACTCCTCCGTCGCCTACCAGGGAGCCGGACGCGACCTGGGGGCCGACGAGGTCCACCAGCTCCAGATGTGGGCGGTCGGGGACCTCGTGCCGGACCTCACCGTCATCGTCGACATCACGGCCGCCGAGGGGCGGCGGCGTCGGGGTGGCACGCACGACCGGCTCGAGTCCGAGGCCGATGCCTACCACGAGGCGGTGCGCGCCCACTTCCTCGCGATGGCCCAGGGCCACCCGGAGCGCTACCTCGTCGTCGACGGCACGCTGACCCCCGACCGGATCCACGCCGAGGTGCACCGGGCCTGCACCGTCCGCGGCTGGCTGCCGCTGTGAGTGCCACGGGGGCACCCGCCGGTGGCACGGCATACGCCCCCGCCGGTGGCACGGCATACGCACCGGTCTGGCGCGACATCGTCGGCCAGGAACCGGTCGTCGCCCTCCTGAGCCATGCCGTCGCCGACCCGGCGGCGATGACGCACGCGTGGCTGTTCACCGGCCCACCCGGGTCGGGGCGCTCCAATGCGGCGCGCGCCTTCGCGGCGGCCCTGCAGTGCCCCCAGGGCGGTTGCGGCACCTGTCGCGAGTGCCGCACCGCGCTCGACGGCACGCACGCCGATGTCGACGTCGTCGCCACCGAGGGGCTCTCGATCAAGGTCGAGCAGGCCCGTGAGCTGGTCCAGCTCGCGGCGCTGCGCCCGAGCGTGGGCCGCCACCGCGTCATCCTCGTCGAGGACGCGGACCGGCTGACCGAGCGGGCGGCGGACGCGCTCCTCAAGGCCCTGGAGGAGCCGGCGGCCCGCACCGTCTGGATGCTCTGCGCACCGAGCGTCGAGGACGTCATCATCACCATCCGGTCGCGGTCGCGGCAGGTGCGGCTGCGGACGCCCTCGACCGAGGCGGTGGCCGGCCTTCTCGAACGCCGCGACGGCGTGGACCCGGCGATGGCGCGGTATGCCGCCCGCGCCGCCCAGTCCCACATCGGGCTCGCCCGACGACTCGCGCGCGACGAGCACGCCCGCATCCGCCGGCACGACGTGCTCGCCCTCGCCACGCGCATCCGTGGGGTGGGCGATGCCGTCGACGCCGCCGCGGACCTGCACACGATCGCCACCGAGGAGTCCCAGGCCGCCTCGGCCGAGCGCGACGCCACCGAGCGGGCCCGGCTGCTCGAGGTGCTCGGCGCCGACCCGGGCGCCCGGACGCAGCCCCCGCACATCCGTGGGCAGCTCAGCGCCCTCGAGAGGGAGCAGAAGGCCCGCGCCACCCGCTTCGTCCGCGACATGATCGACCGTTCGCTCGTCGACCTGTTCTCGATCTATCGCGACGCCCTCGTCGTCGCGACCGGAGCCGGGTCGGCGCTGGTCAACGAGGACTCACGCACGATCGTCGAGCAGCTCGCGCGATCCTTCTCCCCGGAGCGCTTGCTCGTCGCCATGGAGTCGATCGGCACGGCGCGCGAGCGGATCGGGGCCAATGTCTCCCCGCTGCTGGCCCTCGAGGCGATGGCCCTCGACCTGCGCCTGCCGCACTGAGCCGATCGCCCTGGAGCCGATCGACCTACAGTGGTCGCCATGCGTCGCCTCCTCCCGTCGGTCGGCACCGGCCTCGTGCTCGTCCTCGCGCTCAGCGCCTGCAGCCTTCTCGACCGGGTGCGCGACATCGCGGCCCCGCCCTCGACGCCATCGGTGTCGGCCTCGGAGACCCCGCCCGAGGGCATGGACGGGACGGAGCGCTTCTACGCCCAGACACTCACCTGGTCCGACTGCTCGGGGGGCCAGTGCGCCACGCTCACGGTGCCGGTCGACTACGCGCAGCCGGACGGCGCGACGATCGACCTCGCCGTGCTCAAGGTCCCGGCCACCTCGCGCAATCGCCTCGGGAGCCTCGTCGTCAACCCCGGGGGACCGGGGGGCAGTGGCGTCGACTACGCCCGGTATGCCGCGTCCGGCGGTGTCGTCTCCGCTGCGGTCCATCGTCGCTATGACGTCGTCGGCTTCGACCCGCGCGGCGTCGGACGGTCCGCGCCGATCACCTGCCTCACCGACGAGCAGCTGGACGCGTGGCTGGCCCAGGACCCGACCCCGGACACCTCGGCAGAGGTGGTCGCCTCGGGGGAGCAGGCCCGCGCGTTCGCCGACGCCTGTCGCGCGACCGGCAACCCGCTGCTCGGTCATGTCTCGACCCGGGACGCCGCCAAGGACATGGACATCCTGCGTTCCAGGCTCGGCGACGCGAAGCTGACCTACCTCGGCAAGTCCTATGGCACCTACCTCGGTGCGGTCTACGCCGGGCTCTTTCCCACGCACGTGGGTCGGATGGTCCTCGACGGCGCCCTCGACCCGCGCCTGACCAGTGAGCAGATCAACCTCGGGCAGGCCGTCGGGTTCGAGCGTGCCACCCGGGCATGGGCCGCTGAGTGCGCGGCCTCCGGCAGCTGCCCGCTCGGAGGCGACACCGACACAGTCATGGCCGGCCTGGCCGACTTCCTCTACCAGCTCGACTCGGCGCCGTTGACCCGCACCGGGGACCCGTCGGTCCCGGCCCTCACCGAGGGATGGGCGTCCTACGGCGTCGCGGCGGCGATGTACGACCAGGGCATGTGGGATGCGCTCACCCAGGCCCAAGCCGCCGCCAAGCGGGGGGACGGTGGCCCGCTGCTCGACCTTGCCGACCGGTATGCCGACCGGTCGCCGGGCGGGGGGTACCAGGGCAACCTCATGCAGGTCATCTATGCCGTCAACTGCCTGGACAAGCCGGAGTCGGCCGACCTCGGCGAGCGGGTCGCGCAGGCCGAGCGGCTCACCGCCCAGGCGCCGCTGTGGGGGCGCTTCCTGGCCTGGGGATCACTCGCCTGCGGCGACTGGCCGCAACCCGGCGGCACGCCGCCACCGGAGCCGACGGCGATCACGGCCGCCGGCTCCGGGCCGATCGTCGTCATCGGCACGACGCGCGACCCGGCGACGCCCTACGAGTGGGCGCAGGGCCTGGCCGAGCAGCTGGAGAACGGGACGCTGATCTCCTTCGACGGCGACGGGCACACCGCCTACCTCCGCTCGAACACCTGCGTCGACTCCGCGGTCGACGCCTGGTACCTCGAGGGGACGGTGCCGAAGGCCGACCTGCGCTGTTGATCGTGGTCGCTGGGTGGGGGGTCCCGATTTGGTCGAGAGCCCGCACGCCCACGTATACTCGTCCGGCGCCTTGCCACCGCGATGCGCACTGCCGCTTTAGCTCAGTCGGCCAGAGCGATTCACTCGTAATGAATAGGTCGTCGGTTCGATTCCGACAAGCGGCTCAGCAACGGCCCCTCACTTCGGTGAGGGGCCGTTGCTGCATCCGGTGAAGTCCGGGGGTCAGGTGGGTCTCCGCCCGGACCCGTGCCGGCCCGGGTCGGGACCTCGGCTGATGCCGTACGCGCCGGCGAACCCAGGCGCCCCCGCACCCACCATCCCGGCCCGATCGTGCGTGCAGTGGGCCAATCCGTGACCCAACTGTGATCTTGTGTTCGAACACGCGTGTAATTCCTGAGCCAAGTGCAGAAACACATGAATGTCATTTCGAAATGACATGAATGTCATTTCCACTCCTTCTCCATATCTGCCGATATTGCTGTGACATGTGTGAATTGTGGGGAAATTGCGTCCTATTCTCGTCCGGCCGACCTCATTTCGACCCCTGCGAGAGAGGGCCTCCCTTCGTGAATGCCGTGCCCACCCGGCCGCAGCCTGCCGGCGGCCGCCTGGCGCGTGCGCCTCGGGCGCTCGCCGCCGCCGCTGTCCTCTCCGCAGCCAGCCTCACCCTCAGCCTGAGCGCGCACGCCGAGCCGGTCATCCCCTCGCAGCAGCAGGTCGACCAGGCGAAGAGCGCGGTGGCAGCCGCCGCGGGGTCGGTCGCCCAGATCGAGTCCGAGTACGCCGCCGCCGCCGACCGCCTCGTCGCCCTCCAGAACGACGCCAGCGCCGCACGCGCTGCTGCCGACGCGGCGCAGGGCCTGCTCGCCGAGCGTCAGCAGGCGGCCGACGAGGCCGCCGCCGCGGCGCGCGCCGCCGCCGAGGAGCGCAACCGCGCCGACCGCGAAGTCCGACGAGCCGCCGCGCAGATCTACCAGGAGCAGGGCTCGATGTCCGGCCTGGGTGTCTACCTCGACGAGGGCGGGCCGCAGGAGGTGGCCGATCGCTCGGCCGCCCTGACGGTCGTCGGTGACCTGCGCCAGCAGGCGCTGGCCAATGCCACGTCGACCGCGAACCTCCAGGCCGAGGCCGACCGGGTCGCCGAGCAGGCGCGAGGGCAGCAGGCGGAGGCCGCCAGTGCTGCCGCGTCCGCCAGCAGGGCCGCGACAGACAGCGCGAACTCCGCCGCGGCCGAGACCGCTCGCATCCAGGCCGAGCAGGAGCAGCGGGTCGCTGCCCTCGCGGCCGCCCGGTCCACCTCGGTCGAGGTCGAGCGTGCCCGTCAGGACGGCCTGGCCCGTCAGGCGGCCGAGGCCGCCGCCGCCCAGCGCGCGGCGGAGCAGGCAGCGCTCGCCGCCAAGGTGGCGGCCGAGGAAGCCGCCCACGCCCAGGCCCTCAAGGACGCGGCGGCCAAGAAGGCGGCGGACGAGGCGGCTGCACGCGCAGCGGCCGCTGCCGCCGCACAGGCCGCCAGCCAGGCCCCCAAGCCCTCGACGACCACCACGCCGAAGCCGACGACCACCACGCCGAAGCCGACGACCACCACCGCGCCCAAGCCGGCCTCGACCTCCACGACGACGTCGACCTCGCAGGCGAGCTACCCCCAGCGCGGCCTGACCCCGAACGCGCAGGCCGTCTACAACGCGGTCCGCAACACCTTCGGCATCACCAACATCGGCGGCTACCGGCCGACCGACACCTGGGGCGACCACAAGGACGGCAATGCCGTCGACGTGATGACGCGCTCGTTCGCCGAGGGCGACGCGGTCGCGGCCTACACCCAGGCCAACGCCCGCTCGCTGAACGTGAAGTACATCATCTGGAAGCAGCGGATCTGGTTCCCCGGCAACGCGCCTGACCAGTGGCGCTGGATGGCGGACCGTGGCTCGATCACGGCCAACCACTACGACCACGTGCACATCAGCGTCAACTGAGCTCACTGGACCAGTGGGGGCGCCGGCGTCGGGCACGCCGGTGAGCACCCGGCATACGAGAAGGGGAGCCGCCCGACGGGACGGCTCCCCTTCTCGTGTGCCGGGACCGCTCAGTCGTCGGACAGCGGGTTGTCCTTGGTGGCCAGCTCGCGCATGGCGCGCTGCACGGCCGCGTCGAGCTCCTCCTCGGTGTGGCGGACCTTGCTGGAGTACTCGGCGATCGCCTGGTTGCCCATCTCCGGGGTGCGCCACCGAGCGGTCGAGAGGCCGGCGTCCTTGGCGCGCTTGATCGCCTCGTTGACGGTCTGCTCGGCCTCCTCGCGACCGGTCCAGTGGGCGCCCTCGACCGACTTGCCCGGCTCGAGGTCCTTGTAGGTCTCGAAGAAGTGCTGGATCTCGAGGCGGTCGAACTCGCTGATGTGCTCGAGCTCGGTGATGTGGCTCTTGCGCGGGTCACCGGCCGGGATGCACAGGATCTTGTCGTCGCCGCCGGCCTCGTCACGCATGTGGAACATGCCGATCGGCCGGGCGCGCACGAGGCAGCCGGGCCACGTGGGCTCGTCGAGGAGGACGAGGGCGTCGAGCGGGTCGCCGTCCTCGCCGAGGCTGTCCTCGACGTAGCCGTAGTCGCTCGGGTAGGCCATCGAGGTGAAGAGCATCCGGTCCAGCCGGATGCGCCCGGTCTCGTGGTCGACCTCGTACTTGTTCCGGGCTCCCTTGGGGATCTCGATCGTGACGTCGAACTCCACTGCACTCCTCTTTCCGTCGGTTTTCCGTCGGTCACCTAGGCTCGTGCCCAAAGTCTCGCGCATGGAGGTCGTCGTTGTCAGAGGGGGTGCCGTGAAACGCATCAGGACGGTGGCCGCACTGACGACCGCCGTGCTCCTCGTGGCTGCCGGCGCCTACCTCACGGCCGACGCCAAGGACCTCGTCCCGGGCGTCCTCACCCTGCCCGAGCCGATCCCCGCGAACCTCCACCCGCTGCCCACACCCGCCCCGGCCTCGCCGACCGCGGAGGCCGCGGCGCCGACCGCGGACGGCCTGGCGGCGGCCCTGGCGCCGGTGCTCGCCGATCCGGCCCTCGGCGGAGCCGCAGGCGCGATCGTCACCGATGCCGAGACCGGCACGGTGATCTATGCCGAGGACGCCGAGCGGCCACGGGTCATCGCCTCGGCCCAGAAGATCCTCTCCGCGGTCGCCGTCGCCGACCAGCTCGCGGTGACCGAGACCATGGACACCCGGGTCGTGGGCGGCTCGGCCGGAGAGGTCTTCCTCGTCGCCAAGGGGGACACGCTGCTGGCGACCGGCAAGGGCGACCCCACCGACGTCGTCGGGCGGGCGGGGCTGGGCGACCTCGCCGCCCAGGTCGCCAAGGCGGCGCCCGCGGGCCCCCTCGTCGTCCACCTCGACACCTCCTATGCCGCAGGCCCTCGCGTCCCCTCCGTGTGGAATCCCGCCGACGTCACGACCGGCTTCACCCGCGGGGTCTCGATGATCGGCCTCGCCGAGAACCGCCCCCTGCACGGCGTCGTGAAGCACCAAGAGAGCGACGCCGACGTGGCCGGGGCGTTCGTGGCCGCCCTGGTGGCCGCGGGCCGCCCGGCGAGCGTGGCGCCCGCCCTCGAGGCCACCGCCCCGCCCGACGCGCCGGTCCTGGGGCAGGTGAGCTCGGCCCCGATCGGGGAGGTCCTGGCGCATGCCCTCGCCGAGAGCGACAACGCGATCGTGGAGAACCTCGTCCGGCAGGCCATCGTCGCCACCGGCAAGGAGGTCCCAGCCGACGGCGCGACCGGGCCCTTCGTCGTCGAGTCCCTCGCCGGTCGGGGCATCCCGACGACCGGACTGCAGCTCACCGACGCCAGTGGTCTCGGCCCGGGCCAGAAGGCCACCCTGACCGCGGTCGACGCGGTCCTCACGTTGGGCCTGGGGGGCAAGGAGCGGGACCTGCGCTCGATCTTCGCGGAGCTCCCGATCGGCGGGCTCACGGGCACCCTCTCGGACCGGTTCGCCGCGCCGGACACCGCCGATGTCGCGGGCATCCCCCAGGGCAAGACCGGCACCCTCACCGGGGTGGCCGCCCTCGCCGGACTCACCACGGATGCCGACGGGCGCCTGCTCACCTTCGCGGTCGCCTCCGATGCCGTGCCCAAGAACTATGAGGGAACGGCCCGGGCGCGGGCGGCGTTGGACCGGTTCGCCGCCGCCCTGACCCGCTGCGGCTGCCACTGACACCCTGGAGGACACCGTGCCCGCCCACGTCGACTGGGACTTCGCCATCACCACCGGGCGGACCCTCGTGCCTCCGGGCCCCAGCATCACCGTGGAGGAGGCGGCCGCCGAGGTGGCCGCGATCCGGGAGGCCGCGCGGACGGCATACGCGCCGGTGGCCGAGACCTCGCGCCTGCACACGCCCCCGGGGGCACCCGAGGCGATCGTCGTCGACCGGCCCACGTGGATCGCCACCAACGCGCAGTCGATGAAGGCCCTGCTCGACCCGGCGATCGAGGCGATGCAGACCCGCCGAGGGGAGGCTGCGCACGCTCCCAGTGCATTCGTCACGGCGATCGGCGCCAAGGTCACCGGGGCCGAGGCCGGCGGGCTGCTCGCCTTCATGGCGAGCAAGGTGCTCGGGCAGTACGACCTCGCGCCCCAAGGGACGCCGGCCCTCATGCTCGTCGCTCCCAACATCGTCCAGGTGACGCGCGAGCTCGAGGTGGACCCGGCGGACTTCCGCACCTGGGTCTGCATGCACGAGGAGACGCACCGGGTGCAGTTCACGGCCGTGCCCTGGCTGCGCGACCACCTCATCGGCAGCGCCCGCGACCTCGTCGTCGACCTCGCCCCGGACCCCGACGACCTCCAGGAGCTCGCGCGCTCGGTGGCGGCCCGCCTCCCCGAGGCCTTCCGGGAGGGCGGCACCGGGCTCGCCGACCTGTTCACCACGCCCGAGCAGCGTCGCCAGCTGGCCCGCCTCACCGCCGTCATGAGCCTGCTCGAGGGCCACGCCGACGTCGTCATGGACGATGTCGGCCCGCGCCACATCCCCACGGTCGCCGAGATCCGCGCCAAGTTCACCGAGCGTCGCCAGGGCCTGGGCGCCGTGGACCGGATGCTGCGTCGCCTCCTCGGGCTCGAGGCGAAGATGCGACAGTACCGCGACGGTGCGGTCTTCGTCCGCGGCGTGCAGGACGCCGTCGGGGTCGACGGCTTCAATGCCGTGTGGACCTCCGCGGAGACCCTGCCCTTGCCGGAGGAGATCACCGACCCGCAGGCCTGGGTCCGCCGCGTCCACGGCTGAACGCGCCCACGGCTGGGCGTCGGGGAGAATCGCGGGCATGACCGGCCCGCACCGCAGCATCGCGGCGATCCGCGCCGCCGTGCGGGGCGCGCTCGCCGAGTGCGCTGCCGGTGACCTCGTGCTCGTCGCGATGAGTGGCGGCGCCGACTCGACCGCGCTGGCTGCCGCCGCCGTCGTCGAGGCGTCGCGCCTCGGGCTGCGGGCCGGGGCGGTGATCGTCGACCACGGGCTCCAGCCCGACTCCGCCGACGTGGCGGCCACGGCGGCCGATCGCGCTCGTGGGCTGGGGCTGGACCCGATCGAGGTGGTGGCCGTCGAGGTCGTGCCCTCGGCCGATGGCCTCGAGGCGGCGGCCCGGGAGGCGCGCCATGCCGCCCTGGACGAGGCCGCCTCGCGAATGGGGGCACGCCTGGTCCTGCTCGGCCACACCCGCGACGACCAGGCCGAGCAGGTCCTCCTCGGGCTGGCTCGCGGGTCGGGCGCGCGTTCACTCGCCGGTATGCCGTCCGCTCGCGGTCGCGTCCGCCGTCCCCTTCTCGCCATCACCCGTGCGGACACCGAGGCAGCCTGCGCTGCCGAGGACCTGCCCTGGTGGGACGACCCGATGAACGCCGATGCCTCGTTCACCCGCGTGCGGGCGCGGCGGGCCCTGGCCGACCTCGAGCGCGACCTCGGGCCGGGCGTGGCGGCCGCGCTGGCCCGCACGGCCGACCAGCTGCGCGAGGACGCCGACCTGCTCGATGCCCTCGCCGATGACGCCTTCTCCGCCCTCGCCGACCCCCTCCCCGCCGACCCTGCCCCCGCCCCCGCCCCCCTTGCCCCCGCCGATCCTGCCTCCGCTGATTCGAGGTATTACCGCCCCACATCTGGGGGCGCTATTACCTCGAATCGGCGGGAGGTGGGCGGGCTGGGGGTGGAGGTGGGGGCGCTCGCGGAACTGCCCCGACCGATCCGGACCCGCGTCTGGCGGCGGCTGCTCATCGCGGCGGGGGCGCCGGCCGGGCAGGTGAGCACCCGGCATACGGATGCCTGTGACCGCCTCCTCACCCACTGGCACGGGCAGGGCCCGCTCCACGTCCCGGGCGACCTCCGCGTCGCCAGGGCGGCCGGGCGGATCACCATCGGCCTCGCGCATCACAGCTAGGCTGGGCGGCACGCGCCGCGACAACCGTGAGGAGCCGTGCAGTGGACGCTGCCGACATGGGCCAGGACCTCGAACGAGTCCTCATCACCGAGCCCGAGATCCACGCCAAGCTCGACGAGCTCGCCGCCGAGATCGCGGCCGAGTACGCCGGCAAGGACCTCCTCCTCGTGGGTGTCCTCAAGGGCGCGGTCATGGTGATGGCCGACCTCATGCGGGCCCTGCCGATCAGCGCGCCGGTGGACTGGATGGCGGTCTCGTCCTACGGCTCGGGCACCAAGTCCTCCGGTGTCGTGCGGATCCTCAAGGACCTCGACGTCGACATCACCGGCAAGCACGTCCTCATCGTCGAGGACATCGTCGACTCCGGCCTGACCCTGTCGTGGATCAAGGCCAACCTCGAGTCGCGCAACCCGGCGTCGGTCGAGATCTGCACCCTGCTCCGCAAGCCGGAGGCGGCCAAGGTCCAGGTCGACGTGCGCTGGGTCGGTTTCGACATCCCCAACGAGTTCGTCGTCGGCTACGGCCTCGACTACGCCGAGCAGTACCGCGGCCTGCGCCAGGTCGGCACGCTCGCCCCGCACGTCTACAGTTGAGCCCCGGGAACGCCACGCCGCCTCCCGGCGTTGCCCCCGCTGCATGCCGTGTGCTCACCCCTCGTGGAGGCCACTCTCCTCGCCCTGCCGGGCGGGTAGCGTGTACCCGATGACGGGGCGTGCTCCTCGGCTGTCGGCATTGCACGATCTGGGCGAACGATCAGGAGGAGGGCCCCACCGGGCCCGGCCACTACATGGACTTCAAGCGCGTCTTCCGGGCACCGCTGTTCTGGGTGCTCGCCGTCATCGCCATCACGGTGATGATGTTCTCCTTCGACAGTGACGGCGGCTACGCCCGGGTCACCACCTCGCAGGCCGAGCAGCTCATCAGCGACGGCAAGGTCGACAAGGCGGTCTTCACCAGCGACAACGTCCTCAACCTCGACCTGAAGAAGGGCGAGACCTTCACCGACAAGGAGGCCGGGGTCAGCGGCGCCGCGAAGGTGCGCACCGAGTTCATCGACGCGCGCGCCGAGTCGCTGGTCACGCTCGTCAACGAGAAGGTCCCGGACAACTACAGCGACGAGATCAAGGGCGAGAGCGTCCTGTGGACCTTCATGATCAGCATCTTCCCGGTGCTGCTGCTCGTCGGGCTCTTCTGGTTCATGATGAGCCAGGCCCAGGGCGGTGGGAACCGGGTCATGCAGTTCGGCAAGTCCCGCGCCAAGCTCGCCTCCAAGGACACCCCCTCGGTGACCTTCGCCGACGTCGCCGGGGCGGACGAGGCCGTCGAGGAGCTCCACGAGATCAAGGAGTTCCTCTCCGACCCCGCCAAGTTCCTCGCGGTCGGCGCCAAGATCCCCAAGGGCGTGCTGCTCTACGGCCCCCCCGGCACCGGCAAGACCCTGCTCGCGCGGGCCGTCGCCGGCGAGGCGGGGGTGCCCTTCTACTCGATCAGCGGCTCGGACTTCGTCGAGATGTTCGTCGGTGTCGGCGCCTCCCGGGTGCGTGACCTCTTCGAGCAGGCGAAGGCCAACGCGCCGGCCATCGTCTTCGTCGACGAGATCGACGCCGTGGGCCGCCACCGCGGCGCCGGCCTCGGCGGTGGTCACGACGAGCGCGAGCAGACCCTCAACCAGCTCCTCGTGGAGATGGACGGCTTCGACGTCAAGACCAATGTCATCCTCATCGCGGCGACCAACCGCCCCGACATCCTCGACCCGGCGCTGCTGCGCCCGGGCCGCTTCGACCGGCAGATCGCCGTCGAGGCCCCCGACATGATCGGTCGCCACCGCATCCTCGAGGTCCACGCCCAGGGCAAGCCGATGGCTGCCGGCGTCGACCTGCTCGCCGTCGCGCGGCGCACCCCCGGCTTCACCGGCGCCGACCTGGCCAATGTCCTCAACGAGGCCGCCCTGCTCACGGCCCGTTCGGACAAGAAGCTGATCGACAACGCGACCCTCGACGAGGCGATCGACCGCGTCATCGCCGGTCCGCAGAAGCGCACCCGCATCATGTCCGCGCACGAGCGCAAGATGACGGCCTACCACGAGGGCGGTCACGCCATCGTCGCCGCGGCGATGAACCACACCGACCCGGTGACCAAGGTGACGATCCTGCCGCGTGGTCGGGCCCTGGGCTACACGATGGTCATGCCGGTGGACGACAAGTACTCCACGACCCGCAACGAGATCCTCGACCAGCTCGCCTACGCCCTCGGAGGACGCGTCGCGGAGGAGATGATCTTCCACGACCCGACGACCGGCGCCTCGAACGACATCGAAAAGGCCACGGCGATGGCCCGCAAGATGGTCACCGAGTTCGGCATGAGCGAGCGGGTCGGTGCGGTCAAGCTGGGCCAGAGCCAGGGCGAGGTCTTCCTCGGCCGCGACATGGGCCACCAGCGCGACTACTCCGAGGAGGTCGCCCGGATCGTCGACGAGGAGGTGCGTCGCTTCATCGAGGCCGCCCATGACGAGGCCTGGCACGTCATCAACGACAACCGCGCCATCCTCGACAACCTGGTGCTCGAGCTCCTCGACAAGGAGACCCTGAACCAGGCCGAGGTCGCCGAGATCTTCAAGGACATCCAGAAGCGCCCCCTGCGCGAGCAGTGGCTCTCCAGCGAGCACCGCACGGTGTCCACCCAGCCGCCGGTCCTCACCCCGGCCGAGGCGGCCGCCCTCAACGGCTCCCGCCACGTCGGGCAGGACGGCGACGTCCTCCCGACCTCGCCGGGCGACCCGGCCATGGCTGCGGCGATCGACCGTGCCGCCGAGGCCGGTGCCCACCCCGAGGCGGCGGTGGACCGGGACGCGACCAAGGTCATCGAGGTCCCGGAGGGGCAGCGTGTCGAGCCCGACCAGCACTGACGGCGCCCAGGGTGGCCCGCGGCCGGGCTCGGTGGACCTCGCGCGCGCTGAGGCGGCCGTGCGTGAGCTCCTCCTGGCCATCGGCGAGGACCCTGATCGAGAGGGCCTCCAGGAGACCCCGGCGCGCGTGGCGCGCGCCTGCACCGAGCTGTATGCCGGGCTGCGGCAGGACCCGGCCGAGATCCTCGCGACGAAGTTCTCCATCGACCACGAGGAGATGATCATCGTCCGGGACATCGAGGTGTACTCCACCTGCGAGCACCACCTCCTGCCCTTCCACGGGGTGGCCCACGTCGGGTACATCCCCAACGAGGACGGCGTCGTCACCGGCCTGTCGAAGCTGGCCCGTCTCGTCGACGTCTTCGCTCGCCGTCCACAGGTGCAGGAGCGGATCACGACCCAGGTCGCCGACGCCCTCGTCGAGCACCTAGAGGCGCGGGGCGTCATCGTCGTCGTCGACGCCGAGCACCTGTGCATGACGATGCGCGGCGTCCGCAAGCCCGGCGCCCGCACCATCACCTCCGCCGTGCGCGGCCAGCTGCGCGATCCCGCCACCCGAGCCGAGGCGATGTCGCTCCTGCTCGGGGGCCAGCGGTGACCGAGGCGATCCAGCCGACCGCTGCGCCGCCGCCCCGCCGCCCCTTGGTGATGGGGGTCGTCAACGTCACGCCGGACTCCTTCAGCGACGGCGGCGAGTGGTTCGACCCCGAGGCGGGCATCGCCCACGGGCTCGAGCTGTGGGCCCAAGGTGCCCGGATCCTCGACGTGGGCGGCGAGTCCACCCGGCCCGGTGCCGAGCGGCCCTCCGTCGCCGAGGAGCTGCGCCGCGTCATCCCCGTCATCTCGGCCCTCGTCGCGGCCGGCTGCCTGGTCTCGGTCGACACCATGCGGGCGGTCGTGGCCGAGCGTGCGCTCGCCGCGGGCGCAGCGATCGTCAACGACGTCAGCGGTGGACTCGCCGACGAGGCCATGGCGCCGGTGGTCGCCGCGGCCGGAGTCCCCTTCGTCGCGATGCACTGGCGGGGTCACTCGGCCGACATGCAGTCGCGGGCGTCGTATGCCGATGTCGTCGCCGAGGTGGTCGCCGAGCTGACGGCGCGCCGCGACGCCCTCCTCGACGCCGGCATCGACGACGAGGACCTCATCCTCGATCCGGGCATCGGCTTCGCCAAGACGGCTGCGCACAACTGGGCCCTCCTCCGCGGGATCGACCGCCTGCAGGGACTGGGCCACCGCCTCCTGCTCGGCACATCCCGCAAGACCTTCCTCGGCGCCGTCGGGCGGGCACGCGGAGAGGAGCGTGCGCCGCTCGCGCGGGACGTGGCCACCGCCGTCACCAGCGCGTATGCCGCGCAGCACGGAGTCTGGGGCGTGCGGGTCCACAACGTCATCGGCACTGTCGATGCCCTCGACGTGGCCGAGCAGCTCTGGGAGGGAAGCCATGGCTGACCGGATCGTCCTCAGCGGAGTCCGCGGCACCGGCCACCACGGCGTCTTCGACCACGAGAAGCGCGACGGGCAGGTCTTCGTCGTCGACGTGGCGGTCGAGGCCGACCTCGCCGGTGCCGGCGCCACGGACGACCTCGTGGACACGGTCAACTACGGCGAGATCGGCGCCCAGGTCCTGGCCCGGATCGAGGGGGAGCCCTTCGACCTCATCGAGGCGCTGGCCGAGGCCATCGCCGGCGACGTCCTCACCCACCGCCTCGTCGACGAGGTCACGGTGACGGTGCACAAGCCGCAGGCCCCGGTCGGGGTGCCCTTCGGTGACGTCACCGTCTCGGTGACACGCACGAGGGATCTCGTGCCCGTCGTCATCGCGCTCGGCGCCAACTTCGGCGACGTGGAGGGGACGCTCTTCTCGGCCGGGACCGCGCTCATCGGTTGCCCCGGCCTGGCCGGTGTCGAGATCTCACAGGCCTTCGAGACCGAACCGGTGGGCGGCCCGGAGCAGCCGACCTACACCAACCAGGTCGCCGTCGCCCGCTCCCGGTGGTCGGCGCCACGCCTGCTGCGGGCCTTGCACCGGATCGAGGCCGAGCACGGCCGGACCCGCGAGATCCGTTGGGGCGCAAGGACGCTCGACCTCGACCTGATCCAGTACGGCACGCCGGGATCCCCCGAGGAGTGGCTCTCGGATCGACCTGAACTGACCCTGCCGCACCCGCGAGCCCACGAGCGCGCCTTCGTGCTGGTGCCATGGCTCGACGCCGACCCGCACGCCCGGCTGCGGGTGGGCGAGGACGTCGTGGCCGTCTCGGAGCTGCTCGCCACCGTCGACATCAGCGGTGTGCGGGTGTCGGACGCCGACGAGGGCGGGTGCTGCTCATGAGTGCGCCCATGAGCCGACGCGGCCTGTCCCCGGCGCAGGTGGTCTCGGTCTTCCTCGTCGTCGGTGGCCTGTCCTCGATCGGCTGGCTGCTGTGGGAGCGGACCGGGCGGCTCATCCCGCCGGCTCCCTGGCTGGCCGTCGTCCTCTTCGGGCTGCTCGTCGCCTTCGTCCTCCGGGTCGCGTGGCCGGTGCGGGCGCACGTGCGCGGCGGCACCCGGGTGGAGCCGCTCCGAGCCGCGCGAGCCCTCGTGCTCGCCCAGGCGGGCGCCCTCACCGGGGCCGCTGCCGCCGGGTGGTACGCCGCGCAGCTCGCCCTGCTCCTGCGCGGACTCGACCTCACGGCATACCGGGAACGCGTCTGGATCTTCGCCCTGCTCACCCTCGGCGCCACCCTCCTCGCCGCCGCCGGCCTCTGGGCACAGTCGTGGTGCCGCCTGCCTCCACAGGACCCCCGCCATCCCGACGGCGCAGACACCCCCGACTGACGATCGGTCACTGACGCCGCCCGTCGTCACGCTCCCCGGGCCTACTTGTCGACGTCGCCGACGACGAAGAACATCGACCCCAGGATCGCCACCATGTCGGCGACGAGCTGCCCCGGCAGCATCTGCGAGAGCACCTGGACGTTGCTGAACGAGGCCGACCGGAGCTTGAGCCGCCAGGGCGTCTTCTCGCCGGTGGAGACGAGGTAGTAGCCGTTGAAGCCCAGCGGGTTCTCGGTCGCGACGTAGTGCTCGCCCTCGGGCACCTTGAGCACCTTCGGCAGGCGCTGGTTGACCGGCCCCGGGGGCAGCTCGGCGAGCCGGTCCAGGCAGGCTTCGGCGAGGTCGAGTGACACGTGCACCTGCTCGAGCAGCACCTCGAGCCGTGCCAAGCAGTCGCCCTCGGGCCGCGTCACGACCCGGCCGGGCCCACCGGGAGCGAACAACTCGGCATACGCGAGGTAGGGCGCGTCGCGACGCAGGTCGATGTCGAGGCCCGCCGCGCGCGCGATCGGGCCGCTCACGCCGTAGGCCTCGACGGTCGCCCGGTCGAGGACCCCGACGCCCTTGGTGCGGGCGAGCAGGATCTCGTTGCCGACGATGAGCGACTCGAGCTCGGGCAGCCGTCGGCGCACGGCGGCCAGTGCTTCTCGCACCCGCCCCGACCATCCGGCGGGGACGTCCTCCTTGAGGCCGCCGATCCGGTTGAACATGTAGTGCATCCGCCCGCCGGAGGCCTCCTCCATGACGGCCTGGAGCTCCTCGCGCTCGCGGAACGCATAGAAGACGGGGGTGATCGCCCCGAGCTCGAGCGGATAGGACCCGAGGAACATCAGGTGCGACAGGACCCGGTTGAGCTCGGCGAGCAGGGTGCGCAGCCACACCGCGCGCGCCGGCACCTCCATTCCGAGCATCTGCTCGACGGCGAGCACCACGCCGAGCTCGTTGCCGAACGCCGAGAGCCAGTCGTGCCGGTTGGCGAGCACGGTGATCTGGCGGTAGTCGCGCACCTCGAAGAGCTTCTCCGCCCCGCGGTGCATGTAGCCGATGATCGGGTCGGCGCTGACGATCCGCTCGCCGTCGAGGACGATGCGCAGCCGCAGCACGCCGTGGGTGGCCGGGTGCTGCGGGCCGATGTTGAGCACCATGTCGGCGCTGGTGAAACCACCGGCGCCCAGCGCAACGGTCGTCTCACTCACCTCGGTGCTCACGCACCCGAGTCTGCCGTATGCCGGGGCGCCCGTCGCGGGACCGCGCCCTGGCCCCGGCGGGTCAGCGCCCAGCCGAACCCCCCGAGCCCGCGCGGATCGGTGAGTGCGCCCACTGCGCTCCGCCGGGCGAGGGCCTCGAGGTAGGCGGACGGGTCCCGGCTGGCGAGGTCGTGGGGCACCGGCGCGGCCACGAGGCCGACGTCGCGCAAGGCGTCGCGTTGCGTGGTCAGCTCGTCGGCGCCGAGCGAGTCGAGTGCGACGTGGACGGTGAGGTCGCAGCTGCCGTCGGGCACCGGCAGGGTGGGCACGCCCTCGCGATAGGCCGCGAGGGTGCCCTCGGTCGGCCGCTGCGCCCGTGTGTGGCCGTAATCGATCGCGAGCACCACACCCGACCGCACGCGGGAGACGAGTTCGGCGAAGGCTCGGTCGCGCGTCGAGCCGATCTCGACCCGCTCTCCCGCAACGGCACTCGGCCACCACTGGGCGACCCAACGAGCGTCGTCCTCGGGGATCGGGTCGCCGAGGGACTCCTCGCCCGTCGTGGCGTCGACGAGGACGACCCGGCCGACACCCTCGTCGTCGACCTGCGCGATCGTGCACGGGATGACGTCGAGCCACTCGTTCGCCACGATGAGCGTGTCGTCGAGGTCGGCGAGCTCGTCGGGCAGGTCGGGCCCGCCGGGGGAGCGCAGCCAGTGCACGTCGGCGGGCAGGGACGCCGGGCGGTCGACGACGTCGACGCCGGTCAACTCCAGGTCCACGCCGAGCCGCCGGAGGTGAGCCAGCAGCTCGCCGCGGCCGCACGCGAGGTCGACGACACGGCACACCCCCTCGCGGGCGGCGAGCGCCGCGACACCTTCGGCGAACGCGGGGCCAAGGCTCCCGTGGGTCGCGGTCGTGAAGTGACCGGCGGGGCCTTCGGGGCGGCGGTAGAAGCCCCCGGGGCCGTAGAGCGCGTGCTGCCACGCCTCGCGCCAGGGGATCACCCAGCCAATCTAGTTGTGGGACTCACGGCGGGACATCGCCCGTCCTTACTCCCACGACTGGTCAGCCCTGTGGATATCCGACGAGCGAACCAGCGGACTGAGGGCAGGCTGGGCGCCCATGAGGCCGATCCCGGACGCAGTGCTGCGGCTCGCCGCGCACCAGGACGGCTTGCTCGCCCGCGCGCAGCTCAGGCAGCTGGGTTTCGACGCGGACCGGGTGCGCAGCCAGATCACGGCCCAACGGTGGGCGTTGCGCAGCCCAACTGTCATCAGCACCTTCACCGGCCAACTCACCAGGGAGCAACTGTGCTGGCTGGGGGTCCTGCACGCCGGCGGGCCCTCGCTCGTCGGCGGCTACACGGCGCTGGAACGCCACGGCCTGCGGCATTGGCCCCGCGAGCACGTCACGATCCTCATCGATGACGATGCGCGCCCTGAGCCGGTCGCCGGCATCAGGTTCCTGCGAACGCGACGCCCCTTGGACCGCCGGCGATCGTCCGCGCAGAGCTCCCCGTCGCTCGTGTGGAGCCCGCCGCCCTCCTCACCGCGGGGTATGAGATCAACAGGCGCACGGCACAAGGCCTGCTCGCCGCGGTCGTCCAGCAAGGACTGACCGCTCCTGCTGATCTCATGGCAGAGCTGCCGCGGATGCGGCCACTGCGCTGGTCCCGACTGTTGCGAGCGGCCCTGACGGACATCGGCGAGGGAGCCGGGTCCGTGGCCGAGATCGATGTGCGCCGGATGTGTCGGCGCTTCGGGCTGCCGCCTCCGCGGCGCCAGGTCAGGCGCCGCGACTCGGCCGGTCGGCGCCGCTTCACCGACTGTGAGTGGCGCCTGCCGGATGGATCCCTGCTCGTGCTCGAAGTGGACGGTGCCTTCCACATGGACGCCGAGCACTGGGAGGAGGACCTCGCGCGCCAGCGGCGACTGTCGGGCCCCGGCCGGACCATCGTGCGGTGCACGGCACGGGAGCTCCGGGACGAGCCGGAGGCGGTGGCGGCAGACCTGCAGGCCTTGGGACTGGCCGGTCGTGGGACTCACGACTGGCCGGAGCGCGTCGAGGGTCACACAACCGCATAGATTTGGGCCCCATGGAGCATCCGGCCCGCCTTCGCGTCGGCATCGTGGGCGCCGGTCGCGTGGGGGCCGTCCTCGGTGCGGCGCTCGTCCGCGCCGGGCACGAGGTCGCCGGGGTGTATGCCGTGAGCCAGGCCAGCCGTGACCGCGCGGCCGAGCTCCTCCCGGGAGTTCCCGTCGTCGACCTCCCGCGGGCTGTCAGCGGCCATGACCTGGTGCTCCTCGCCGTGCCCGATGACGCCCTGGCCGATCTCGTCGCAGGGCTGGTCGCAACGGGGGCCATCGAGGCAGGGCAGCTGGTCGCGCACACCAGTGGGCGGCACGGCATCGGCGAGCTCGAGCCGGTGCGGTCGGCGCATGCCCTGCCGCTGGCGCTCCACCCGGCGATGACCTTCTCGGGGACTGCGATGGACCTCGATCGGCTCGCAGACTGCGCCTTCGGCGTCACCGCACCCCGCGCCCTGCGGGAGCTGGCGATGGCGCTCGTCCTCGACATGGGCGGCACGCCGGTCTGGGTCGAGGAGGAGCAGCGGGTGACCTACCACGCCGCGCTCGCCCACAGCGCCAACCACCTCGTCACCCTCATCGCGCAGGCGCTCGACGTGCTCGACGCCGCCGACGTCGAGCAGCCCGACCTCGTCCTCGGTCCGCTCGTGCGCGCCGCCCTCGACAACGCCTTGCGCCTGCGTGACGGAGCCCTCACCGGTCCGGTGTCGCGGGGTGATGTCGGTACCGTTGACGCGCATCTGTCCGCCCTCGAGGCGATCTCCCCGGAGATCCGGCGCACCTATGTCGCCCTCGCGCGGGCGACCGCGGTGCGTGCCCTCGACTCCGGTCGGCTGCGCCCGGCCCAAGCAGAGCCCCTGCTGGACACCCTCGCTGACCAGGAGACGTCGTGACCGACTCCACCTCTCACACCACCGAGCAGCCCACTGCACCGGTCGTCGCGCACACCCGCACCGAGCTGCGCGCCGCGCGCGCAGCCCTCACCAGTCGCGATGTCGCCGTCGTCATGACGATGGGCGCCCTCCACGACGGGCACGCGCAGCTGGTGAAGCGGGCACGGGCCGAGCACGACCACGTCATCGTCACGATCTTCCTCAACCCACTGCAGTTCGGTCCCAAGGAAGACCTCTCGCGCTACCCCCGCACCTTCGACGCCGACATGGAGATCTGCACGAGTGCGGGAGTCGACGTCGTCTTCGCGCCGACCCCCGATGTCGTCTACCCCGACGGTGACCCGGGCGTGCGCATCTCCGCCGGTCCGCTCGGCACGGTGCTCGAGGGCCAGTCCCGCCCGGGCCACTTCGACGGCATGCTCACCGTCGTCGCCAAGCTGCTCCACCTCACCGGCGCCCGGACGGCCTACTTCGGCCAGAAGGACGCCCAGCAGCTGCTCCTCATCCGCCGCATGGTCCGCGACCTCGACTTCCCGGTCGAGGTGGTCGCCGTCCCGACCGTGCGCGAGGACGACGGCCTGGCGATGAGCAGCCGCAACACCTACCTCACCGAGTCCGACCGCGAAGTCGCCCTCTGCCTGAGCCGTGCCCTGCGCGCGGGAGGCGACGCTGCGGCATACGGGCCCTCGTCGATCCGCCGAGCTGCACGCGAGGTGCTCGTCGAGGAGCCTCTGGCCCTCGTCGACTACCTCGTCCTCGTCCACCCGACGACGCTGGCCGATGTGCCCGAGTGGTACCGCGGCGAGGCCCTGCTCGCGGTCGCCGCGCGCGTGGGCACGACCCGCCTCATCGACAACACGCCCGTCCTCGTCGGGCCGGGCGGCGGCATGCTCGACGTGTTCACCCCCGAGGCCACCAGCCTGAGCGCCCACCCCTGACCCACGGACAAAGGACACTTGCCGGTATGCCGTCCGCCCACCTGGCCATCCCGCGTCGCCTCACCGCGCCCGACCCCGGATGGACGACGAGTGCCGATGTCATCGTCGTCGGCTCCGGGATCGCGGGCCTGACCTGCGCCCTTCGCCTGCGCGAGAGTGTCGACCGCGTGCTCCTGGTGACCAAGACCGTGCTCGATGCCGGGTCGACGGCCTGGGCCCAGGGCGGGATCGCCGCCGCCCTCGACCCCGAGGACTCCCCGGAGGAGCACCTGCACGACACACTCGTGGCCGGCGTCGGGCTGTGCGACCCCGAGGCCGTGCGCATCCTCGTCACCGAGGGGCCCGAGCGGGTGCGGCAGCTGGTGGAGCTGGGGGCGCAGTTCGACCGCGACGACGTCGGCGGCATCAAGCTCACCCGCGAGGGCGGCCACCACCGCGACCGGATCGCCCACGCCGGCGGTGACGCCACCGGCAAGGAGATCGAGCGCGCGCTCATCGAAGCCCTCTATGCCGTGCAGCACGACCCGGGCATCGAGATCATCGAGCACGCCCTCGTCGTCGACCTGCTCACCTCCGGTGAGGGTGCGGACGCCCGGGTGTGCGGCGTGACGCTCCACGTCATCGGCGAGGGTCAGATCGACGGCGTCGGCGCGGCGAACGCGCGCGCGGTGGTGCTCGCGACCGGTGGGCTGGGGCAGATCTACACCTCGACGACGAACCCGTCGGTCGCGACCGGGGACGGCATGGCGGTGGCCCTGAGGGCGGGGGCCCGGATCACCGACCTCGAGTTCATCCAGTTCCACCCCACGGTCCTGTGGCTGGGGGAGGGCTCGACGGGGCAGCAGCCGCTGATCTCCGAGGCGGTGCGCGGGGAGGGCGCCTTCCTCGTCGACGTCGACGGGGTGCGCTTCATGCAGGGCCAGCACGAGCTCGCGGACCTGGCACCGCGCGACGTCGTGGCGCGGGCGATCCTGCGGCGCATGGCCGAGACCGGGCAGGACCACGTCTTCCTCGACGCCCGGCACCTGGGGGCGGAGTTCCTTCAGCGGCGCTTCCCCTCGATCGTGGCGCGCTGCCGCGAGCTCGGCTTCGACCCGGCGACCGAGCTGCTGCCGGTGGCGCCGGCCCAGCACTACATCGGTGGTGGGGTGGAGACCGACCACGACGGCCGCACCTCGATCGAGGGTCTGTATGCCGTGGGTGAGGTCGCGTGCTCGGGTGTCCACGGCGCCAACCGGTTGGCCTCCAACTCCCTCCTGGAGGGGTTGGTCTTCGCGCACCGCAGCGCCGAGGACGTCACGGCGCGGATCGCGCGGGGAGAGCTGCCGATGCCGGCGGCTCCGTGCCCACGGTCGGAGGACGAGGGCATCCTCGACAGCCGCCACCGGCTCGAGCTGCAGCGCGCCATGACGCGCGGATCAGGGCCGGTGCGATCGGCGGAGTCCACAGCGGCGGCGCTGGAGGAGTGCGCGCGACTGGCGGCGCTGCCCATGATCGAGTCAGCCGGCCCCCGCTCCTGGGAGAGCACCAACCTGCTGCACCTGGGCATCGTCCTCTCGAGCGTCGCCGGTCGGCGCGAGGAGACGCGCGGGGGGCACGTGCGCAGCGACTTCCCGGAGCGCGACGACGACCGGTGGCTGCGCCATCAGCACACGGTGGTGCGTCGCCCGGACGGCACGCTGTCGATCACCGAGACGCCCGTCGAGCCGATGGACCTGACGAGCACTGCGACCCTTGAGGGAGAGTCATGAGCGATCACCGCTTCCCCTACACCGACGCGGTGCGCGTCGTGGCCACTGCCCTGGACGAGGACCTGGGGCGTCGGAGCCTGGACGTCACGACGTTCGCCACGATTCCAGCGAGCCAGGAGTGCATCGGGCACATCGTCGCGCGCGCTGACGGCGTGGTGGCCGGCATTCCGGCGATCACCCTCGTCATCGAGGCGGTGGCCGAGCGGATCGGCGCGGTCTCGCCAACAGTTGAATTCCACGCCACGGACGGGATGCGGGTGCGCCGCGGCGACCGGATCGCCACCATCGAGGGCTCGACCCACGCCACCCTCGTCGCCGAGCGGACCATCCTCAACATCATCTGCCGCACCTCCGGCATCGCGACCCACACGCGCCGCTGGGCCGACGAGCTCGAGGGGACCAAGGCCCTGGTCCTCGACACCCGCAAGACCACGCCGGGGCTGCGCGCACTGGAGAAGTACGCCGTGCGCTGCGGTGGCGGCACGAACAAGCGCATGGGCCTCTACGACGTGGCGATGATCAAGGACAACCACAAGCTCGCTGCGGGCGGACTGACGGCCGCCTACGAAGCCGTGCGGACGGCATACCCGGAGGTCACCATCCAGGTCGAGGTGACCACGACCGCGGAGGCGCTGGAGTCCGTGCGCGCGGGTGCGCGATTCCTGTTGTGCGACAACATGTCTGTCGAGCTCCTGGGGGAGACGGTCGCGGCGGTGCGTGCGCTCGAGGAGGAGCTCGGCGAGGCGGTCGAGCTCGAGGCGACCGGCGGGCTCACGCTCGAGGTGGCTGCCGCCTATGCCGCGACCGGCGTCGACTTCATGTCCGTCGGCGGGCTCACCCACTCCAGCCCGATCCTCGATCTGGCCCTCGACCTCGACAGCGACTGACGCTGTCGTTGGCTCAAGGCTCGCGGTCGGATGAGGTGCACAGGCACGAGCGGTTGCCGTCGGCGTCCTCGATGACCCAGTAGGCCGGCGCCGCAACGTCACTGACGAGTCGGCCACCGGCCTCGATGACGGCCGCCAGCCGCGCCGGGGCCTCGTCGGCGGGCACCCAGACGTCGAGGTGCCAGCGCTGGGGCACCTCGGTCGGGGGCAGTGACCACTCGTCCTCCTCGCCCGGCTGTTGCCACCAGATCGTCGGTACCTGCCCGCTCGGGTCGCGCACCATGTCCTCGTCGACCTTCCCGCCGAGCAGGGCCGCATAGATCGCGGCGTTGGCCTCCGACCGCGACGTGTCCAGGCCGAGCTCGACCTGGGTGATGCTCGCGACGTCGGCAGCGGCACCCAGCTCCGCGGCATACGCACTGATCTGGCGGGCGAGGTGGATGTCACGCGAGGTGATGCCCCGCACGTCGTGGCTGTTCAGGGCCACGAGGACCTCGGGGTAGGAGAGCGTGACCTCGGGGTGGTGGTCGGCAGCCTCGGCGGCCTCGCCGATCCGGTTGACGAGGGCCAGGCCGGTTGCGAAGTCGCCTGTGCGGAAGCGCGCGCGGATCGTGTCGAAGACCTGCCGCCAGTCGGCGAGGCCCGCAGCCTCGACCTCGGCGGGGGTCAGCCTCTGCTTCGGGTCGCTCATCGGTCCACCGTAGCCCTGGACGGCTCAGAGCCGGGCGAGCAGGATCGAGGTCTCGGTGTTCGTCACGCCGGGGATGCCACGCAGCGTGGCCAGGGCGCGATCCAGCTCGGCCAGGCTGCCGCAGTGCAGCTCGGCGACCATGTCCCACTTGCCATTGGTCGAATGCAGCGCACGGACCTCCGGGATGGCGTGGACGGCCTTCGCGACCGTGCGTGCCGTGGCGCCGCTGACCTGGACAAGGGTGTTGGCGCGGACCGCCTGCTCGTCGACCTCCGGGTCGAGGTCAAGGGTGAAGCGGCGGATGACGCCGGTCTCGACCAGTCGGCTGAGTCGAGCCTGCACCGTGCCGCGAGCGACGTGGAGGGCGCTGGCGAGGGCCGAAACGGGCGTGCGCGCATCATCTCCGAGGCGGACGAGGAGGGCGCGGTCCAGGTCGTCCAAGGGCGCTGGCATGAGCAAAGTGTAGTTCTAGCTGAACAGTGTGACTGATCATCTGTCAGAAGATCGTCACAAGTGGCGTTGTGCGCGACAGCCGCTTGGTCCCAGCATGGTTGCCATGACTTCGCAGGCCACGGCGATCACCGCCACCGACGCCGCCCACTCGCCGTCCGAGGTGCCGGTTGCCCAGGCGCCGAGCGCTGTCGTCATGGTGCGGCCCCACCACTACTGGGTGAACACCGCCGACTGCGAGGACAACGCCTTCCTGGCCACCGCCTCGGTGAGTGGGCGCGAGCTCGCGCGCGCGGCCTTCGCCGAGATCACGACGATGGCCGAGGCGATCGAGAGCCGCGGCGTGCGGGTGCACCTCTTCGAGGACCGCGGGCGCACCACGCCGGACTCGGTCTTCCCCAACAACTGGTTCACCACGCACGCCGACGGCACCGTGGTCCTCTACCCGATGCGGGCTCCCAGCCGTCGGGCGGAGCGGCGCACTGACATCGTCGAGGCCCTGAGGGCGTCGTATGCCGTGGGTCGGGTTCTCGACCTCAGCGCGGCCGAGCAGGAGGGACGCTTCCTCGAGGGCACGGGCGCCCTGGTCATCGACCACATGTCGCGACTGGCCTATGTCGCAAGGTCGCAGCGGACCGACGAGAGGCTGCTCGACACGCTGTGTGACGAGTTGGGGCTCACCCCAGTGCTTTTCGACGCCGTGGGGCCTGATGGTGCACCGATCTACCACACCAACGTCATGATGAACATCGGCACCGACGTGGCGCTCGTCTGCTTCGATTCCATTGCGGCACAGGGTGATCAGCGCCGTGTCCGTGCACTCCTCGAGGAGTCGGGCCGCACGGTCGTGCCGATCGACGCCGCGCAGATGGGCGAGTTCGCCGGTAATGCTCTGGAGCTGACCGGCCGCGATGGTGGCGTCTTCGTCATGTCGGCACGCGGCTGGGAGAGCCTGCACGCCAGCCAGCGCGCCGTCATCGAGGCCCGGCTCGACGTCCTCCCGGTCCGCATTCCCGCCGTCGAGCACTCGGGCGGCTCGGCCCGCTGCACGCTCGCCGGCATCCACCTGCCCCCGCGCTGACCGGCGCACGCTGCGTGGTCAGTCGGGGCGGCGCCGCCAGCGCAGGGCGACGGCATAGTCGACGTTGAGCCCCTCGTGCTCGGCGAGGAAGCGCTCCGCTGCCTCCGGCGGGAACTCGATCCCCACCACCGCCGCCAGGTCGTCGCGCCGGTCGAAGCTCCACTCGATGACCAGACGCTCGGTGGTGAACCCCTGCCGTCGCCAGAAGCGCTCCACGCCCTCGGGGTCGTACGCCGGATAGGCCGAAGCGAACCAGCGCGAGAAGGTCGACTCCGCACGCACGTCGTTGTCGACGAAGGCCGCGAGCCCGCCAGGAGCCAGGACCCGCTCCACCTCGGCCAGGCCGGGCTCGCACCCGGGCCCGAAGAAGTACGCCCAGCGTGCATGCACGATGTCGATCGACCCATCGGCCAGCGGGATCGCCTCGGCCGACCCCTCCAGGACCTCAAGACCGCTGTCCCGCAGACGTTCTCGCGCCGCCGCGACGAGCGGCGGGTGAGGCTCGAGACCGACCGGCTCCGCGGCATACGAGGCAAAGCGGGGGAGGTGGAAGCCCGAGCCGCACCCCACGTCGAGGACCCGCGCCCCGGCCCACGGGTGGAGCGCGCCTATCGCGGCGTCGATGACACCGGCGCGGTCGGAGGCGAGGTTCTCGAGCTCGTAGACCTCGGGCGTGCCCCAGATGTTGGGGCTCGGGATGGTGCCCCGACCCGGGTGGGCGCTCACCTCAGCGCTTCTTGCCGCCGATGGTCTTCGCCGCGACGGTCGCCGGGTGGACCATGAGCGGCAGCAGCTTGCGGGCCTCGACCGACCGGAAGGTGCGGATCGAGGTCAGGTGCGCCTGGCAGCGGACCTCGAGCTCGGCATACGCGGCCTCACCCATGAGGGCGACGAGCTCGGCCTTGCTCGACCGGAAGACCGGCTCGCGACCGACGTGCGCCTCGGGGTTGCCCGAGCAGTACCAGTCGAGGTCGTGCCCACCGGCGCCCCACCCGCGGCGGTCGAACTCGCCGATGGTGATCTCGAGGTAGGTCGTGCCGTCGTGGTGTGTGGCGTGGCGGTAGTGGCGGCGAATCGGCAACTGCCAGCACACATCCGGCTTCACCGTGTGCGGCGCGCGCCCGGTCCGGACGCCCTTCTGGTGGAGCGCGCAGCCGGCGCCGGCAGCGAACCCCGGGCGGTTGAGGAAGATGCACGCGCCCTTGACGACCTTGGTCTTGAGGGCGTCGCCGTCCATCTCGGTCCAGCGGTCGAGCTGCGTCGGGTCCTTCTGGCCCCGCTTGCCGGTGCCGGGACGCAGCTGCCACTCCTCGGGCGTCAGCTCGTCGACGACCGCCTGGACCCGCTGGATGTCGTCCTCGTCGGTGAAGTGCGCACCCAGGGTGCAGCAGCCGTCGTCGGGGCGATCGGCATACACGCCCTTGCAGCCCGACCCGAAGATGCAGGTCCAACTCGAGGTCAGCCACGACAGGTCGACGCGGAAGCGCTGGTCCGGGTCCGCGGGATCGGTGAACTCGGCCCAGGTGCGAGGGGCGTCGAGTGGAGTCTCCGGCACGCACCCAGCCTACGTCCGACTACCGTGGCCCCATGCGACTCGGCGTGATCGACGTGGGCTCGAACACCGTCCACCTCCTCGTCGTCGACGCGCACAGCGGGGGTGCCCAGCCGCTGCCGACGTCGTCGCACAAGATCGCGCTGCGGCTCTCGGAGCACGTCGAGGACGACGGCCGGATCGCCGATGCCGGCGCCGAGCGCCTCGCCACCTTCGTCGAGGAGTGCATGCACGTCGGCGAGGACCAGGGCGTCGAGGAGATCATGGGCTTCGCCACGAGCGCGATCCGCGAGGCACCCAATGGCGACGAGGTCCTCGCGCACGTCAAGGGGCGCACCGGGGTCGAGCTCGACGTGCTCTCGGGGCCCGACGAGGCCAAGCTGACCTTCCTCGCGATCCGGCGCTGGTTCGGCTGGTCGGCGGGGACCCTGCTCATGGTCGACATCGGCGGAGGGTCGCTGGAGCTCGCGCTCGGCCTCGACGAGGACCCCGACGTCGCGGTCTCACTGCCGCTCGGGGCCGGGCGGATCACGCGCGACCTCCTCGACGGCGACCCGCCGAGCCCGGAGGCCGTGCGCAGGGCGCGGCGCCACGTGCGCGCCCTGCTCGCCAAGGAGATGCGGCCCTTCACCAAGGCCACCAACCCCGATCGCGCGGTCGGGACGTCCAAGACCATGCGTTCGCTGGCGCGGATCTGCGGCGCGGCTCCCAGTTCGGAGGGCATGTATGCCGTGCGGCAGCTCGAGCGGTCGGCTCTCTCGGACGTGCTGCCCCGGCTCGCGGAGATGACCATCGCCGAGCGCGCGTCCTTGTCCGGTGTCTCTGCCGCCCGAGCGCCCCAGATCCTCGCCGGGGCGATCGTCGCCGAGGCGGCGATGGACCTGCTCGGTGTCGACCGGCTCGACATCTGCCCGTGGGCGCTGCGCGAAGGACTCATCCTGCGCCGCCTGGACTGGATGACATGAGCGCCGCCGTGGCTCCGGGGGAGAGGGGCTGGCCGTGACCGTCGTCCGCGTCCCCGACATCCCGGTCGCGCTCTCGACGAGCTCGGCCTACCCCGAGTCGTGCACCGCGGCCTTCGGCCTGGCCGAGCGACTCGGCTACGACGGGGTCGAGGTCATGGTGCTCGGCGACCCGGTGACCCAGGAGGCCGGTGCGCTGCGCCTGCTCGCCGAGCACCACGGGATACCGGTCGTGTCCGTCCACGCCCCCACGCTGCTCATCTCGCAACGGGTCTGGGGCACCGACCCGTGGGAGAAGGTCGACCGCAGCCTCGAGCTGGCCGCGGAGCTCGACGCCACGACGGTCGTCGTGCACCCACCGTTTCGCTGGCAGAAGGAGTATGCCGCGGGGTTCGTCGACGGGATTGCGTTGCGGGAGAGCGACACCGGCATCCGCATCGCCGTCGAGAACATGTATCCGTGGCGGCCTCGTCGCAAGCGGGGTGGCCGGGAGATCGAGGCCTACCTGCCCCACTGGGACCCGGTGCCCCAACCCTTCGACCACGTGACCCTGGACCTCTCGCACGCCGCGACCGCGCACTCCGATGCGCTCGCGATGGCCCGGGAGCTCGGGGAACGGCTCGTGCACCTGCACCTCGCCGACGGGAGCGGCTCGGTCCTCGACGAGCACCTCGTGCCGGGGCGGGGGAGCCAACCGTGCGGTGAGGTGCTCGAGCACCTGGTGGCGGCAGGCTTCACCGGGGCGGTCGTCGTCGAGGTGTCGACCCGGAAGGTGGACCCGGCCCAGCGCGAGGTCGACCTCGCCGAGGCGCTGGCCTTCGCGCGCCTGCACCTGGCGGCGGCGGGGGAGGGGACGCCGTGAGCCCTCGGGGGCGTCGTCCCGGTGGCGAGGACACGCGCGCCGCGATCGTCGAGGCGGCGCGTGGAGAGTTCGCGGCCCGGGGGTATGCCGGCACCTCCCTGCGCGGGATCGCCCGGGCCGCCGAGGTAGACCCCCGCCTGGTCCACCACTACTTCGAGGGTGGGAAGAGCGCGCTCTTCGCCGCGGTCATGGCCATCCCGATCGACCCGGCGACCATCATCGCCGGAGTGGTCCTCGGCCCTCCCGAGGGCATCGGGGTCCGGGTGGTGCGGACCTTCCTCACGGTGTGGGACAACCCCGAGGTCCAGCCGGCCCTGGTCGGGCTGGTGCGCAGTGCCCTGGCCGACGAGGTGCTGGTGAGCCAACTGCGCGACTACGTCTACCGCGACCTGGTGGGCCAGATCGTCGCGGCCCACCCGCACGCGCGCACCCTGTCGGCAGCGGAGCAATCCCTGCGCGCCGGGCTGATTGCCACGCAGATGCTCGGCCTGGTCGTCGGTCGGTATGTCGTGGAGCTGCCGGCGCTGGCCAAGGCGCCGGTGGACACGCTGGTCGAGCGCATCGGGCCGATCATCCAGGCCCACCTCGACCGCTGACGGGGGTCGGGCGAACGGTGTTGCGCGAGGCGGGCACACGGCATACATTTCATCATGTGATGAATAAGCACTCCGGGCGACACGAAGCGAACTCGCCCGCCACGGCCTCCCCGCCCGGTGGCGACGCGATCGTCGTCGACCACCTCCAGGTCCAGCGCGGCAAGCGACCGGTCCTCGCCGACCTCTCGGTGCGCATCCCCACGGGCCAGGTGATCGGCCTCCTCGGGCCCAGCGGGGGCGGCAAGTCCACGCTCATGCGCGCCATCGTCGGCGTCCAGGTCGTCAAGGGCGGCACGGTGACCGTGCTCGGGGAACCCGCGGGCGCACCGTCCCTGCGTCACCGACTGGGCTACCTCACGCAGGCGCCGAGCCTCTACGAGGACCTGTCGGTGCGTGAGAACGTGGCCTACTTCGGTCGGGTCCTCGGCGTCGGTGCCGACGCGGTCGACCGCGCGATCGAGGAGGTCGACCTCACCGACCACGCCGATGCGCTCGTCGTGAACCTCTCGGGTGGGCAGAAGACCCGGGCCAACCTCGCGTGCACCCTCGTCGGCGACCCGCAGGTGCTCGTGCTCGACGAGCCGACCGTCGGGCTGGACCCGGTGCTCCGGCGCGACCTGTGGAACCTCTTCCGCCGCCTGAGCGCGCAGGGACGGACCGTGCTCGTCTCCAGCCACGTGATGGACGAGGCCACCCGCTGCGACCGGCTCCTGCTCATCCGGGCAGGGGAGATCCTCAGCGACTCCTCGCTGCCGGAGCTGCTCGAGCGCACCGGCACCTCCGACGCCGAGGCCGCCTTCCTTGCCCTCATCGACGCGGCGAATGCCGGGTCCGCTGAGGACGCCGCCGGAGGTGCGGCATGAACCCCCGCATCACCCTCGCCACCGCCGGGCGGATCCTGCGCCAGCTCAGGCACGACCACCGCACCGTGGCCCTCATGCTCGTCGTGCCCTGCGTGCTCCTCGGGCTCCTCGCCTGGGTCTTCGCCGACTCGCCCACGCCGGTGTTCGACCGGATCGGGGCCTCGCTGCTCGGCGTCTTCCCGTTCGTCATCATGTTCATCGTCACGTCGGTCTCCACCCTGCGGGAGCGCACCAGCGGCACCCTCGAGCGGCTGATGACCACCCCGCTCGGCAAGGGCGACCTCATGGTGGGCTATGCGATCGCCTTCGGCCTGGTCGCCATCGCCCAGTCGGTCGTCGCCACCGCCTTCGCGGTCTGGGTGTGCGGACTCGACATCGCCGGCCCGGTCTGGATCCTCACCGCCATCGCCCTGCTGGACGCCCTCCTCGGCACCGCGCTCGGCCTGCTCGCCAGTGGCTTCGCCCGCACCGAGTTCCAGGCGGTGCAGTTCATGCCGGCGTTCGTGCTCCCGCAGTTCCTGCTCTGCGGGCTGCTCGTGCCGCGCGACCAGATGCCGTCGGCGCTGTCGACCATCTCCGACTGGCTGCCCCTGTCGTATGCCGTCGACGCCATGAAGGAGGTCACGGCCAACGCCTCCCCGAGCGTCGGGACTGACTTCCTCGTCATGGGTGCGTGGATCGTCGTCTCGCTCGTCCTCGGCTCGCTCACCCTGCGCCGCCGCACCGCCTGAGCTCACCGCGTCGCCCCGCTCGCAACGCGTGAGCCCGCCGGGCCTCCCGCGGCGGTAGCGTGACCAGGCGTGGAAGCCAGTGACCTGCTGCGAGGAGCCCTGCTCGGGCTCTCCAAGTCCGATCTCGTCAGGAACACGATCGAGAAGGCCCCGGTCAGTCGGGCCGTCGTCGCCCGCTACGTCCCCGGCACCGGTGTGCCGGACGCGGTCGCCGCGACCCGTGAGCTGGCGGCGACCAACCGGCTCGCGACCCTGGACTTCCTCGGCGAGGACACGACCGACCGTGCCCAGGCCGAGCACACCCGGGACACCTACGTCGCCCTCCTCGACGCGCTCGCGGACGAGGGGCTCACCCGCTTCGGTGCCGCCGAGGTCAGCCTCAAGCTGAGCGCCCTGGGGCAGGCGCTTCCCGGCGACGGCCAGGCGATCGCCCTCGACCTCGCCCGCGACATCTGCCAGGCCGCCGAGCGCGCCGGCACGACGGTGACCCTCGACATGGAGGACCACACGACGACCGACCGCACCCTGGCCGCCCTGCACGCGTTGCGCGCGGACTTCCCCTGGGTCGGCGCCGTGCTCCAGTCCTACCTCCGTCGCACCCTCGGCGACTGCCGTGACCTCGCCACGGCCGGCAGTCGGGTCCGCCTGTGCAAGGGCGCCTACAAGGAGCCGCAGAGCGTGGCCTACCAGGACCAGGACGACGTGGACCTCTCCTACGTGCGCGGCCTCAAGGTGCTCATGGCCGGTGAGGGCTATCCGATGGTCGCCAGCCACGACCCGCGCCTCATCGACATCGCCCAGGCGCTGGCCGGCCGGCAGGGTCGCTCCCCGGACAGCTACGAGTTCCAGATGCTCTTCGGGGTGCGGCCCGCCGAACAGGTGCGCATCGCCGACCGCGGCCACCAGATGCGGGTCTACGTGCCCTTCGGGGACGAGTGGTACGGCTACCTCATGCGCCGGATGGCCGAGCGCCCCGCCAACACCATGTTCTTCGTCCGTTCGCTGCTCTCCCAGGGCTGAGCAGGACCCCTCCGTATGCCGTGGGCTCGCCTTCGCGCGAAGGCGAGCCCACGGCATACGGACTCCTCAGTCCTCGAAGACGTCGTCGGCCGGGAGCTCGGCCTCGGCGCGACGGCGGGTGCGCCGGTCGGCGAGGGCCATCAGGCCGATCGCGACGGTGAGGCCGACGACCATGCCCGCGAGGTAGCTCCAGCTGGGGGCCTTCGGGATCGGACTGTCCGACAGCAGTGCCCGCGCTAACCGATGATCCAGACCAGGCATACCCTTGGCCCCCATGGGAACGGTTGCGATCTTCGGTGCCGGCGTCATGGGCGAGACCCTGCTGTCCGGGCTGCTCCGCGCGGGGCGGGACCCCGAGCACCTCATCATCACGGAACGGCGGGCCGACCGGGCGGCCGAGCTGACCGAGAAGTACGGCGTGCGCGCGCTCAGCAATGCCGAGGCCGCCGCCCTCGCCGACACCCACATCCTCGTCGTCAAGCCCCAGGACATCCGGGGCCTGCTCGCCGAGATCGGCCCGCACGTCGACGCCGACAACCTCGTCGTCTGCATCGCGGCCGGCATCACGACCGGCACCGTCGAAGCGGCGCTGCCCCAGGGGCGGGCCGTCGTGCGCGTCATGCCCAACACCCCGGCCCTCGTCGACCAGGGCATGGCGGCGGTCTCGCCCGGCGCGAACGTGAGCCCTGAGCAGCTCGAGGAGGCCAAGGGCATCCTCGCCGCGACCGGCCGGGTCGCCGAGGTCCCCGAGTACCTCCAGGACGCGGTGACCGCCATCTCCGGCTCGGGTCCGGCCTACATCTTCTACGTCGTCGAGGCGATGATCGAGGCCGGCGTCGTGCTCGGGATGCCGCGGGCGATGGCCACCGAGCTCGTCGTCCAGACCCTCTTCGGTGCCGCCACGATGATGCGCGAGACGGGGCAGCACCCGACCGTCCTGCGTGAGCAGGTCACCAGCCCCGGCGGGACGACCGCGGCGGCACTGCGCACCCTCGACGACCACAAGGTACGGGCTGCCTTCATCACGGCCATGGAGGCCGCCGCCAAGCGCTCGGCCGAGCTCTCGGGAGCCTGACCCGACGCTGCCGGACGTCCTTGTCCCCAGCGTGGGTCGGTGAACATCTGGTGGCCGACTTGCTGCCCGGACCGCCGGGCATGGGAGAGTGGGGCGCATGTCGGACATCACGGTGCGTGCCCTTACCGAGGCTGACTGGGAGCTCTTCCGGTCCGTGCGACTGCGTGCGCTCGAGGAATCTCCGGAGGCCTTCGTCGCCCAGCACGCCGACGAGGAACAGCAACCCAAGGAGTTCTGGACCGAGCGGATCGCGCGTTCCCAGCGGCTGCTCGCCGAGGCCGACGGCCAGCCGGTGGGCATCGCCAGCGTCGGCAGCGTCGAGGACCAGCCGGATGCCGCGCAGCTGTTCGGCCTGTGGGTCGAGCCGTCCCGTCGGGGCAGTGGCGTCGCGACCGCGCTCGTGCGCGCCGGCGCCGAGACGGCCGCAGCCCAGGGGCGGCACCACCTGCTCTACTGGGTCGGCACCGACAACGGTCGGGCCGTGGCCTTCGCCTCCGGCTTCGGCTTCCGGCCGACCGCCGACCGTCGCCCGATGCGGGTCGTGAGCGAGGCCGACGGCGAGGAGGAGATCGCCATGGACCTGCCCCTGGCCGAGCGATTCGGGAACGCCCCGCGCGCCTGACGCCGCCCCACCGAAGCACCACCGCAACACCCCGTATGCCGCGAGGCTGGGCGGCGCTGCCGCCTCGCCCCCCAGCCTCCCAGCCGCGGTCGTCAGGGTCGTGCGGCGAGCCGTTCGAGCAGGTCCGTCGGTCCACTGAGGATGAGCGTGTCGTGCGCCGAGACCTTGGTCGAGGGGACGGCATACGTGAAGCCCTCGCCGGGAGACTTCACGCCGACCACGGTCACGCCGTACTTGCTGCGGATCTGGCTCTGCTCGAGGGTGAACCCGATCGTCTCCTGCGGCGGCCGCATCTTGACGATGGCGAAGCCGTCATCGAACTCGATGTAGTCCTGGAGCCTGCCGCCGACGAGGTGCGCGACCCGGCGTCCGGTGTCCGACTCGGGGCGGACGATGTGGTGGACGCCGATGCGGTCGAGGATGCGCGCGTGCTCCACCGACATGGCCTTGCCCCAGATGTCGGGGACGCCCGCGTCGACAAGGTTGGCGGCAGCGAGCACCGAGCCCTCGATCGAGGATCCGATGGCGACGATGGCGATCTTGAAGCGGCCGGCCTTGGCGTCGCGGATGACGCCGGGGTCGCTGCCGTCCCCGTGGATGACCTGGGTCAGCGAGCCGATGAACCGCTCCGCGCGGACGGCATCGCGCTCGAGCCCGACCACCTTGTGCCCCAGGCGCCGCAGCTCGACGGCAGCCGCGGCTCCGAACCGACCGAGCCCGATGACGAGCACGTCGCTCTCGCTCGTGCGTCCCACCTGCGCCTCCTGACCCGGACCCACTCCTCGGGACCGATGGGATCAGGCTAGCCACGCGGAGTAGCGTTCTGCGCATGGGCCCACGGACGCGCCTCATCTGGGATGACGCCTTCACGGCATACAACTTCGGTCGCGAGCACCCGATGGCTCCCGTCCGGCTCGACCTCACCACGCGGCTGTCGCGCGCCCTGGGCGTCCTCGACCACGTCGAGGTCGTCGGTGCCGAGGTCGCCACCGACGAGGAGCTCTGCTCGGTCCACGACCCGGCCTACGTCGAGGCCGTGAAGGTCGCCTCGGCCGATCCCGACCGGGCCGACCCGCGACGCGGCCTGGGCACCGAGGACGACCCGGCGTTCGCGGGCATGCACGAGGCCTCCGCGCGGATCGTCGGTGGGACCCTGTCCCTGGCCCGCGCCCTCCACGCCGGCGAGATCGACCACGGCGTCAACTACTGCGGCGGCATGCACCACGCCATGGCCACCCATGCCGCGGGGTTCTGCATCTACAACGACGCGGCCGTCGGCATCCAGTACCTCCTCGACCAGGGAGTCGAGCGCGTCGCCTACGTCGACATCGACGTCCACCACGGCGACGGCGTCGAGCGGATCTTCTGGAACGACCCCCGCGTCCTCACCGTCTCCATCCACGAGACCGGCCGTGCCCTCTTCCCGGGCACCGGGTGGCCGGCCGACATCGGCGGGGCCAAGGCACTCGGCACGGCGGTCAACGTCGCCCTGCCGCCGACGACCAATGACGGCGCCTGGCTGCGCGCGATCGACGCCATCGTGGCTCCCGTCGTCCATGCCTTCGCCCCGCAGGTGCTCTTCACCCAGCACGGGTGCGACACCCACTTCGACGACCCGCTCGCGCACTTCTCGGTGTCGATGGACGCCCAGCGGCGCGCCCACGAGTCGATGCACCACCTGGCGCACGAGGTGACCGGGGGCAAGTGGATCGCGCTCGGAGGCGGTGGCTATGAGCTCGTCGACGTCGTGCCCCGGTCGTGGACGCACCTGGCGGCGATCGCCGCTCACCGTCCGATCCCGGTCGAGACCGAGGTCCCCCAGGAGTGGCGCGACCACGTCCAGGCGCTCATCGACCGACCCGGCCCCAAGCGGATGGGTGACCTGCCGGCCGAGAGCCTGCCGATCTGGGTCCGCCCGTGGGCGATGGGGCACAACCCAGACCACCCGGGGGACCGCGCCATCATGGCGACGCGGGAGGCCGTCTTCGCCCACCACGGCCTCGACCCCTGGTTCGACTGACCGAGATTTTCGGGCTCTCCTCCGCGTGTCGGCTGGACAGTCAGGAGGGAAGTTCTCCCTCGACTTCCCATTGGTCACATCTGCCCCTATGGTTGCGTCTGCACGCGCGTAGACGGCGGCCGACGGGGAAGTCGGCCCTGCGCGCAGGCAGAAGATCGAGGTAGCGATGTCGGAGCGTCAGCTCGGTGAGGTCCAGTTCCTCACCGTCGCGGAGGTCGCCTCGATCATGCGCGTGTCGAAGATGACCGTCTACCGCATGGTGCACGCCGGGGAGCTCCCGGCCATCCGCGTCGGCCGGTCCTTCCGGGTGCCGGAGGACGAGGTGCACAAGTACTTGCGCTCCTCCTTCGTCGACACGGCGTGAACGGGCGCGAAGCAGCCTGACGCGGGGCGAGTCCAGTGCGGACTCGCCCCGCGTCGTCGTCGGGGGACGTCGGTCTCGTATGCCGTGTGCTCGCCACTCGTTGTCGCACCCGGTGGTGCCCGTATGCCGTGCCCTGGCCCTCGGCGGTCGGCAGCACCTCCCGACGCCCGGCTGTCGGCAGCCCCTCCCGCCAGCCCGACGCCCGGTCGCTGCCCCCCGTCGATTGGACGCCCGCCGTCGAGAGGTCACTTTGTGCCGCTTTCACGGGCCGCCTAGCGGCCACAAGTGACCTCTCGATCCAGGAGAGCGGGATCCAGGTGCCTTCCCTCCATCGAGTGGGCACCTGTGGTCGGGTCCGGGCGCGCCGAGGCGACAACAAGCGCCCACTCGAGTGGGGCGGCACGGGCCGGGCAAGGGGGCCCCGTGAGGGTTGGCGGGCGGCATACGGGGTGAGGTGGCGGCCCCGGTGGGGACGCGCGTTTGGGAGCGGAACGGGGGTGTCGGTAGTCTTGGCAGCCGACGTCGTCCGCTCCCGCGCGCTCGGCGGTTGGATGGAACGCGGACGACACCTCGAAGCACGACAAGGAACATTCATGGGCTCAGTGATCAAGAAGCGCCGCAAGCGGATGGCGAAGAAGAAGCACCGCAAGCTGCTGCGCAAGACGCGTCACCAGCGTCGCAACAAGAAGTGAGCGCGGCGGCCCCCGCCGCTCGCTGATGACGGGCCCCCTGCGCTGCATGCGTCGGGGGCCTTCGTCGCGGTGACGTGGGTCGCGCGGTCGGCCTCGCCCCGGGCTCGCGCGGCTAGGGTCGACCCACCCGATCCACACCCGCCGACTCGGACCAACCCAAGGAGTGCCCGTGGCACGAACCGTGCTCGTCACCGGTGTCTCGCGACACCTCGGTGGGCTCGCCGCGCGCGCCCTGGCGGCGGACCCGTCGGTGGATCGGGTCGTCGGCGTCGACGTCATCCCGCCACCGCACTCGATCGGCTCGGCCGAGTTCGTGCGCGCGGACATCCGCAACCCGATGATCGGCCGGATCCTCGACGACGCCGAGGTCGACACGGTCGTCCATATGAACGTCATCGCGACACCGACGCTCGCCGGTGGACGGGCTCCGCAGAAGGAGATCAACGTCATCGGGACGATGCAGCTCCTCGGGGCCTGCCAGAAGTCGGCCTCGGTGCGCCGGCTCGTCGTCAAGAGCACCTCCGCCGTCTATGGCGCGACCCCGCGCGACCCGGCGATGTTCACCGAGGACATGGCCGCCAAGCGGATCCCGAGCTCGGGGTACGGCAAGGACTCGATCGAGGTCGAGGGCTACGTGCGTGGGTTCGCGCGGCGCCGGCCCGACGTGGAGATCCTCACGCTGCGGTTCGCCAACGTGGTGGGGCCGCGGATCCGGACGGCGGTCACCGACTACTTCAGCCTGCCGGTCATCCCGGTGCCGATGGGCTTCGACGCGCGCCTGCAGTTCATGCACGAGCAGGACGCCGTCGCGGCGACCGTGCAGGCCACGCTCGGCGACACCACCGGCGTGGTCAACCTCGCCGGTGACGGCGTGCTCACCGTGTTCCAGGCGGTCGCCCTCACCAAGCGGCCCTTCGTCCTCATCCCCAAGGCTGCGGCCGGGCCGATCTCGACGGTCACGAAGCGGCTGGGGCTCACCGACTTCTCACCCGACCAGCTCGACCTGCTCGCCTACGGGCGAGGCATCGACACCACGCTCATGCGGGAGCGCTTCGGCTTCGAGCCGGCCTTCACCTCACGCACCGCCTTCGCCGACTTCGCCCGGTCGCTCTCGCCCGTGCTGCCGGCGGCCAGTGGGATCGATGCCGCTGTCGCCGGAGCGGTCGGCAGCGTCGGCTCGGCGGTGGGCTCGGCCGTCGGGGAGTTCATCGACGTGACGACTCGCAGCGTGGACCAGGTGACCGCCTGGACGAGGAGGGACCACTGATGGCCACGGCTTCACGACCCCGCAGTGCACTGGCCCTCGGGGCGGCGCGCGCCGGAGGGGAACGCGCCAAGCGGCGGAGCACTCCGCTGCTGTCCGGCCAGCTCGACGCCGAGACGGCAGCGCCCGCGCGGACCTCGCCGGCGAAGGCAGCCGTGACGAAGCCGGCGAAGGCAGCCGTGACCAAGCCCGCGAAGGAAGCCGTGCCGACGCGATCCACGGCGAAGAAGGCGACGGCGAGCACGGCCCGCGCCAGCAAGCCAGCGGCCACCAAGTCCACCGTGAACAAGGCGACCACCGCGAAGACTCCGGCCCGGAAGGCGACCCCGACCAAGCGCGCCGCGAGCAAGCCGACCGCCGCGAAGGCTGCTGTGCCCACCACCGGCGCCCCCACCACCGCCACGCCGAGCTCCGACGCCGCGCCGGTGCTCGAGCAGTCCAGGCACCGGCCGCGCCCGACGATCATGTCGGCTCCGCGACCCAAGGTGGCGCGCCTGTCCGGCGAGCGTCGCGTGCCCCGCCAGAGCCCACGGGCCAAGCGGGCCGCGGACGACGCGGCCGCCCGAAGGCTCCGCGTGGCCCCACCGCCGGCCGGGGGCGCCCGCGCAGCAGCCGCCGGGTCAGCTGGAGCAGCCGGGCCAGCCGGGTCTTCGGCGCCGGCGCCCGCCTCGGTGATCGATCCCACGCGCGTCCCCTCGGCGCGGTCCACCCCCGTGCCGGTGCCCAATGTCGCCGACCTCGTCCAGGGCGCCATCACGGCCGTGCGCTTCGCCGCCGAGGCCGCAGGCATGTCACCCGAGGAGATCGAGAGCAAGCTCGCCGCCGCCATCGCCTACGTCCGGCGCCGGGTCGAGGGCAACTACGAGGTCGACGAGTTCGGCTACGACGCCCACTTCACCGAGCACGTCGTCCTGCCGCTGCTGCGACCGATCTACCGCAACTGGTTCCGCGTCGAGGTGCGCGGCATCGAGAACATCCCGGCCGAGGGCGGTGCACTCATCGTGGCCAACCACTCCGGCACGATCGCCATCGACTCGGTGATGACCCAGGTCGCCGTGCACGACGAGCACCCCCAGCACCGCGTGATGCGCGCCCTCGGCGCCGACCTGGTCTTCCAGACGCCCTTCCTCGGCCCCTACGCCCGTCGCACCGGCTCCACGCTCGCCACCAACAGCGACGCCGAGCGACTCTTCGCCAAGGGTGAGCTCGTCGGGGTCTTCCCCGAGGGCTTCAAGGGCGTGGGCAAGCCCTTCTCCGAGCGCTACAAGCTCCAGCGCTTCGGCCGCGGTGGCTTCGTCTCGGCGGCGCTCAAGGCCGGCGTGCCGATCATCCCGACGTCGATCGTGGGGGCCGAGGAGATCGCCCCGATCATCGGCAACATGACGACCGTCGCCCGCCTGTTCGGCCTGCCGTACGCCCCGATCACGCCGACCTTCCCGTGGCTCGGGCCGCTCGGGCTGATCCCGCTGCCGAGCAAGTGGATCATCGAGTTCGGGGCCCCGATCCCGACCGACGGCTACGGCCCGCGCGCCGACGAGGACCCGATGCTCGTGTTCGACCTCACCGACCAGGTCCGCGAGACGATCCAGCAGACCCTCTATGCGCTCCTCATGCAGCGCAAGTCGGTCTTCTTCTGAGCCTCGAGGTGGGCGCCCCCCGGGTGGTCGTCTGGTCGCGGGCCGGCTGCCACCTCTGCACCGAGGCGATCGCGGTCGTCGAGGCCGTATGCCGTGAGCTCAGCGAGGCCCTCGAGGTCCGGTCCGTGGATGGCGACCCTCAAGCCCTCGCCGCCTATGCCGAGCTGATCCCGGTCGTCCTCGTCGACGACGCGGTCATCGCCCAGTGGCGGGTCACCCCGGACCAGCTGCGCGCCGCCCTCTCTGACTGAGGGGAGCCGCCCCGCCGGAAGCGTCGACGACAGCCCGTGGGCCGGAGCTCGGGTGTCGTTTACCACACCGGATGTGAAGGCTGTCTCGCGGGGTGCCCATCGACTTTGTGCATCCCTTCACAAGTGCGTAGTGTGGCCGCATCCGGGCTCCGTCCCACCCTGTGGACGGCCAGCCGGACGAGCGGAGAGGATCGACGCGCGTGAGCACCGAGGCGGCCAGCCGACGGGGTCTGCCCGACGCCACGGTCGCTCGACTCCCCGGCTACCTCCGCGCACTCACCGCCCTCGTCGACGCCCGCGTCGCCTCGGTCAGCTCCGATGAGCTGGCCAGTGCGGCCGGTGTCTCGCCGGCCATGCTCCGCAAGGACCTCTCGCAGCTCGGTTCCTACGGCGTGCGTGGCGTCGGCTATGACGTCGCCCACCTGGCGGCCGAGATCAGCGAGGTCCTCGGCCTGGCCCGTGACTGGCCCGTGGCCATCGTCGGGATGGGCAACCTCGGCCGCGCCCTTGCGGCATACCGCGGTTTCTCGACGCGCGGCTTCCGTGTCGTCGCGGTGCTCGACTACGACGAGCGGCTGGTCGGCCTGCGCGCCGCCGGCCACACCGTGCGCGCCATGGCGGACCTGCCCGCCCTGGTGCGGGACGAGGGCCTGGCCATCGGCGTCATCGCGACCCCGCCCGAGTCCGCCCAGGCCGTCGCCGACCAGCTCGTCGCGGCGGGCGTGCGCTCGATCCTCAACTTCGCGCCGAGCGTCCTCACCGTCCCGCCGGAGGTCGACCTGCGCAAGGTCGACCTGGCGACCGAACTCCAGATCCTTGCCTTCCTGGCCCAGCAGCGCTCGGGCCCCGACACCGAAGCGATGCTGTCATGAGTCTGCTCGTCCTGGGCCTGTCGCACCACAAGGCCCCCATGGACCTCCTCGCGCAGGTCAGTGCTGACGCCGACCTGGCCAGTGAGTTCGAGCGCCGCGCCCTCGCGGGCGAGCACGTGCGCGAGGCGATGCTGCTCTCGACGTGCAACCGCACCGAGATGTATGCCGACGCCAGCACCTTCCACGGCGCCCTCGCCGACCTGACGGCCGCGTTCACCACCCTGACCGACCTGCCCCTGGCCGTGCTGCAGCCCTACCTCTACGTGCACTACGAGGAGCGGGGAGTCGTCCACGCCTTCAAGGTCGCGGCCGGGCTCGAGTCGATGGCGATCGGTGAGGCGCAGATCCTCGGGCAGCTCCGGCTGGCCCTGCGGCGAGCACAGGGCCATGGCCACCTCGGGCCCGAGCTGAACACCCTCTTCCAGCGTGCCCTCCACGTCGGCAAGAGCGTCCACAGCCAGACCGGGATCGACTCGGTGAGCCAGTCCCTCGTCGATGCCGCCCTCGAGGCGGCCGAGCGCACCCTCGGCGACCTCAGCGATGCCAGCGTGCTCGTCGTCGGCGCCGGCGGCATGGGAGCGCTCGCCGCGACCACCGTGTCCCGTCGTGGGGTCGGGTCCCTCGTCGTCACCAACCGCACACCGGGGCGGGCCGAGTCACTCGCCGACCGCCTCGGTGCGGAGTCGCTGCCCTGGGACGAGGCCCACGAGGCCCTCGGGGGCGCCGACATCGTCCTGTCGAGCACCGGTGCGCGCGGGCACGTCCTCCCGCTGACCGCGGTCGAGGCCGCGCGCCGGGCGCGGGCGGGTCGGGCGCAGGTGCTCGTCGACCTCGCCCTGCCCCGTGACATCGATCCGCAGGCGGCCACCCTCGATGGCATCACCCTCCTCGGGTTGGGTGAGTTGGGTGCGCTGCTCTCCTCGACCGGCCAGGCGCCAGAGGTCACCGCCGCGGCCGACCTGGTCACCGCGGAGGTCGCCGAGTACCTCACGTCCCGGATGGCCGCCTCGGTCGCGCCGACCGTCAGCGCCCTGCGTCGCCGCGCCGACGAGGTGGTGCGGGCCGAGCTGGCCCGGCTCTCCCATCGGGCGCCGACCATGAGCGAGGGGGACCGGGCCGAGGTGGAGAAGACCGTCCACCGGGTGGTCGAGAAGCTGCTCCACGCGCCCACCGTGCGGGTCAAGGCGCTGGCCGAGCGTGGGGAGGGTGGGAGCTATGCGCGCGCCCTGAGCGAGCTCTTCGACCTCGACCACCGCGAAGTCCAGCTGGTCTCCGCGCCGGTCGCCCTCCACGAGACGGAGGAGGCCCGATGAGCCGGCTCCTGCTCGGGACCCGCCGGAGCAAGCTCGCCTGGAACCAGGCCGGCATGCTCGCCGACGACCTGCGTGACCTGGGGCACGACGTCGAGATGGTGCCGGTGATCTCCGAGGGCGACCGCGACCAGCAGACGCCGCTGCGCCACCTCGGGGGGACCGGGGTGTTCGTGTCCGCCCTGCGCGAGGCGCTGCTGTCCGGTGCGATCGACATCGCCGTCCACTCGCTCAAGGACCTGCCGACGGCCCCGCAGCCCGGTCTGGTCATCGCGGCCCACCCGCGGCGCGAGGACCCGCGCGACGCCCTCGTGGCCCGCGACGGCCTCACCCTGGGTGAGCTGCCGGCTGGTGCCGTCATCGGCACCGGCTCGCCGCGCCGGCGCGCGCAGCTGCTCAACCTCGGTCTCGGGCACGTCGTCGCCGACCTGCGCGGCAATGTCGACACCCGGCTGGCGTCGGTGGCCCCCGGGGGCAACGACGCGGTCGTCCTCGCCCTCGCCGGCCTGCGTCGTGTCGGTCGCGCCGGGCTCGTGACCGAGGTGCTCGACCCGATCCAGGTGCTCCCGGCCCCCGGTCAGGGGTGCCTGGCCGTCGAGATCCGCGCCGACGACGCCCGGACCCACGCTGCCGTGGCGCCCCTCGACGATGCCGACACCCGCGCCTGCGTGACCGCCGAGCGCGCCCTCCTGGCGACCCTGGAGGCCGGCTGCTCCGCCCCCGTCGGGGCCCTCGCCGAGGTCGTGATGGGCGAGGACGGCGACGAGCTCAGCCTGCGCGGCGTCGTCGCCGCCGTGGACGGGTCCGGCGAGGTCCGACGCGCCCTCACCGGCCCGATCGAGGACCCGGTGGGCCTCGGTGCGCGCCTGGCCCACCTGCTCCTCGAGGACGGCGCTGCCGACCTCGTCCCCGACCTGACCCGACTCAAGACCGCCACGGAGCGTGACCTGTGACGACCGCCAAGACCTCTCGCCGTGCCCTCGCGCCGGCGACCGTGACCTTCGTCGGCGCCGGTCCCGGCGACCCGGGCCTGCTCACGCTGCGCGCCGTCGAGGCCCTCGCCCAGGCCGACGCGGTCATCCTCGACCTCGTCGCGCGGGAGGAGGTCGTCGAGCGCCACTGCCGCCCCGGCACGGCCGTCGTCGACGCTGCTCGAGGTGACCACGGGCAGCCGCTCACCCACGCCTCGAACGCCAAGCTGGTCGTCTCGACCGCCAAGGCCCACCGCGCCGGACACGTCGTGCGCCTCATGGACGGCGACCCGGCCACCTTCAACGGCCTCGCCGAGGAGGCGCTCGCCTGCGCCAAGGCCGGCATCCCCTTCGAGATCGTGCCCGGCGTCAGTGCCGTGACCGCGGTGCCGGCCTACGCCGGCATACCCCTGACCCAGGCCAGCTCTACGGGCATCCACGTGCTCGGCGTCGGCGATGCCCTCGACCCCACCGTCCTCGACCCGCGCTCGACGGCGGTCGCGCTGGGCGGCGCCGAGACGATCAGGCGCAGCCTGACCGCCCTGCTCGACGCCGGCCGCGACCCGGCCACCCCGGTCGCCCTCACGACGCACGGCACGCTCGTCACCCAGACGACGACCACCAGCACGCTGGGGGAGGCCCCCGACCTGGTCGCCAAGGGCGAGGGCCGGCCGGTCCCGCTCCTGGCCGTCGTCGGTCCGACCGTGGACCTGCGCGATGCCCTGTCGTGGTTCGAGACCAAGCCCCTCTTCGGGTGGAACGTCCTCGTGCCGCGCACCCAGGAGCAGTCGGCGAGCATCCGGGCCCGACTGGGCCACCACGGTGCCGTCCCGACCGTCGTGCCGACGATCAACGTCGAGCCGCCGCGCACCCCGCAACAGATGGAGCGGGCGATCACCGGCATGGTCACCGGCAGGTACGAGTGGGTCGGCTTCACCAGCGTCAACGCGGTCAAGGCCGTGCGTGAGCGCTTCGAGGCGCTCGGGCTGGACGCGCGGACCTTCTCCGGCCTCAAGGTCGCGGCCGTGGGGGGCGTCACTGCCGCCGCCCTGCGCGACTGGGGCCTCATCCCGGACCTGGTGCCCAGTGGTGAGCAGTCCGCGCGCGGCCTGCTCGAGGACTGGCCGCCCTACGACGACGTCCTCGACCCGATCAACCGCGTCCTCCTGCCGCGCGCCGACATCGCCACGGACACCCTCGTCGCGGGCCTGATCGAGATGGGTTGGGAGGTCGACGACGTCACCGCCTACCGCACCGTCCGGGCGGCCCCTCCGGCCCCGGAGGTGCGCGACGCGATCAAGTCAGGCGCCTTCGACGCCGTCGTCTTCACCTCCAGCTCCACGGTGCGCAACCTCATCGGCATCGCCGGCAAGCCGCACCCGAGCACCGTCATCGCCTGCATCGGCCCGCAGACCGCCAAGACGGCCGAGGAGCTCGGGCTGCGGGTCGACGTCCTGGCGCCCCAGCCGTCGGCCGAGCAGCTCATCGACGCCCTCGCCGTCCACGGGGCGGCGCGGGCCGAGGCGGCGCGCGCTGCCGGTGAGCCGGTGCGTCGCCCCAGCCAGCGGCGGGCCGACTCCCGGCGCCGAGCCCGGTCCTGAGGGTGCCGGCGATGTTCCCGACCGTCCGCCCCCGCCGACTGCGCCGGTCCCCGGCGGTGCGCCGGCTCGTCGCCCAGACGCGACTGCACCCGGCCGACCTCGTCCTGCCCGTCTTCGTCCGTGAGGGCATCGAGGCGCCGACGCCGATCTCCTCGATGCCAGGGGTCGTCCAGCACACCCTCGACTCCCTGGTCGCCGAGGCCGAGCGCGCCGTGGCCGCCGGGCTCGGCGGGATCATGGTCTTCGGCGTCCCGACCGCCAAGGATGCCCGGGGCTCCGGCGCCGACGACCCCGGCGGCATCCTCAACGTCGCGCTCCGGCGCCTCGCCGATGCCGTCGGTGAGCGGATCGTCGTCATGGCCGACCTGTGCCTGGACGAGTTCACCGACCACGGCCACTGCGGGGTGCTCTCCGCCGACGGCCGCGTCGACAACGACGCGACCCTCGAGAGGTATGCCGCGATGGCCCTCGCGCAGGCCGCCGCCGGTGCCGAGGTGCTCGGCCTCTCCGGGATGATGGACGGGCAGGTCGGACACGTGCGCGCCGCGCTCGACGCCGCCGGCTTCACCGACACCCTGCTCCTGGCGTATGCCGCGAAGTACACCTCCGGCCTCTATGGACCCTTCCGCGAGGCGGTGCAGTCCTCGCTGGTGGGCGACCGCGCGGCATACCAACAGGACCCCGCGAACGCGACGGAGGCGATCCGCGAGATCGAGCTCGACCTCGCGGAGGGGGCCGACCTCGTGATGGTCAAGCCAGGGCAGCCCCACCTCGACATCATCGCCGCCGCGGCACAGCTGTCCACGGTGCCGGTCGCGGCCTACCAGATCTCGGGGGAGTACGCCCAGATCGTCGCAGCCGCGGAGCGTGGCTGGATCGACCAGGACCGCGTCGTCGACGAGTCCGTCCTCCACCTCAAGCGGGCGGGGGCGCAGATCGTCCTCACGTACTTCGCCCTGGAGGTCGCGGGGCGGCTCAATGGCGTCAATTGACGCACACGGTTGAACGATGAATGACAGGAGCTGAGGCATGGGAGCCGCCGACCAGCCGCGCTGGCTCTCCGCCGCCGAGCAGGAGGCCTGGCGGGCCTACCTGCGCGGGAGCAGGGAGTTGGCCGTCGCCCTGGACAAGGACCTCGCCGAGCACGGCGTGAGCCTGCCGGAGTACGAACTCATCTCGATGCTCTCGGAGGCGCCTCGAGGACGGCAGCGGATGTCCGCGCTGGCCGACTTCATCGTCCAGTCGCGCAGCCGGGTGACGCACACGGCGGCGCGCCTGGAGAAGCGCGGCTGGGTGCTGCGTGAGCCGGCGCCCGACGACGGGCGGGGCGTGGTCCTCTGCCTGACGCCCGCCGGTCGGGCCAAGGTCGAGGGCCTGGCACGCATCCACGTCGAGAGCGTGCGGCGCCACCTCATCGACCCGCTGACGCCGGAGCAGTTCATCGCGCTCGGCGACGCGATGCAGTCGGTGCGGGACGCGAACCCGCTCGCCGGGGCCGAGGAGACCGACGCCCACTGAGGCGCGTGCCCTCGGTGGCGTGGACCCGCTCGTAGACTCGAGGGCGTGCCCGACACCGCTGCGAACGCCCTGACCACCACTGCCTCCGAGGCCCTGCTCGAGCGCGCCCGCGCCGTCATCCCCGGCGGGGTGAACAGCCCGGTGCGGGCCTTCCGAGCCGTAGGTGGGGCGCCGCGCTTCGTCCGGTCCGCGCAGGGGCCATGGTTGTTCGACGCCGACGGCAACCGCTATGTCGACCTGCTCTGCTCGTGGGGCCCGATGATCCTCGGGCACGCCCGGGCTGATGTCCTTGAGGCAGTGGAAAAGGCTGCGGCACAGGGCTTTTCGTTCGGCACGCCGAGTGAGAACGAGGTGCTGCTGGCGGAGGAGATCGTGGCTCGGGTCGAGCCGGTCGAGCAGGTGCGGCTGGTCTCGAGCGGCACCGAGGCGACGATGTCGGCGATCCGGCTCGCGCGGGGCTTCACCGGGCGCTCGGTCATCGTGAAGTTCGCCGGCTGCTACCACGGGCACGTCGACGCCCTCCTGGCCGCGGCCGGCTCCGGCGTCGCGACCTTCGCCCTGCCGGACTCCGCGGGCGTGCCGGCCGAGATGACGGCCGAAACGATCGTGCTGCCCTACAACGACCTCGCCGCGGTCGAGGAGGTGTTCGCCGCGCGCGGGTCGGAGATCGCCGCGGTCATCACCGAGGCGGCGCCGGGCAACATGGGCGTGGTCCCGCCCGCCCCCGGCTTCACCGAGGGCCTGCGTCGGATCACGGCCGCGCACGGCGCGCTGCTCGTCTCGGACGAGGTGATGACCGGCTTCCGGTGCTCGAAGGCCGGGTGGTACGGGCTCGAAGGTCCCTATGCCGCGGGCGCCCCGGACCTGTTCACCTTCGGCAAGGTCATGGGTGGCGGCTTCCCGGCGGCGGCCTTCGGTGGTCGCGCCGACGTCATGGCCCGGCTCGCACCGGAGGGCCCGGTCTACCAGGCGGGAACGCTCTCGGGGAACCCGGTGGCCACCGCTGCCGGACTGGCGACCCTGCGGGGGTGCACTGACGACCTCTACCCGCGCCTGCAGTCCACCGCCTCGGCCATCGCCGATGCCGCCTCGGCTGCGCTCTCCTCCGAGGGCGTCGCGCACACCGTGCAGTGGGCCGGGTCGATGTTCTCGATCTTCTTCCGCGAGGACGCCGTCACCAACTACGACCAGGCCCGCGACCAGGACACCGCCGCCTTCGGGCGGTTCTTCCACTCGATGCTCGACCAGGGCGTGCACCTGCCCCCGTCGGCCTTCGAGGCGTGGTTCGTCTCCGGGTCGCACGACGAGGAAGCCCTCCAGGTCATCGCCGACGCCCTCCCCGCCGCCGCCAGGGCCGCCGCAGCCGCTTCCTGACACCCCCGGGGACCCTTGGCCTCGCACCCAGACTCCTTTGCGACAATGCCGGGCATGAGTGACCCCAACGCCCCGCGCACGGTCGTGCACCTGCTGCGCCACGGCGAGGTCCACAACCCCGACCGGATCCTCTACGGCCGGCTCCCGAACTACCACCTCTCGGCCCTCGGCCGGCAGATGGCGCTCCTCGCCGCCACGCACCTGGCCGACCACGACGTCACGCACGTCATCTCCAGCCCGCTCGAGCGGGCCCGCGAGACGGCCGCGCCGGTCGCCGAGATGCACCGCCTCCCGGTGTCCCTCGACGAGCGCGCCATCGAGGCCGCGAACGTCTTCGAGGGCCTGCCCGTCGCCGGCGGCAAGGGACTGCTCAAGCACCCCAATCTCCTCGTCAAGGCGTGGAACCCGTTCCGCCCCAGCTGGGGCGAGCCCTATGTCGAGCTCGCCGCCCGGATGAAGGCCGCCATCGACGACGCCCGGGACCTCGCCCGCGGCCACGAGGCGGTCATCGTCTCCCACCAGGCGCCGATCTGGACCGTCCGCTGCGCCTACGAAGGCCGCCGCTTCCTCCACGACCCGCGCAAGCGCGAGTGCACCCTCGCCAGCCTCACCTCGCTCACCTGGGTGGGCGACGACCTGCTCTCGGTGAGCTACAGCGAGCCGGCCGCCTCCCTCCTCCCGCAGGCCCAGCCGGGGGCCGGTGCCTGATCGTGCGTTCCCGTCGTCGTCCCTTCCTCCGGTATGCCGTGTGCGCGGCCGCCGCTCTCGCCCTCACCGGGGCGGTGGCCGGGTGCAGTGCCGACGCCAACTCGATCGCCGAGCAGGCGAAGTCCGGTGACCAGAAGGGCTATGTCTCCGGGGACGGCTCGATCGAGACGATCCCGAGCGAGAAGCGGAAGGCGCCGATCGCCCTCGACGGGCCGACGATCGATGGCGGGACCTGGAGCTCACCGACGGACGGCAAGACCGTGACCGTCGTCAACGTGTGGGCCTCGTGGTGCGCGCCCTGCATCGCCGAGGCGCCCCACCTGGAGGCGGTCTGGAAGGCCGCGCAGCAGGCGGGGCAGCCGGTGCAGTTCGTCGGGATCAACTTCCGCGACAACACGGCGTCGGCCCAGGCCTTCGCGACCAAGGCCGGTGTCACCTTCCCGAGCCTGGTCGACGAGTCCGGTGTGCTCATCCTCAAGCTCCAGGGCAAGGCCCCGTCGGTGCCGACCACCCTCGTCCTGGACCAGCAGGGACGGATCGCCGCCCGGGTCGCCGGGGCCACGACCGAGGCGACATTGACCGGGCTCATCGACGACGTCCTGGCGCAGACGTGAGCGCAGTCCTCGTCCTCGGCACCGAGGAGTCCGTGCTCACCGGTGCCCTGCCACTGGCGCTCGGGCTCGCCGCCCTCGCCGGACTGGTCTCCTTCGCCAGCCCCTGCGTGCTGCCGCTCGTGCCCGGCTACCTCGGCTACGTCACCGGCCTCTCGGGAGAACCCCTGGCCGAACGCTCCAGGCCCCGGCTGGTCCTCGGCGCCCTCCTCTTCGTCCTCGGCTTCTCCCTCGTCTTCATCCTCGGGGCGCTCTTCGTCACCTCGATCGGGCGCGTCCTGGTCGACGAGCGCGACCTGCTCATGCGCATCGGCGGGATCCTCGTCATCCTCATGGGCCTGGTCTTCCTCGGTGCGGGCCGCCGCCTCGGAGCGCAGCGCGAGGCCCGCCTGCACTGGCGCCCCCGGGCCGGGCTCCTCGGGGCACCGCTCCTCGGCGGGGTCTTCGCGCTGGGCTGGGCCCCCTGCATCGGTCCGACGCTCGGCACCGTCCTCATCATGGCGACGGCGACCGACGGGGGGTCCGCGAGCGGCTCCGCCGGCCGCGGACTGGCCCTGACCGCGGCATACTGCCTCGGCCTGGGCCTGCCCTTCGTGCTCGCGGCGGCCGCGGCGGAGCGGTTCGGGCCGGTCCAGCGCTGGCTGGCGCGGCACCGGCGCACGATCCAGGCCTTCGGCGGAGGGCTGCTCATCGTCATCGGGTTGCTGCTGCTGACCGGGGTGTGGAAGGTCCTCAACAACTGGCTCATGGTCAACCTGGTCAACGGATTCGAGGTGCCGCTGTGAGCGAGGTGACCCAGCCGCAGCTCGGGCTCCTCGGGTGGCTCCGGTGGATGTGGCGCCAGCTCACGAGCATGCGGACGGCGCTGCTGCTGCTGCTCCTGCTCGCGATCGCGGCCGTGCCCGGGTCGACCTTCCCGCAGCGCTCGATCAACGCCACCCGCACCGCGCAGTGGATCGCCGACCACCCGACCGCGGGCAAGGTCCTGGACCGGCTCGGCTTCTTCGAGGTGTACGCCTCACCGTGGTTCGCCGCGATCTACCTCCTGCTCTTCGTCTCCCTCGTCGGGTGCGTCCTGCCGCGGGCGAAGGTGCACTGGAAGGCCCTGCGGACCCGGCCCCCCCGCGCGCCCAAGCACCCGGACCGCCTCGGCGCGGCCCACGTCGTGACCGTCGACGGCAGCCCGGACCAGGTGCTCGAGCAGTGGCGGGCAGCGTTGCGCCGCAGCCGGTTCCGCGTCGACAGCCACGACGAGTCGAGTGTCTCCGCGGAGAAGGGCTACCTCAAGGAGACCGGCAACCTGCTCTTCCACCTCGCCCTCATCGGCATCATCGTGGGCGTCGGCTGGGGCCATGTCTTCGGCTGGAAGGGCGACGTGATCCTGCCCGAGGGCAAGACCTTCGCCAACACCATCTCCCGCTACGACACCTTCGCGCCGGGCCCCAGCGTCGACGTCAACGACCTCACCCCGTGGACCGTGACCCTGACGCGGTTGGACGCCGTCTTCGAGGACGACCCGGCGGTCAAGGGCCAGCTGGGCATGCCGCGCGACTTCACCGCGCACGTCGACTACGCCAGGGATCCCGGGGGTGCGGCGACGTTGGAGACGATCAAGGTCAACCACCCGCTCGAGACGACGGACGGCACGGTCTTCCTCCTCGGCAACGGCTACGCTCCGCACATCACCGTCCGGGACGCGACCGGGACCGTCATCTACTCCGACGCGACCCCCTTCCTCGCGCAGGACAACAACTACAAGTCGGTCGGCGCGGTCAAGGTCCCCGGGGCGACGCCGAAGGACCTGGGCTTCGCCGGGCTCTTCCTCCCCACCGGCACGATCACCTCTCACGGGCCGACCTCGATCTTCCCGCAGCCGCTCGACCCCTACCTCGCCCTGACCGTCTTCGAGGGGGAGCTCTTCCCGGACGGCGCGCCCCAGTCGGTCTACTCCCTCGACACCAGCCACCTCACCCAGCTCACCCAGGAGGGGACGAGCGACCCGCTGCGGCTGTGGATCAAGAAGGGCCAGACGATGGAGCTGCCGGGTGGGCGCGGCTCGATCACCTTCGACGGCGTCGACCGGTGGGCCGGCCTGTCGATCCGGACCGACCCGGGCAAGTCGTTGACCCTCGCCGCCGCCCTGCTCGCGCTCGCCGGCCTCATCGCCATGCTCACCGTCCGCCGTCGCCGGGTCTTCGTGCGGGTGTCCGAGGCGCAGCCCGGCCCGGACGGTTCCCCACGTACGCTGGTGCGTGTCGGCGGCCTGGCCAAGGACGACGACGAAGGCATGGGCGAGGTCCTCACCGACCTCGCCGAGCGGGTCCACCCCCGGACCTCCACCGGCCCGAGCGCCGCACGACCGAAGGATCGAAGGACCACCGATGAGTGACCTCGCACTCGCCCAGCTGTCGATGGCCAGCCTCTACAGCGCCATGGGTGTGCTCACCCTCGCCATGCTGGCGTATGCCGCCCACCTCGCCTGGTTGCTGCCGGCCCGTTCCGAGGCCAAGGACCTCAAGGCCGCCCAGGCGGCCCACGCGGCCGAGCGCCAGCGCGAGCTCGCCCCCGTGGGTGGTGGGCCGACGGCGGGAGGCGAGCACCCGGCATACGAGGTCGGCGACGCCTCCACCGAGGCCCACGACGAGGAGCCGCTGCGCGCCCGCAAGGCCGCTGGTATCGCCGGTGCGCTGTCGATCCTGGGCACGCTGCTCCTCACCGCCGCGGTCGTGCTGCGCGGGCTCGAGGTCCACCGCATGCCGCTGGGCAACATGTTCGAGTTCGCCATCACCGGGGCGATGTTCGTCATGCTCGCCTACACCGGGTGGTCGCTGCGGCGGGACCTGCGCTGGCTCGGCGTCTTCATCACCGGGCCGGTGCTCATCACCCTCGGCATGGCCGTCACCGTCTGGTACGTCGACGCCGCCGAGCTGATGCCCTCGCTCAAGAGCTACTGGCTCGTCATCCACGTCACGATCGCGACGATCGCGATGGCCCTCTTCGGCATCGGCGCGGCGATCAACGGGCTCTACCTCTGGCAGGACCGGGTCGAGGGCGGCACGACGCGGTCCTTCATGAACCGCCTGCCCGCGGCGCGTCAGCTCGAGAAGCTCGCCTACGGCCTGCACGTCATCGCCTTCCCGCTGTGGACCTTCACCGTCATCGCGGGCGCGATCTGGGCGCGGCAGGCGTGGGGGAGCTACTGGAACTGGGACCCCAAGGAGGTCTGGTCCTTCGTCATCTGGGTCGTCTACGCCGCCTACCTCCACGCGCGGGTGACGAGCGGCTGGCGCCGGCAGAACGCGGCCATGATCGCGCTCGCCGGCTTCGCCTGCATCATCGTCAACTACGGCATCGTCAACGTCTTCTTCGTCGGCCAGCACTCGTACTCAGGACTCTGATCAGCCATGCTCCGCTACACCCTGCTCCGCACCCTCGTCTTCTTCGGCTGCCTGCTCGTCGGCTGGCTGGCCGGCCTGCGGGGCCAGGAGAACCTCATCCCGCTGGTGCTCGTGGCGGCGATCGCCTCGATGGTGATCTCGTACTTCGCGCTGCGGCGATTCCGTGAGGACTACAGCCGGCAGATCGCCGACAAGCTGCAGGAGCGGGCCGAGCGCAAGCAGCACCTGCATGGGGACGAGGCGGCCGAGGACGCCGAGGACGAGGGGCACCCGACCTACCGCTGAGCCGCCTCGTGCGCGGTGGCTCGCCGCCGAGTGGCCGGGGCCCTGTCGAGGCCCGGTCGAGGGCCGGTCGAGGAGTCACGAAACGCCCGGGAAACCGAGGATCCCGGGCGTTTCGTGACCCCTCGAATCGCTCAGCCCACCAGGGAGCCGACGATCACGCCCACGGTGATGAGGACGGCATACCCGATCTCGTAGAGGCCGGTCGCGCCCAGGGCGGGCACGAGGTCACGCCCGGTGGCCCCGCCGGTGATCGCGCGCGCCGCCGGCCACGCGAGCGGCAGGGCGAGCAGCCCGGCCAGGGCCCACGGCGCGAAGGCGACCATCGCCACGCAGCACAGGACCGACACCACGATCAGGCCTAGCCACAGCCGGCGCGTGCCGGCGTCGCCGAGGCGGACCGCCAGCGTGCGCTTGCCGGCGACCTCGTCGGTGGGGATGTCGCGCAGGTTGTTCGCGACGAGGATCGCCGAGGCGATCGCACCCACCCCGACCGCGCCGAGCAGGCCGAACCAGGTCAGCGAGAGCAGCTGGCTGTACTGCGTGCCCAGGGTCGCGACGAGGCCGAAGAAGACGAAGACGAAGACCTCGCCGAGCCCGCGGTAGCCATAGGGGGAGTCGCCGCCGGTGTACTTCCACGCCGCGATGACGCACAGCACGCCGATCGGGAGAAGCCACCAGGCACCGGAGAGGCCGACGAGCGCCAACCCGGCCAGGGCCGCGAACCCGAAGGCGGCGAACGCCGCGAGCTTGACGTTGGCCGGCTGGGCCAGACCCTGTCCGACGAGCCGCACCGGGCCGACCCGCTCGGCGTCGGTGCCGCGGACCCCGTCGGAGTAGTCGTTGGCGTAGTTGACGCCGACCTGCAGGGCGAGCGCGATGGCCAGGGCGAGGACGGCATACCCGATGACGTGCCGGCCGCCGACGCCGGCGGCAGCGGTGCCGACGAGGACCGGCGCGACGGCAGCCGGGAGGGTGCGTGGGCGCGCGCCGGCAACCCACTGGTTCAGTGTGGCCATGGTGTCGTGAACTCTCGATGCAATCGATGGGGAGGGAGGCGGTCAGAGCCGCCGGAGGAAGTCCGGGTCGTCGTCGGGTCCGCGCGGCCGGGGCGGGGTGATCGGCCGTGCCCGTGGCGGACGGCCGGCGACGAGCCAGGCGACCGAGCCCGCGAACGGGAAGAGCAGGATCACGAACACCCAGACGAGCTTGGGCAGCCCACGCACCAGCGACTCCTCGGTGCGCACGCAGTCGATCACGGCGTAGATCGACAGCGCGAGCCCGAGGACGAAGGGCAGGACGCGGAGCACACCTCCATTATCCGCGCGTGAGCAAATCGGCGACGGCCCGCCGGTCGGGCTTGCCGGGCCCGCGCTCGGGGATGGCCGGCGCCGTCACCACGCGCTTGGGCAGGGCGTGGTCGGGGAGTATGCCGCGGAGCTGGGCGCGCACGTCGCCCACCTCGAGCGTGGTGGCGGGGTCGCGGTGGTCGCGGGGCTCGCGGGGGACGATCAGGGCGGCGACGACCTGGCCCCACTCCTCGTCGGGGAGGCCGACGACGCAGGCCAGCGCGGCGTGCGGCACATGGGCGAGGATCGCGTCCTCGACGAGGCGAGGCGCGACCTTGAGACCGCCGGTGTTGATGAGGTCGTCGAGGCGACCGGTGACGTGGAGCCGCGCGTCGGGCAGGAACTCGCCGTGGTCGTCGGTGCGGAACCAACGTCGGCCGTCGGCGTCGGTGCTGAAGACGGCGGAGGTGCGGGTGGGGTCGCCGAGGTATCCGTGGGCGAGGGTGTCGCCGCCGAGGTGGATCCGGCCCTCGTCGTCGAGGCGGATGCTCGTGTGCTCGAGGGGTTGTCCGTCGTAGACGCACCCACCCGCGGTCTCGGACATGCCGTAGGTCGCGACGAGGACGACGCCCTCGCGGTCGGCGCGTGCGCGCAGGTGTTCGGGGAGGGCGGCGCCGCCGACGAGGACTGCGTCGAAGGCGCGCAGGGCCTCGGGTCCGTCGGGGTGGTCGAGCAGCCGGGCGACCTGGGTCGGGACGAGCGAGGTGTAGTGCCGCTCACCGGGGTCGAGGAGTCGGGTGGCTGCGGCGAAGCCGGTTGGGTCGAAGCGCGTCGGGCCGAGGACGGTGCGGGTGCCGGCGACCAGGCCGCGCAGGAGCACCTGGAGCCCGGCGATGTGGTGGGGCGGGATGGCGAGCAGCCACTGGCCGGGGCCGCCGAGGTGGCGGTGGGTGGCCCCGATGCTGGTGGCGAGGGCGCGGGCGGAGAGCAGGGCCAGCTTGGGGGCGCCGGTCGACCCCGACGTCCCGATGACCACCGCCAGGTCCTCGGGGATGCTTGCGCTCAGCTCCTCCGCGGTTGAGGCGCGCGCCCCCTCCGCCTCCTGGCCCCCGTCGAGAGGGCACTCGTTGTCGTGTGCGGAGGTCTCGAGGCGACAAGACGTGCCCACTCGACTGGAGGAGGGCGCGAGGGATGTCGTGTCGACGCTTGCGGCGGGCGCGACGGGGTGGGTGGAAGCGACAGGTTGGATCGGCGCGACGGGGTGGATGGGTGCGCTGGGCTCGTTGGCTGCGACAGGGTGGATCGGCGCGACGGGGTGGATGGGTGCGCTGGGCTGGTTGGCTGCGACAGGGTGGATCGGTGCCGTGCCGGTGAGGGCGGCGGCCAGCCGAGGGAGGGCGTCGACGAGCTCGGGCCCCAGCGCCAGCGGCAGCTCCTCGATCTCGTCCCCACCCCCGATTCGAGGTAAAACCGCCGGGCCATCCGGGCGGTTATACCTCGAATCGGGGGTGGGTGAGGGGGTGGTGGGGGAGGGGGTGGAGTCGTCGGGGGCAGGCATGTGCTCAGGTGCCCGTCACGGCCAGGGCGGTCAGGGCCACGGCCACGGTCGCGGCGATCTCGCCGATCCCGACCGCCTTCGGGCTCGCCCGGAACGCCGGCATGATCCCCGCCCGCACCGCGAGCGCGGCGAACACGAGCACCAGGGCACCGCTCACCGGCACCATCGCCACGGCCGCGAACGCGTGGAAGAGCATCGAGAGCCAGTGGTATGCCGGTTCGTCGCGTTCGCGGATCATCGTCTTGACATAGAGCACGGTGCCGACGAAGTACGCCGCGAGCACCCCCGCAAGGATCCACGCACGCTCCCAGTCGCGCCCACCCCCGAGGTCATACGCGACGAGCGTCATCAGGCAGGACCCCGCCGTCGTCGCGATGCCGCTGAGCAGGCTGCGCTCGTCCCGCTTCCAGCTCGACCACAGACCGATCGCCATCGGCACCACGAACAGCGGCACCCACCGGATCAACCCCGGCGCCACCGCGAGGGTGAGGCCGCCCAGCAGAGCCGAGCCCACGGCATACGTGGCCATGGGGCGGACCACTCGGGGGCGGCGGCGCGGCGGGGCCTTGAGCCACAACCCGGCCGCGAAGAAGGCGAAGTACCCCACGAACCAGAACGCCCCGAGCAGCAGGTGCGCCCAGACTGGCCGGGCTGCGAGCATCCCCACGAGCAGCGGGGTGGCGAGCATCGCCCAGGCTCCGTGCTGGTTGGGGACCCACCCGGGGCTGCGCCGGCTCACGGGACCCAGCCTAGGCAGGGGTCGCGCTCCGGCCCGAACTCGGCCACCATGGAGGCTCACCCGGGGAGGCGCCATGGACCAGACCTTCACCCAGCACCTCGCGCAGGTGCGTGCCCAGCGCGCGGAGCTGGGGGAGTCGATGCGGGCGCTCGAGGACGCACTCGCCCTGCCGCTGGGGCTCGCCGTGTGGGGGCGCCGGGTGCGGGCCGCGCTCACCGAGGTCGCCCATGACGTCGGCGAGCACGTGGAGCTCACCGAGTGCGAGGGCGGTCTGTATGCCGACCTCGCGGCTGCCGCTCCCCGCTTGGCGTCGGGGATCGAGGCGCAGCTCGCCGACCATGCCTGGCTGGTCGCGGAGGTCGAGCGACTGCTGCAGGCGCGGGACGACGGCATCTCGCGCGCCGACCTCGGGGCCCACCGCGACGAGGTGACCGCCCTGCTGCAGCGGCTGGTCAAGCACCGGCAGCGGGGGTCGGACCTGATCTATGAGGCCTACGAGGTCGACATCGGCGGCTCCGGCTGACGCAGGAACGGACCCACAGCAGCGAGAGAATTCTTGACCCCGCCCATAGATTGGCACATGTCGGGCGGGCCGCTGGAGAAGGACACATGTCGGGACGTGATCCTTCCTGCCTTGGTCCGTGCGGGGTGGAACGGCGACGCTGTGCGTGAGCAGGCGCCGGTCAGGGAGGCACGCATCATCTCGGTCGGTGGCGCGAGCCGTCAGCTCGGTGACGGATTTGTCGACTACGTGCTGGAGGTCGATCAGGCGCCTGTCGCGGTGGTGGAGACAAAGCGTGCCCATCGCCAGGCCTCGGACGGTCTCCAGCAGGTGGTCCGATATGCCCAGCAACTTGACGTGCCCCTGGCCTACGCCAGCAATGGGACGGAGATCATCGAGCGCGACATGGTCTCGGGTCGGGAGCGGGTGGTGGAGGGCTTTGCCGGACCGGCGGAGGCGTGGAGCCGGTAATGCCGTGTTGCATGGCCTCGACACAGAGCGGGCGTTGCTTCTTGCGGGTGGCTACAACCGACGCAAGCGACTGGCCAGTGGCGACGTCCAAGAGCCACGGTGGTACCAGGCGGTGGCCATCCGCCGGACGCTGGCCGCGATGGCGCGCGGAGAGAGTCGCGTGCTTCTCCTCATGGCGACCGGGACGCGCAAGACGTTCATCGCGATGCAGATCGTGCACATGCTCCGCGAGCACGCGCGGCGAGTGACACCCGACCGCAACTACCGCGTGCTCTACCTCGCTGATCGCGAAGAGCTGATCGACGCGCCAAAGCGCAAGGACTTCAGCACCGCTTTCGGCGAGGGGCCGCTGCGCCGGGTGGCGGGCGCAGCTGATCGCAGTCGTGAAATCTACTTCGCCACCTATCAGGCGCTATCCGGGGGCGACGAGGAGGCGCTCTTCCGTGGGTATCGACCGGAGTACGAGTCCGAACGGACGATCTACCTGCCCGACGAGCTGATCGAACTCCTGTCCGAGGACGTCTGCCTGCACACCCCGACCGGCGATCCGACTCGGTGGTTGTTCTCCGAGGGCGACCGGCCCTGGCACGACAACCTCGTCGACTACCGCTGGCGCTCAACCCGCGCCGACGCTGGCGTCACCTTCAAGCTCCACGAGTTGCGCCACTACTTCGCCAGCGGACTCATCGCCGCCGGGTGCGACGTGGTCACCGTTCAGAGAGCCATGGGTCACTCATAGGCCATGACAACGCTGAGCACGTACGCCCACCTGTGGCCGACCGCTGAGGACAAGACCCGCGCGGCCGCCTCCGGCATGGCGGCAGCCGTTCTCGCCAACGCCCGCAACGAGTCGGATGCCAAGCAGCGCTGAGATCAGCGCAGCCTGGCTCGATTGTCCTTGACCTCGATGTGCCCGCCGTAGCGGCTGAGCAGCTTGCCGAAGCTCGCGGCGTCGTAGTCCGACTCCTTGAACGCGGGGTAGATCCTCAGCACCTGGTTCTTCAAAGCACTGAGCGCGTACCACTCGGCCTGGGAGTCCTGAGCCGCCAAGCCGCGCATCGCCTCCACGAGCAGCGGGTAGGCGCGTCGCGGCGACGAACCCGCGGCCTTCTGCGTCGCGGCAGCCTTCCGTGCCTGAGCCGCCTTCGGCGGGGGCGTCGCGGCGCCGCCCTCCGGCGTTGAGCCCTCAGTGTCCGCCACCAGTTCCAGCGCGTGTCGATCATCGAGCAGCTCGTCGTAGTCAACGTAGACGTCGCAAGCACTCGCCAAGGTTTTGCTGATGCTGCCAGCCACACCGACGCCGAGCACGATGCGGCCGAGACGCCGCGCACGCTGGGCGAGCGGGACGAAGTCGGAGTCTCCTGCGGCGATGACCACGTGGGTCAGGTCCTCGTGGAGATACAGGTCCTCGATCGCATCGACGGCGAGCCGGATGTCGGCGCCGTTCTTGGTCTTCGACGCCGGGAACAGTTGCACCAGCTCGACCGCGCGGGCGACGAGCTGGTCCTTGTAGTCGGCGTTCTTCTTCACCGACCAGTCGGCGTACGCACGCGAGATCGTGAGACGCCCGTAGCGAGTGGCAAAGTCGAGCAGCACGTCGATGGCGACCGTTGCCGACGCCCCCGTGTCCTTCACCTGACTGGCGCGCGAAATGACCACATTGTCGAAGTCGATGTAGATCGCCACGCGCGATTCCGAACCGGCCATGTCCAGAACCCTAGATTGCCGATTGCGGATCGAGGGCCTAGAGGTCGCGAGCGTCCTCCAAAAACAGCGCGTCGCGGACCATGGCGCGAGCAGCATCAGAAACCCTGCGGTTGCCGTGCGACTCAAGTTCCCGCGGGCCGACGTTGCCCAGCAGCGTCCAGAGGCTGTTGTTTATCGGCCAGAGCTCTTCGGCGGTGGCAGCGACTCCGTCGCGGTCCTTCCAGCCAGCCTCGGCCATCGTGCGGGCCACCGCCTGCATGTCGACACGGTCGCCGGAGGTGACCATGTGGACGAGGATCACTGCACCGACCGAGCCGGCGAAGTCGTCGTCGCTCGGAACCAAGCGCTCGGCCAGGGACACCCACAGATCGGCTGGATCAGCGAGCGCGGCCTTGCCCGCCTCCGTGAGGCGCAGCGAGTTCCTGTACTTGCGCAGCAGTCGGTAGTTCTGTAACGCCGCGCGGAAGTCAGTGACGATGTGGACGTCGATCTCGCGCGTCGCCGAGTGAATCCAGTCGGCCGCCGTCGGCAGCACCGTCATGAACTCGGTCAGCGTCACGGGCTTCAACCACCCGGCAGCGGTCAGCGGGAGTCCTTCGGTCGAGGCCGCGCTCTCCAAGAGCCAAAGGGGCCCCGCCAAGGCGTCTCGGAGCGCCTCGCCCGCAGGAGATGGACCCGCCGAAGCGCCAACCTCCGCGACGCGATCACCCAGCGCCTGCTGGAGCGGCAAGCCCGCGAGACCCGAGAGGACATGCCCAAGGCGCGGGTGGAGAGAGCGGCGTTCGTGCCTCACATCTGCCACGGCTCTGACCTCAATCGCGATTCTTGCCACATCTCTGCCACATCTGAGCACCAATTAGGCCTCTGACCTGCCCAAACGCGCGAACTTAGTAGTACCAGGGGAAGCCGGACCAGTCGGGGTCGCGCTTCTGGAGGAACTGGTCGCGCCCCTCGACCGCCTCGTCGGTCATGTAGGCCAGGCGCGTCGCCTCGCCCGCGAAGACCTGCTGGCCCATGAGTCCGTCGTCGAGCAGGTTGAACGCGAACTTGAGCATCCGCTGCGCCTGCGGGGACTTGCCCATGATCTCGCGCGCCACCTGGAGTGCATCGGCCTCCAGCTCGTCATGCGCCGACACGATGTTGACTGCACCCATCCGGTGCATGTCCTCTGCGGTGTAGGCGCGTCCGAGGAAGAAGATCTCGCGGGCGAACTTCTGACCGACCATCTTGGCGAGGTAGGCCGAGCCGTAGCCGCCGTCGAAGGACCCGACATCGGCATCCGTCTGCTTGAAGCGGGCATGCTCGCGCGAGGCCATCGTCATGTCGCACACGACGTGGAGTGAGTGGCCCCCGCCGGCGGCCCAGCCGTTGACGAGAGCGATGACGACCTTGGGCATGGTGCGGATGAGGCGCTGGACCTCGAGGATGTGCAGGCGCCCGCCCTCGGCCTTGACCCGCAGCTCGTCGACGCCGGCCGCAGTCGCATCGCCGCCCGGGTCCGCCGCATATTGGTAACCCGAACGACCGCGGATGCGTTGGTCGCCGCCGGTGCAGAAGGCCCAGCCCTGCGTCGTGGCCGACGATCCCTCGCGCGGCGACGGCCCGTTGCCGGTGAGGAGGACGACGCCGACATCGGGCGTCCGCCGCGCGTGGTCGAGTGTGCGATAGAGCTCGTCGACGGTGTGCGGCCGGAAGGCGTTGAGCACCTCGGGCCGGTCGAAGGCGATGCGGACGCACCCGAGGTCGCGCGCCCGGTGGTAGGTCACATCGGTCAGGTCCTCGAACCCGGCCACCTCCTCCCAGGCCTCGGCGTCGAAGGTCTGGCTCACACCCGGGATCGCACTCACGCCCGCGAGCCTAACGACAGCCCTTCGGTATGCCGCGCACTCACCCCCTGTGGAAAACCTCCGGGCGCTGTCGGCGACGTCTGCGAGCCTCGAGCCAGGAACACGACCGATGGGGAGGCAGCCATGGACGGCACAGTGATCAGTGGACGATGGGGCGAGCCGGACGACGTCGCCGGGCGCTGGGCGGACGATCCCTACCCGCCTCCCTACGACGACCCCTATGGCTACGGCGAGCCCTATGGTGACCACTACGGCGAGCCCTACGGCGATGCCTACGACCGGTCCGGCCTCGGCATGCTCACCCGCATCACCGTCATCAAGGACCGGATCGTCGACATCGAGAAACTGCCAGTGCGCGGCAGCGGCTTCGAGTGCGTCGCCCGCGATCTCATGGACCCCCCGCGACCCGCCGACCCTCCGCCCGCACCGCAACCGGCTCCGCACGACCTCCAGCTCGCCTGGCTCGAGCAGGTCGCGGGTGGCGCCGAGGCGCTGGCCGGGCTCGACGTGCTCCCGCTGGCCCCCGGAGAGGAGGCCGAGCCGGACCTGTCGGCGTTGGGCTGGCCCACTCATCGCAGGCTGGAGAGGATCCTCGCCCGGCTTGATGAGCTCGCGCCGGTCCTGCTCGGGCCGGAGGGCGCCATCGTGGCCCGACGGATCGCGGTGCGGGCAGTCCTCGCCCGGCCGGGAATCCTCGGCGAGCCCGACCGGGATGCCACCACTGTGGGTGCGATCATCCATGCCGCTGGCAAGGGCAACGACCTGGTCGGGCCGACCAAGCTCGTCATGGCCAAGGAGATCCAGCGGGTCTGTGGTCTGCCGGCCTCGGGCTACCAGCGCGCGCGGGCCTTCGCTGAGGCGGTGGCCGGTGGCCGGCTCACCTGGCCGGCCGGGTGGCACTTTCGAGGCGGGCCGGAGGTGCTCTTCCTCGGTGGGGGTGACCTGCTGGTGAGTGACTTCCGTCGCAAGCTCGTCCTCGAGCGGGACCGGGCGCTGGCCATGCGTGCCCTCGCCGAGAAGGCTTCGCTCGCGGCACTCCACGTGGACGGCACCCCCGCATAGGGTTGGCGGCATGGCTCTGCGCTGGTACACCGTCGTCGTCGACTGTCACGACATCGCCGCCCAGGCGCGCTGGTGGGCCGAAACGCTCGACTGGCAGATCGTCTACGAGGACGACAACGAGGTCGCCGTCATCCCGAAGCACCTCACCGACGACCGCATCGACGACCTCGACACCTGGCTGCGCACGGGTCAGGGCTTGGTCTTCGTCCCGGTCCCCGAGGGCAAGAGGATCAAGAACCGACTCCACATCGACCTCGCGCCCCACACCAGCCAGGACCGGGACGCCGAGATCGCACGGCTCGTCGAACGCGGCGCCACCGTCACCGACGTCGGCCAGCCCGGCGACGTCACGTGGACGGTGCTCGCCGACCCCGAGGGCAACGAGTTCTGCGTCCTCTCCGCGCGCGACCGCTGACCCAGGGGAGAGCGCCATGGGCGTGTTCATCAGCGACGAGCGCCTCCGGCGGATGTATGCCGGTGGCGCCGGCAATGCGACCGCACGCCGCTACGCCCGCCTCTGGGGCTGGGTCCAGGCCAAGGGCTGGCTGCCGCGCCGTTGGGTCACCCTCGAGGTTCCCGGCCGCACGACCGGCAGGCCCACGCGCTTCCCGATCGGCCTGGCCGACGTCGGCGGCCACTGGTACCTCGTGTCGATGCTCGGCGAGTGCCACTGGACCAAGAACATCCGCGCCAACGACGGGTGGGTCATCCTCCACTGGGGACGCCCCTACCGCCGCCACGTCACCGAGGTCCCAGCGCGTGAGCGGGCGCCGATCCTGAGCCGTTATGTCGAGAAGGTCCCCGGCGGCCGACCGCACATCCCGGTGCCTCCGGGGGCGCCGATCGAGGAGTTCGAGGAGATCGCCGCCGGCCACCCCGTCTTCCGGATCGACGGCTGAGCCGTGCCCGCCACCCCCTCCCTTGACGAACTCGTCAGCGGCCTGCACGTCGTTGCCCTCCCGCTGCGGGTGCCCTTCCGCGGGATCACGACACGTGAGGTGGCCCTGATCGAGGGTTCCGCCGGGTGGGGGGAGTTCGGCCCCTTCCTCGAGTACGGACCGGCGGAGTCCGCCCGCTGGCTCGCCGCCGCGATCGAGGCCGCCTGGCAGGGCTGGCCAGCGCCGATCCGCGACACCGTCCCCGTCAACGCCACCGTCCCGGCCGTGGCGCCCGACGCGGTGCCGGGCGTCCTCGCGCGCTTCCCGGGGTGCACGACCGCCAAGGTCAAGGTCGCCGAGCGTGGGCAAAGGACCGAGGACGACGTATGCCGTGTGGCCGCCGTCCGTGATGCGCTCGGCCCCCAGGGCCGCATCCGAGTCGACGCCAACGGCGGGTGGGACGTCGCGACGGCGACCGACACGCTGAGTCGGCTCGCGGCATACGGCCTGGAGTATGCCGAGCAGCCCTGCGCCACGGTCGAGGAGCTGGCCGACCTGCGCCTCGCCCTCGCGCGGGCCGGTGTCGACGTGCCGATTGCGGCCGACGAGTCGATCCGCAAGGCCGAGGACCCGCTGCGCGTGCGGGAGCTCGACGCCGCGGACCTCGTCGTCGTCAAGGTCGCGCCCCTCGGTGGTGTCCGCCGAGCCCTCGAGATCGTCGCCGAGTGCGGGCTGCCCGCGGTCGTCTCCTCCGCCCTCGACACCTCGGTGGGGATCGCGGCCGGGGTGGCCCTGGCCGCGGCCCTGCCCACGCTGGACCACGCCTGCGGACTCGGGACCGTGGGGCTCTTCGAGGGCGACGTCTCCTCGGACTCCCTCCGGCCGGTGGCCGGAGAGCTGGCGGTGCGGCCGGTGACCCCGGACCCCGACCTGCTCGAGCGCTGGGCCGCCCCCGCGGACCGCGTGGCGTGGTGGCACGAGCGGATTCGCGCAGTCCTCGACCATCGGGGGCTGTCCGACATCACCGCGACCTGACAGGGTGGAGCCATGGTCGACATCAAGTGGGTGTGGGTCTTCCTCGACACGGTCGAGACGGACGCCGGTCCGTCGTGGGAGTTCTGGCGGCAGGTGACGCGCAGCGGCCTGTCGCCGACGCGCGGGGAGCGGGGGGAGTTCGCCACCTTCCTGCCCGCCGACGGCGACCCGTGGATCAAGGTCCAGGCGGTCCAGTCCGGTGGCGGGGTGCACCTCGATCTCGACGTCGCCGATCCGCGGGCGGCCGCCGACGAGGCCAAGGCACTCGGCGCGACCGAGCTGGGGGTGCTCACGGACTCCGAGGGCGCCGAGGCCGTGGTCATCCTCGCCTCGCCCGGCGGGCAGGTCTTCTGCTTCACCACCGCGGGCGCGACGGCGAGCCAGTCCCGCGAGGGGCAGGTCGACCTCCTGGACCAGGTCTGCCTGGACCTGCCCGAGCTGTCCTTCGCCGTCGACGTCGTCTTCTGGCACGAGCTCACCGGGTGGGAGATCGGCACCGGGGCCCACCACGAGTTCTCCGCGCTCCGGCGACCGGACGGCATACCGGTGCGGGTCCTGCTGCAGCGCCTCGGCGAGCGGGAGGGCCCCGCCCGCGCCCACGTCGACCTCGCCTGTCGCGATCGGGCCGCGACGCGGGCGCGCCACGAGCTGCTGGGCGCTCGGGTGGTCGCGCAGGGCCCGCGGTGGAGCGTCATGGCCGATCCGGTGGGACGCACCTACTGCCTCACCGACCGAGACCCTGCGACCGGAAGGCTGCCGGCATGAACATCGTCTTCGTCGAGCCCTCCTTCCCCGCCAACCAGCGGCGCTTCGCCCTCGCGCTCGCAGGAGTCGGGGCCAACGTCATCGGCATCGGCGAGACCGACGAGTGGGCCCTCGACGAGGAGCTTCGGTCGGCCCTCACGGGCTACTACAAGGTCTCCTCCGTCACCAACCTGCGCGAGATGACCGACGCGACCCGCTGGGCGCAGGGCCGGTGCTGGGTGGATCGGCTCGAGGCCACCGTGGAGGCCCACACGATGACCGCGGCCGAGGTGCGCGAGGCGTGCGGCATCCCCGGCACGTCGGTGCAGGCGACCTGGCTGTGCCGCGACAAGCCGTCGATGAAGGAGGCGCTGCGCGCTGCCGGTGTCCCGACGGCCGCCTCGACCGCCGCTGATCACGCCGACCAGATCTGGGACTTCGCTGCGGCTGAGGGCTATCCGCTGATCCTCAAGCCGCGCGCGGGCGCCGGTGCCCAGGACACGGTCCGCGTCGACAACGACACCGAGCTCGCCCACGCGATCACCGTCCTCGCCGCGACGGGTGCGACCTCGATCGCCGTGGAGGAGTTCGTCGAGGGGCACGAGGGCTTCTACGACACCATCGCCAAGGACAACGCGGTGGTCCACGACTGGACGACGCACTACTACCCCAATGTCCTCGAGGCGATGCGCACCCGGTGGATCTCGCCCCAGTTCGTCACGACCAACCGGCAGGCGGACTCGCCCTTCTACGCCGAGGTCGCGGAGCTGGGGCAGCGGGTCATCGAGGCCCTCGACATCGGCACGTCGGCCACCCACATGGAGTGGTTCCACGGCCCCAAGGGGCTGCGCTTCTCCGAGATCGGGGCCCGGCCACCGGGTGTGGGCTGCTGGGACCTGTACTCCGCCGCCAACGACGTCGACGTCTATCGCGAGTGGGCCCACGTGATCACGCACGGGGTGCCCGAGCGGTCGATGACTAGGCCCTTCTCGGCCGGGCTCGTCGCGCTGCGGCCCGACCACGACGGACACATCACCGGCTACACCGGGCTCGACGACCTGTGGGCCCGCCACGGCCAGTGGATCCTCGACGCGCACTTCCCGCACGAGGGGCACTTCACGCAGCCGGTGGAGGCCGGCTTCATGGCCAACGCCTACGTCCGGGCCAGGCACCCCGACTACGACGCCCTGCGCGGCATCCTCGACGACATCGGCCGCACCGTGAAGGTCCACGCGCGCTGACCATGACGACCATCCTGCTGGGCCCCCAGCGCTTCCAGACGACGGCCACGACGGTGCTGCGCTCCCTCGGCACAGACGGGCCGGTGGCGACGATCAACTCCGGTTGGGAGGAGCGCGAGGACGTCGTCGACGAGCTCGACGCAGCCCTCGACGGTCGCGCCGTCCACCTGCGCCTGCACCACCGGATGCTCGACGTCCTCGCCAAGGACCACGCGTTCGCGTCGGCGGCGCTGGCCTTCCGCGACCGCCATGACGACCTCTTGGCGCTGTACCGCCTGCGCCTGCACCACGCCCTGGACGGGGTGTATGCCGTGCAGCGGCGGGTGTGGTCCACCCCGGGCTTCGGGGTGGGGTTCGGCGCGGTCGACGACGGCATCGAGGGCGTGCGCTCGGTGGACCGGTGGTACCTGCGCGCGCTGCGGGATCTCTACGGCGACTTCGCGGCCCATTCGCCGATCGACGGCAGTGGCGTCATCGGTTGGCACCGGGGCGAGATCGAGGCCATCCTCGCCCATGCTGCGGCCCTGGTCATGCCCGGCGGGCACGTGGGCACGCTGCTGCGCACCCTGCGCCTGTTCGCCCTCCGGATCCCCGACTCGCTGCCGGTCATCGCCTGGTCGGCCGGGGCGATGGCCCTCACCGAGCGGGTGGTCCTCTTCCACGACCACGGCCCCGAGGGCGCCAGCGAGTCCGAGGTCTTCGATGCCGGGCTGGGCCGGGTCCGCGGGATCGTGGTGCTGCCGCATGCGCGTCGACGGCTGCGCCTGGAGGACCGGGCCCGCTGCGCGATCCTCGCCCGACGGTTCACCGAGCAGCACTGCGTCCTGCTCGACGATGGCACGACCGTGCGACTCCGGGCCGACGGCTCCCTGCCGGCCGGCGCGCGCATCCTCGGGGTCGACGGCATCGTCCACGAGGTCCGTCCCCGATGAGCGCCTCCGGACGCCAGGGCCAGCCGGCCGGCGGTCGCCGCGCGCCCGGGCGCCTGGCCATCAACCGGCTGCGCGAGCGGGGGCCGCTCGACCCCGAGACGATCGACCGCTTCCTCGCCCGGCACGGCGCACCCATCGTCGAGGGGGAGCGTGCGACCTTCCTCTTCCGCGGCGAGGCGGACGAGGTCTTCGTGCGCCACCGCGTCGTCGGCCTGCCGGATCCGTTGCCGCTCAGGCGCATCGGCGACTCGGACCTGTGGGCCGGCACGACCGACCTGCCCACCGGGTCCCGCGTCGAGTACCAGCTCGAGACGCGCCATGGGGAGCGCTACCACCGGTTCAACGACCCGCTCAACCCTCGGGTCGCGAACTCGCCGATGGGGTCGAGCTCGGTCTGCGCGGCCGTGGGCTACCAGGTGCCCGAGTGGGTGCACCACGATCCCGAGGCGCGGCCGGGAGACCTGGTCGAGGAGGTGGTGCGCTCCAAGGCGCTGCGTCGGGACCAGCCGGTGCACCTCTACCTCCCGGCCCGCTTCAGCCGGGCCGCGCGCTACCCGCTGCTCGTCGTCCACGACGGCACCGACTACCTCGGATACACCGCGATGAAGACGGTGCTGGACAACCTCATCCACCGCCTCGACACCGCGCCGATGATCGTCGCCTTCGTGCCCCCGCGGGACCGCCTCAAGGAGTACCCCAACCACGCTCCTCACGCCCGCTTCGTCGCGCGCGAGCTGCTGCCCCTGCTCACGGACCGATTCCCGTTGCAGGACAACCCTGCTGGCCGGACGCTCATGGGCTCCAGCTTCGGCGGCATCGCAGCGCTGTCGACCGCGGTCCGCTACCCGGGGCTCTTCGGATCCCTCTTCCTCCAGTCGGCCTCGCTCGTCTTCACCGACATCGGCACCGATCACGGCGGCGGCCCCTTCTTCGACCCGGTGGTGCGCTTCGTCAACCGCTACCGCGCCCGTCCGAGTGCGCCAGTGGACCGGATCTTCATGACCTGCGGGACCTACGAGCCGCTCATCACCCCGAACCGGTCGATGGTCCCGGTCTTCCGGGCGACCGGCATGACGGTGAAGTACACCGAGTCCCGTGACGGCCACAACTGGGAGAACTGGCGCGACCAGCTGCGCGACGGCCTCTCCTGGCTGCACCCGGGCCCGCAGCTGTTCGTCTACGAGTAGGGGAGGCCGCGTGGTCGCCATCGACAGGGAAGCGCTGCGGTCGGCCGTCGCCGACGGTATGCCGTGGGTCAGGGACGAGCTCGCGCGCCTCGTTTCCTTCCGCTCGGTCGCCAACCCCGCGATCGAGCCGGCCTCGGAGTGCCTCGCGGCGGCCCGGCAGGTGCGCGCCCTGCTCGCCGACATGGGCCTCGAGGGCATCGAGGAGATCGAGACCCCGGACGGGTCGCTGGCCGTGTGCGGGCGCACGGAGCGCGCCGGGTCCCGGTCGGTGCTGCTCTACACGCACCACGATGTCGTGCCGGCGGGTGACCCGACGGACTGGACATCGGACCCGTGGACGCTCACCGAGCGCGACGGACGTTGGTACGGGCGGGGATCCGCCGACTGCAAGGGCAACCTCATGGCTGTCCTCCTCGCGTTGCGGGCGGTGCGTGCGGTCGCGGGGGAGTGGCCGGTCGAGGTCGCCCTCGTCGTCGAGGGGTCCGAGGAGCAGAGCTCCGGGGGCATGGAGGCACTGGCACGTGCGCGGCCCGAGCTCGTGCGCGGCGATGCCATCGTGCTCGCCGACACCGGCAACATCGAGGCGGGCGTGCCCACGCTCACGACCTCGCTGCGCGGCACCGGCAGCGTGCTGGTGACCGTCCGCACGATGGAGCACGCCGCCCACTCGGGCATGTACGGCGGGGCCGCCCCGGACGCCCTGCAGGCCCTGCTCATGGGCCTGGCCACCCTGCGGGACCCCACCGGCGAGACGACGATCGACGGACTCGACCATGCCGGCACCTGGGACGGCGCGCCGGTCGACCCGGCCCGCTTCAGCGGGGACGTCGCAGCGCTCGAGGGGGTCGCGCCGCTGGGGGATCCGGGCGCCATCGCCGACCGGATCTGGGCCCGACCCGCAGCCACCGTCCTCGCCATCGACGCGCCGCCGGTCTCCCGCGTCACCGCGGCCGTCCAGGGTCAGGCGCGTGCTGTGGTCAACCTGCGGGTGCCTGCCGACACCGATTCCGCTGTGGCACAGGGGCTCCTGATCGAGCACTTGCGGCGGCACATCCCCTGGGGAGACGTCGAGGTCACCCCGGTGTCCCTGGGGCGAGGCTTCCGGGCACGCACCGACGGCCCGGCGTATGCCGCGATGCGGCGTGCCATGGAGGTCGCCTTCGGCGTGCCACCGGTCACGACCGGTCAGGGCGGCTCGATCCCGCTCGCCGTCGCCCTCGCCGAGCTCCATCCCGCAGCGGAGATCATGCTGCTCGGCGTCGAGGAGCCGGCCTGCCGCATCCACGCCACCGACGAAAGCGTCGATCCACGCGAACTGGAGCGCACGGCATACGCCCTGGCCTTGTTCCTCTGCGAAATGTCCTGAGCGTCAGGGGAACTCGAGGCCGAGGAGGGCGTTCTCGACCACCTCGGAGAGAGCGGGGTGGATCCAGTACTGCCCCCGCGCCACGGCGTGAGCGTCCTGCCCGAACGAGGCCGCCTGGATCAGCGGCTGGATCACCGTCGAGGCGTGCGGCCCGATGCAGTGCGCAGCCAGGACCCGGCGCGTCACTGGGCTCGCGTGCACGGTGAGGAACCCGGACGTGTCCTCCAGTGCCCAGCCGTAGGCGACATCGCCGAACTTCTGGGTCTTGGAGACGTATGCCGTGCCGCTCGCGTCCAGCTGGGCTCGGGTCGGCCCGAAGGAGGCGACCTGGGGGTGGCCGAAGACGGCGTGCGGGACGAACCGGTGGTCCGACTCGACGGGGTCCGCATCGGTCCGTCCGAAGGCGACGGCGAGGTTGTGCGCGACGACCCGCGCCTCGTGGTTGGCGACGTGCTTGAGCTGCCAGTGGCTGCTGACGTCCCCCAGGGCCCAGACGCCCTGGGCGCTCGTGCGCTGCTGGCCGTCGACGACGACGAGGCCGTTCTCGTCGGTGGCGATCCCCCCGGCCGCCACGTCGAGCCGGTCCCCGTTGGGCCGGCGACCGACCGCCATGAGGACGACCTCCGCCTCGACCACGCCCGGCCCTTCCGGCCCCTCGACGTGCACCTGCCAGGTGCCGGCGTCGGTGCGATGCGCGGCGACGACCCTGGTCGCCAGGCGGAGGTCGTAGCGCTGGCCGGCGAGCGCGGTGTAGCGCTTCGCCACCTCCGTCTCCTCCTTGGCCAGCAGGACCGCGCTGCGCTGGACCTGGGTCACGTCGACGCCGAGGCCGGAGAACACGTGCGCGAACTCGCATCCCACGAACCCGCCACCGAGGACCAGCAGGCGAGGCGGCAGCTCAGGCAGGCGCATGATCGTGTCCGAGGTGTGCAGGCCCCGTGCGGGGTCCGGCTCGCGGAGCCCGTCGACCGGGAGCCCGATCGCCCTCGACCCGGCCGCCACCACCACCCGGTCGGCGCTGACCTCCTCACCGCCGGCCAGCGCGAGGCGACGCTCACCGACGAACCGGGCGTGGGCGGCATACACGGTGACGAAGTCCTGACCACGGCGGTAGTCCTCGCCGCCGGCTGCGATCGGGTCGATCCGCCCGAAGACGCGCTCCCGGATGGCCGGCCAGTCGACGTCCGGTGCGGTGAACTCGACGCCGAGGCGGGCCGAGTCCTCCGCCTCGAGCACCCGGTCGGCCGGCAGCACGAACATCTTGGTCGGGATGCAGCCGACGTTGAGGCAGGTCCCCCCGAAGGTGCCCTCCTCGATGATCGCGATGTCCAGCCCCTCGAGCTCGGGGGTGACGAGCGAGTTGCCCGAGCCGGTGCCGATGATGACGAGGTCGTGGTGGGGCATGCGGTCCAGCCTAGGCAACTCATCCACACGGCCGGTCCGCCCAGGCGTGTCGTCCACAGGGGCGGCCGGCGGGCCGGTGAGCCCGGCGGCAACGGTGTCGAGTGGGCCACATGGACGAACTGCTCGAGCTCGCGATGCGCTGGGAGGCGAGCGCCGACCGGCTGCGGCGGCGCGCAGGGGTGGTGCGGTGGGCGGCGACGCCCGACTGGCAGGGCCCGGGGGCCGATCGCTGCCGTGAGGAGCTCGTGGCCCGCTGGGCCGCGCTCGTCGAGCTGGCGCGGCAGCACGACGGTGTCGCTCACCGGCTCCGGGGCCTGGCCGCGTGGGTGGAGACGTCATGAGGGTGGGAGTGCGCCCGGACGACGTCGCCGCCGCGGCCGTGGCCCTCCAGGATGCGGCGGCCGAGGTCGAGGACATCGTCGGCAGCCTGCCGGTGGGACGCACGATGGCGATCGCCGCGGCGGCCGGGCTCGAGGCGGTGGTCGGTGGTGCCGACGCCCTGACCTGGTCCCGGGCCGTGTCCCACGTCGAGCACGAAGTGCTCCGTGCGGCGGCGATTGGGCGTGCCGAGCAGGCGGAGCTGGCCACGATGGGCCGTCGCCTCCACCGGCTGGCCGCGGTCTATGCGGCGGTCGAGGACGGGGTGGGTGCTGCCCTGCGTGGACTGGACCGGTTCGTCCACGCGCACCCAGCTCTCGTGGAGGGAGGGGCGCACGTCGGGCATCGCGTGGCCCTGGAGCCGCTGCTGGGTCTGGGCAGCCGGCTCGGATGGCTGGAGGAGCGGACCGACGCGGTGGTGGTCCTGGACCGCCGTGCCCCCGCCGAGGCGCCTCCGCCCACCGGACTCGGGGACCTCGTCGCGGACGACGTCGACGTGGCGGCGGAGGACGGACTGGTGCGCGTCACCGAGGTCGTCGACCGGGACGGCCGGTCGGTGTGGGTCGTCGCGATCTCCGGGACGCAGTCGTGGTCGCCCGCACCCGGGGAGAACCCCTTCGACGTCACGGCCGACGTCCATGCCGTGCGCTCCCAGTCCTCGGCGGCCGCGATCGGTGTCCACTTGGCGCTGCTCGAGGCGCAGCGCTCCACCGGCCGCGACACCAGCGCCGAGCCGATCCTGCTCACCGGACACTCGCTCGGCGGCATCCTCGCCGTGGGCCTCGCCGCCGACCCGGCCTTCCGGCACGGGCGCCGTGTCACCGGCGTGGTCACGGCAGGCTCCCCGACCGGCCGCCTGTCGCTGCCGCGGACGATCGGGTCGGTGGCCCTGGAGCACCGTGGTGACCCGGTGCCGCGGCTCGACGGCGTCCCCGGCCGGCAGGGCGGCGCGTGGACGACCGTGGTCCTCGATCCGCCGCCGGACGACACCGATGGGCTGGGCTCCCGGGCGCACTCGGGGGAGCTCTATGTCCGGTCGGCGCGTGAGGTCGAGGCACTGAGCCGCCGTGATCCCGCGGTGGAGTCGTGGGAGCAGGTCGTCGCACCGTTCACCGAGGGCGAGGGGAGGAGGGCGATCGCGCACGAGTACGTGCTGACCCGGCAGTGGCAGAATCCACGCTCGTGAACCCCTCCACCGCCTCGGCGCGCGCGCTCGTCGACGCGTTGGTGGCCGAGGGGGTGCGCGAGGTGGTCCTCTGCCCCGGGTCCCGATCCTCGGCGCTCGCGTATGCCGTGGCCGCGGCCGAGCGCGCAGGTCGCCTTCGAATGCACGTGCGCGTCGACGAGCGCTCGGCCGGGTTCCTCGCCCTGGGGCTGGCCAAGGTCTCGCGCGTCCCGGCGGTGGTCATCACCACGTCCGGGACCGCGGTGGCCAACCTCCACCCGGCGGTGCTCGAGGCGCACCATGCGCGCGTGCCGCTCCTGGTGCTCTCCGCCGACCGGCCGGCGGACCTGCGGGGCACCGGCGCGAACCAGACCACGGTCCAGCCGGGGATGTTCGCCGGGGAGGTGCGGTGGGAGGGCGACCTGGCTCCCGAGACCGCGCTTTCCGAGCTGGCGGCGGTGGCGCATGCGGCGGTGGCGGCCGCTTCAGGAATGGCGAGCGGGAACGTGTCCGCGGACGTCTCGGCGGACGCCCTCACTCGACATCCCGCAGGGCCGGTGCACCTCAACGTCCAGTTCCGCGAGCCCCTCGTTCCGGACCTGGCGCACGCCGCGGGCCGCAGCGAGGCCGCACCGCCCCCAGGCGCAGACGGCCTCGGCAGTCGAGAGGGCACTTTGGGTCGCTCCGAGGGCCCTCAAAGCGGCCGAAAGTGGCCACTCGATGATTCGACCGCCAGGACCGATGGAGCCAAGGCGCCGGTCTGGCGCGCCACCGATGGATCCACGGCGCCCGTCTGGCGCGCTGAGGACTCCCGCGCTCAGGACTCCTCGGAGCTGGTCGCACTCCCGGAACGGACCCTGGTGCTGTTGGGGGACGTCCCCACGACAGAGACCTCGCGCGCGGTGCTCGATTGGGCGGAGCAGCAGGGACTGCCGGTGCTCGGCGAACCCTTCGGACACCACCCACGCAGAGGGGTCGTGCGCCACGGAGTCCTGGTCGCCGGTGTCGAGGAGTTCGTCCAGGCGCATGAACCCGAGGTCATCGTCGTCGTCGGACGTCCGACGCTGTCGAGGCCGCTGGCCCGGCTGGTCCGCCGACCCGGTGCTCGGCTGGTGCTGTGCTCGGCCGGGCTCGAACTCGACGTCCCCGGGCGCGACGCCCTCCGCGTCAGCCTCGCCGCGCTGCTTCGCCTGACCGTCCCCGACCCGACCATCGCCGACCCGACCGTCCCCGACCCGAACGGCCCCGGACACCCCTCTCCCGGACAGTCGAAAGTAGACGAAGAGCTCCTTGAGGTGGCCGCGGACGACTCCTCGTCTACTTTCGACTGTCTTGGGGACGCGGGGGGAGCACTCGGGACCTGGCGGGAGCAGTGGCTCGGGGCCGGGCGGGCGGTCGCGGCCGCCGTCGACGCCGACCCGCCGGCCGAGAGCACCGGACCGGCCCTGGCTCGTGCCCTGGGTGTGGCGCTGCCCGAGGACACCCTGCTCTTCGTCGGCTCCTCGAACACTCCTCGCGACCTCGACGTGGCCGCGACCTTCGACCAGCGGGTCGACGTGATCGCCTCGCGGGGGCTCGCCGGCATCGACGGGTGCGTCTCGACCGCGATCGGCATCGCGCTGGCATCCCCTGAGCGCAACACGGTCGCCGTCCTCGGTGACCTCACCTTCCTCCACGACAGCGGCGGCCTGCTCATCGGCCCGGACGAGCCACGCCCGAACCTGACGATCGTCGTCGCCAATGACGACGGGGGCGGCATCTTCGGCACCCTCGAACCCGGGGAGCCGGCGCGGGCCCAGGACTTCGAGCGGATCTTCGGCACCCCCACCGGGACCGAGCTGTCGGCGCTCTGCCGCGCCCACGGCATACCGCACCAGCGTGCGGCGACGGCCGCAGCCCTGGAGGCCGCGCTGCGAACGGCAGCGGACGGCATACGGGTCATCGAGGTCCCGATCGACCGCACGACCCACCGGGCCGAACGGGACCGGCTGCGCGCGCTCGCGGCGGCCGCGCTGGGCCTGAGGGAGCCGATTTCGGGGGAACGCACCGGGATTGCGAGAATGCCCGGGTGACTTCGACCCCGCACCGCACCGATGTCCTCGTCGTCGGAGCCGGCCCCGCGGGATCGTCGGCCGCAGCCTGGGCGGCACGCGCCGGCCGCGACGTGGTGCTCGCCGACGCCGCGACCTTCCCGCGCGACAAGACCTGCGGTGACGGCCTGACCCCTCGCGCGATCGGCGAGATGCAGGCGCTCGGGCTCGAGGGCTGGCTGCGTGAGCGCACCGTCAACCGCGGCCTGCGGGCGCACGGGTTCGGGCAGACGCTCCTGCTGCCCTGGCCGGGAGGCTCGCTGCCGGACTGGGGCAGCGCGGCACCGCGGACCGAGCTCGACGCGCGCATCCGTCAGGTGGCCCTGGACTCCGGCGCCATCGGCGTCGAGGGCGCCAAGGCGGTCGACGCCCGGCTCGAGGGCGGGCGCGTCAAGGGCGTGACCTTCCGCGGGCAGGACGGCGCCAACTTCGAGATCGAGTGCGAGCGGCTCGTCGTCGCCGACGGGGTGCGCTCCGGGCTGGGGAAGGTGCTCGGCCGCGAGTGGCACAAGGACACCGTCTATGCCACGGCCGGTCGCTGCTATGTCGACTCGACGATGAGCGACGACCCGTGGATCAGCAGCCACCTCGAGCTGCGCGGCCAGGCCGGGGAGATCCTCAGCGGCTACGGCTGGATCTTCCCGCTCGGCGGCGGTCAGGTGAACGTCGGCGTCGGCACCCTGCAGACGAGCAAGCGACCCGCGGACATCGCGATCCGGCCGGTGATGAAGGCCTACACCGATGCCCGTCGCCACGACTTCGGCCTCACCGGGGAGCAGCGGATGGAGGCCAGTGCCCTGCTGCCGATGGGCGGCGCCGTCAGCAACGTCGCGGGCTCCAACTGGGCACTCATCGGCGATGCCGCCGCCTGCATCAACCCGCTCAACGGTGAGGGCATCGACTACGGCCTCGAGACCGGGCGCCTCGTCGTGGACCTGCTCGACACCGACCTCTCGCTCACCTGGCCGGCCACGCTGACCGAGCACTACGGCGAGGCGTTCTCGATCGCGCGGCGCCTCGCGGGCATCTTCACCGTGCCCAAGGTGCTCAATGCCCTCGGGCCGGTCGGCATGCGCAGCGACTGGCTCATGACGCTCGCGCTGCGCTGGATGGGCAACCTCGTCACCGAGGAGGACCGCGACCGCTCCGCGCGGGTCTGGCGCTGGGCCGGTCGACGGTCGGTCGGCATCGACGCGCGACCGCCGTTCAGCTGAGGGCCACCGGAGCGGTGAGGGCATCCCGCATCGGGATGAGTTTGGCATCGGACTCGGCAACCTCGTCCTCGGGGTCGGAGCCGGCGACGATCCCGCACCCGGCGAACAGGCGCATCCGGGACGGCTCCTCCGGGTCGACCCAGCCACAGCGCAGGGCGATGCCCCATTCGCCGTCGCCGCTGCCGTCGATCCAACCGACGGGGCCGGCGTAGCGGCCTCGGTCCATCCCCTCGAGCTCGGAGATCACCTCGTCGGCGACGGCGGTGGGGGTGCCGCAGACCGCTGCGGAGGGGTGCAGCGCCTCGGCGAGCAGCAGCGAGGACGCCCCGTCGACGAGGACGCCGGTCACGTCGGTCGCGAGGTGCATGACATTGGGCAGGTGCAGGACGAAGGGGGTCTCCGGCACGTTCATCGACGAGCAGTGCGGGCCGAGGGCTTCGGCGACCGAGCGCACGGCGTACTCGTGCTCCTCGAGGTCCTTGCTCGACCGCGCCAGTGAGCCGGCGAGCGCGAGGTCGTGCTCGTCGTCCCCGGTGCGGCGGATCGTGCCGGCCAGCACCCGTGAGGTCACCAGGCCCTTCTCCGAGCGGACCAGCATCTCCGGGGTCGCCCCGAGCAGCCCGTCGACGGAGAACACCCAGGTGTTGTCATAGCGTTCGGCGAGTCGGCGCAGCACCCAGCGGGCATCGACCGGGCTGGACATGCGGACCTCGAGGTCGCGGGCGAGAACGACCTTGTCCAGCCGGTCCTGCGTGATCAGCTCGACGGCCCGGGCGACGGCCCCCGCCCAACGCGTCGGGGAGGTCGCGCCGTCCGAGAAGGTCACGTCCTGCGGCGGCGCGGGCTCCGGAGCCACTCCGGGCGCGCCGATCGCGGTGAGCTCGGGGCCGGTCGAGACCAACGTGAGCCAGGCCCGGTCGCCGCGGCGACCGACGAGCACCCGCGGGACGACGAGGGTCGCCCCGGCCGGCGAGCCCGCGGCATACGCAAAGGACCCGAAGGCGACCGGCCCCGTCCCGGGACTGCCCACCTCGTTGCGCACGACGGCGGAGCTCGCGGTGTCGGCCCACCAATGCCGCAATTCGGCAAAGCGCTCGGGACCGTATGCCGTGTGCGCCAGTGCGCGTCCCCAGCCCACCATGCCCTCGCCGCGGCGCACCCAGGAGAACAGTTCGGGGGCGTCGGCCGGCGGCAACAGGGACAGCAGCGCCCCGAGGTCGTCGGCGGCGAGCGGGACGGTGCGGACGACGAGCGGCGCACCCACGTCCGCAGGGGCGGGCAGGGAGGTCATCAGTCCACCAGCGTAGACCCGCCGGTAACTCCCGCCAGCGTTCGCGATGGGATGATGGGGCCATGAGCCGCGCCTCCCTCGCCAAGGACCCCCGCGACGTCGCCGCGATGTTCGACGATGTCGCGGAGAAGTACGACGTGACCAACGACGTGCTCTCCCTTGGCCAGGACCGGCTCTGGCGGCGTGCGGTCATCCGCGCGGTGGGGGCGCAGCCGGGCCAGCGGGTGCTCGACATCGCGGCCGGCACAGGGACGAGCAGCGAGCCCTTCGCCGATGCCAAGGTGCACGTGGTGCCGGCCGACTTCTCGCTCGGCATGCTCACCGTGGGGAAGAGGAGGCGCGAAGACCTCGGCTTTACGGCCGCCGACGCGATGCGCCTGCCCTTCGCCGACGACTCCTTCGACGCCGTCACGATGAGCTTCGGGCTGCGCAACGTCAGCGACGTGGACGAGGCGCTGCGGGAGTTCGCCCGCGTCACCCGGCCCGGTGGGCGGCTGGTGATCTGCGAATTCAGTGCTCCGACGAACAAGGCCTTCCGCACGATCTACACCGAGTACCTCATGCGGGCGCTGCCGCCGGTGGCGCGCAAGGTGTCCTCCAACCCCGAGTCGTATGTCTACCTCGCCGAGTCGATCCGGGCGTGGCCGGACCAGCGCGGGCTGGCCACGCAGATCCAGGCGGCCGGGTGGGCGGATGTCGCCTGGCGCAACCTCTCCGGCGGGATCGTGGCCCTGCACCGGGCGACGGCGGTCTGACGCACCCTTCTCTGGCGCGACTGGCGCCGGGCGACCGGGGACGGGCCGACACTGGTTGGTCAGGCCACGACTGGCGCGGTCGTATGGATGAGTCGCGCCCGCGTACGGATGACCACGTCCGTGGGTCACCACATCCGTTGGCGAAGGTCGGGGGAGGCGGGCGACCAGGGGAGGCACTCACTCGGGTCGGTGACCCACGGGCGTGGTCATGTGTACGCGAGCCACACAACGATCACTGTCACAGCGCGAGGAGTCACGGAAGCTCGGGCCGATGCACCGAATCCGGTGGCCGGGCGGTCCCAGGCGGCCCGGAGATGCACCCCGCCCCGCGCGGAGGTTAGGCAAGCCTCACTCCACCACCCGCGGGCCCTCGTCATAGACTCACCGAGTGTTCGTGAAGACCTTCACAAGCGTGCCTGCCGGCCCAAGTGTCGAGTCCCCGGGTGGCGAACACCACAGTCCCTCTAGGATGACGGCGAGCCCTGTCGTGGGCTCGTCTGCGCGCGCATCGAAGGAAAGGGGAGGTGGCTGCCGATGAGCAACCCCTACGTCCCGCTTCTCATCCTCATGGCCCTCGGCTTGGGCTTCGCTCTGCTGTCCGTGGGCACCAGCCTCGTGGTCGGTCCCAAGCGCTACAACCGCGCCAAGGCCGAGTCCTACGAGTGCGGCATCCAGCCCTCCCCACGGGCCTCCGGCGGCGGGCGCATCCCGATCAAGTACTTCCTCACCGCGATGCTCTTCATCATCTTCGACATCGAGGCCCTCTTCCTCTACCCGTTCGCGGTCGCCTTCGACCAGCTGAACCTCTTCGCCCTCGGCGCGATGATCCTCTTCCTCCTCAACGCCTTCTTCATCGCCGATGCCTACGTCTGGAAGCGCGGCGGATTCGAGTGGGACTGATGACGATGCGTATGCCGTGCGGCGCACCGGCCGCGGCCCCGACCGTGGCAGCGCCCGCTGACCACACCACCCTGATCCCGACCAAGGAGCGCTGATGGGACTCGAGGAGAAGCTGCCGTCCGGCTTCCTGCTCTCCACGGTCGAAGGCCTCGCGGGCTACATGCGCAAGGCCTCGATCTGGCCGGCCACCTTCGGCCTGGCCTGCTGCGCGATCGAGATGATGGCGGTCGGCACCCCCGACTACGACATCTCGCGCTTCGGCATGGAGCGCTTCGCCGCCACCCCGCGCCAGGCCGACCTGATGATCGTCGCCGGCCGGGTGAGCCAGAAGATGGCCCCGGTCGTCCGCCAGGTCTACGACCAGATGGCCAACCCCAAGTGGGTCATCTCGATGGGTGTGTGCGCCAGCAGCGGCGGGATGTTCAACAACTACGCGATCGTGCAGGGCGTCGACCACATCATCCCGGTCGACATCTACCTGCCCGGCTGTCCGCCCCGCCCCGAGATGCTGCTCAACGCGATCATCGAGCTGCACCAGCAGATCCAGAGCACCAAGCTCGGCGTCAACCGCGTCGCCGCGGCCCGCGCGGCCGAGCAGGCAGCCCTCGCTGCGGTGCCCACCCAGCTGATGGCGCCGACGCACGAGCACCACGCGCCGCTCGCGCCCCTCACCGCGACGCCCGGGAGGAACCTCCTCGCATGAGCGACAACACCAAGGACCAGCCGACGATCGACCCGGCGAGCGCCGACGAGGGCGACGTGTGGGCCACCGACGTCTCCCGTGAGGTCGCGACGGACACCACGCCCGTCCAGATCGGCGAGCGCAAGGGCATGTTCGGCGCCACCAAGGGCCAGGACACGACCGGGTACGGCGGCCTGCGGACCCCGATCCTCTTCCCGGGTGCCTCCGAGCGCCCCTACGGCTCCTACTTCGACCAGGTCGCCGACCGGCTCGCCGTCGCCATCGACGGGGGAGCGGCTGCCTACGGGGACGCCGTCGAGCGCGTCGTCGTCGACCGCGGCGAGATGACGATCTTCGTCGCTCGCGAGCACCTGCCCGCCGTCGCCCGCGCCCTGCGCGACGACCCGGCGCTCCGCTTCGAGATGTGCATGGGCGTCTCCGGCGTGCACTACCCCGAGGAGACCGGCCGCGAGCTGCACGCCGTCTACCACCTGATCTCGCTGACCCACGCCGGCCGCCGGATCCGCCTCGAGGTGACCGCGCCCGAGGAGGACCCGCGCATCCCGTCCGTGGTCGCGATCTGGCCCGGCGCGGACTGGCACGAGCGCGAGACCTGGGACTTCTTCGGCATCGTCTTCGAGGGGCACCCCGCCCTCACCCGGATCCTCATGCCGGACGACTGGCCGGGTCACCCCCAGCGCAAGGACTACCCCCTGGGTGGCATCCCCGTGGAGTACAAGGGCGGCGTCGTCCCGCCGCCGGACCAGCGGAGGGCGTACAACTGATGAGCACCGAGCACACGATCTTCGAGGACACCTCGGCCACCACGTCCGATCCGCGCACCGCCGACTCCAGCGTGCGGGGCGAGGACCACTACGACCAGGGGGCCGCCGGCGGTGCCTCGGTCTACAACGTCTCCGGCGGTGACTGGGGCGACCTGGTCGACGAGGCCACCTCGCTCAACGAGGAGCGGATCGTCGTCAACATGGGTCCGCAGCACCCGTCGACCCACGGCGTGCTCCGGCTCATCCTCGAGCTCGACGGCGAGACGGTGACCGAGGCCCGCGCGGGCATCGGCTACCTCCACACCGGGATCGAGAAGAACATGGAGTTCCGCTCCTGGGTGCAGGGCGTGACCTTCTGCACCCGGATGGACTACCTCACCCCGATGTTCCAGGAAGCGGCCTACTGCCTGGCCATCGAGAAGCTCCTGGGCATCACCGACCAGGTCCCCGAGCGCGCGAGCATCATCCGCGTCCTCATGATGGAGCTCACCCGCATCAACTCCCACCTCGTGTGCATCGGCACCGGTGGCATGGAGATGGGCGCGACCACGGTCATGACCGTCGGCTTCCGCGAGCGGGAGCGCATCCTGCGCGTCTTCGAGGCGGTCACCGGCCTGCGCATGAACATGGCCTACATCCGCCCCGGCGGTGTCTCCCAGGACCTCCCGCACGGCGCCCTCGACCAGATCACGAGCATCGTGCCGGAGCTGCGCAAGGGCATCCACGAGCTCGAGCTCCTGTTGGCCGAGAACCCCCTGCTCAAGGGCCGCACCAAGGGCGTGGGCTACCTCGACCTCACCGGCTGCGTCGCCCTGGGCATCACCGGCCCGGTGCTGCGCTCGACCGGCCTGCCGCAGGACCTGCGCAAGTCCGAGCCGTACTGCGGCTACGAGACCTACGACTTCGACGTCGTCACGCGCACCGGGTGCGATTCCTACGACCGGCTCATGATCCGCCTCGAGGAGATGTACCAGTCGCTGCGGATCATCGAGCAGGCCGTCGCCCGCCTGCGCACGGTGACCGGACCGGTCATGGTCGAGGACAAGAAGATCGCCTGGCCGGCCCAGCTCTCGGTCGGCAGTGACGGCCAGGGCAACAGCCTGGACCACATCCGCGAGATCATGGGCACCTCGATGGAGTCCCTCATCCACCACTTCAAGCTGGTGACCGAGGGCTTCCGCGTCCCGCCGGGCCAGGCGTATGTCGCCGTGGAGTCGCCCAAGGGCGAGCTCGGCTGCCACCTGGTCTCCGACGGCGGCACCCGGCCCTACCGTGCGCACTTCCGCGACCCGAGCTTCAACAACCTGCAGGCCGTGGCCGCGATGTGCGAGGGCGGCATGGTCGCCGACGTCATCGTCGCGGTGGCCTCGATCGACCCCGTGATGGGAGGCGTGGATCGCTGATGTCCGGCCACTTCGGTTTGCAGACGGCGGCGGGTCACCTCACCGTGCCCGCCGAGTCCAAGGAGTCGTATGCCGCGGACGTCGAGGAGCGCTTCCGCGCCGACGCCGCGCAGATCATCGCCCGCTACCCCCAGAAGCGCTCGGCCCTGCTGCCGATGCTGCACCTGGTCCAGTCCGTCGACGGATACATCACCGGTCGCGGCATCGACCTGTGCGCCGAGCTGCTCGACCTGACGACCGCCGAGGTCTCCGGGGTCGCGACCTTCTACACCCAGTACAAGCGCCACCCCAACGGCCGCTACACGGTCGGCGTCTGCACCAACACGCTCTGCGCGATCATGGGCGGCGACGCGATCTGGGAGGCGGTCTCGGAGCACCTGGGCATCGGTCACGACGAGACGACCGAGGACGGGATGATCACCCTCGAGCGGGTCGAGTGCAATGCGGCCTGCGACTTCGCTCCCGTCGTCATGACGAACTGGGAGTTCTTCGACAACCAGACGCCAGAGTCCACGATCCAGCTCGTCGACGACCTGCGTGCGGGCAAGGACGTCACTCCCTCGCGGGGCCCGGACAAGGTCGTCTCCTTCCAGGAGATGTCGCGCGTCCTCGCCGGCTTCCTCGACGGCCGCGCCGACGAGGGTCCCGGTGCGGGCTCGGCCTCGCTGGCCGGCCTCGAGGTCGCCCACGCCCAGGGCTGGACGGCTCCTGCGCTGGCCCCGGCCCCGGCGGCGCAGGATGACGCCCCGGCCGCGGCCGACTCGGCCCCGGAGCCGGCCCCCGCGGCAGCGCTGGCCCCCGCGGCAGCGCCGGCCCCCACGGCGACCGCCGACGAGGCCAACCCCGAGGTCACTCCCGCGAGTGACGAGGCGGCGGCCACCAAGAAGGAGCCGGCGGCCACCCCGGAGCGCACCGAGCGTGAGGGCACCCAGGCCAGCGAGCCAGCGGCCGAGCCGGAGGAGGAGCCGGTCGAGGCGCAGACGCCCGACCCCAGCCCCGCCGACACGCCCAAGAGCGAGCAGCCGGTCGCCGAGCGCACCGAGGAGGCAACTCCCGCAACGCTGTTCGACACCCCCAAGGCCGAGAGCCGTGGCGACTTCGCCGACGGCGGCTTCGGTGAGCACTCCGCCAAGCCCGGCGCCGACGGTTCCGCCCCGGCCGGGTGGGACATCAAGGGCAACGCGAACTCGATGCTCTTCCACACGCCTGAGAGCCCCTGGTACGCCCGCACCAGGGCCGAGGTCTGGTTCCGCGACGCCGAGTCCGCCATCGCAGCGGGCTTCACCGACGCACGAGAGCGCCGCCAGAAGGGGAAGGAGCAGTCATGAGCACCCACCTGACGCCGATCCTCACGAAGTTCTGGGACGACCCGCGCTCCTGGACCCTCGAGACCTACGTCAAGCACGACGGCTGGAAGGCCCTCGACAAGGCCCTGTCCATGGCTCCCGGCGACCTCGTCGCGATGACCAAGGACTCCGGCCTGCGCGGTCGTGGCGGCGCCGGCTTCCCCACCGGCCTGAAGTGGAGCTTCCTGCCGCCTCCGGACGGCGGCCCCCGCTACCTCGTCGTCAACGCTGACGAGTCCGAGCCGGGCACCTGCAAGGACATCCCGCTCATGATGGCTGCACCCCAGTTCCTCATCGAGGGCGTGGCGATCACCTCCTACGCCATCGGCTGCAACCACGCCTTCATCTACCTGCGCGGTGAGGTCGTCCACGTCTACCGCCGGCTGCTCCGCGCCGTCGAGGAGGCGTATGCCGCGGGTCACCTCGGCAAGGACATCCACGGCTCGGGCTTCGACCTCGACGTCACCGTGCACGCCGGCGCCGGTGCCTACATCTGCGGCGAAGAAACGGCTCTCCTCGACTCACTTGAGGGTCGCCGCGGTCAACCGCGCTCCAAGCCGCCGTTCCCGGCCGTCGCCGGCCTCTACGCCCGCCCGACCGTCGTCAACAACGTCGAGTCGATCGCCTCGGTCCCGCCGATCGTCCTCGGAGGCAGCGACTGGTTCAAGAGCATGGGGCCGCAGGGCTCGTCCGGCTTCGGCATCTTCAGCCTCTCCGGCCACGTGAAGAAGCCGGGCCAGTACGAAGCCCCGCTCGGCATCACGATGCGTGAGCTGATCGAGATGGCCGGTGGCATGCGCCACCCCGATCGCCCGATCAAGTTCTGGACCCCCGGTGGCTCCTCGACGCCGCTGTTCACCGAGGAGCACCTCGACGTCCCGCTCGACTTCGACTCGGTCGGCAAGGCCGGCTCGATGCTCGGCACGCGCGCGCTCCAGGTCTTCGACACCAGCGTCTGCGTCGTGCGCGCCGTCGACCGGTGGACCGACTTCTACAAGCACGAGTCCTGCGGCAAGTGCACCCCGTGCCGAGAGGGCACCTGGTGGCTCAAGCAGATCCTCGGCCGGCTCGAGCACGGGCAGGGCAGCGAGGAGGACCTCGAGAAGCTCCTCGACATCTGCGACAACATCCTCGGGCGCAGCTTCTGCGCCCTCGGTGACGGCGCCACCAGCCCGATCACGAGCTCGATCCAGTACTTCCGTGACGAGTACCTCGCGCACCTGGAGCACGGGGGCTGCCCGTTCGACCCGCGCGAGGCGATGCTCTTCCCGGCCAGCGACACCAGCAAGGAGACCGTGTCGGCATGACGACGACTCCCGAGAAGACCGCCCCGGCCGCTCCGGCCGCCCCTCCGGCGGCCGACCTGGTGACCTGCACCATCGACGACGTCGAGGTCTCGGTCCCCAAGGGCACCCTCATCATCCGGGCGGCGGAGACCGCGGGCATCGAGATCCCGCGCTTCTGCGACCACCCCGGTCTGGACCCGGTCGGCGCCTGCCGCCAGTGCCTCGTCGAGGTCTGGATGCCCGGCCCGCCCGGACCCGACGGCAAGCCCGGCGAGGCGCGCCAGATGCAGGGCCCTCCCGGCCGGATGAAGCCGCAGGCCTCCTGCACGATGACCGTCGCCCCCGGCATGGTCGTCAAGACGCAGTACACCTCCGAGGCCATCGACAAGGCCCAGCACGGGGTGATGGAGCTGCTGCTCATCAACCACCCGCTGGACTGCCCGGTCTGCGACAAGGGTGGCGAGTGCCCCCTGCAGAACCAGGCGATGAGCAACGGCCGCCCGACCTCGCGATTCGAGGACGTCAAGCGGACCTACCCCAAGCCGATCAACATCTCCAGCCAGGTCCTCCTCGACCGCGAGCGCTGCGTCCTGTGCGCGCGATGCACCCGCTTCTCCGACCAGGTCGCCGGCGACCCGTTCATCGCGCTCGTCGAGCGGGGTGCCCTCCAGCAGGTCGGCATCTACGAGGAGCACCCGTTCGAGTCGTACTTCTCGGGCAACACCGTCCAGATCTGCCCGGTCGGTGCGCTCACCGGCTCGGCCTACCGCTTCCGCAGCCGCCCCTTCGACCTGGTGTCGACGCCGAGTGCCTGCGAGCACTGCGCGAGCGGCTGCGCGATCCGCACCGACCACCGCCGCGGCACCGTCCTGCGGCGGATGGCGATCAACGACCCCGCGGTCAACGAGGAGTGGAACTGCGACAAGGGCCGCTGGGCCTTCGCCTACGGCTCCACCGGTGACCGCCTCCAGTTCCCGATGGTCCGCCGCGACGGCGAGCTCGTCGTCACCTCCTGGCCCGAGGCCCTCGAGGCGGCCGCGGCCGGCCTGCGGGCCGCCTCGGCGCCGGCCGTCCTCACCGGCGGTCGGGTCACGGTCGAGGACGCCTACGCCTACGCCAAGTTCGCCCGTGCCGTCCTCGGCACCAACAGCGTCGACTTCCGTGCGCGCGCCCACTCCGCCGAGGAGGCCGACTTCCTTGCCGCCTCGGTCGTCGCGACCGGACCCGAGGGTGGCGCGGTCACCTACGCCGACCTCGAGCGGGCCAAGGCCGTCGTGCTCGTCGGCCTCGAGCCCGAGGACGAGAGCCCGATCCTCTTCCTCCGTCTGCGCAAGGCCTTCCGCAAGGCCAAGACCGCTGTGTATGCCGTGGCGCCGCTCGCGACCCGCGGCCTGACCAAGGTGGGTGGCCGGCTCATCGCCGCCGCCCCCGGCACCGAGCCCGAGGTCCTCGCGGCCCTCGCCGCCGGCGCCGGTGACTCCGAGGTCATCTCCGACGCGGCTGCGGCCCTGCGCGGCGAAGGCGCGATCGTCCTCGTCGGGGAGCGCCTTGCCGCCGTCCCGGGTGCCCTCTCGGCCGCGGCCCAGCTCGCCACCGACACCGGTGCCCGCCTCGCGTGGGTGCCCCGTCGGGCCGGTGAGCGTGGCGCGCTCGAGGCCGGAGCCCTCCCCGGCCTGCTGCCCGGTGGACGCCCGGTCGCCGATGCCGCTGCGCGGGCCGAGCTCGCCTCCACTTGGGGCATCGCCGCCCTCCCCGAGGCTCCCGGTCTCGACACCGCCGGCATCCTCGCCGGCCTGCGCGAGGGCAGCGTCGACGCCCTCGTGGTCGGTGGCGTCGACCCGGCCGACCTTGGCGTGGCCGACGCCGGTGCCGTCCTCGACGCGCCCTTCGTCGTCTCCCTCGAGATCCGTCCCTCGGCGGTCACCGCCCACGCCGACGTCGTGCTGCCGGTGGCGCTCCACGCCGAGAAGGCCGGCACCTTCGTCAACTGGGAGGGGCGGGTCCGCTCCTTCGAGGCGGCCACGCCCACGAGCGCGGTCAGCGACTACCGCGTCCTCGACATGCTCGCCGACGCCATGGGCGAGTGGTTCGGGGCCCGCACGGTCGCCGAGGTGCGCAGCGAGATGGAGGCGATCGGCCCGTGGGGCGGTGCGCGCGCGAGCGCCCCGCAGGCGCCTGCCGCCGAGGTCCGTGGCGTCGAGCCCGGCCAGCTCGCGCTGGCCACCTGGCGCCACCTGCTCGACCGCGGCAGCCTCCAGGACGGCGAGCCCTTCCTCGCCGGCACCGCTCCGGCGGTGACCGCCCGCATCTCGGCTGCCACGGCCTCCGACCTCGGCCTCGCCGACGGGGAGCGGATCGACATCGCCCTCGCCGACGGCACCACGGTCAACGCCCCGGTCGCCGTCACCGAGATGGCCGACCGGGTGGTCTTCCTCCCGACCAACTCGCAGGGCTGCGACCTGCGCGGCGCCCTCGCCCTCCCGGGTGGGGACCACGTGAGCATCACGAAGGGTGGCCAGTCATGACGACCGCGACGGCTCTCGCAACCTGGGCACACGGCATACCTGCTGTCGTCTTCGAGTCCAAGGACAACCCGCTCGCCGACTTCAGCGACACGCCGCTGTGGCTCTCGCTGGTCAAGGCGCTCGGCATCTTCGTCTACCTCCTGCTCTCGACCCTGCTCGTCATCTGGTTCGAGCGGCGCGTCATCGGCCGGATGCAGCAGCGCCCCGGCCCCAACCGCAACGGCCCCTTCGGCCTGCTCCAGACCCTCGCCGACGGCATGAAGTCGATGTTCAAGGAGGACGTCCGGCCCAAGAACGCCGACGCCTTCGTCTTCACCCTCGCCCCGCTCATCACGGCGACGATGGCCTTCATCTCCTTCTCGATCATGCCGATGGGCGGGGAGGTCACCCTCTTCGGGCACCGCACCCCGCTGCAGCTGACCGACACCCCGATCTCGGTGCTCCTCGTGCTCGCCGTCGCCGGTGTCGGCATCTATGGCATCGTCCTGGCGGGGTGGAGCTCGGGCTCGACCTACCCGCTCCTCGGTGGCCTGCGCGCCACCGCCCAGATGATCTCCTACGAGATCGCCATGGGCCTCTCGCTCGTCGCGGTCTTCCTCTACGCCGGGTCGATGTCGACCTCGCAGATCGTCGGGGCGCAGCGGGACTGGTGGTTCGCGCTGCCGCTGTTCTTCAGCTTCTTCGTCTACGTCATCACCATGGTCGGCGAGACCAACCGCCTCCCGTTCGACCTCGCCGAGGGTGAGGGCGAGATCGTCGGTGGCTACTTCACCGAATACTCCTCGATGCGCTTCGCAATGTTCTTCCTCGGGGAGTACATCAACATGTTCACCGTCGCCGCGCTCGCCACGACGATGTTCCTCGGTGGGCCGCTGGCGCCTCCCGGGTTCGCTGCGCTCGGCTTGGACGGTGGCTGGTGGGGCCTGCTCTGGTTCACCCTCAAGCTCTGGCTGTTCATGTACCTCTTCGTCTGGCTCCGTGGCTCGCTGCCGCGTGTCCGCTACGACCAGTTCATGAAGTTCGGCTGGAAGTTCCTCATCCCGGTCACCCTCGTCTGGGTCATGCTCGTCTCCTTCTTCCGGGCCGCCCAGAACGGCTGGTTCGGTGAGGGTGGCGTGACGATCGGCGGACGCATCTTCCCGGTGGCCTCCCTCGCCCTCGTCGGCGTGGTGGCCGTCGCGGCGCTCGTCGCCGGCTGGTGGTGGGACCGCCGGGCGGCGACCGCCGCGGCTCTCGCAGCCCAGCCGCCACCGTCCGTGGTCGACCCGTTCGCCGGAGGTCACCCGGTGCCGCCGCTGCCCGGCCAGACCCTGACCGAGCCCGTCCTCGGGGCCCCCGCCCTCGAGTCCGCGACGCTCACGAGCAAGGAGACGGTCCGTGGCTGACCCGACCCCCACCCAGAAGTCGTCCGGCGCGCCCAAGGGCGGCGTCTTCAGCGACCTCTTCGCGCCCATCGCCGGCTTCGGCGTCACCTTCGCAACCATGTTCCGCAAGGTCGCGACGGTGCAGTACCCCGAGGAGAAGCGTCCGGCCCAGCCGCGCTTCCACGGCCGGCACCAGCTCAACCGTCACCCCGACGGCCTGGAGAAGTGCGTCGGCTGCGAGCTGTGCGCGTGGGCCTGCCCGGCCGACGCGATCCTCGTCGAGGGCGCCTCCAACAACGACCAGACCGGCGAGCGCTACAGCCCCGGCGAGCGCTACGGCCGCGTCTACCAGATCAACTACCTGCGCTGCATCTTCTGCGGCCTGTGCATCGAGGCCTGCCCGACGCGGGCGCTGACGATGACCAACGAGTACGAACTGGCCGACCACAGCCGCGCCGGCCTGATCTTCACCAAGGACCAGCTCCTCGCGCCGCTCCAGGCCGGGATGGTGCAGCCGCCGCACCCGATGGCCGACGGCATGGAGGAGCGCGACTACTTCCTCGGCAAGGTCAGCCAGGCCACGCCGGCCCAGCAGGCCTGGGTGGACGAGCACGGCGTGGACGACCCGGCCGCCGCCGGCGCGCCCGCCGGACCGCATCGGATCGCCAAGCGCGAGGACGGCATCCGCCACGGACAAGGAGTGGACCGATGACCAGCAGCGGCGAGGCCGTGCTCTTCTGGATCCTGGCGCCGCTGGCGGTCGCGGGAGGGCTGGGCCTGATCTTCGCGCGCAAGGCCGTCCATGCCGCGCTCGGCATGGCGATGACGATGATCATCCTCGGCATCTTCTACATCCGCCAGGACGCCCCGTTCCTCGGCGTGATCCAGATCTTCGTCTACACCGGCGCCGTCATGATGCTCTTCCTCTTCGTGCTCATGCTCGTCGGGGTCGACTCGGCGGACAGCTTCGTCGAGACGCTCAAGGGTCAGCGACTGGCCACCACGGTCCTCGTCCTGGGACTGGGCGCCCTCCTCACCGCGACGATCGGGTCGGTGGTCTACCCCGCGAGCGTGGGGCTGGCCGACGTCAACGCCCAGACCGGGAACGTCTCGGGGATCGCCCACCTGGTCTTCGGCCGCTACGTCTGGGTCTTCGAGGTGATCGCGGCCCTGCTCATCGTCGCCGCCATGGGTGCGATGGTCCTCGCCCACCGCGAGCGCCTGGGCAAGGGTCCGAACCAGAAGGAGTGGAGCAAGAAGCGCCTGGCGCGCGGCGAGCACGTCTCCGGCCTTCCCGTGCCGGGTGTCTACGCCCGCCACAACGCGGTCGACACCCCGGCCCTGCTGCCGGACGGCGCGCCGACGCCCTTGTCGGTCTCGCGGGTCCTCACCGCGCGTGAGCAGGTCCGCACCCCCGACGCCTTCATCGAGGGCACCGAAGCGATCGAGCGCGACATCGAGGAGGGGAGCCAGCGATGAGCCTGGTCAACTACGTCTACCTCGCGGCCATCCTGTTCTGCCTCGGGGGAGCGGCCGTGCTCACCCGCCGCAACGCGATCGTCGTGTTCATGGGGGTCGAGCTGATGCTCAACGCCGCCAACCTCACCTTCGTCACCTTCGCGCGGATGCACGGCACCCTCGACGGGCAGGTCATCGCCCTGTTCGTCATGGCCGTCGCCGCCGCCGAGGTCGTCGTCGGCCTGGCGATCATCATGACGATCTTCCGCGCCCGCCGGTCGGCCTCGGTCGACGACGCCAACCTGCTGAAGCTGTAAGGAGTCACGGCGTGCAATCACACGTTCTCTCGCTGGTGACCGAGGGCGGGGCCGCAGCGGCCGGCGCCACCGGCATCACGGCATACGCCTGGCTGCTCATCGCCCTCCCGGCGCTGGGTGCCGCCCTGCTGCTCCTCGGCGGTCGCCGCACCGACAGCTTCGGGCCGCTGCTCGCGACCGCGCTGTCGTGGGGGTCCTTCCTCGTCGGGGCCGCGATCTTCGTCTCGATGCTCGGCAAGGGCGCGGAGGAGCGGGCCGGTCAGCTCGACCTGTGGAACTTCATCCCGGCGGGCCAGTACCAGCTCACCGCAGGGCTGCTCGTGGACCAGCTGTCGATCTCCTTCGTCCTGCTCATCACGTTCGTGGGCTCGCTCATCCACGTGTACTCCCTGGGCTACATGGAGCACGACCCCGACAAGCGGCGCTTCTTCGCCTACCTCAACCTCTTCGTCGCGGCGATGCTCGTGCTCGTCCTCGGCGACTCCTACCTCATGACCTTCCTCGGCTGGGAGGGCGTGGGCCTGGCGTCCTACCTGCTCATCGGCTTCTGGAACCACAACCCGGCGTACGCGAGCGCGGCCAACAAGGCGTTCTTCGTCAACCGCGTCGGTGACCTGGGCCTGCTCGGCGCGATGATGGCGATGTTCGCCGCCTTCGGCGCCGTCGACTTCGCCACGGTCAACGAGGGCATCGGCTCGGCGTCCACGACGACGGCGACCGTCATCGGCCTGCTCCTGCTGCTCGCCGCCTGTGGCAAGTCCGCGCAGTTCCCGTTGCAGTCCTGGCTCGGTGACGCGATGGCGGGCCCGACGCCGGTGTCGGCGCTCATCCACGCCGCGACGATGGTCACCGCCGGTGTCTACCTCATCATCCGCTCGCACGCGGTCTTCGAGGCCGCCCCGAACGCCCAGCTCGCCGTCGCCATCGTCGGCGCGATCACCCTGCTCTACGGAGCGATCGTCGGCTGCGCCAAGGACGACATCAAGAAGGCCCTCGCGGCCTCCACGATGAGCCAGATCGGCTACATGATGCTCGCCGCGGGCCTGGGTCCGATCGGCTACGCCTTCGCGATCTTCCACCTGCTCACCCACGGCTTCTTCAAGGCCGGGATGTTCCTCGGTGCCGGCTCGGTCATGCACGGCATGAAGGACCAGGTCGACATGCGCCGCTTCGGTGGGCTCTCGACCTTCCTCAAGATCACCTGGGGCACCTTCATGCTCGGCTGGCTGGCCATCCTCGGGGTGCCGCCCTTCGCCGGTTTCTGGTCCAAGGACAAGATCATCGAGAGCGCCTTCGCCGTCGGGGGCACCCGGGGCTGGATCCTCGGCTTGATCACCCTCATCGGTGCCGGCATCACCGCGTTCTACATGTCGCGCCTGTTCTTCATGACCTTCCACGGCAAGCGCCGCTGGACCGAGGAGGGCCCGAACGCCCAGCATCCGCACGAGTCGCCGTTGACGATGACCGTGCCGATGATGATCCTCGCCGTCGGGTCGGCCAGCCTGGGCCTGATCCTGCACTTCGCCGGCTTCTCCGAGTGGCTGCACCCGGTCTTCGGCGGGGAGGCCCACGAGGAGCACACCAACTGGCCGCTCATGGGAGTCACGCTGCTCCTCGTGGCCGGCGGTGCGGCATACGCGTGGCTGCGCTACGGCAAGGAGGAGGTGCCGGTCCGGGCCCCGCAGGGCAACCTGCTCACCCAGGCCGCGCGCGCCGACCTCTACCAGGACGCGATCAACGAGGGCCTGTTCATGCGGCCCGGCCTCCACCTGACCCGGGCGCTGGTGTTCACCGACAGCAAGGGGGTCGACGGCACCGCTGGGGGCCTGGCCGCCACTGTCGGTGGCTTCTCGTCCCGACTGCGGCGCCTCCAGAACGGTTATGCCCGCTCCTATGCCCTGACGATGCTCACCGGTGTCGTCGCCGTCCTCGGTGCCCTGTGGGTGATGAACTGATGACCTCCTTGCCCTTGCTCACCCTGATGATGGTGGTGCCGCTCGTCGGCGCCCTGGTCATCGCGCTGCTGCCCTCGGCATCGGCCGCGCTGGCCAAGCCCATCGCCCTGGGTGCCTCGCTCGTCACGCTCGTCCTCGCCCTCGTGGCGTGGGCGCAGTGGGACGCCGCCGGGCCGCAGTTCCAGCTCACCGAGGTCCACTCGTGGATCCCGCAGTTCGGTGTCTCGTATGCCGTGGGTGTCGACGGCATCGCCCTCTCGCTCATCGTGATGGCGGCGGTCCTCACGCCGGTCTGCCTGCTCGCCGCCTGGAACGACCTCGGTGAGGGCGCGGGCGCGGACCCCAAGCGCACCAAGACCTACTTCGCCCTGATGCTCACCCTCCTCACCTTCATGGTGGGCGTCTTCGCGGCGACCGATGTCTTCCTCTTCTACGTCTTCTTCGAGGCCATGCTCATCCCGGTGTACTTCCTCATCGGGATGTTCGGCGGGGCCCGCCGGCAGTACGCCGCGATGAAGTTCATCCTGTTCAGCCTCCTCGGCGGGCTGATCATGCTCGTCGGCGTCATCGCGCTCTACTTCCACGGCCCCGGCGGCTCCGACGGCTTCCTCATGGAGAACCTCATCGGCAACGTCGGTGGCTCGGTCGAGGCCAAGCGCTGGCTCTTCGTCGCCTTCTTCGTCGCCTTCGCGATCAAGGCCCCGATGTGGCCGGTCCACACCTGGCTTCCCGATGCCGCGACCGAGGCTCGTCCGGCGACCGCCGTGCTGCTCGTCGGCGTCCTCGACAAGGTCGGCACCTTCGGGATGATCCGGTTCTGCCTGAGCCTGTTCCCCGAGGCCAGCCGCTGGGCGACGCCGATGATCATGGTCCTGGCCGTCATCTCGGTGCTCTACGGCGCGCTGCTCGCCATCGGCCAGACCGACATGATGCGCCTGATCGCCTACACCTCGATCAGCCACTTCGGCCTGATCATCATCGGCATCTTCGCCCTCACGAGCACGGCCGGTGCCGGCTCGGCGCTCTACATGGTCAACCACGGCTTCGCGACCGCCGGCCTGTTCCTCTTCGCCGGCTTCCTCATCGCCCGCCGCGGCAGCAAGCGGATCCCCGACTACGGCGGCTGGCGCCTCGTGACGCCGGTGCTCGCGGGCGTCTTCCTCGTCGCCGGCCTGGCCTCGCTCTCGCTGCCGGGCCTGTCCAGCTTCGTCTCGGAATACCTCGTCCTCGTCGGCTCCTTCCAGACCTACCCGTGGGCCGCCGGCTTCGCCGTCCTCGGCACGGTGCTCGCCGCGCTCTACATCCTGCTCATGTACCAGCGCATCTTCACCGGTCCCAAGCCGACGTTCGTCGACGGCGAGGCCCCGGCGGACCTGTCGTGGCGGGAGAAGGCCGTGGCCATCCCGATCATCGCCAGCTTCCTCATCCTCGGCTTCTACCCCAAGCCGGTGCTTGACCTCGTCAACCCGGCGGTCGACCAGACGCTCCAGATCGTCGGCGTCTCCGATCCGGCCGCCACCAACGCCACCGGGAGTGCCCAGTGATGTCCGCCGCGGTTCCCGCCGTCTTCGAGGCCGTCAAGATCGACTACGCCGCCATCGCGCCGATGCTCGTGGTCGCCCTCGGCGCGCTCATCGGCGTCCTCGTCGAGGCGTTCGTCGGTCGCACCAGCCGGTATGCCGTCCAGCTGGGAGTCGCTGTCGTCACCCTCCTCGCGGCGATGGTCGCGCTGTGGGTCTGGGCCGCCCCGAACAAGGGCGTGACGCTGGGTCAGTCGATGTCGATCGACGGCCCGACGATCTTCCTCCAGGGCGCGCTGCTGCTCTTCGGCCTGCTCGGGGTGCTCGCGATGTCGGAGCGCTTCGGCGGCTCCTCGGCCGACGCCTTCACGCCGATGGGTGCCTCGGCGCCGGGGTCGGTCCAGGAGGGCGCGGCCACGAAGGCGGGCTACCAGACGACCGAGGTCTTCCCGCTCGCCCTCTTCGCGATCTTCGGGATGATGATCTTCGTCGGCGCCAACGACCTGATCACGATGTTCGTCGCGCTCGAGGTCTTCTCGCTGCCGCTCTACATCCTCACCGGCCTGGCCCGTCGTCGCCGCCTGCTCTCGCAGGAGGCCTCGCTGAAGTACTTCCTCCTCGGGGCCTTCTCCTCGGCGTTCTTCCTCTTCGGTGCCGCGCTGCTCTACGGCTTCGCCGGCTCCTCGGACTTCAAGCTCATCGCCCGCGCCATCACGACGCACTCCTCGATGATGAACGGCCTGCTCCTGCCCGGCACGATCCTCGTGCTCATCGGCCTGCTCTTCAAGGTCGGTGCGGTGCCCTTCCACTCGTGGACCCCGGACGCCTACCAGGGCGCCCCGACGCCGGTCACCGGGTTCATGGCGGCGGCGACCAAGGCGGCGGCCTTCGGCGCGATCCTGCGCTTCACCTACGTCGCGGTCGAGGCCGGGCGCTGGGACTGGCGGCTCGTCGTCGGCATCATCGCCGCGATCACGATGATCGTTGGAGCGGTCATGTCGGTGACCCAGACCGACATGAAGCGGCTGCTGGCCTACTCCTCGGTCGCGCACGCGGGCTTCATCCTCGTCGGCGTCCTCGCCTTCGACGCCACCGCCATCGGCGGGGTGATGTTCTACCTCGTCGCCTACGGCCTGGCCACGATCGCGGCCTTCGCCATCGTCGCCCTCGTCCGCCAGGGCGGCTCCGAGGCCACGCACCTGTCCCAGTGGGCGGGCCTGGGCAAGAAGCACCCGGTGCTCGCCGGCCTCTTCGGCCTGCTCCTGCTCGCCTTCGCCGGCATCCCGCTGACCTCGGGCTTCACCGCCAAGTTCGCGGCCTTCGCGCCGGCAGTGGCGCACGGCGGCACCATGGGCGTCGTCCTCGTCGTCATCGGCGTGCTCGCCTCGGCGGTCACGGCCTATGTCTACTTCCGGATCATCGTGCTCATGTACTTCACCGAGCCCGCCGAGGACGTCGCTGCCCTCACCCCGTCGGTGACCACGACGGTCGTCGTCACGGTCGGTGTCCTCGCCACGCTGCTGCTCGGCATCGTGCCCTCGCTCGTGCTCGACCTGGCCCAGCAGGCCTCGTTGTTCCTGCTGTGACCTCGTCAACGCCGGCCGGGGGAGCGCCCGAGCGGGTCAGCGGCACGCCCTCGGTGCTCGCGCTGCCCGGCGCCTCCGAGCACCTGCGGCATCAGCTGACCGCGGGCCTGTCGGCGGTCAACGACCTGCTCGAGCGACGGATCGACCACGAGGACCCGTTCATCGCGCAGGCATCGGGGCACCTCGCCGCGGCCGGTGGGAAGCGCTTCCGGCCGCTGCTGACGATCCTCGCCTCCGAGCTGGGGGAGGGGCTCAACGACCGGGTCGTCGCCGCGGCGACGGGCGTGGAGCTCACCCACCTCGCCTCGCTCTACCACGACGACGTCATGGACGAGGCGGACGTGCGGCGCGGGGCACCCAGCGCCAACGCGGCCTACGACAACTCCACCGCGATCCTCGTCGGTGACCTGCTCTTCGGCACCGCCTCCGACATCGTCGCCGACCTCGGCCCGGAGGCCGTGAAGATCCAGGCCCAGACCTTCGTGCGCCTGTGCTCGGGCCAGATCCGTGACGACCGGCCCTGCCCGGAGGGCGCGGACCCGCTGGAGTACTACCGCGGCGTCCTCGCCGACAAGACCGGGGTGCTCATCGCCACGGCGGCCCGCTATGGCGCGATGTTCGGGGGCTGCGACGCGGCGACGGTCGAGACGATGCGCGTCTACGGCGAGCACCTGGGCATGGCCTTCCAGCTCGCCGACGACCTCATCGACATCTCCTCAGACGCCGAGCAGACCGGCAAGACGCCGGGCACCGACCTGCGCGAGGGCAAGCGCACCCTGCCGGTGCTGCACGCGCTGGCCTCGACCGACCCGGCCGACGCGCGGCTGCAGGAGCTGCTCGTCGGCGACCTCTCCTCGGACGAGGCACTGACCGAGGCGCTGACGCTGCTGCGCGCCCACCCGGCGATGGACCTGGCCCGTGCCGAGACGTATGCCGTGGCGCGCCACGCCCAGGACGTCCTCGCCTCCCTGCCCGACAGCGACGCCAAGACGGCGCTGCACGCCCTGGCGGCCGGCGTCGTCGACCGCGTCGGCTGACCCGTCACCCCATCGGCCCCATGGTCTCGATCACCGGGGTTGAGTGCGTGGAAACCCTCGCCCTGGCGCGCAGTTTCTACGCACCCAGCGCGGGGTTCCGGGGGGATGTCCTGCGGATCGAGAGGGCGAGGGCGACCGAGATGAAGCAGAGCACTGCCGCGAGAATCCACGCGGAGGAGTAGCTCCCCGTCGTCGTCCGCAGCCACCCCGCCACTGACGCACCGATGCCCGCCCCGACCATGTGCGAGGCGAACACCCACCCGAAGACCACGCCCGAGTCCGCGACGCCGAAGTGCTGCCGGCAGAGGGCGACCGTCGGCGGCACGGTGGCGACCCAGTCCAGGCCGTAGAACACGATGAACACCCACATCCCGGGCTCGATCCCCGGCGCGAGCACCGCGTCGATGGCGAGCAGCGACAGGCCTCGCCCGCCGTAGTAGATCGCGAGCAGCCAGCGCGAGTCGACCCGGTCGGTGAGCCAGCCCGAGGCGATCGTGCCCGCGATGTCGAAGATGCCGACGAGCGCGAGCAGCCACGCGGCCGTGGTCTGGGGCATCCCGTGGTCGTGCGCGGCCGGGATGAAGTGGGTCTGGATCAGCCCGTTCGTGGACCACCCGCACACCCAGAACGTGAGGAGGAGCGCCCAGAACGCCCACGTCCCCGACGCCCGGCGCAGCACCCGGAAGGCCGCGCCCACCGGGGACTCGCCGGCGCCATGGGACGGCGCGTCCACGGCATACCCCTCGGCGGCGCCATAGGGGAGGAGCCCGCGGGCGGTCGGGTGGTCATGGAGGAAGAACCAGACCAGGGTCGCCATCACGAGTGCGAGGCCGACGGTGATGTATGCCGCGGCGCGCCACCCGTGGTGGCCGGCGGTCCACGCGATGGCGGGGAGGAAGACGAGCTGTCCGGTGGCGTTCGCCGCGGAGAAGATGCCCATCACCAGGCCGCGGCGGGCGTGGAACCAGCGGTTGGCGACGATCGCCCCGAAGACGAGGGCCATCGACCCGGTGCCGACGCCGATGACCAGTCCCCAGAGCAGCCAGAGCTGCCACGGCGCGGTCATGACGGTGGTGGCCGCGCTCGCGAGAGCGATCGACAGGAGGGCGGCGGCGACGATGCGGCGCACGCCCCACCGCTCCATGAGGGCCGCGGCGAAGGGGGCGACCAGGCCGTAGAGGACGAGGTTGAGCGAGACCGCGCCCGAGGTGGTGGCGCGCGACCAGCCGAACTCGGACTCGATCGGCTCGAGCAGGGCGCCGGTCGAGGAGCGGAAGGCCGCCGCGGCGACGAGGGCGCCGAGGGTGACGGCGGCGACGGTCCACGCCGGGTGCCAGCGCTGGCCGGCGCGTGGCTGGGTGACCGGGTCGTGGCTCACGGCTCGGGGACCTCCAGGTCGACGCGGTTGCGGCCGGCGCGGCCGCTGCGGATCAGGTCCACGGTGAGCAGCACGAGGGCCAGCCAGACGATGCCGAAGCCCACCCAGAGCTGGCGGGAGACGTGCTCGCCGAGGACGAGCACCCCCGCGAGCAGTTGCATGACCGGCGTCATGAACTGGAGGAGCCCGATCGTGGTCAGGGGGACCCGCCTGGCCGCGGCGGCGAAGAACAGCAGGGGGATGGCGGTGACGACGCCGGCCGAGAGCAGCAGGGTGGAGTGGAGGCCGCCGTGCTCCCCGAGGGTGCCGGTGCCGGCGAGGTGGACCAGGACGAGGACCACGGCGGCGACCGGAGCCAGGACCATCGTCTCGGCCGTCAACGAGTGCAGGGCGGCCAGGCTGGCGCCGAGACGCTTCTTGACCAGCCCGTAGGTGGCGAAGGAGAGCGCGAGCACGGCGGGGATCCAGGGGATGACGCCGCCGGCGACCGTGAGGTAGAGCCCGGCGAGGGCGCCGATGGCGACGGCCGCCCACTGCAGGGGTCGCAGCCGCTCCTTGAGGACGAGGACGCCCAGGGCGACGGTCACGATCGGGTTGAGGAAGTAGCCGAGCGCGGCCTCATAGGTCCGGCCGGAGACGACGGCGAGGATGTAGACGACCCAGTTCACGGCGATGACGAGCGCCGCGATCGTCAGGCCACCGAGCAGCTTTGGGTTGCCCAGGACGCGACGCAGCCAGCTCCAGTCCCGCCGGATCGTGAGGATGAGCCCGCAGAAGGCCAGGGTCCACACGATCCGGTGGGCGAGGATCTCCCAGGGTCCACTCGGCTTGAGCGCGAAGAAGTAGAGCGGGAAGACGCCCCAGATGCCGTAGGCCGCGACCCCGTAGAGCGGGCCGCGCCGCACCTCCGCCTCGTGCGCCGCAGATGTGGTGGAGGTCACCGCTGCACTCTAGACCTCCCGCTCCACTCCGAGCCGGGCGTCTTGTCCTCCGCGCCTTGCCGTCCGCGCAGTGCCCCGCCCCGTGCCGTCGAGTGGGCAGTTGATGTCGCCTCGAGTGCCGCGGAGGCGACATCCAATGCCCACTCGATGAGTGCAGAACGCAGGGGTCAGGCGACGGTCCAGGTGTCCTTGCCGCGCAGCAGGGCCGCGAGGTCGGCATCGGTGGCGGGACCGCCGGCGGCGTCCTGGGCGCCGGCGACCTGCGCCCGCACCTGGTCGTCGTAGGTCGGCCGCTCGACCTGCCGGAAGATCCCCACCGGCACACTCGTCATCTCGGGGGAGTCGAGCCGGCTGAGCGCGAACGCCTGGCTGGGGTCCTCGGCATACGGGTCATGGACGACGTATGCCGTGGGGTCGGCCTGGTCCTCCGGCACGAACTCCAGCGCCCCCCCGGGGGTGCGCACGAGCACTCGCCGCGCGTCCTCGGCGCCGACCCGCACCGGCTGGCCGGCCTCGAGGCGCACGAGGCGGGCCTCCTGTTCGGAGCGGTCCTTGATCTTCTCGAAGGCGCCGTCGTTGAAGATCGGGCAGTTCTGGTAGATCTCGACCAGGGCCGTGCCGCGGTGCTCGGCCGCGGCACGCAGCGTCGCCATCATCGAGGGCCGGTCGGACTCCATGACCCGCCCGACGAAGCTCGCCTCGGCGCCAAGCGCCAGGGACACCGGGTTGAACGGCTGGTCGACCGCACCCATCGGCGAGGACTTGGTGACCTGGCCGACCTTGGAGGTGGGGGAGTACTGACCCTTGGTCAGCCCGTAGATCTGGTTGTTGAAGAGCAGGATGGTCAGGTTGACATTGCGGCGCATCGCGTGGATGAGGTGGTTGCCGCCGATGGAGAGGGCATCGCCGTCGCCGGTGACGACCCAGACGGACTGGTCCGGGCGGGAGGTCGCCAGGCCGGTCGCGATCGTCGGCGCGCGCCCGTGGATCGAGTGCATCCCGAAGGTGTTGAGGTAGTAGGGGAAGCGCGAGGAGCAGCCGATGCCGGAGACGAAGGTGATGTTCTCGCGCTTGAGCCCGAGCTCGGGCAGGAAGGACTGGACCGCGGCGAGGATGACGTAGTCACCGCACCCGGGGCACCAGCGCACCTCCTGGTCGGAGGTGAAGTCCTTCTTGGTCTGCTTGGGCGCGTCGGCCTCGAGCAGCGGCACACCGGCGAGGCCGTGCCGGGCGAGGTGGTCGGTGATGGTCATGACAGCTCCTCCAGCGCAGCGCCGACGACCTCGGCGAGCTCGGTGGTGGTGAACGGCAGCCCGCGCACCGCAGTGTGCGAGCGGACGTCGACGAGGTACTTCGCGCGCAGCAGCAGGGCGAGCTGGCCGAGGTTCATCTCCGGCACGATGACCCGGTCGTAGGACCGCAGGACCTCGCCCAGGTTGCCCGGGAAGGGATTGAGGTGGCGCAGGTGCGCCCGGGCCACCGCGTGACCCTGCCGTCGCAGCGCACGCACCGCCGCGAAGACCGGACCGTAGGTCGATCCCCAGCCCAGGACGAGCACCCGCGCGTCGCCGGACGGGTCGTCGACCTCGACGTCCGGCACCGTGATCCCGTCCACCTTGGCCTGCCGCAGTCGGGTCATGAGGTCGTGGTTGTCCGGGTCGTAGGAGATGTTGCCGGTGACGTCGGCCTTCTCGATGCCGCCGATCCGGTGCTCGAGACCTGCGGTGCCGGGCACCGCCCACGGCCGGGCCAGGGTCTCCGGGTCCCGCAGGTAGGGCTGGAAGACCGGGGCGCCCGCGTCGTCGACGCCGTTGGGGGCCGTCGCGAACTCCACCGACAGGTCGGGCAGGTCGGCCACCTCCGGCACCAGCCACGGCTCGGACCCGTTGGCGAGGTAGCCGTCGCTGAGGAGGAACACCGGGGTGCGGTATGCCGTGGCGATGCGCACCGCGTCCATCGCGGCGGCGAAGCAGTCGCTCGGGGTCTGCGGCGCGATGATCGGCACCGGCGACTCGCCGTTGCGGCCGAACATCGCCTGGAGCAGGTCGGCCTGCTCGGTCTTGGTCGGCAGGCCTGTCGACGGTCCGCCGCGCTGGACGTCGACGATGACGAGCGGCAGCTCCAGCGAGACCGCGAGGCCGATCGTCTCGGACTTCAGGGCCACGCCCGGACCGGACGTCGTCGTGACCCCGAGCGCACCCCCGAAGGAGGCGCCGAGCGCCATGCCGATGCCCGCGATCTCGTCCTCGGCCTGCATCGTCGTCACGCCGTGGCGCTTGAGCCCGGCCAGCGTGTGGAGGATGTCGGAGGCCGGGGTGATCGGGTACGACCCGAGCACGAGAGGCAGCCCACTGCGGTGCGCGGCGGCGACGAGCCCGAGGGAGAGGGCCACGTTGCCGGTGATGTTGCGGTAGGTGCCGGCGGGCATGGGAGCGGGCGCGACGGCATACGAGCTGGCGAAGTCCTCGGTGGTCTCGCCGTAGTTGAAGCCGGCCGCGAGGGCCTTGACGTTCGCGGCGAGGATCTCGGGCTTGGAGCCGAACTTCGTGGCCAGGAAGGCCTCGGTGGCATCGGTCGGGCGGGTGTACATCCAGGAGAGCAGGCCGAGGGCGAACATGTTCTTCGCCCGCTCCTTCTCCTTGCGGGTGAGGTCGAACTCGGCGAGGGCGTCGACGGTCATCGAGGTCAGCGCCACCGCGTGGACGTGGTAGCTCTCCAGCGAGCCGTCCTCGAGCGGGTTGCTCGCGTAGCCGACCTTGGCCAGGGCGCGCGTCGTGAACTCGTCGGTGTTGGCGATGATCGTCGCGCCGCGCGGCAGGTCCCGGAGGTTGGCCCGCAGGGCGGCCGGGTTCATCGCGACGAGGACGTCCGGGGCATCGCCGGGAGTGAGGACGTCGTGGTCGGCGAAGTGCAGCTGGAAGGAGGAGACACCGGGCAGGGTGCCCTGCGGCGCCCGGATCTCGGCCGGGAAGTTGGGCAGGGTCGACAGGTCGTTGCCCATCGTGGCGGTGTCGCTGGTGAACCGGTCACCGGTCAGCTGCATGCCATCACCGGAGTCACCGGCGAAGCGGATGACGACGCGGTCGAGGGACTCGATGGTTTTGTTGGTCACGGCTCACCTGGTCGAAACGGGGCAGGGGCAATCCTGTCCATCCTACGTCTGTCGGTCCTCGGCGACGCTCCCGCAGGCGTCTCCGGCCGCCTCGGCGCCGACCACGCGCGTGCTTCCTCCTCGCCGCGTCCCATCCCACGCCGTGACCGGCACGCAATAGTGTGACCCCATGACCGGGTATGCCGTCGTCGCGGGCGTGATCCTCGCGGGGGTCCTCCTCGTGAGCGCCGGCATGACGGCGCGACGACTGCTTGCACCGCGCGCCCCGACAGCCGCCAAGCTCACGACCTACGAGTCTGGCGTCGACCCCGTCGGTCAGGGCTGGGCCCAGTCCCAGATCCGCTACGTCGCCTTCGCCTTCCTCTACGTCGTCTTCGCCGTCGACGCGGTCTACCTCTTCCCGTGGGCCCTGGTCATCCGAGATGCCGACCTCGGGGCGCGCAGCCTGGTCGAGATCGCCATCTTCATCGGCATCCTCCTGGTCGGCCTGCTCCACGCCGCCCGCCGTGGCCTGCTCCGCTGGACCTGAGTCACCGGCTGTTCACCGACGAGCGATTGGATGCGCGCATGCCGGTGATCCCCCCGCTGCTGCTCCGCGGCGACGCCGCGCCCGATCCGCGCACCCTCGTCGACGTCTTCCGGGCCACCGTGGCGGCCCACCCCGACGACCAGGCGCTCGACAACGGCCGCGAGACCTTGACGTATGCCGCGCTGGCCGACGCCGCCGACGAGCTCGCCGACGCCCTCGAGGCCGCCGGGGTCAGTGCGGGTGACCGCGTCGGGGTCCGGATCCCCTCGGGCACGACCGACCTCTACATCGCGATACTGGGCATCCTGGCCGCCGGGTGCGCCTACGTGCCGGTCGACCACGACGACCCCGACGAGCGCGCGCGCGTCGTCTTCGGCGAGGCGGGTGTCGCGGCCGTCGTCACCGCTGACCTGGTCGTCCGCGCCAGCCCCGGCACCGACCCCGAGACCGGTGGTCGCGCCGACCCCGAGCCCAGCGACGACGCGTGGATCATCTTCACCTCCGGCTCGACCGGCACGCCCAAGGGGGTGGCCGTCACGCATCGCAATGCGGCCGCCTTCGTGGATGCCGAGTCACGGATGTTCCTGCAGGAGTCCCCGATCGGGCCCGGGGACCGTGTCATGGCGGGCCTGTCGGTGGCCTTCGACGCCAGCTGCGAGGAGATGTGGCTGGCCTGGGCCCATGGCGCCTGCCTCGTGCCGGCGCCGCGCTCGCTGGTCCGCTCCGGGGTCGAGCTCGGCCCCTGGCTCACCGCCAATGGCATCACCGTCGTCTCGACGGTCCCCACCCTCGTGGCCCTCTGGCCGACCGCGGCCCTCGCGCGGGTGCGCCTGCTCATCCTCGGCGGCGAGGCCTGCCCGCCGGAGATCGGCGCCCGCCTCGCCACCGACACCCGCGAGGTCTGGAACACCTACGGCCCCACCGAGGCCACGGTCGTCGCGTGCGGGGCCAGGCTCACCGGGGAGCCGCCGGTCCGCATCGGCCTGCCGCTCGACGGGTGGGACCTGGCCATCGTCGACGAGGCCGGGCAGCCCGTCGCCGAGGGGGAGGAGGGCGAGCTGATCATCGGGGGAGTCGGTCTCGCCCGTTACCTCGACCCCGCCAAGGATGCGAGTGCGTATGCCGCGATGCCCACCCTGGGCTGGGAGCGCGCCTACCGCTCGGGGGACCGGGTCGCCTTCGACGGCACCGGCATCGTCTTCGCGGGCCGGAAGGACGACCAGGTGAAGGTGGGGGGTCGCCGGATCGAGCTGGGCGAGATCGACTCGGCCCTGCTCAAGGTCGCCGGTGTCACCGGGGCCGCGGCCGCCGTCCGCAAGAGCGCGGCCGGCAACACCCTTCTCGTCGGCTACGTCACGACCGCAGCGGGATTCGACCTCCACGGCGCCAGTGAGCAGCTCCGCCGCGAGATGCCGGCGGCGCTCGTGCCGCGCCTGGCCGTCGTCGACACCCTCCCGACGCGCACGAGCGGCAAGATCGACCGCGACGCCCTGCCCTGGCCGCTGCCGGCGGCCGGTGGGAGAGCAGCGGGCGGTGAGCCCACGGCATACGAAGGGTCGGTGGCGGTCGTCGCCGAGCACTGGGCCCATGTCCTCGGCGGGCCGCCCGGGAGTGCGGACGAGGACTTCTTCGACGTCGGGGGTGGGTCGCTGGCCGCCGCGCAGCTGGTGTCGCGGCTGCGGGAGCACTTCCCCGAGGTGACCGTCGCCGACATCTACGACGCGCCCACGCCCGCCCGCCTCGGCGCGGCCCTCGACGCGATGGTGACCCCCGCCACCCGCACCAACGCCGAGGTCGGGATCGTGCCGCGCAAGACCCAGCTCGGGCAGCTCGCGGCGACCATCGGCCTGCGCTCGATCGGGGCATTGCGCTGGTTGGTCTGGATCAGCCTGGGCAGCGCGATCGCCGGCCGCCTCCTCGACCTGCCGTGGCTGCCCCGCGTGCCGTGGGTGCTGGCGCTGGCCGGCTGGGCGCTCCTCGTGAGCCCGCCGGGTCGAGTGGCCCTGGCCGCACTGGGAGCGCGGCTGGTGCTGCGCGGCATCACGCCCGGCCGCCACCCGCGCGGCGGCAAGGTCCACCTGCGCGTCTGGCTGGCCGAGCACCTCGTCGACGAGCTGGGTGCCACGAACCTGTCCGCCGCCGCGCTCGTCAAGACCTATGCCCGGCTCCTGGGCGCCCGCATCGGCCCCGAGGTCGACCTGCACTCCCTGCCACCGGTCACCGGGATGCTCGAGCTCGGTCGCGGTGCCTCGATCGAGCCCGAGGTCGACCTGCGCGGGCACTGGATCGACGGGGCCGACTTCATCGTCGGCCCGATCCGGGTGCGCGCCGGGGCGCTCGTCGGGTCGCGCTCGATGCTGCTGCCCGGGGCGGATGTCGGCAAGCGGGCCGAGATCGCCCCCGGTTCAGCCGTGTTCGGCGTCGTCCCGGCGGACGAGGCGTGGTCCGGCGCGCCGGCGGTGCCCAGCGGGGCCGCCCGCGGCCCGTGGGCCGACACCCCGCCCCAGGGGCGCGCGGCGTGGCAGGCCGGGTATGCCGTGACCGGCATCGTTGCCTCGCTCCTCCCGGTGCTCGCGGCGGGAGCCGGCCTGGCGGTCCTCGCCCCGGCGGTCGACGGCTCGACGACGCTGGCCGGCGCCCTGAGGGCCGGGCTGCCGTGGCTGCCGCTGGCCACGATCGTCGGCTTCGCCGCCCTCGCCCTGCTCGTCCTGCTCACCGTCCGGCTGCTCGGCCTGGGGCTGCGCGAAGGCGCCTACCCCGTGCTGAGTCGGCCGGCGTGGCAGGCCTGGTCGACCCTGCGCGTGCTCGACGAGGCCCGGACCTGGCTGTTCCCGATCTACTCCTCGACGCTCACACCAGCCTGGCTGCGGGCCCTCGGCGCCCGCATCGGCCCCGACGTCGAGGCCTCCACCGTCCTCCTCATCCCGCGCTTCACCGATGTGCGCGAGGGCGCCTTCCTCGCCGACGACACCCTCGTCGCCTCCTATGAGCTCGGCGGTGGGTGGCTCCGGGTCGCCGATGCGAGGGTCGGGCGCGGTGCCTTCGTCGGCAACTCGGGGATGGCCTCGCCCGGGCGCAAGGTCCCCAAGAAGGGGCTCGTGGCCGTCCTGTCGGCGGCGCCCCAGCGCAGCAAGGCCAAGGCCGGCACGAGCTGGCTCGGCTCGCCGCCACAGCGCCTGCGCCGCGAGTCCGGCGACCACGACGCCGCCCGCACCACGGCGCCGCCGTTGCGGCTGCGTGTCGCACGCGCTCTCGTCGAGCTCTGTCGGGTGGTGCCGGTGTGGCTGCACGTCCTGCTCATCGTCGCCTCAGTGGCGGCCCTGCTCGCCCTCGGCACCTGGTCCCCGTGGGTGCCGGTGCTCCTGGGCGGGGTGGTCCTCGTCGTGGCGGGCGCGGTGGCCGCGGGGGTGACGACGCTGGCCAAGTGGCTGCTCGTGGGCCGGGTCCGCCCCGGCGAGCACCCGTTGTGGAGCTCGTTCATCTGGCGCAACGAGCTCGCCGACACCTTCACCGAGGTGCTCGCCGCGCCGTGGTTCGCGCGCTCGGTGACCGGCTCCCACGTCCTCAACGCGTGGTTCCGCACCCTCGGCGCGCAGATCGGGCACGGCGTGTGGTGCGAGAGCTACTGGCTGCCCGAGCCCGACCTCATCGACCTGCGCGATGGCGCGACCATCAACGCCGGCTGCGTCGTCCAGACCCACCTCTTCCACGACCGGGTCCTCTCGATGGACACCGTCACGATCCTGCGTGGCGGCACCCTCGGCCCCAACTCGGTCGTGCTCCCGGCCGCGCGCATCGGCCGCCATGCGACCGTCGGGCCGGTCTCCCTCGTCATGCGCGGTGAGTCGGTGCCGGACAAGACCCGCTGGATGGGCAATCCGGTCGGCCCGTGGGTCGACGAACCCGATCCGCGGCATACGCTCGACCCCGATGTCGACTGACCCTGCCACCGCGAGCCTCACCGCCGATCCCTACGTCCCCGGGCACGGCGACCTGCGGTATGCCGCGGTGGAGTACGACCTCGACCTCGACTACGCGATCGCGAGCAACCACCTCTCCGGGCGCACGACGATCAGCCTGCGCATCCTCCTGCCGACCTCCGCGATCGAGCTCGACCTCTCGGGTGCCTTGCGCGTCACGGGTGTCACCGTCTCCGGCGCCACGCTCAGGCGCCACACCCATCGCGGCGGCCGCCTCACGCTGCGCTTCGCCGAGGAGCTGTCCGCCGGCCACCTGCTGACGGTCGTGGTCGCCACCAAGGGCAGCCCGCGGCCCATGCGCGGCCCGGACGGGCTCGCCGGCTGGGAGGAGCTCGAGGACGGCGTCATCGTCGCCTCCCAGCCGCACGGCGCGCCGAGCTGGTATCCCTGCAACGACCGCGCCAGCGACAAGGCGAGCTACCGCCTCACGCTCGCCTGCGACACGGCATACACCGTCATCGCCAACGGCCGCCTGACCGGGCGCCGCAAGGTCGGCCGCAAGACCGCGTGGACCTACGTCCAGGACGAGCCGATGGCCCCCTACCTCGCGACCGTCCAGATCGGCCGGTATGCCGTCCGCGACCTTCCCGACGCCCCGGTGCCGGTGCGGGTGGCCGGGCCGCCGCGGCTGGGGACCGCGATCGAGACCGCCTTCGCCGACCAGGGGCGGATGATCGCGGCGATGGAGGAGTGGTTCGGGCCGTATCCCTTCGCCGCCGGCTACACCGCCGTCGTCACCGACGACGACCTCGAGATCCCGCTGGAGTCGCAGTCGCTGTCGACCTTCGGGGCCAACCTCGCCCACCGGGGGTGGGAGGCGCAGCGGCTGATCGCCCACGAGCTCGCGCACCAGTGGTGGGGCAACTCGGTGACCGCTGGGCTCGGGCAGGACATCTGGCTGCACGAGGGCTTCGCCTGCTACGCGGAATGGCTCTGGAGCCCGGTGGCGGGGGAGGCCTCGACCCAGGAGAGGGCGCGAGTCCACTGGGAGCAGCTGAAGCGCAAGGACCAGGACCTCGTGCTCGCCGCGCCGGGCGCCAAGGACATGTTCGACGACCGCGTCTACAAGCGGGGCGCGCTCACCCTGCACGCCCTGCGGGGCCAGGTGGGGGAGGAGGCGTTCTTCGCGCTGCTGCACACCTGGGGCTCGCGCTTCCGCCATGGCGTGGTGTCGACGCAGGACTTCGTGGCGCTCGCGCAGGAGGTCACCGGGCGGGACCTCGCCGCCCTGTTCGACGCCTGGCTGCATCAGGCCAAGCTGCCCCCGCTGCCGACCCTGTGATCGCTAGGCTGACGGGGTGAGTGAGCCCGTGTCCCTGCCGATGCCCACGGTGGGCCGGCTCGGCGCTCACGCCCCCAAGCCGATGCGGATCGTCCTCAACTGGGGCCGGCGCTACTCGCTGTGGGTCTTCAACTTCGGCCTGGCCTGCTGCGCGATCGAGTTCATCGCCACCTCGATGGGCCGGCACGACTTCATGCGGCTGGGCGTGATCCCGTTCGCGCCGGGTCCGCGGCAGGCCGACCTGATGATCGTCTCGGGCACCGTCACCGACAAGATGGCCCCCGCGATCCGCCGCCTCTACGACCAGATGCCCGACCCGAAGTACGTCATCTCCTTCGGCGCCTGCTCCAACTCCGGTGGGCCGTACTGGGATTCGTACTCCGTGACCAAGGGCGTCGACCAGGTCATCCCGGTCGATGTCTACGTCCCGGGCTGCCCGCCGCGTCCGGAGGCCCTGCTCCAGGGCATCGTCAAGCTGCAGGAGAAGATCGCCGGCGAGCGCCTGACACCCGCGTCGGTGACCGCCCGCGAGCCGTCCGCCGGGCTCGCCCCCACCCCGTCGTATGCCGTGCACCGCACCGTCGCTGCGGGCGAGGTCACCCGGGCGCTGGTGCGCCCGCCAGCCGGCTCGGGGAGCACGGGAACCGGGAGCGGCCGATGAGCGCGCCCACCGGTCTGCGCCCCCAGGGCCGGGGTGGCTCGCAGCTGCTCACGGGTCGCCTGCTCCTCCTGGGCCTGCTCGCCCTCGTCGCGGAAGTCTTACTGTTCGCGGCCCTGGCCCAGCTGGCCCACCACTACGCCGGAGGGGGTGTGCGCGGCATCGTCGTGGCCGTCCTCGTGCTCCTCGCGGCCGCGGTCGCTTGGGTGGTCTTCATGGCCCCGCCGGCCGCCCGCCGCCTGGCGCTGTTCCCCAGGGTCGCCGTTTGCGCGGTCCTCGGACTCGCCCTCGGGGGCGCCCTCGCCGCAGCCGGGTGGACCCTCTGGGGCACGGTCGTGGTGCTCGCCGGCATCGTCCTGGCCCTCGTCCAGTGGTCGATGGGGAGGGCGAGCGCATGAGCATCGATGGTCGGGTCGACCTCCTCGAGCGCGCCGGAGCCGTCGGCCCGGTCGTGCCGGTGGCCCTCTCCGGCCTGGCCGGCCGGGGCCTGCTCGGCAGCACCGCCGGCTGGGCCCTCGCCGCAGTGCTCGTCGTGGTCCTGGGCGCCCTCTGGCTGCTGGCCCTCACCCCGTGGAGCCGGTACCGCCTGCCGCGGCACACCCGCGCCGTCGCCGCGGCAGCCCTCTGCGTGGGAGTCGGGCTCCTCCTGACCATGACCGGCCACTTCTGGGCGGCCGCCCTCTGCGTCGCGATCGGCGCCTTCGTCGCGCTCTCCCCGGGACTCGCCGACCGCGCGAGGGAGGGAGCCTGATGCCCGCACCCTCGACGGCTCATCCTGACCGCCTCGAGCACGTGGCCCCCGAGCAGTGGCACGAAGCCGGGGCCGCCGCGCACGCGACCGGTCACACCTTCTTCGACTGGCTCACCGCGGTCGACCGCACCGAGGCCGCCACCGACCCCGGGTTCGACGTCGTGGTGCGGGTCCTCGCGACCGGGCCGGACGGCATACGCGGGCTGCGGGTCACCACCCGGGTGGCCGAGGGTTCGACCTTGGCCAGCCTCACGGACGTCTACGCCGGTGCAGCTTGGCACGAGCGGGAGACCTTCGAGATGTTCGGGATCGTCTTCGACGGCTTCCGTGACCACACCGGCGACGCCGAGTCCGGGCTCGGCCTGCGCCCGCTCCTCCTGCCCGACGGCTTCGAGGGCACGCCACTGCGCAAGTCCTTCCAGCTCGCCGCCCGCGCCAGCAAGGCCTGGCCCGGCGGCAAGGAGCCCGGGGAGGGCCACGACTCGGTCAAGGCACCCTCGCGCCGCCGCGTCCAGGCGCCCGGTGTGCCCCCGCCCGAGTGGGGGCCGCGATGAGCACCGCGCTGGACACCGCGGCGTGCCCGGTGAGCGCGTCATGACCTGGGTCGAGGTCGTCCTGCGGGCGGTCGTCATCCTCGCTGCCTTCCTCAGCCTGCCGCTGCTCGTCGGGCAGACCGAGCACAAGCTGATGGCGCACATGCAGGGTCGCCTCGGGCCGATGTATGCCGGGGGCTTCCACGGGTGGGCGCAGCTCGTCGCCGACGGGGCCAAGTTCGTCCAGAAGGAGGACATCGTCCCCGCCGCCGCCGACAAGCGGCTCTTCCGGCTCGCGCCGGCGATCGCCCTCATCCCCTACCTCGTCGCGCTCGCGACCGTGCCGATCCATCCCGGCGTCGCCGGCCTCGACGTCCCGGCGAGCGCCCTGCTCTTCCTCGTCGCCACGGGCGTCGGAGCGCTGGGCACGCTGGTCGCCGGCTGGGCGAGCGCGAACAAGTACGCCCTTCTCGGTGCCCTGCGCGCCGCGGCCCAGCTCATCTCCTACGAGCTGCCGATCGTGCTCTCGCTGGCCTCGGTCTGCCTCGCCGGTGGCTCGCTCTCACTGCTCACCCTCACCGACCGGTGGCAGCCGCACTGGCTGCTCTGGCAGCTGCCGGGCGCCCTCGTCTTCCTCGTCGCGAGCGTCGCCGAGCTGACCCGGCCCCCCTTCGACACCCCCGTTGCCGACGCCGAGCTGGTCATGGGGCCGTGGACGGAGTACTCCGGGCTGAGGTTCGCCTTCTTCCTGCTCACCGAGTACGCCGGCATCGTCGTCATGGCCCTGCTCCTCTCCGCACTCTGGCTCGGTGGCTGGCACGGACCCTTCAGCGACACCCTCGGCTGGCTGTGGACCGTCCTCAAGGCCTTCGCCGTCGCCGTCCTCATCATCTGGATGCGGGTCGCCTGGCCGCGGGTGCGGGCCGACCAGCTCCAACGCCTGGCGTGGCTGGTGCTCGTGCCGGTCGCGCTGGCGCAGCTGGCCCTCACGGGTGTCGGGGTGGTGATGGGCTGGTGAGCGAGAGCAACGCCGCCAAGGACCCCAGCAGCCGGACGCGGGGAAAGGCGCCCGGCATCCTGCCCGGCCTGCTCCAGGGGATGGTGACCACCGCGAAGTCGGCGCTGCGGCCGACCCACACCGCGGAGTACCCCCACGCCGAGCCGACCCTGCCGCCGCGCAGCCGGGGGGTCATCGCCCTCCTCGAGGAGAACTGCACGAGCTGCATGCTCTGCGCCCGCGAGTGCCCGGACTGGTGCATCTACATCGACTCGCACAAGGAGACGATCCCGGCGACGACCCCGGGTGGGCGGGACCGGCAGCGCAATGTCCTCGACCGCTTCGCCATCGACTTCTCGCTGTGCATGTACTGCGGGATCTGCGTCGAGGTCTGCCCCTTCGACGCCCTCTTCTGGAGCCCGCAGTTCGAGTACGCCGAGTACGACCTGCGTGACCTGCTCCACGAGAAGGAGCGGCTCGGTGGCTGGATGGCCACGGTGCCGCCGCCGCCTGCCCTGGACCCGGCCGCCGCCGAGCCGGCCGAGGTCACCGCGGCCAACCGACCCGAGCGGGGTCGGCCATGACGTCGCTCGACCTGGCCTTCCTCGCCACCGGCGGCCTCGCCCTCGTCGCCGGGCTGCTCGCCATCACCTCGACCCGCGTCGTCCATGCCGCGCTCTGGCTGGTCGCCGCCCTCCTCGGGGTCTCCGGCTCCCTCCTCGTCCTCGGCGCCGAGCTCGTCTCGCTCGTCCTCGTCCTGGTTTACGTCGGCGCCATCGTCGTCCTGGTGCTCTTCGCGCTCATGGTGACGCGTGCGCCGATCGGGCCCGACACGGCGCACGCGATCGGCTGGCCCCGTCGGCTGCTGGCCGGCCTCGCCGGGGCCTGCGTCGCGGCGCTCCTGGCGAGCGTGCTCGTGCCGCTGGCCGGGGGCTGGCCCGGCCGGCTCGTGCAGGTGCGCGCCACCGACTCCACCGCGGTCGCCCACGACCTGTTCGCCACCTGGGTCTGGCCCCTCGAAGGCGTGTCGGTGCTCCTCCTCGTCGCGCTCGTCGCAGCGCTCGCGGTCTCCAGGGAGCGGTCATGATCCACGCCGCCGGTCCCTTCGTCCTCGCCAGCGGGCTCATCGGCCTGGGCATCGCGGGAGTCCTGTTGCGCCGCAACGCCATTCTCGTGCTGGTGGCCATCGAGCTGATCCTGGCCGGCGGCCTGGTGCTCCTCGTCGCCAGCGGGCTGCTCGGGCCCGCGCGCTGGTCGGCGGGGTCGACCCTGCCGATCTTCGTCATCACGATCGCAGCCGCCGAGACGGTGGTCGCGCTCGCGGTGATCCTCGCGGCCTTCCGCCGACGGGGCCGCGTCGACCTCGACGAGGGGTCGTCGTGATCGCCTCGGTGCTCGTCCTCGGGTTCGCCGGCGCGGGCGTGCTCGGCCTGCTGCTCTCGCGCTGGGCGGCGGCGGCGCGCATGCTGGCCACGGGTGCGGCGGGCTTCCTGGCCATCGTCGCCGCGGGGTCGATGGTGCGTGCGCAGCGACCGGAGACCTTCGGCTGGGTGGTGCCCGGCTTCGACCTCGGCGCCTTCGCCGTGCCGCTGGACCTGGGCACCTCGCGCCCGACCGCAGCCGTCGCCTTCGTCGTCGCCCTCGTCGCGTGCGGGGTGCAGGTCTACAGCACGTGGTACCTCCGCGACGACGACCGCTACCCCGTCTTCGCCGCCACCGTCTCCCTCTTCACGGCGGCCATGCTGCTCGTCGTCCACTCGCGCGACCTGGTCCTCACCCTCATCGGGTGGGAGGTCATGGGCTGGTGCTCCTACCTGCTCATCGGGCACTGGTCGCGCCGCGCCTCGGCCCGCCGGGCGGCATACAAGGCCTTCCTCGTGACGCGCATCGCCGACATCGGCTTCGTCCTGGGCACCGTGGGACTGGCCGCGGGCGCCGGCTCGACGGCGCTCACCCGCGTCATTGCCGCTTGGGGTGAGCCCACCGTGTGCGATGAGTATGCCGCGTGCACCGGTCCCGATGCCGTCCTCCGCAACGTCGTGGTCACCCTCCTCGTCCTCGGCGTCCTCGGCAAGTCGGCGCAGATCCCCTTCCAGGACTGGCTGCCCGACGCGATGGAGGGCCCGACGCCGGCCTCGGCGCTGATCCACGCGGCCACGATGGTGGCGGCGGGCACGGTCGTGCTCGCCGGTCTCTTCCCGATGCTCGCGCAGGCGCAGGTCGCCCGCTGGGTGCTCGGGGTCAGCACCGCCCTCACCATGCTCGTCGCGGCGCTGCTCGCGATGGGGCAGTCCGACCTCAAGCGCCTGCTCGCGTGGTCGACGGTGAGCCAGGTCGCGATCATGCTGTCGGCGCTGGCCAGCGCCGGTCCTGCCGATGGGCCGGACGCCGGCCTGTTCCACCTGTGGTCCCACGCGATCTTCAAGTCGCTGCTGTTCCTCGCGATCGGGCTGCTCGGCGTCATCGCCGGGGGCACGACGGCGGTGCTCCTGCGCGGCATCGGCATGCGGTCCAGGCTGGGGCGCTGGGCCTTCCTCATCGGCCTGCTCTCGCTCGCCGGGGTGCCCTTCCTCGTCGGCGGCCTGTCCAAGGAGCACGTCATCGCGGAGGTCTACGCCGGCGCGGCCGAGGGCGGGCCGGGTGTGCTCGTGCTGCTCGCCCTGCTCCTGACCGTCGTCGTCACCGCGGCCTACAGCACCCGCGCCTACCTCGTCATCGGCGAGCTCATCGACGTCGACCAGCCTGTCGAGGCGGTGGCCGCGCTGCCGGCGGCGCGCCGCGCGCGCCGGGCCGAGCACCTCGACCCGCACGGGCGCGGCAATGCCAACGCCGTTCTCCTCGTGCTCGCGGTGCTCTCGCTCGTCGGCGGCCTGGCGCTCGTGCTCGAGCTCTTCGACCTGCCCGGCCTGTCCTGGACGTGGACGGTCATCACCGTCCTGCTCATCGCCGTCGGTGCCGGGCTGGCGTTCGCGCTCGGGCGTGCGGGTGACCCGGGCGTGCGGTTCGTCGGTCGCCGAGCGGCGCTGTGGGACAGCGGGTTCGGTGCCGACACGGCATACCGGGCTCTCGTCCGGCCGGTCGAGCGGTTGGCGCGCGTCGTCGCCTTCCTCGACACCGAGGTCATCGACGGCTACGTCCGCGGCGGGGCGGTGGCCGCGCGGCTCGCCGGGCTCGCGGGCGAGCGCTTCCACCGCCGTGAGCGGGTGCGCCTCGGGCCCTGGCTCGTCGTCGCCGGCCTCATCATCGTCCTTGCGGTGGGGGTGCTCGGATGGCGCTGATCACCCTCGTCCTGCTGCCCCTCCTCGGCGGCCTCGCGCTCGTGGCCGGAGGCCGTGGCCTCGCTGCTCCGGTGGCGACCCGTGTGGGCGCTGCCCTCGCCGGCGTGACCTTCCTGCTCGCGGTCGTCGTGGCGGTCACGCGCCCGGTGGTGGACCGGTCCTGGTTGCCCGAGCTGGGCGTGCGGGCACACCTCGGCGTCGACGGCATCGCGATCCCGCTGATCCTGCTCACGGCCCTCGTCGGGGTGCTCGTGACCATCCATGCGATGGGGGAGGTGCCCGCGGGCGGCTCGCCGGCGACCTTCGTCGGGTCCCTGCTGCTGGTGGTCGGCGGCGCCCTGGCCACCTTCACCGCGCGCGACATCGTGCTCTTCTTCCTCGCCTTCGAGCTGGTGCTCATCCCGATGTGGGTGCTCATCAGGCGCTTCGGCGACCCGCACCATCCGGGGGCGCGGGCGGAGGCCGGGCACCGGTTCGTGCTCTACACCGCGGTCGGCTCGACCCTGATGCTCGTGGGCATCCTGCTCCTCGTCAGCTCGGCGGGCAGCACCGACCTGGGGCGCCTGGTCGAGGCCGGAGCCGCCCTGCCGCACGGGCGCCAGCTCACCATCGCCCTGCTGCTCGTCACCGGCCTGGCGGTGAAGGTGCCGGTCTTCCCGCTGCACACCTGGCTTCCGTCGGCGCACACGATCGCGCCCACGGCCGGATCGGTCCTGCTCGCCGCCATCCTGCTCAAGATGGGCACCTACGGCCTGGTCCGGCTCCCACTGGCGCTGGTGCCCAGCGGGTTCGCGGCCCTCGCTCCCTGGCTGGCCATCGCCGGCGTCGTCGGCATCGTCTGGGGCTCGCTCGTCTGCCTCGTCGAACGTGACCTCAAGCGGCTCATCGCCTACTCGTCGGTGGCCCACATGGGCTTCGTCGTCCTCGGGCTGTCCACCGGCACGGTCGCCGGCCTGCAGGCCGCGCTCTACGGCAACCTCGCCCACGGCGTCATCTCGGCCCTGCTCTTCGTCGTCGTCGGTGGCCTCAAGCGCCGCTGGGGGAGCGTGGACCTGCGCCGCTCGTGGCCGGCCCTGCGGGAGATCGCCCCCCGGCGCGGGTTCGCGCTCATCCTCGGGTTGGCGGCGGCGCTCGGGCTCCCCGGGCTGGCCGGCTTCTGGGGCGAGTTCCTCGCGGTCCTGGCCGCCTGGCGGCCGGCCGATGTCACGCAGATCCCGGTCTTCCGCACGGTCGCCGTGATCGCGGCCATCGGCGGGGCCCTCGCCGCGGCCTACGCCCTGCGGGTGGCCCGCCTCCTCTGGGTCGGCGACGCGGTGGAGCTCGCCGATCCGGCTGGGGTGGCCGATGCGGTTGAGGCAGTCGACCCCAGTGGCGACGGCGACGGCGACAGTGGGCAGCGCGGTACGGGGGAGGGCCTCGACGTCGAGGCCCGCGGAGTGGAGTGGATGGCGCTGAGCGCGCTCGGCCTGGCCACCGTGCTGCTCGGGGTGCTGCCCTGGCTGGTGCTCGGCGTCATGGACCCCGCGGTCACCGCCCTCCTGGGAGGTGCCCGATGACCCCGAGCGCCCCCGTCACCCTCGACTGGCTCGTCCTCGCCCCGGCGCTGGTCCCGGTCGCGGGTCTGCTGCTCGTGCTCGTCCTCGACGCGGTGCTGCCCGGACGCCGCGGGCTGCACCTCGCCGTCGGCGTCGTCGCCCTCGTCGTCGCCGCGGCCACCGCCGTGCCCCGGGCCTTGGCGCCCGACTCCTCCCCGGCGCTCTCGCTGTGCCTTCCCGGGGGCACCGAGGGCGCCTGCTTCTGGCGCGCCGGTCCCCTCCAGAGTACGCTCCAGGTCGGCGTCCTCGCCGCGACCCTGGCCGTGCTGCTGCTGCAGTCGGATCGCTGGCACCCGGCCGGCACCGACGCCGGTGCCACGCACGACGGCGCCGTCGACGTCGCCCTGCTGCTCGGCTCGGCCACCGGTGGTGTCGCGGTCGCCGCCGCCTCGGACGTCGCCACCTGGCTCATCGCGCTCGAGCTCGCCACCCTCCCGGTGGTCGCCCTCGTCGCGCTGCGGCGGACGCGCGAGAGCGCCCATGGCGCCCTGACCCTGATGATGACCTCGCTGCTCTCCTTTGCGATCCTCGTCGTGGGAGCGGGTCTGTGGGTGCTCGCCACCGGTGGGTCGACGCTGACAGGCGCTGCGGTCCGGGTGGCCTGGGCGGACGCGGCCACCCGCCCGGTGCTCGTCCTCGCCGTGCTGGCCCTGATCGCCGGCGTCGGCTTCAAGCTGTCGGCCGTGCCGTTCCACGCGTGGACGCCCCCCACCTTCACGTCGGCTCCGCTCCCCGTCACCGCGCTCCTCGCCGCGGCCTCGAAGGTCGCCGCCCTCGCCGCCCTCCTCATCGTGCTCGCGCCCCTCGCCGGGCTCGTCGGGGCGCAACCGGCGCCCCACGCCATCGCCTTCGTCCTCGGCGCCCTCGCCCTGGCCTCCATGCTCGTCGGCACCGTTCTCGCCCTGCGTGCCGTCGACGTCGTGCGGCTCCTGGCGTGGTCCACGATCGCGCAGGCCGGCTGGGTCCTGCTGCCCCTGTCCGCACTCACCGCCGCCGGCCACCGGGCCGCCGCGGGTTACGTCCTCACGTATGCCGCGGCCAGCCTGGTCGCCTTCGCCGCCGTCTCCGCCGTCCGGCGCACGACGGGTGGTGAGCCGGGATCGGGGCGTGAGCTCTCGGCATACACGGGTCTGGCCCGCACCCATCCACACGTCGGCGGGCCGCTCGTCCTGGCCCTGCTCACCTTCGCGGGGCTGCCGCCGGGGATCCTCGGCCTGGTCGCCAAGGTCGTCGCGCTGAGGCCGCTGCTGGGCGCCGGCCTGTGGCCGCTCGCCGTTGCGGCGGTCGTCGGGGTGGTCCTGGGGATCGCGGTCTACCTGCGGTGGGTCGCCGTCCTCCTCGGGGATCCTGCTGGAGCGGAAGCGGAGCGGGACGTCCACCTGGACCGTGGAGCCCTGTCCGTCCTCGCCCTCGGATCCGCCCTGCTCGTCGTGGCCACCGTCGTGCCACACGTGCTCTACGGTCTGTTGTCCTGACCGGCTGCGGGAACGCGCCCGGCCCCTGTCGGCGTTGGAGGAGACATGCACAACCACCGCAATGGGCTCAAGACGGCGGCCCTCTTCGGGCTCATCTGGGCCGTCCTGCTGGGCATGGGTGCCATCGTCGCGTCCTACACCCGCAACAGCACCTTCATCGTGGTCTTCGCCCTCTTCGGTGTCGCGACGACGTTCTGGTCCTACTGGAACTCAGACAAGATCGCGATCCGGGCGATGCACGCGCAGCCGGTGACCGAGGCCCAGGCGCCCGCGATGTACCGCATCGTGCGCGAGCTCTCCGAGCGGGCGGGGCAGCCGATGCCGCGTCTCTACATCTCACCGACCGAGGCGCCCAATGCCTTTGCCACGGGCCGCAACCCGCAGAACGCCGCCGTCTGCTGCACGGAGGGCATCCTTCGCCTGCTCGACGAGCGTGAGCTGCGCGGGGTCCTCGGCCACGAGCTGATGCACGTCTACAACCGCGACATCCTCACCGGCTCGATCGCGGCTGCTGTCGCCGGCGTGATCTCCACGGTCGGCCAGATGCTCTCCTTCGGGATGATGTTCGGCGGGGGCAACAACCGGGAGAACGGTGGCGGCAACCCGCTGGCCGCGCTCGCGATGGCGATCCTCGCGCCGTTCGCGGCCATGGTGATCCAGCTGGCGATCAGCCGGACGCGCGAGTACGACGCCGACGAGGACGGGGCCAAGCTCACCGGTGACCCGCTCGCGCTGGCCTCCGCCCTGCGCAAGCTGGAGCTGGGGACCGCGCGGGCCCCGCTGCCACCGACCAAGGACCTGGTCAACGCCAGCCACATGATGATCGCCAACCCGTTCCGGGCGCAGGACATCTCGCGGCTGATGTCGACGCACCCGCCCATGGCCGAGCGGATCGCGCGGCTCGAGGGCATGGCGACGGGCTACCGGCCGTACTGACCCCTCGCGGGTGACAGGATCGGCGTATGCCGTCACTCACCCGGGACGAAGCCGTCGCGCGCGCCGCGCTCCTCACCGTCGAGGAGATGGAGGTCGACCTCGACCTCACCCTCGGCGCCGAGACCTTCGGGTCACGGACGACCATCCGATTCGGTTGTGCCGAGGCCGGGTCCGCGACATTCGCCGACCTCAAGGCGGTGTCCCTGGGGTCCGCGCGACTCAACGGTGAGGCGTTGCCCGCCGAGGCGTGGGACGGTGAGCGGCTGGCCCTGACCGGCCTCCTCGCCGTCAACGTCCTCGAGGTCGAGGCGACCATGGCGTACTCCCGTGAAGGGCAGGGGCTGCATCGCACCGTCGATCCGGCCGACGAGCGCCCCTATGTCTACGGCCACCTCTTCCTCGACGCTGCGCCGAAGGTCTTCGCCTGCTTCGACCAGCCCGACCTCAAGGCGCCGTATGCCGTGACCGTCACCGCCCAGGAGGACTGGGTCGTCGTCGGCAACGGTGCCGAGCAGCGCGTGGGCAACCGGTGGACGCTGGCGCGGACGCAGCCGCTGGCGACCTACTTCGTGACCGTCTGCGCGGGCCCGTATGCCGTGGCGCGGGCCGAGCACGACGGCATACCGATGGCGATCCATGCCCGGGCCTCGCTCGAGCCGCAGCTGCGGGACCAGGCCGAGCAGATGTTCGCGGTGACGCGGGCCTGCTTCGACCACTACCACCGGCTCTTCGGGATCCGCTACCCGTTCGGGAAGTACGACCAGGTGTTCGTCCCCGAGTTCAACGCCGGCGCGATGGAGAACCCCGGCTGCGTCACCATCCGGGACGCCTACCTCTTCCGGGGGTCCGCCACGCGCGAGGAGATCCTGTTGCGCAGCAACACGATCGCGCACGAGATGGCGCACATGTGGTTCGGCGACCTGGTCACCATGCGGTGGTGGGACGACCTGTGGCTCAACGAGTCCTTCGCCGAGTACATGGCCTACCGCGCGCTGACGTCCGCCACCGAGTTCACCGACGCGTGGGTGGAGTTCTCGATCGTCCGCAAGATGTGGGGGTATGCCGCGGAGCGGGCTCCGTCGACCCATCCGGTCGCCGGGTCACCGGCTCCCGATGCCCTGTCCGCGCTCCAGAACTTCGACGGCATCTCCTACGCCAAGGGTGCCTCGGTGCTCCGGCAGCTCATCGCCCACATCGGTGACGAGGCCTTCGTCACCGGCGTCACGGCATACCTGCGGGACCACGCCCTCGGCAATGGTGAGTTGTCGGAGTTCCTGGCCGCGATGTCGGCGGCGGCCGGCCGGGACCTCGGGTCGTGGAGCCGGGCCTGGCTGGAGACCGCGGGGGCGGACACCCTCTCGACCGAGGTCGGCGGCTGGGTGGTGCGGCACGCCCCGCCCGAGCACCCGGCCGACCGCCCGCACACCTTCGACGTCGCGGGGTGGCAGGACGGCGAGGAGGTCTTCCGCGTGCCGGTGATCGTCAGCGAGGAACGCACCCAGGTGGCAGCCCTCGCGGCGGCGCCCTCGGCTGCGGTGGTCGTGCCCAACGCCAGCGACCTCACGTGGGCCACCGTCGAGCTGGCCCCAGCCACGCTCGATGCCCTCGCCCGCCAGCTGGGGCGGATCCCCGACGACGGGGCCCGAGCCGTGACGTGGACGGCGGTTCTCAGCGGCGTCTACCGGGGTGTGGTCGACCCGCGCCTGGCCCTCGACGTCTTCACCGCCGCCGGTCCGGCCGAAGCCCACGACGCGATCCTGTCGCGGGCCTCGACGCACCTCGTGGACCGGGTCATCCCGTGCTTCCTGCCCTTCGACGGGCGCGAGTCCGCCCTGGGGCGGGTGGCCGGCGTGGCCGTGCGCGTGCTGCGCGAGGCCGAGCCGGGATCCGGTCGTTCACTGGTCGCGGCCCGGCTGCTCGCGCGCACGACGACCGACGAGGACCGGCTGCGCGCCTGGCTCGCCGGCTCCCACCTGCCGGCGGGGCTGGACGGCGATGCCGACTTCCGGTGGATCGTCGTGCGCAACCTCGCCGCGCAGGGGCTGATCGACGAGGGCGACATCGAGCGGGTGCGGCGCGCCGACGACACCCTGTCCGGGCGGCTCGCCGCCCTTGCGGCACGGGCGGCCGTCCCGGACGTCGCGAGCAAGGGCTGGGCCTGGACCGAGCTCACCCGGAACCCCGCCGTGACCAACTACGAGGCGCTGGCCCTGGGCGGGAGCTTCTGGTCCGCGCCCGATCCGACCCTCATCGGTGCCTACGTGGATCGCGTCCCCGACGCCATCGCGAGGATGTCCTCGTGGATGGGCGACGACGCGCTCGAGCGGGTCGTCAAGGCCTTCTTCCCCAAGGCGATGGTCAGCCACGAGACGGCCGCCATGGCTGCGCGTGCTCTGGAGCGTGAAGACCTCACGCCCGGGGTGCGGCGAGCCCTCACCGACCAGCAGCACGAACTCGCCGAGGCCCTGCGCAGCCGGAGCGCCTTCGGGTGACGCGCGCTTGGCGTCAGCGGTAGTTGGTGAAGCTCACCGCGACGTCGAGGTCGGCGTCCTTGAGCATCTTCTGCACGGCCTGGAGGTCGTCACGGGACTTGCTCGTCGCGCGGATCGCGTCGCCCTGGATCTGGCTCTTGACGCCCTTGGGGCCCTCGTCGCGGATCAGCTTGTTGATCTTCTTGGCCTGCTCCTGGTTGATGCCCTCCTTGAGCGGGACATCGAGCTTGTACTCCTTGCCCGACAGGCGCGGCCCGGCCTCGGGCACGTCGAGGTGCTTGAGCGAGACGCCGCGCTTGACCAGCCAGGTCTGGACCACGTCGAGGACGGCCTTGCAACGGTCCTCGGAGTTGGCCTCCATCTTGATGACCTCACCGACGAGCTCCACGCTCGCGCCCACGCCCTTGAAGTCGTAGCGGTTGTGGATCTCCTTGGCGGCGGCGTTGACGGCGTTGGCGACCTCCTGCTTGTCGAACTTGCTGACGATGTCCATGCTGGCGTCGGCCATGGGGCGCTCCTGACGTCGATTCGGTGTGCGGGCGTTGGCTTGCTATCCTTCCATGCGCACCCGGCGGGTTGCCCGAGCGGCCAATGGGAGTGGACTGTAAATCCATCGCGAAAGCTACGAAGGTTCGAATCCTTCACCCGCCACGCTGCAGCAGAAGGGCCCGTGACCAGCAGGTATGCCGGTCACGGGCCCTTCTTCGTGCGCGAGGGCCTGGGTCAGGCGGTGGGGGCGGCCTTCGCGCGCGCCACCAGGCTCGCCGGGGGGAGGAAGCGGTCGCCATAGCGTTCGGCGAGCTCCCGGGCGCGGGCCACGAACCCCGCGACACCGCCGGGATAGCCCTCGACGTACTGCACGACCCCGCCGGTCCAGGCGGGGAAGCCGATGCCCATGATCGAGCCGATGTTCGCGTCCTCGACCGAGCGGAGCACGCCCTCGTCGAAGCACTTCACGGTCTCCAGCGCCTCGGCGAAGAGCATCCGCTCCTTCATGTCCTCCAACGGGATCTCGCACCCCGTCCCGAATGCCTCGCCCAGGCCGGTCCACAGCCGCGTCCGCTTGCCGTCCTCGTAGTCGTAGAACCCCGCGCCCCGCAGCTTCCCGGCGCGACCGGCCTGCAGCATCTGCTCCACCACCGCGCGTGCCGGATGCGCCTCGTATGCCGTCCCGCTCGCCTCCGCAGCGGCCCGGGCCTCGCCCTCGATCTTGGCCATCAGCTCGAGGTTGAGCTCGTCGGAGAGCTGGAGCGGGGCTGCGGGATAGCCCGCCTGCAGCCCGGCCTGCTCGATCGAGGCCGGTGCGATGCCCTCACCGACCATGGCGAGTGCCTCGTTGATGAAGGTCCCGATGACGCGGCTGGTGAAGAAGCCGCGCGAGTCGTTGACGACGATCGGCGTCTTCTTGATCTGCTGCGCGAGGTCGAAGGCCTTGGCTAGCACCTCCTCACTGGTCTGCTCGCCCGCGATGATCTCCAGCAGCGGCATCTTGTCGACGGGCGAGAAGAAGTGCAGGCCGATGAAGTTCGCCGGACGCTTCACCCCTGCCGCGAGCCCGGTGATCGGGATGCTCGAGGTGTTCGAGCCGAGCACGGTGTCCGGCCCGACGACGTCCTCGATCTCCTGGAACACCGTGTGCTTGAGCTCGGTGTTCTCGAAGACCGCCTCGATGACCAGGTCGACGCCCGCAAGGTCGGCCGCGTCGGTGGTCGGGGTGATCCGCCCGAGCAGCGACTCCGCGGCGTCCTGGCTCATCCGTCCCCGCGCGACCGCCTTCTCGACGAGCGCGGCCGAGTAGCCCTTGCCCCGCTCGGCCGCCTCCGCCGTCACGTCCTTGAGGACGACCTCGATGCCGGCCTTCGCGCAGACGTAGGCGATGCCGGCGCCCATCATCCCGGCTCCCAGCACGCCGATCTTTTCGGCCCGGTATGCCGGGTGCCCGGCCGGCCGTGAACCCCCGCCGTTGATCCGCCCGAGGTCGAAGAAGAAGGCCTTGATCATGTTCTTGGCGACCTGGCCGGTGAGGAGGGAGACGAAGTAGCGCGTCTCGATCTCGAAGGCGGTGTCGACGTCGACCTGCGTGGACTCGACCGCCACCGCGAGGATCGCGCGCGGCGCGGGCATGTTCGCGCCCTTGAGCTGCTTGCGCAGGTTCGCGGGGAAGGCCGGCAGGTTCGCGGCGAACGCGGGCGTCGTCGGGGTGCCTCCGGGGATGCGGTAGCCCTTGCGGTCCCACGGCTGGGTGGCGGCGAGGGCGGCGCCCTCGGGGGTCGCGCTCTGCGCAAGGATCCAGGCCTTGGCGGCCGGCACCAGCTCGTCGAGCGACCCCACGACCTCGTCGACGAGCCCGACCTCCTTGGCCTGGGCCGGGGCGTACTTCTGGCCCAGGCCCAGCACCTTCATCACCGCGTCGGTGATGCCGAGCATGCGGGTGACGCGCACGACGCCTCCGCCACCGGGCAGCAGGCCGAGGGTGACCTCGGGGAGGCCGACCTGCGCGCCCCGCACGTCGGCGATGACGCGGTGGTGGCAGGCCAGGGCGATCTCGAGCCCGCCGCCCAGGGCGGCGCCGTTGATCGCCGCGACGACGGGGCGGCCGAAGGTCTCCAGGGTCCGCAGCTGCGCCTTGACCCGATTGACCTCCTCGGTGAGGCGGGGAGCATCAGCCGGCCCCGCGGCATACATGTCCTTGAGGTCGCCCCCGGCGAAGAAGGTCTTCTTCGCCGAGGTGATGACCACCCCGGTGATGGCGTCCTTCTCGGCGACGAGGCGGTCGACGGCGGCCTGCATGGAGTGGCCGTAGTCGGCGTTCATCGTGTTGGCCGACTGGTTCGGGTCATCGAGGGTCAGGGTCACGATGCCCTGCTCGTCCTGCTCCCAGCGGATGGTGTTGGTGAACTCGCTCATGGTGATTGGTCAGTCCTTGACGTCTGGGGTGGCTGGGGATCGCTGGGGTCAGACGCGCTCGATGAGCGTGGCCACGCCCATGCCGCCGCCGATGCAGAGGGTGACGACGGCGCGGCGGGCGTCGCGGCGTTCGAGTTCGTCGACCATCGTGCCGAGGACGATGGCGCCGGTGGCGCCGAGCGGGTGGCCCATGGCGATCGCGCCACCGTTGACGTTGAGCCTGTCGTCGGGGATGTCCATGTCCTTCTGGTACTTCAGGACCACCGACGCGAACGCCTCGTTGATCTCCCAGAGGTCGATGTCCGCGGGGGTCAGCCCGGCCGTGCGCAGCAGCTTGTGGGTCGCCGGGGTCGGCCCGGTGAGCATGATCGTCGGGTCGGCGCCGCTCGTGGCGGTCGCGACAATCCGGGCGCGGGGGGTCAGGCCGAGCTCGGCGCCGACCTCACCCGAGCCGATGACCATGAGCGCGGCCCCGTCGACGATGCCGGAGGAGTTGGCCGGGGTGTGGACGTGGTCGATCCGCTCGACCTGGTGGTACTTCTGCAGGGCGACGGCGTCGAAGCCGCCCAGCTCGCCCATCCCCGCGAACGAGGGGTTGAGCGCCCCGAGGGACTCGACGGTCGACCCCGGGCGCATGTGCTCGTCGTGGTCGAGGACGACGACGCCGTTGAGGTCACGCACCGGGATGACCGAGCGGTCGAACCGGCCGTCCGCCCACGCCTTGGCCGCCAGCTCCTGGGAGCGCACGGCATACGTGTCCACGTCGGTGCGGGAGAAGCCCTCGATGGTCGCGATGAGATCGGCCGAGATCCCCTGCGGCACGAAGTAGGTGTCGTAGTTCGTCGCCGGGTCCATCGCCCACGCGCCGCCGTCGGAGCCCATCGGCACGCGCGACATCGACTCCACGCCGCCGGCAAGGATCAGGCTGTCCCAGCCCGAGGCGACCTTCTGGGCGGCGGTGTTGACCGCTTCGAGCCCGCTGGCGCAGAACCGGTTGAGCTGCACCCCACCGACGGTGTCGGGCAGGCCCGCGGCGAGGGCGGCGGTGCGGGGGAGGACCGCGCCCTGGTCGCCGACCGGCGTGACGATGCCCATGACGAGGTCGTCGACGCGGTCGGTGTCGAGGTCGGGGTTGCGCGTCCGGAGCTCGTCGACGAGGCCGACGACGAGGTCGACCGGCTTGATGCCGTGGAGCGAGCCCTTCTTGCCGCGGCCTCGCGGGGTGCGGACGTGGTCGTAGATGAAGGCGTCGGTCACGAGGACTCCTCGGTGGTGGGTTTGCCGTGTGCCTCCACTCTCGCACTGCCGTGGTGAGATGTGCGCGTGGGTGCCGTGGACCGCTTCGACCGCTTCCAGCGGCAGCACCCCGTGCTCGGGTTCCCGATCGCCGTCGCCTACAAGTTCTTCGACGACTTCGGCGGCTACCTCGCGGCACTGATCACCTACTACGCCTTCGTCTCGCTCTTCCCGCTGCTGCTCCTCCTCGTCACCGTCCTCAGCTGGGTCCTCAGCAGCCGGCCCGACCTGCAGGAGGTGATCATCGAGTCGGCGCTGCGGCAGGTGCCGGTCGTCGGCGACCAGCTCGGCAACCCCAAGGCGCTCAGCGGAGGCATCGCGGGCGTGGTGATCGGGGTGGCGGTGTCGATCTACGGCGGGCTGGGGGTCGGCAACGCGGTCCAGTACGCCCTCAACACCGTGTGGACGATCCCGCGCAACCGCCGGCCCAACCCGTTGACCTCCCGCGTGCGCAGCCTCGGGGTCGTCTTCATCGGTGGCCTGGCCATCGTGGGCACCACCACCTTGTCGACCCTCGCGGCCCTCGACCTCGGCTGGTTCACCCGCCCGGTCTCGCTCCTGGTGACGACCGTGGCCAATGCGTTCATCATCAACGGCGTCTACCGCTGGGCCGTCTCCCGCCTGATGCCGATCCGGACCCACCTCGTCGGCTCCGTCATCGCCGCGCTGCTCCTGCAGTTCCTCCAGACCTTCGGCGTGGTCTACGTCGGCCGGATCGTCCACAACGCCTCCGCCACCAACGGAGTCATCGGCTTCGTCCTCGGCCTGCTGGCCTTCGTCTACCTCGTCTCGGTGGTCCTCGTCCTCTGCGCGGAGATCAACGCCGTCCGGGCGCGCCAGCTGTACCCACGAGCGCTGCTCACCCCGTTCACCGACAACGTCGACCTCACCGAGGCGGACAAGGCCGCGTATGCCGCGCAGGCGCGGGCCATGCGGACCAAGGGCTATGAGCGCATCGACGTCCGGTTCGAGCGCGAGGAGTCACGACCGCCGGTGTGATCTCGGACGTTGATTACTCGCGAGTCACCCGCGCGGCATGGAAGTCTCGGGATGTGCAGAAATTCACACGGATCGCCGTAGTCAACCGTGGCGAATCGGCCATGCGCCTCATCCACGCCGTCCGCGACCTCAACGCGGCCGCTGCAGCTCCGGGTGGGGACGGCCATCGGATCGAGGTCATCGCCCTGCACACCGAGGCCGAGCGGCAGGCGATGTTCGTCCGGGAGGCGGACACGGCATACGACCTCGGGCCGGCCTCCGCGCGGCCCTACCTCGACCACGCCAAGCTCGAGCAGGCCCTGACGGCGACCGGCGCCGACGCGGCGTGGGTCGGCTGGGGGTTCGTCGCCGAGGACCCGGCGTTCGCCGACCTGTGCGGGCGGATCGGGGTCACCTTCATCGGCCCCAGCGGCGAGGCGATGCGCCGGCTCGGCGACAAGATCGGCTCCAAGCTGATCGCCGAGGAGGTCGGCGTGCCGGTCGCGCCGTGGAGCCGCGGTGGGGTGGACACGCTCGAGGACGCGCTGGCGGCAGCGCACCGCATCGGCTACCCGCTCATGCTCAAGGCCACCGCCGGAGGTGGCGGGCGCGGCATCCGCAAGGTGACCAACGACGCCGAGCTTGCCGCGGCATACCAACTGACGCGGGACGAGGCCCAGCGGGCGTTCGGCTCCGGCGTCGTCTTCCTCGAGAGCCTGGTCACCGGCGCCCGGCACGTCGAGGTGCAGGTCATCGCCGACGGCCAGGGGACCGCCTGGGCGATCGGCGTGCGCGACTGCTCGGTGCAGCGCCGCAACCAGAAGGTCATCGAGGAGTCCGCGTCGCCGGTGATGACCGCTGAGCAGGCCCGCGTGCTCAAGGAGAGTGCCGAGCGGCTCGCCATCGCGGTGGAGTATGCCGGTGCCGGGACCGTGGAGTTCCTCTTCCAGCCCCAGGACGGCACCTTCGCCTTCCTCGAGGTGAACACGCGTCTCCAGGTCGAGCACCCGATCACCGAGGAGGTCACGGGCACCGACCTGGTCGCGCTGCAGATCCACGTGGCGCAGGGCGGGCGCCTCGAGGGTGAGCGCCCCGGTGAGAACGGCCATGCCGTCGAGGCGCGTCTCAACGCCGAGGACCCGGACCGCGACTTCGCGCCGAGCCCTGGCCGGATCGCCCTGCTGGAGCTGCCGGCCGGGCCGGGGATCCGAGTGGACACCGGTGTGGGGGAGGGAGATTCGATCCCGGCAGACTTCGACTCGATGATCGCCAAGATCATCGCGTGGGGGCCCACGCGCGAGGTCGCCCTGGCGCGCCTGCGTCGGGCGATGGAGGAGACGACCGTCGTCATCGAGGGCGGCTCGACCAACAAGTCGTTCATCCTCGACCTGCTCGACCAGCCCGAGGTCGTCGACGGCTCCGCCGACACCGGCTGGATCGACCGCGTGCGCGGCGAGGGTCGTCTGGTCTCGCACCGGCACTCCGGGGTCGCGCTCGTGGCCGCCGGCATCGAGGCCTACCTCGACGAGGAGCGGATCGAGCGGGCGCGCCTGTTCGAGACGGCTCGCGGCGGGCGGCCCCAGGTGCAGCACCGGGTCGGCCAGGGCGTCGACCTCAAGCTGCGCGGTGCGGCATACAAGGTGCACGTCCTGCGCATCGGGCCGCACCGCTTCCGCGTGGCCATCACCGGCGCCGGTGAGGCCAAGGTCGACGTCGACCTCGAACGCCTCGGGGAGTACACCAGCCGACTCCGGGTCGGGGACCGCTGGCACCGGCTCGTCACGGCGACCCACGGACCGACCCAGCTGGTCGAGGTCGATGGCGTCACGCACCGCGTGAGCCGCGACGAGGGTGGCGTGTTGCGCTCTCCCGCACCGGCACTCGTCGTCGCCACACCGGTGGCTCCCGGTGACGAGGTCGCCGAGGGGGCCCCCGCCATCGTCCTCGAGTCGATGAAGATGGAGACCGTCCTGCCCGCTCCCTTCACCGGGGTGGTGCGCGAGGTCCTCGTGGCGGCCGGGCACCAGGTGGAGACCGGCGCTCCGCTGCTGCGGATCGACCCGGTGGTGGACGCCGCGGACGAAGCGGAGGCTGGAGGCGCGAGCGGCGCGCGTGGGGACGCTGGCTCGGCTGGAGCCGATGGAGCTGCGGACGCCCTCGACCTCGACCTCGACGCGGCCAGCGCGGGCACTGACCAGCGGGCGCGGGACCGCGACGACCTCGAAGCGATCCTCCTCGGCTACGACATCGACCCCGCCGACGAGGGAGCCACCCTCCGGCGCTACCTCACCGCCCGCGAGGGCGGCCAGGGCTCGGGGCAGATCACCCCGGCCGAGCTCGACCTGCTCGAGGTCATCGCCGACCTCGCCGAGCTCTCCCGGAACCGGCCGGTCGGGGACGACGAGCAGGTCGAGAACCGCGTCCACTCGCCGCGCGAGCACTTCCACACCTACCTGCAGACCCTCGACGTCGACCGCGGCGCGTTGCCGGAGGCCTTCCGCGGCAAGCTTGCCCGGGTCGTCGCCCACCACGACGTCCCGTCGCTGGACCACACGCCCGCTCTCGAGGAGGCCCTCTTCCGGGTCTTCCTCGCCCAACAGCGCTCGGCCCCCGACGTGGCCCTCGCGATGGCCCTGCTCGGCGAGTGGATCGACGAGCCGGCGCCCCACGGCGAGCTGGGCGATCGCGCCCGGGATGTCCTCGACCGCCTCGTGGTCGCCACCCAGCTGCGTTTCCCGGCCGTGGGTGACCTGGCGCGCAGCGTGCACTTCCGGTGGTTCGACCAGCCGCTCGTCGACGAGGACCGTGCCAGCGTGCTCGCCCGTGTCGGTCCCGAGCTCGATGCGCTCGTCGACCTGCCGGTCGGTGAGGAGCGCACGACGCGACTGGACCGGCTCGCGCAGATCCCGGAGCGGATCGTCTCCTTCCTCGCGGCGCGCCTCGAGCGGGGCGTGCCGGCCTCCGAGCCGATGCTGGCCGTCCTCATCCAGCGGCACTACCACGAGCACGGCCTCTCGGACGTGCGCGAGTACGCCGTCGACGGCCGGCCCCTGGCGGCGGTCGACTACGTCCTCGACGGCCGGCCCTCGCACCTGATCAGCACGCTGGGCACGATCGACGAGATCACGCCCGAGTCGGGCCTGGTGCGGACCCTCACCGCCGAGATGGGTGAGCGTCCGGAGGGCTCCCAGGGCGTCATCGACCTCTACCTCCACTGGCCCGGGGCGCCTGTCGACGATGACGAGGCCTCCGCCCGACTGGCCGAGCTGTTCGCCGCCCTGCCCATCGCCCACGAGGTCCGTCGCATCGCGGTGGGCGTCGTCCCCGGTGGAGGGCGTGAGGTTGGCTACTTCACCTTGCGCCCGCGGGGTGATGGGACGTTGTTCGAGGACCGGCTGGTCCGCAACGTCCACCCCATGGTCGGGCGGCGCCTCTCGCTGTGGCGCCTGCGGGACTTCGACCTCACCCGCCTCGACGGGCCGGCCGACGTCCTGCTCCTGCACGGACAGGCCAAGGAGAACCCCGCCGACCAGCGGCTCTTCGCGCTCGCGCAGGTGCGCCAGTTCAGCGTGAGCCGGGGCGAGGACGGTCAGGTCACCTCGCTGCCCCACCTCGAGCGGACCATCGCCAACTGCCTCGAGGGGATCCGGCGTGCACGGTCGGCCCGGGGTGTTGCGGGCAGCCGCCTGGACATGAACCACGTCTGGCTGCACATCTGGCCGCCGGTATCGGCCGACCTGGACCAGCTCACCGCGCTCGCCGGCCGGATCGCGCCCCTGACGGCGGGGGCCGGGATCGAGGAGCTGCGCATCGAGGGCCGGCTGATCATCGACGAGGACACGGTGACCCCTGTCGTCGTGAAGTTCTCCGCGCAACCGGGGAGCGGCATCGCGACGAGCATCGAGGCGCCGGCGAGCGAGCGACTGGCTCCCCTCGACGGGTATGCCGAGAAGGTCGTGCGCGCGCGTCGCCGGGGCCTGGTCTATCCCTACGAACTGGTCTCGATGATCTCGGGCAACGGCGGCACGGCGGTCGAGCACGACCTCGACGAGGACGGCCGCCTCGTCCCGGTCGACCGCCCCTACGGGCAGAACACCGCCGGCCTCATCTGTGGCGTCGTCACCACACCGACGGCGCTGCACCCCGAGGGCGTCACCCGTGTCCTGCTCTGCGGGGACCCGCTCAAGAGCCTGGGCTCGGTCGCCGAGGCCGAGTGCCGCCGGATCATGGCGGCCATCGACCTGGCCGAGGAGATGGGCGTGCCGATCGAGTGGTTCGCCCTCTCGGCCGGCGCCCGGATCGCGATGGACTCGGGCACCGAGAACATGGACTGGATCGCCAAGGCACTGCGGCGGATCGTCGAGTTCACCCAGGACGGCGGCGAGATCAACGTCGTCGTCGCGGGCATCAACGTCGGCGCCCAGCCCTACTGGAACGCCGAGGCGACCATGCTCATGCACACCAAGGGCGTGCTCATCATGACGCCGGACTCGGCGATGGTGCTCACCGGCAAGCAGTCCCTCGACTTCTCCGGTGGGGTCAGTGCCGAGGACAACTTCGGCATCGGTGGCTACGACCGCGTCATGGGCCCCAACGGCCAGGCGCAGTACTGGGCCAAGGACCTCGCCGAGGCCTTCGGCCTCCTCCTCGACCACTACGACCACACGTGGGTCGCTCCCGGCGAGGACGGACCCCGCCACGCGATGACGGAGGATCCGAGCGACCGCGACGTCACGGCATACGCCCACGACCCGAAGGACAGCGGGTTCACCACCGTCGGCGACATCTTCAGCGCCGCGACCAACCCGGACCGCAAGAAGGCCTTCGACATCCGCACCCTCATGCGAGCGGTGACCGACCAGGACCACCCGATGATCGAGCGGTGGGCCGGCATGGCCGACGCCGAGACCTCCGTGGTCACCGATGCTCACATCGGTGGAATCCCGGTGTGCCTGTTGGGGATCGAGTCCAAGTCCGTCGCCCGTCGTGGGTTCCCGCCCACCGACGGCCCGGACACCTACACGGCAGGGACGCTCTTCCCGAAGTCGTCGAAGAAGACGGCGCGGGCGATCAACGCCGCCTCGGGCAACCGCCCGCTCGTGGTCCTGGCCAACCTCTCCGGCTTCGACGGCTCACCGGAGTCGATGCGCCAGCTGCAGCTGGAGTACGGCGCCGAGATCGGTCGGGCCATCGTCAACTTCGTCGGCCCGATCGTCTTCGTCGTCGTCTCCCGTTACCACGGGGGCGCCTTCGTGGTCTTCTCCAAGGCACTCAACGACTCGATGCGCGTGCTCGCCGTCGAGGGGTCCTTCGCGTCCGTCATCGGTGGCGCACCGGCAGCGGCCGTGGTCTTCGCCCGCGACGTCGACGCCCGCACGGCCAAGGACCCGCGGGTGGCCGACCTGGAGGCCGCCGTGGCCAAGGCCAAGGGCGCCAAGCGGGCCGCGCTCGTCGCCGAGCTCGAGGAGACCCGCCAGTCCGTGCGTGCCGAGGTGCTCGGTCAGGTGGCCAGCGAGTTCGACGGCGTCCACTCGATCCACCGTGCCGTCGAGGTCGGCTCGGTCGATGAGGTGATCGCCCCCGAGCAGCTGCGGCCGAAGATCATCGAGTCCCTCACGAGCCTGGGCTGACGCTGGGAGGATGGGGCCCGTGAGCGATGTCGCGGGCCTCGTCCTCGCCGCCGGTGCCGGACGTCGCATGGGTGGCCCCAAGGCGCTCGTGCGCTCGGCTCCCGACGGGCCCACCTGGGTCGAACAGGCCGTATGCCGTGTCGCCGCGGCCGGGGTCGGCCCCGTCGTCGTCGCCGTGGGCGCCGAGGCCGAGGCCGTCATCGACGTGCTCAGGTCCGGCCGGTGGGCGCTGGGCTGCGACCTGTCGAGCGGTGGGCACCTCGAGGTCGTCGAGGTGGCGAACTGGCCCGAGGGGATGGGGGCCTCGCTGCGGGCGGGTCTGCGGGCGCTGGCGGACCCGGCCCCGGGGGGAGTCGAGGCGGATGCCGGTGGGGGCGCCCTTGGCATTGATGACGACGACGATGGCGATGACGAGGACGGGGGCGAGGCAAGTGGGGAGGGCCTCGACGGGCGGCCGGGTCGACGCTCTCTCTCCGCGGTCCTCATCACGCTCGTGGACCTGCCCGACGTCGGGACCGAGGTGCATCGGCGCGTCCTGGAGGCGGCCCGAGCCGCAGGCGAGCTCCGGGCGGGTCTGGTGCGGGCGGCATACGGAGGGGTGCCGGGGCATCCCGTGCTGGTGGGGCGAGAGCACTGGAAAGCTCTGTCCGACAACGTCGTCGGTGACCGAGGGGCGCGTGACTACCTGCGGGATCGGGACGTGACCCTCGTCGAGTGCGGCGACCTGGCGACCGGGGCGGACGTCGATCAGCCGCGGCCGTGATCGGCTGACGACTGGGCACCCGCGTCTGCCCGGCGGGTGATCGGGATCGCGAAGAGGAGCGCCGCCAGGATCCCGGCGAGGGAGAGCCCGATCGAGACGAGCGGGTGCCCGACGGCGATCGCCAGGACGGCGGCCAGGGTGCACGCGGCCACGCTGGCAGCGGCCGTGCGGGAGAGGGGGAGGGCTGCCCGGTGGCCGGCGACCCATGCGGTGTCGCTGCGCATCGTCGAGCGGGTCCTGATCCCGGCCAAGGGGTTGCGGGCCAATTTGTTCGTCGCGGCTGCCCAGGTGGTGCCGACCACCGCGCCGGCCACCATGAGGGTGCAGAGGAGGACGATGAGCGCGCCCCAGGTCTCGCCGGTCATGGTTCGAGGGTAGCCACGGGCACGTGGCACGGGTCAGGGGTCAGGGGTTGCGGGTTGCGGCGCACGCGGCCGAACAGAGGCGGTGGCGTGGCGAGAAGTGGCTGACGCCGGTTGTGGCAGGGCTGGGTCGAGGACGTCGTCGCGCGTTCGTGAGGCCCTTCGTGCGGCCCTTTCGTGCGGTGGCTGCGTCCGTCCCGCGGTCGGGGCGCCGCCCAGGTGCCCGACCGCTCGGATGACCCAGCCTGTGGGTCGGGCTGTCGGTGCAGCGTGATGAACTCGCGGTGGGAGTGGCGTCGGACCTTCGTGGGGTGGTCAATTACGTTCGGCCGCAATGGCTCTGGTGTCGATCTGGCCGGGTCGACTGTCAGGGGTCACTTCTAGAATTGTCGATATGGAAGAGCCTCTCGCCACGCGCCTGCCGCAGGTCCTCGTGGACCTCCGGCAGCCACAGGTCCTCGCGGACTCCTGTGGCGATGTCGCGACCGGGTTGGCGGGAGTCATCGCGGAGCTGGGCGAGCTGACCCGCGCCGTGAATCGCGCTCGGGCCCGGCAGCTGGAGCTGGTTGCGATGGTGGCGGCCTCGCAAGGTGTCGAGTGCGAGGACGGGACCCTTGAGCAGGTTCTCGGGTGCGACCCGGTCGTGGCCCGGCTCGATGCGGCGGCCCTGGTGGGGCCCGCCTTGGGGGTTGGGGCACAGGCGGCGCAGGGCTGGGTCGAGAGGGCGATCCGGATGTCGGGGCCACTCCAGCCGGTGCACGTCGCGATGACCGAGGGTTTCCTCGATGAGCGGCGGGCGGCGATCGTCGACGACGAGGTTGCGGACGCGCCGGCGCCCGTTGCGCGCGCCGTGGCCGAGCGGGTCGTGGAGGAGCTTCGCGGTGCACTCGGGGATGACCCCTCTGGGCACGGCGGTGTGGCGCTGCGGCGTCGAGTGCGGCGGGCGCTCGCGGATGTCGATGCCGAGTTCCTTCGAGAGAAGGCCGAGCGAGCGCGTCGAGACCGTTGCTTGGAGCGCTGGGCGGAGGCCCCCGGGGTCGACACCTGGCGTGCGACCTTGCCGGCCGAGCAGGCGGCTCTGGCGTGGGCTGCGGTCGACGAGTTGGCGCAGCAGTTGCGCCGGTCTGGGCAGTGCACGTCGATCGGGCAGGCGCGCGCGGATGCCCTCGTGGCGCTCATCGCGCAGCAGGCCACCGTCACGTGCTCGGTGCAGTTGCTCGCTCCGGCGGCTGGTGCCGTGGAGCTCGCGTCTCAACCGCGGTCTCACCGCGGCGAGAGCGCACCTGGCGGATCGACCCAATCCAGACATGCGCTGCCGGGTGACGCGGGGTTCGGACGTGTCTCGCGGGCCTCTCTCCCGTCGCCGGGTGGGGCCGACATGCGGGCGAACGAGGCGACGGGCCTTTCACGAACGGAAGCGGTCAGCGACCCCAACGGGACTGGTCCGGAGGCGACGTCGTCTCGTGTTTCCCTCCGAGAGCCCCATCGAGGCGCGGTCGAGGTCTCCGGTACGGGAGGGGTGGAGGGAACGTCGTCCGACGTTGACCCACACGTTGCGCTGCGAGGCCTGGTCGAGGTCTCCGGCTTGGCCCAGGCTCAACCGCTCCTCGCGGACGCCGAATGGGTCGACGAGATGGTCCTCCGTGCCCGGCAAGCAGGGCGGCTGGGGCAGCACACACTTGACCCGCGCACCGGGGCCATCGTTCCCGGGCAGTCGTCCACGAGCGACGGGAGCCCGCACTATCGGCCACCCCCCAGCCTCCTCGTTGCGGTTCGGCTTCGCGATGCGCGCTGTCGATTCCCGGGCTGCAGCGTCAACGCGCGGTTCTGCGACGTGGATCATGTGCGGGCCTGGCCCACAGGCCGCACGAGCCTCGCCAATCTCATGCTCCTCTGCCGACGACATCATCGGGTCAAGCAAGAACCAGGCTGGCGAGTGAGCCTGCAGTCGGATGGGCGGGTCGCTTGGGTCGACCCTCTCGGTCATGAGTGGGTCACGAACGCCCTCGATCAGCGCCCCATCCTGCTCGAGGGGCCACCGCCTGCGAGCAGTGGCGTCCTCGGAACCGGGGAGCGCTGTGCCATCGGCGGGGACGAGGCGTTCAGTGTCATGGAGTTCAGCCTCGAGCACCTGGTGGCCCGTGTGCCGCGCCGACGCCACCGCGCCATGGCACGCGCGGCAGTCGAGCGGGCTGACGCCGCCCAGGAGTTGCGCGCGAACGCAGATTGCCGACGACATCGGGTCTCGTTCTCACCGCTCCCCAGGGCGCTCACGATCGACATCGCGAACTGCGGTGCGTCATCCCGGACCGGCCCGGTGTCCACGGGGTGGGAGGAGCCGCCCTTCTGAGTTCGTGGCCACCGGGTCATGCGAGCGGTCATCCCTTGCCCCTGGGCGCACCGGCGGCAATGCTGGCCGCATGGATCCCCGGACCGCGTTTACCGACGCCGACGACCTCGCCGCCGCGCTGGCGGGCACGGGGTACCTCACCGACCCGGACCTGGCGACCGTCACCTGGCTCGGCCTGCGCCTGGGTCGCCCCGTGCTCCTCGAGGGCGAGCCGGGCACCGGCAAGACAGCCCTCGCCGAGGCCATCGCCGAGGCGATGGACATCCCACTCATCCGGCTCCAGTGCTACGAGGGAATCGACGCGACGCAGGCCCTCTACGACTGGGACTTCCCCCGGCAGATCCTCCACGTGCGCGCGCTCGAGGCCGTCGAGGGCGGCGCACGCGACGTCGAGAGCGTCGAGCAGAGCCTGTTCGACGAGCGCTTCCTGCTCGCCCGTCCGGTCCTGCGCGCCCTGCGCCAGTCCCCGTGCGTCCTCCTCATCGACGAGATCGACCGGGCCGACGACGAGTTCGAGGCCTTCCTGCTCGAGGTGCTGTCCAGCTGGGCCGTGACCATCCCCGAGCTCGGCACTGTCGCCGCGGCCACCCCACCGATCGTCGTCCTCACGAGCAACCGCACGCGCGAGCTCCACGACGCCCTGAAGCGCCGCTGCCTCTACCACTGGGTGGAGCACCCCGGGATCGAGCGCGAGCTCGCGATCCTGCGGTCCAGGGCACCCGAGGTCCCCCGGGCCCTGGCCGAGCAGGTCGTCCGGGCCGTGCACCAGGTCCGGGCCGACCGCGAGCTGCTGAAGCCGCCCGGCGTGGCCGAGACCCTCGACTGGGCCCGGGCCCTGGCCACCCTCGGCGCGCGCGAGATGGACACCGAGTCGGCCGCACGCACCCTCGGGGTCGCGATCAAGTACCGCGAGGACGCCGACCGCGTCCGCGCCGCCCTCGACCGGATCCTCGGCAAGTGACCAGCGCCACGCACCGACCCCCCGAGGAGATCCTGCTCGGCTTCGCCCGCGCCCTGCGCGCCGCGGGTCTCGACGTGACCGCGGATCGTGAGCGGGCCTTCCTCGTCGCCGCGAGCACGGTGGGCCTCGAGGATGCCGCCGCCGTGCGGTGGGCCGGGCGGGCCACGCTGTGCGCCTCCCCCGAGGACCTCGCCCGGTTCGACCTCGTGTATGCCGCGTGGTTCGGTGGCGAGGTCGGCGTGCGTCACGGCAAGGACGCGCCGCCGCAGGTCGTGGCACGGGCCGCCTTCGACGACGCCGGGGCGGGCCACGGCGACGGCGACGACGACGACGACGACGATGCCCTCGTGGCCCAGGCCTCCACGACCGAGGTCCTCCGCCACCGGGACGTGGCGAACCTCTCGCCGAGCGAGAAGGCGCGGCTCGCCCGGATGTTCGGCCGCCTCCGGCCGAGGGCTCCGCGGCGCCCGGCCCGACGGCATACGGCCTCCCGGCGAGGTGAGGTCGACGCCCGCCGTACCCTGAGAGCCACGCTGCAGCGCTTGGGGGAGCCCGGCCCCGTGCAGTGGCGGCGGCGTACCGAGCGGCCCCGCCGCATCGTCCTTCTCATCGACGTGTCCGGCTCCATGAGCGGGTATGCCGATTCCCTCCTTCGCGTGGCCCACCGCTATGTCCGTTCCGGGCTTCCGGTCGAGGTGTTCACGCTCGGGACCCGTCTCACGCATGTCACTCGCGCCCTGACTGCCCGCGACGCTGACCGCGCGATCGTCGCGGCGGGGGAGGCGATCCCGGACTGGTCGGGGGGTACCCGTCTCGCCGAGGGGCTGGCCGTCTTCCTCCGGCGGTGGGGTCGGCGTGGCATGGCGCGGGGCGCGGTCGTCGTCGTGATCAGCGACGGCTGGGAGCGTGGTGACCCCGCGACGCTGGGGGAGCAGATGGCGCAGTTGCGGGCCATTGCGCACCATGTCGTGTGGGCCAACCCGCATCGGGGGAGCGCGGCCTACGAGCCGGTGCAGGCCGGCATCCTCGCCGCCCTGCCACATGTCGACTCCTTCGTCGCCGGGCACTCGATGGCTGCCTTCGAGGAGCTGACGGAGGTGATCGCCCGTGCGTGAGGTCCTCGACGAGCTGATGACCTGGTGGGACGCCGGCGAGACCGTCGGCGTCGGCACGGTGGTGGCGACCTTCCGGTCCGCGCCCCGGCCGGCCGGTGCGGCCATGCTCCTGGGACCCAACGGCGAGGCGGTCGGTTCGGTCTCGGGTGGGTGCGTCGAGGGCGCCGTCTACGAGCTGTCGCAAGACGTCGTGCGCTCGGGTTCCCCTGTGCTGCAACGTTATGGCGTGTCCGACGACGACGCCTTCACCGTCGGGCTGACCTGTGGAGGCATCCTCGACGTCTTCGTCGAGAGCATGTCCAAGCAGACCTTCCCCGAGCTCGGCGAGGTCGCAGCGGACATCCGGGCCGGTCGCCCGGTCGCCATCGCCACGGTCGTGGCCCACCCCGAGCCCTCGTGGATCGGGCGACGCATCGTCGTCCGGCCCGAGGGTGGCGGTGACTCACGTGGAGTCGGCCCGGGTGAGGGTTCCGAAGCCGACGCGGGGAGCCAAGCGGGGGTTGGCGGCCTGCGGTCAGGCCTGGGCAGCGCGCGCGCCGACACCGCAGTCATCGACGATGCGCGGGGCCTGCTCGCGACCGGCCGGACCGCGACCCTCGAGTACGGCCCCGACGGGGAGCGGCGAGGCGAGGGGATGCGGGTCTTCGTGTCCTCGTTCGCGCCGCGGCCGCGGATGCTGGTGTTCGGGGCGATCGACTTCGCGGCCGCTGTGGCGCGCATCGGCGCCTTCCTCGGCTACCAGGTGACGGTGTGCGATGCGCGACCGGTGTTCGCCACCGCCTCGCGCTTCCCGGCAGCCGACGAGGTCGTCGTGAAGTGGCCGCACGTCTACCTCGCCGAGGAGCTCGAGAAGGGGCGCCTCGATGGCCGCACGGTGATCTGCGTGCTCACCCACGACCCGAAGTTCGACGTGCCCGTCCTCGAGATCGCCCTACGTCTTCCCGAGGTCGCCTATGTAGGGGCCATGGGCTCGCGACGCACCCACGAGGATCGCCTGGCCCGCCTGCGTGATGCCGGGGTGACCGACGCCGAGCTGGCTCGCCTGTCCTCCCCGATCGGCCTCGACCTCGGCGCGCGCACACCCGAGGAGACGGCGGTCTCGATCGCCGCCGAGATCATCGCCCTCCAGTGGGGTGGGCAGGGGGAGCGGCTCGGCGGCCTGGCGGGGCCGATCCACCACCACGAGGGCTGAGCCGCTTGCCGCGACGGAAAGGCCACTGACCCTGCACATTGGCCGTGACCCTTGTCACAGTCGCCTCCACAGGCAAGGATCACGAACACGTCACGATCACTCGCGAAGGAGAGTCAACGATGACTCGGATCAGCGTCACCGTCGACGGAGTGAAGTACTCCGACGACGTCGAGCCCCGCACCCTGCTCGTGCACTACCTGCGAGAGAACCTGGGCAAGGTCGGCACGGTCATCGGCTGCGACACGAGCAACTGCGGGGCGTGCACCGTGCACCTCGACGGTCGCTCGGTCAAGGCCTGCAATGTCCTGGCCGTCCAGGCCGATGGGCACGAGGTGACGACGATCGAGGGCCTGGCCGAGGGTGGCCAGCTCCACCCCATGCAGCAGGCCTTCCACGAGCACCACGCCCTCCAGTGCGGCTACTGCACGCCGGGGATGATCATGCAGGCGATCGACATCCTCAAGGACAACGCGAGCCCGAGCGAGGAGCAGATCCGCGCCGGCCTCGAGGGCAACCTGTGCCGGTGCACCGGCTACCACAACATCGTCAAGGCGGTCTCGGCGGCCGCCGAGGCCGGCGCCGGCAGCAAGGCAGGTGAGTGAGATGAGCGTGAGCCCCGACGCCCTCGTGGAGATCGCCGAGGAGGTCCAGGACCAGCAGCCCGAGGACTCCGGCTCCGGCCGCGAGATCGGCAATCGCCGCCTCCGCAAGGAGGACCAGCGCCTCATCACCGGACGCACCAAGTGGACCGACAACATCGTGCTGCCGGGCATGGTCCACCTCGCGATGGTGCGCAGCCCGTTCGCGCACGCCCGGATCACCGGCATCGACACCAGCGCCGCCGCCGAGGCCCCCAATGTCATCGGCGTCTACACCGCGGCTGACTTCCCCGAAGGGCTCGGCGTCTGCGCCAATGCCTGGCCGATCACCCCCGACCAGGTCACGCCCGACCACCTGCCGATGGTGGGGGAGCGGGTGGCCTGTGCGGGCGAGATCGTCGCCGTCGTCGCCGCCCGCAGCGCGGCCGAAGCCCGCGACGCTGCCGAGCTCGTCGACGTCGACTACGACGAGCTGCCCGCCGTCCTCGACGGCATGGAAGCCCTCAAGGACGAGGTCCTCGCCCACCCGGACAAGGGCACCAACAAGTCCGCCTTCTGGAAGCTCGACTCCGCCGAGGCCGGCACGGGCGGAAATGTCGACGAGGCGGTCGCCGCGGCCCGCGAGGACGGCATCGTCATCGAGCGCGAGTACCGCCAGCAGCGGCTCGTCCCGGCCTTCATGGAGCCTCGGTCCACCGTGGTCGACCCCACCGGCGAGCAGGTCACGATGTGGACCTCGACGCAGGTCCCGCACATCCTCCGCTTCCTCATCGCCGCCACCACCGGTATGCCGGAGAGCAAGGTCCGCGTCATCGCCCCCGACGTGGGTGGTGGCTTCGGCGGCAAGCTCCAGACCACTCCCGAGGAGTTCATCACGCTCGCCGTGGCCCGGCGCCTGGGCAAGCCGGCGAAGTACACCGAGACCCGCTCGGAGTCGCTGCTCTCGGCCCACCACGGCCGCGACCAGTACCAGAAGCTCACCCTCTCGGCGACCAAGGACGGCACGGTCACCGGCCTCAAGGTCGACCTTGTCGCGAACCTCGGTGCCTACGTCGCCATCGTCGGCGGCGGTGTGCCGGTGCTGGGAGCGTGGATGTTCAACGCGATCTACAAGTTCCCGGCCTACCAGTTCAACTGCCAGACGGTCCTCACGAACACCACCTGGGTCGACGCCTACCGCGGCGCCGGTCGCCCTGAGGCGACCTACGCCATCGAGCGGATCATGGACGAGCTCGCCGCCGAGGTCGGCGTGGACCCGCTCGAGATCCGCGAGCGCAACTGGATCAAGCACGAGGAGTTCCCCTTCACCTCGGTGGCGGGCATGGTCTACGACTCGGGCAACTACGAGGCGGCGACCGCACGGGCCAAGGAGCTCTTCGGCTACGACGAGCTGCGCGCCGAGCAGAAGGCGCGTCGGGAGTCCGGCGACCCGGTCCAGCTCGGCATCGGCGTGAGCACCTTCACCGAGATGTGTGGCCTCGCGCCCTCCCGCGTCCTGGGCCAGCTCAGCTACGGCGCCGGCGGGTGGGAGAGCGCGAGCATCCGCATGCTCCCGACCGGCAAGGTCGAGGTCATCACGGGCACCAGCCCGCACGGCCAGGGCCACGAGACCGCGTGGAGCCAGATCGTCGCCGACCGCCTCGGGGTGCCGTTCGAGGACGTCGAGGTCCTCCACGGCGACACCCAGGTCGCCTACAAGGGCCTGGACACCTACGGCTCGCGCTCCCTCGTCGTCGGCGGCGAGGCCGTCGTGCGCGCCGCGGACAAGGTGATCGAGAAGGCCAAGGCCTTCGCCGCCCACCTCCTCGAGGCCAACGCCGACGACCTCGAGTTCTCCGGCGGTCGGTATGCCGTCAAGGGCACCGACAAGGGCATCGGCATCACCGAGGTGGCGCTCGCGACCTTCGCCTCGCACAACTACCCCGAGGACCTCGAGCCCGGCATCGACGCCGACGCGACCTACGACCCGGTGAACTTCTCCTTCCCGCACGGCACCCACCTGTGCGCCATGGAGGTCGACACCGAGACGGGTGCGAGCCGGATGCGTCGCTATGTCTGCGTCGACGACATCGGTCACATCATCAACCCGCTCATCGTCGAGGGCCAGATCCACGGCGGGCTCGTGCAGGGCATCGCCCAGGCGCTCTGGGAGGAGGCGGTCTTCGACGACAACGGCACCCTCGTGACCGGCTCGTTCGTCGACTACACCCTGCCCACGGCGGCCGACACGATCTCCTTCGTCACCGAGAACACCACCTCCCCGAGCACGACCAACACCCTGGGCACCAAGGGCGTCGGCGAGGCCGGGACCATCGCCTCGACGCCCGCCGTGGTCAACGCCATCGTCGATGCCCTGCGCGACCGCGGCATCAACGACATCCAGATGCCGTGCACCCCTCACCGCGTGTGGTCGGCGATCCAGGGCGCCGGTGGCGCGATGGCGACGCCGGCCGAGGGCCAGCCGCACTTCCACGAGGACGCCCCGACCAATGCTGATCCCGGCACCACGGGTGAAGGGAGCGCACAGTGATCCCCGCATCGTTCGAGTACCTCGCCCCGACCAGCCTCGCCGACGCCCTGTCGGCCCTGGCCGAGGCCGGCGACGAGGGCAAGGTCCTCGCTGGCGGTCAGTCCCTCCTCCCGGTCCTCCGGATGCGCCTCAACGCCCCGGAGAAGGTCATCGACCTCGGGCGGATCGAGGAGCTCCGCGGCATCCGCGAGGACGGGGACCACCTCGTCATCGGCGCGATGACGACGCACGCCGACGTGGCCGCCTCGGACCTCGTCTGGGAGCACGCTGCGGTGCTCGCGGACGCCGCGGCCGAGGTCGCCGACCCGCAGATCCGCCATCGCGGCACCATCGGCGGGGCCCTGGTCCACGCCGACCCTGCCGGGGACCTGGGCGCGCCCGTCCTCGCGCTCGACGCCGAGTTCGTCATCGCCGGACCAGGTGGCGAGCGCACCGTCGCGGCCGCCGACTTCTTCGTCGACCTCTTCGAGACGGCGGTCGAGGACGGCGAGCTCCTCACGGCGATCCGGATCCCCAAGCACACCGGGTGGGGCGGGCACTACGAGAAGTTCGTGCGGGTCGCCCACCAGTGGTCGATCGTCGCCGTGGCGGCTGCGGTCCGGGTCGAGGACGGCGCCATCGCCGAGGCCAAGGTCGGCCTGACGAACATGGGGTCGACCCCGCTGCGCGCTGCGGCCGTCGAGTCCGCGCTCGTGGGCAGGTCGACGGGCGACCTCGGCGATGCCTGCAGCGCCGCGGCCGACGGCACGAACCCCCCGAGCGACCTCAACGGTGACGCCGAGTACCGCAAGCACCTCGCCACCGTCCTGACCAAGCGCGCGGTCCTCGCCGCCGCGGGAGGCTGAGCCCATGGAGCTGACCCACGACTTCGTCGTCCCCGCGCCGGTCGACGCCGCTTGGGAGACCTTCATGGACCTCGAGCGGGTCGGCGGCTGCTTCCCCGGCGCCACCGTCACCGAGGCCACCGGTGACACCTTCGCCGGGGCCGTGAAGGTCAAGCTGGGCCCGATCGCCCTGCAGTACACCGGTGCCGGGCGCTTCATCGAGCGCGATGACACGAACCACCGTGCCGTCATCGAGGCCAAGGGCAAGGACAAGCGCGGCAATGGCACGGCGGGCGCCACGGTCACCGTCCAGCTCGCGCCCGCCGACGGTGGCAGCCACACGCGCGTCGACGTGACCACGGAGCTCTCCGTCACCGGCAAGCCGGCGCAGTTCGGTCGTGGGGTCATGCAGGACGTCTCGGACAAGCTGCTCCAGCAGTTCGTCCAGTGCATCGAGGGCCAGTTCGCCGACGCCGCCCCGGCGTCGGCGGCGTCCTCGGCGACGGTGGCGGCAGGCGCGGCGGGCGCCCCCGAGGCGACGCCCACCCCGGCGGACGCCTTCGGTGACACCTCCCCCGACGACGTCGCGGTGCCGGTCGTCGCGCAGGAGTCGGCCCCGGTGGAGAGCGCTCACGGGGAGCCGCTGGCGCAGTACCGCGCGGAAGTGGCCGACGGCGAGGGCATGGCGCTGGCACCCGAGCCGGCCACACGGCATACGGTCTCCCGGCCTGCGCCCCCACGGCAGGCGGCCGCGGACGACTCGATCGACCTCGGGGCGACGGTGCTGCCGGTCCTGATCAAGAGCTATGCCCCGCACGCCGTCGGGGCCTTGGTCGCGATCGCCCTCGGCTACGTCCTCGGACGGCGCAGCCGCCGCTGAGCACCACTGGCCGATGCACGCACGACCGCCCGGAGACCTCGAGGTCCCCGGGCGGTCGGCGTCACGCAGCGGCCCGCGACGTCAGGCTCACTGTGGTGCGTTCGGCACGGTGCACAGCACGGTGGCCGAGGTGTTGCCCGAGCCGTCGACCGCATGGATCTCGGCGTCACCGCGCCCCTTGAGGTTCCACTCGACGACGCCATTGCCGGGCTTCTGGGACGGCTTGGAGCCGTTGGCCTCGACCCACTTGATGTCGGTGTCGACCGCGAACGGACCGAAGACCGTGCTGCTCCCGGTGTCCTTGACGAAGATGTCGAGGTCACTCGCCGGCCAGACGTCGTCGGTGGCGACGAGGCGGTAGTAGCCGTCCTGGTTCTGGCCCTGGCCGCCGTTGCCGGGGGCACCGGGGACCGAGCCGCCGGGGTTGGTCGTGGGCACGCACTGGACCGAGGGCGGCGTGGTGTCCTGCCAGAGCTTGCTCACGTCCAGGCTGACCTCGTCGCCGTTGATGTCGACGGTGCCGGTGATCGTGTCGGTGCCCAGGGAGGCCGGCTCCTTCGGCACGGTGTAGCTGAAGGTCACCGTGCCAGTGGCGTCGGTGCGGCAGTCCGCTGGCGCGCACGTGCCCGTGTCACCGGTGTTGGGGCCGGCCGAGATGCCGAAGTCCACGGGCCAGCCGGCGAGCTCACCGGCCGGGCCGGAGACGGTCGCTGTCACGGTGTGCGTGTCGTCGCTGCCCAGCTCGTTGGTCGCGGTCGGTGGGGTGAGGGCGAAGCCGAAGACGCTGAAGGTCTCGCAGCGCTTCACCGTCTGAGTCGCGGTGGTGTCGCTGGCGGGGCCGACGCCCGTGGCGGTGGCGCACACGGTGTGCGAGCCGGGGGCGAGGTCCTCACCAGAAGCCTGCCAGGTGACGGTCGCGGGCCCGGCGACCGGCAGGGCCGGTGCAACCGTCGCAGTGACGGGGGCGCCGTCCAGGGTCACGGAGACCGACGTCAAGCTGGTGGCGGTGACGTTCTTGATGACATCGGGCAGGTCGGCCGGGTCCGGCACGGCGAAGCACTCGGTCCCGGAGGCTGCGGCCATCTGGGCCAAGGTGCCGACCGAGCCGCCGGTGCACGAGGACCCAGCACCCACGGCGAAGGGATAGATCGTCGCCTGGGCGGCGAGCGTCGCGAGCGATCCGGCGAAGTTCGACCCGGCGTTGGACTGGCCGTCGGAGAGGAAGACGACGTTGATCGGGCCCGAGCCCGCCTGCGCCGCGATGGCGGAGGCCGCGTCGAGACCGGCGACGTAGTTCGTCGAGCCACTGCCCACGCTCTTGTTGGTGAAGGCCGTGATCCCACCCTCGACGATCGAGGTGATCGCCGTGTCGACGTCCGGGTCTGCCGGAGCGGTGAGCGCCTGCTCGCCCGCGTCGGAGGAGATGTCGGCGGCGGCCCCGCTGGAGCTGAAGACGGCCAGCCCGACCGCGGCGGCGGAGCCGTCCGTGGTCACCAGGTCGTTGAGGCCCGCCACGGCAAGCTTCTCGCAGCCGAGCACGGTCAGCCCGGCGGTGCACCCCGCACCGGTGCTTCCGGAGACGTCGACGACGTAGATCCACGTGACATTGGGCGTGCCGGTCGCGATGCTCGCAGTGCCGGACAGGGGGACATCCACCGTCGTGGCACCCGCGGGCACGACGAAGGTGTCGCCGGTGATGGGGCGCTCGACGCTCACCGTGAGGTCGGCGCCGTTGGGCAGGTCCCCCGTCGTCGAGCCGGCATGGGCCGGGGCTGCGAGCAGGGCGGTGCCGAGAGCGACACCGGCGGCGATGGTCGGCCGCAGGCGGCGACGGCCCGAGGTCTGGCTGCTGGGCATGGGACTTCCCTCCTGGAGGCCTCGGACCAGCCCACCCTGGGCAGCGCTGCCTCACGCGGAGGAGGAGGCGCGGGCGGCCCGCCTGATACAGCCAGCCTTCGACGTCTTCACAGGATCGGCACATGTCACGCCCCCGGCCCTCGCACCGGCCTCCCTAGGCTCATCGTCATGACCGAAACGCCGCGCGCTCGCCTTCTCGTCGTCGAGGACGACGAGGTCATCAACGAGTCACTCACGCTGCGGCTGGAGGCCGAGGGGTATGCCGTGTCGCGGGCTTTCGACGGGCCGGGCGCCGTCGCTGCCTTCGGGGCAGACCGCCCCGACGCCGTGCTGCTCGACCTCATGCTGCCGGGCTTCGACGGGCTGGAGGTGTGTCGCCGGATCCAGGCGGTCGCACCCGTACCGGTCCTCATGCTCACGGCCCGTGACGAGGAGACCGACATCCTCGTCGGGCTCGCGGTCGGGGCCGATGACTACGTGACCAAGCCGTTCCGGATGAGGGAGGTCGTCGCGCGGGTGCAGGCCCTGCTGCGACGCGTGGAGCGCGCCGGCGAGTTGATCTCCCGCCAGGACCCCAGTCGCCACGACTTCGGTGACCTCGTCGTCGACGTTGCCGCGCGGCGGGTGAGCGTGGGCGACGCGGAGGTGCACCTGACGCCGCTGGAGTTCGACCTGCTCGCCACCCTCGCAGCCGCACCCGACCGGGTCTTCACCCGCGAGGAACTCCTCAAGGAGGTGTGGGGATGGGCCGACGCCTATGGCACGCGCACCCTCGACTCGCACGTGAAGTCCCTGCGGGCGAAGATCGGGGCCGACCGCATTCGCACGGTCCATGGGGTCGGCTACGCCCTGGTGGTGCCGGCGTGAGCGGCACACCGGGCCCGCTCGCCGGCGTCACCTCCCTCAAGCTCAAGCTCGGCCTGCTCGTCGTGGCGAGCACCGTGGCAGTGCTCGTCGTCGCCGCCATCGGACGGCTGGCCGGCGTGCCCTCCCTGGTCTCGGGTCCGGTCACGATCGTCGCCGCCCTGGGCGTCACCCACTGGCTGGCCAAGGGCATGGTGGCGCCGCTGCGTGAGATGACGCGGGCGGCCGGCCGGATGGCCGCCGGGGACTGGTCCGAACGGATTGCGGTCACCTCCCGGGACGAGGTGGGGCAGCTCGCGGAGAGCTTCAATGCCATGGCCGCCGACCTGGCCACCCACGACGAGCAGCGGCGGGCCCTCATCGCGACCGTGTCCCACGAGCTGCGCACCCCGCTGGCCGCCCAGCGGGCGCTCCTGGAGAACCTCGCCGACGGCGTCGTCGCGCCCGACGCGCGCACGCTCGGCACCGCCCTGGCGCAGTCGGAGCGACTCTCGGACCTCGTCCGGGACCTGCTCGACCTGTCCCGAGTGCAGGGCGGAGCGGCCTCCCTGGACCTGGCCGACGTGCCGGTCGCGGACCTGCTCGCCCGGTGCATCGCCGAGGCCGAGCTCCGCTCCCGGGGAGTCACCCACGAGGTCACCGTCGAGCCCGCTGACCTGGTCGTGCGGGCCGACCCGGCCCGACTGGCGCAGGTCGTGATGAACCTCGTCGACAACGCCGACCGCCACAGTCCGGCCGGTGGGGTCGTGCACCTGCGCGTCCGCGCCGGCAGTGATCACTGGGACCTCGATGTCGTCGACACCGGTCCGGGAATCCCCCCGGCGCAACGTGCGCGGCTCTTCGAGCGCTTCGGCACCGCCGACGCCTCCACCGGGGGCTCGGGGCTGGGGCTGGCCATCGCCCGGTGGATCTGCGAGCTCCACGGCGGCCGGATCGATGCCCTCGACACCTCCAGCGGCGCCCACCTGCGTGTGCGTCTCCCGCTCACGGCGGTGACGCCGCCCTCCACACCCGCACCACGGCATACGGAAGTGATGACGATGACCCCCACGCCCCCGAGCCAGCCCGGACCCGCGGCCCCACCCGCGCCGACGCCCGTGCCAACGGTCCCGCCGATTCCTGCCCCTCAGCCGAGCAGCGATGTGCTGAGCCGGATCTGGCCCGAGCGGGTCTGCTCGCCACAGATCGGTGTCGTCGCGGCCGCAGCCGTCATCGGGGTGCTCGCCGCGCTCACGCTGCCGCTGGCTGACGGCCCGGGGATCGCCCTGACGCTCACGCTGGCCGTCGGCGGCTCGCTCGCCTTCGTCGTGGCCCGGGCCTGGCGCTCGGGATGGGCGTTGGCGGTATGGGCGCTCTGCCTCACCGGGGCCGCGCTGGTCACCGTCCGCGACGAGCCCGGGCTGGCGGTGTTGGGGTTGTTCCTCGCGGTGCCGCTGTTCATGTCGGCCTTCACCGGTGCCCGGACGCTGTTCGGCCTGCTGCTCTCGGGGGCCAGCTGGGTGCTCGCCGCCGCCCGCGGGCTGCCGCTGCTCGGCCGCACGCTCGGCGCGCTCAGCGTCCGGCGCAACCTCTGGGCCGTGCTGCGGGCCGGCGCGATGAGCCTGCTCGCGCTCGTCGTCTTCGGCGCGCTCTTCGCCTCGGCCGACGCGATCGTCGGCTCGTGGGTGACCAAGCTGGTGCCGGACTGGCGCTGGAGCGAGCTGACCTCGCGCGTGTTCATCTGGGTCTTCGTGACCGGGCTCGTCCTCACCGCCGCCTATGTCGCGATCAACCCGCCCCGCGTGGATCCCGCGCGACCCCTGCCGCCGCGCCCGGTCCGCCACCGCTTCGAGTGGTTGCTGCCCGCGGGTGCCGTGGCGCTGGCCTTCGTCGTCTTCCTCGTCGCGCAGGCCTCCGCGCTCTTCGGCGGCCACGACCACGTGCTGCGCACCACCGGCTTGACGTATGCCGAGTACGCCCGCGGCGGCTTCGGCCAGCTCGTCGTCGTCACCGTCCTCACGGTCGGGGTGCTCGCCCTCATCCGCTTCTTCGCCCCGGAGAACAGCCCGACCGACCGCACGACGAAGCGGGTCGTGGTGGTCGCGCTCGTGGCGATGGCGCTGCTCGTCGTCGCCTCGGCGCTGCACAAGCTGTGGCTCTACTCCCAGGCCTACGGGTTCACCACGACGCGCATCGCCGCCTCGCTCACCGAGCTCTGGTTGGCGCTGGTGCTCGCACTCGTCGGGGCCGCCGCCATCGGCTGGACGTGGCGTGGCGCCGCGCGCACCGCCGCGTATGCCGCGTCCGCCCTTGCGCTGTCGATGCCACTGGTCAATGTCGAGGCCCGGGTGGCCGCGCTCAACGCCGACCGCTTCGAGGCGACCGGCCAGGTGGACGTGGCCTACCTCCAGCAGATCGGGATCAACGCGGCCGGGACCATCCGATCGACCTTCCCCGAGGAGATCGCCGCATGTGCCCTCAACGGCGGCTATCGCGCCGCCACCGGATCAGGGGAGCGCCACTGGACGAGCTGGAACGCCGGCTACGAGCGCTGGCAGGAGGAGAGGGCGCACCTGCCGACGCCCAGTGGGGACTGCGCCGCGACCCTGAGCGTGCCGGCCCCGTACGCGAGCCGCAGCTAGCGGGCGACCGCGTCCCGGCGAGCTAGGACGTGTGACGGGCGACGAAGTCCTGGATCTGGTCGACGAATCTCGCTCGGGAGAAGACGTCCATGGCACCGGGGGGAACGCGCCGGCCGTCGGCAAGGATGGCGCCGAGGGCCTGCGCCAGGGCGTCGTCATCGGTGACGTCGACGCTGCCACCCACCCCGGCGGCAGCCTCGACCTCGAGCGACTCCTTCGCCCCACCGATGGCGTGGCAGAGAACGGGCGCGCCTGCCGCCATCGCCTCGACCGGCATGATCCCGAAGTCCTCGATCGGCGGGAAGACGTAGGCGGCGCAGCGCTCGTAGAGGGCATAGAGCAAGGGGGTGCTCACCCGACCGAGGAAGCGCACCGGCACGCTCGCCACGGCGGCCAGCGCGCGCAGGCGTGGCGCGTCGGGGCCACCTCCGGCGAGGACCACCGGACGCCCGGTGAGCTCGCCCGCCCGAATGACACGGTCCAGGGCCTTGTACGGCACCATCCGGGAGGCTCCGAGCAGGAATCCCTCCGGCAGCTGGTCCAGGACGGCGCGCTCGGTGGGGGAGAGCCGCTCGGCCCATGGGCCGCGTTCGGCGATGGCACTGACGTCGACCGGTGGATGGATGACCTCGGCCTCGCGCTCCCAGGTCGCGGCGATGCGCGCGCGGATGTAGGAGCTGTTGGCGGCAACGGCGGTCGCCTCCTGGGCACGTCTCCGGTCCAGTGGTCGCAGCCCGGCCGAGGCCGCGCGCACGGCTGCGGAGTCGCCGCGCGCATCGAGCTCGGGGACCCAGATGTAGCGGGCGGGCGTATGGGCATAGACCAGTTTGGGCGCACCCGCACTCGCTCCGCGGACACGCGCGTGGTGGGCGAAGAGGTGCGAGGAGACGAGAAGGAAGTCATAGGGTCGGTCGGTCGGCACGACGCCTCGCCACGCGAGCGGCAGCACCGGCAGCGCGGCGATCTTGCTGCGCCGCAGCGGAGTCCGAGCCAGCCAGGACTCCCGCACCCGCGCGGCACCCAGGGTCCCTGGGGCGTCGTCCCAGAGCGCGAGCACGTCCGCATCGGGGAAGGCCTCGACCATGGCCGCGACGACCTTCTCGGCGCCCCCGTTGGCCTCGATCCACTCGTGCACGATGAGGCCGCTCATGACACGAGAGGGTAGCCCGCGAGGGCGCGGCCCGGGCCTGCCCCGTCCCCCACACGCCACGCGGCATACTCAGCATCCATGGAGACCACGACCGTCCTCGTGATCAACGGCCCCAACCTCAACCTGCTCGGCGAACGCGAGCCGGCGGTCTACGGGTCGGCGACCCTCGCCGATGTCGAGGACCTGTGCGCAGCCGCGGCGCAGCGCCACGGCCTGGTCGCCGAGTGCCGCCAGTCCAACCATGAGGGCGCGCTCATCGACTGGGTCCAGGAAGGCCGTCGCGGGATCGCCGGCATCGTCCTCAACGCCGGTGGCTACACCCACACCTCGATCGCCCTGCGCGATGCGGTCTCGGCCTGCCGAGTGCCGGTCGTAGAGGTGCACATCAGCGACATCCGCGCCCGGGAGCCCTTCCGCCACCACTCCTACCTCGCCGACGTCGTGGCCCACCACGTCATCGGGCGCGGCGTGGAGGGTTATGCCGAGGCGATCGACTGGGTCGCGAGTCGCCGTGACTGAAGACCTCGTGGCCCGTTGGACCTCGGCCGAGTGGCGGGACCAGGCGCACGGCTGGATTCGCGACCGGGTGCGGGTGACCGGCCCGATCGAGGAGTCCAAGGTCCGGTTCTGGTCGGTCGTCCTCAAGGTGCCGGTGGACGGCGGATGGGCCTGGTTCAAGGAGAACGCGCCGTCGCAGGCCTTCGAGGCCGGGCTGGTGGCGGCGATCGACCGGATCGCTCCCGGGCGGGTGGCTCCGGTGCTCGGCGTGGATGCCGACCGCGGCTGGCTGCTCACGGCCGACCTCGGCACGCCCCTGGGTGAGCGACGACCCGAGGACGACGAGGCCGCCGCCGCCGAACTCGCCGACCTGGTCCTCGCCTGGAGCAGCCTGCAGCGTGGCCTCGTCCGGCACGAGGCCGCCATGCGCGGCGCCCGTGTCCCGGCCTTCGAGGACTGGCATGCCATGCCGTATGCCGTGGCGCTGGCCGACCACCTCGCCGGGCTCCCCGAGGGCGACGGTCGCCGGCTCTCCTCGCAGGATCGGCGCTTGGTGGACGACGGGCTCCAGCGCCTCGGGCAGGCGTCCGCACGACTGGAGGCCAGCGGCATACCGGATTCCCTGGAGCACAACGACCTCCACCTGTGGAACGCCTTTCGCGGGCCAACCGGGGCGACCTCGTTCATCGACCTCGGCGACGCCGTGTGGTCGCACCCCTTCGCGTCCTGGCGGATCGCGCTGTGGATCACCCGGTCCAACCTCGGCGTCGGGCCGGGGAGTGCGCCCTACGAGCGGATCGTCGACGCCGGTCTCGAGCCGTGGACGGACCTGGCCCCGCGCGAGGAGCTGCGTGCGGTGCTGTCGGCGGCGGAGCGGCTGTCCTGCCTGCACCGGGCCGAGTCGTGGCGGCGCCTCATGGCGGACGTTCCGGTGGAGTGCATCCCGGCCGACTGGCTCGACGCCCCGGCGTCGTGGTTGCTCTCGGCGGTCGCCGAGGACCCGTACGTCGATGCGATGAGTGACTGACCGCGCCCAGGAGCGACTCGCGAGTAGTTACTAGGACGTCCTAGTATTTCCCGGGACGGGCCACCAGAGGTCCCCCGAGCGGAGAATGACGCCATGGCAGAGCAGCCCGAGCTCCACGTCCCGACCCACCCCGTGCGCATCGTCACGGCCTCCTCGCTCTTCGACGGCCATGACGCCTCGATCAACATCATGCGGCGGATCATGCAGAGCCAGGGCGCCGAGGTCATCCACCTCGGGCACAACCGCTCCGTGCAGGAGGTCGTCGATGCGGCGATCGAGGAGGACGTGCAGGGCGTGGCCGTCTCGTCCTACCAGGGCGGGCACGTCGAGTACTTCGAGTACCTCAAGGAGCTGCTCCGCGAGGCCGGCGCCGACCACGTCAAGGTCGTCGGCGGGGGTGGCGGCGTCATCGTCGACGAGGAGATCCAGCGGCTGCGCGCCGCGGGGGTGACCATCTTCAGCCCCGAGGACGGCCAGCGCATGGGCCTGGTCGGGATGATCAACTCGGTCATCGCCGACTGCGACTTCGACGTCACGCAGGTGGGTGGAGTCGACGTCCAGGGCGTTCTCGCCGGCGACCGAGCCGCCGTGGCACGGGCCATCTCCGCCGCGGAGCTGGGCACGCTCGCCGCCGCCGACCTCACCGAGCTCATGGGGGCTGCGTCGCGGCGCGTCACGCCGATCCTCGGCATCACCGGCACCGGCGGCTCGGGCAAGTCCTCGCTGACCGACGAGCTCGTCCGGCGCTTCCGCGTCGACCAGCAGGACAAGCTGCGCGTCGCCGTGGTCGCCGTGGACCCGACGCGGCGCAAGGGCGGTGGGGCACTGCTCGGGGACCGGATCCGGATGAACGCCCTCGATGGTGACCGCGTGTTCTTCCGGTCGCTCGCCACGCGCGGCAGCCGCGAGGTGCCCGAAGCGCTCGGGGACGTGCTCACGATCCTCAAGGCCGCGGCATACGACCTCGTCATCGTCGAGACCCCGGGCATCGGCCAGGGCGACGGCGCGATCACCGAGTTCTCCGACGTCTCGCTCTACGTCATGACCCCGGAGTACGGCGCCGCCAGCCAGCTCGAGAAGATCGACATGCTCGACTTCGCCGATGTCGTCGCGATCAACAAGTTCGAGCGTCGTGGCGCCATGGACGCCCTCCGTGACGTGGGGCGCCAGCTCGTCCGCAACCGCAACGCCTTCGGCAAGAAGCCCGAGGACATGCCGGTCTTCGGCACGTCGGCGGCGACCTTCAACGACGACGGCGTGACCGCGCTCTACCAGGAACTCCGCGGCCAGCTCGCCGGGAAGGGGCTCGGCGTCTCCGAGGGCGTCCTCCCCGTCGTCGACGTGCGGCACTCCTCGGTGCTGCGGCAGGTCGTGCCCTCCTCAAGGGTCCGCTACCTCTCGGAGATCACCGAGACGATCCGCGGCTACCACGCCAGGACCGAGGAGTATGCCGACGCCGCCCGTCGCGCTCAGCACCTCACCACCGCGCGGGAAGCGTTGGGGGAGAGGGGTGTCGAGCTGGATGCCTTGATCGATGAGGCTCGGGGAACCCTCTCGCGGGAGGCGCGCCACGCGCTGGAGCAGTGGCCTTCGGTCGTGGAGGCCTACTCCGGTGCGGAGCACGTCGTGCGCATCCGTGACAAGGAGATCTCCACGGCACTGGTCAAGGAATCGTTGTCCGGCAGCGAGATTCGCCGCGTCGCGCTCCCTCGCTACAGCGACGACGGGGACCTGCTCTCGTTCCTGCGGCGGGAGAACCTGCCCGGCTCCTTCCCCTTCACGGCCGGAGTCTTCCCGTTCAAGCGGGACAACGAGGACCCGGCGCGTATGTTCGCCGGTGAGGGGGACCCCTTCCGCACCAACCGCCGCTTCAAGCTCGTCTCCGAGGGCCAGCCCGCGACGCGGTTGTCCACGGCGTTCGACTCGGTGACGCTCTACGGGCGCGATCCCGACCCGCGTCCCGACATCTACGGCAAGGTCGGCACCTCCGGTGTCTCCGTCGCCACCCTCGAGGACATGAAGGCGCTCTACGACGGCTTCGACCTCGTCGCGCCGACGACGTCTGTGTCGATGACGATCAATGGCCCCGCGCCGACTATCCTCGCCTTCTTCCTCAACACCGTCATCGACCAGCAGGTCGAGGCCTTCGAGGCCCGGGAGGGCCGGGAGGCCAGCGGTGCCGAGCGGGAGGAGCTCACGGCATACGCGCTGCAGAACGTCCGGGGCACCGTCCAGGCCGACATCCTCAAGGAGGACCAGGGGCAAAACACCTGCCTGTTCTCCACCGAGTTCTCGTTGCGGATGATGGGCGACATCCAGGAGTGGTTCATCGAGAAGGGTGTCCGCAACTTCTACTCGGTGTCGATCTCCGGCTACCACATCGCCGAGGCCGGGGCGAACCCGATCAGCCAGCTCGCGTTCACGCTCGCCAACGGATTCACCTACGTGGAGTCCTATCTCGCGCGGGGCATGGCGATCGACGACTTCGCCCCGAACCTGTCCTTCTTCTTCTCCAACGGCATGGACCCGGAGTACTCCGTCATCGGGCGCGTCGCCCGGCGGATCTGGGCGATCGCGATGAAGGAGAAGTACGGCGCGAACGAGCGCAGCCAGAAGCTGAAGTACCACGTCCAGACGTCGGGCCGGAGCCTGCACGCCCAGGAGATGGACTTCAACGACATCCGCACCACGCTGCAGGCGCTCATCGCCATCTACGACAACGCAAACTCGTTGCACACCAACGCTTTCGACGAGGCGGTGACGACCCCGTCGGCGGAGTCGGTGCGCCGGGCGCTGGCGATCCAGCTCATCATCAACCGCGAGTGGGGCCTGGCGATGAACGAGAACCCGCTCCAGGGGTCCTTCATCATCGACGAGCTGACCGACCTGGTGGAGGCGGCGGTCCTGGCCGAGTTCGACCGGATCAACGAGCGCGGTGGCGTGCTCGGGGCCATGGAGACCGGCTACCAGCGCGGCCGGATCCAGGACGAGTCGATGCTCTACGAGCACCGCAAGCACGACGGCTCGCTGCCGATCATCGGCGTCAACACCTTCCGCAACCCGGCGGGTGATGAGGACAAGAAGCCGATCGAGCTCGCCCGCGCCTCGGAGGCCGAGAAGGAGAGCCAGCTCGCGCGGGTGCGTGCCTATCGCGAGGCACACCACAGCGAGGCGCAGGAGGCGCTGCAGCGGCTCAAGGACGCCGCCGTGGCGGGGGAGAACGTCTTCGCCGTGCTCATGGATGCCGCGCGGGTGTGCTCGCTCCAGCAGGTGACCGACGCCTTCTTCGAGGTCGGGGGCCAGTACCGCCGCAACGTGTGAGTCCCGCGGCCCACGGGCCCCGGCCCGACTACCCTGACCACGTGCCGCACTCCCGCCCGCTCACCGATGCCGAGGCGACGGCATACCTGAAGCGAATCCTCACGGCGAAGGTCTATGACGTCGTCGAGGAGACGCCCCTGGACATCGCCCCGACCCTCTCGCAGCGCATCGGCAGCACCGTCCTGCTCAAGCGGGAGGACCTGCAGCCGGTCTTCTCCTTCAAGGTCCGCGGTGCCTACAACAAGCTGGCGCACCTGACCCAGGAGCAGCGCGACCGTGGGGTCATCGCCGCCTCCGCCGGCAACCACGCCCAGGGGGTCGCGCTCGCCGCCCGCCGCCTCGGTTGCCGCGCGGTCATCGTCATGCCGACCACCTCGCCCTCGGTCAAGGTCGAGGCCGTGCGCGCTCGCGGCGCTGAGGTGGTCCTCCACGGCGTGTCCTACACCGAGGCCAGCGAGCACGCGGAGAGCCTGGCGGAGCAGCGCGGCCTCACGCCGGTCCACCCCTTCGACGACCCGGACGTCATCGCCGGCCAGGGCACGATCGGGATGGAGATCCTGCGCCAGCATCCCGGCCGTCTCGATGCGGTCTTCGTGGCCATCGGCGGCGGCGGGCTCGTCAGCGGAATTGCGGCCTACGTCAAGGCCATTCGCCCCGAGGTCAAGGTCATCGGAGTGCAGACCGTCGACTCCGACGCGATGGCGCGATCCCTGGAGGCGGGGGAGCGGGTCGACCTCGACACCGTCGGCCTTTTCTGCGACGGCACCGCGGTGCGGCGCGTGGGGGGCGAGACCTTCCGCCTCGCCGCAGCCCTCGTCGACGAGGTGGTGCGCGTCGACACCGACGCGGTGTGCGCCGCCATCAAGGACGTCTTCGCCGACACCCGCGCCATCCTCGAACCCTCCGGCGCGCTCGCCGTCGCCGGACTCAAGGCGTATGCCGCCAGGCCCGGTTCCGAGGTCGGCGCCACCTTCGTGGCCGTCGCCAGTGGCGCCAACACCGACTTCGACCGTCTCCGGTTCGTCTCCGAGCGTGCCGAGATCGGTGAGGAGCGTGAGGCGATCTTCGCGGTGACCATCCCCGAGGAGCGGGGGTCCTTCCGCAAGCTGCTCGCGACCATCGGCCCCGGGAGGGCGGTGACGGAGTTCAACTACCGCATCGCCGCGCCCGATCAGGCCCACGTGTTCGTCGGGCTCCAGGTTCGCGGCCGCGACGAGGCGCGGCAGATCGCCGACGCCTTCGCCTCAGTCGGCCTGCCCGCGCTCGACCTCAGCGACGACGAGCTCGCCAAGCTCCATGTGCGCCACCTCGTCGGCGGCCCGTCGGCGCTGGCGGAGGACGAACGGCTCTATCGCTTCGAGTTCCCCGAGCGTCCCGGCGCGCTCGTGCGATTCCTGACGGCAATGCGTCCGGACTGGAACATCTCGCTCTTCCACTACCGCAACCACGGCTCCGACGTCGGGCGGGTGCTCGTCGGCATGCAGGTGCCGGAGCAGGACCGTGACGCCTTCGCGCGGTTCCTGCGCGAGCTCGGCTACCCCGCCACCGACGAGACCGACAACCCCGCCTACCGGCTCTTCCTGCGCTGAACCCACCTCATCACCACCGTTGCGTGCGTGGACATTCCACGCCAGGGCGACACTCTCCACGCACCCAACGAGGGATGCGCTCAGACGCGCGCCCGGAGGAACTCGATGTCGGCCGCCTGACCCGTGACCCCGCCAGGGGTCTCGACGACGACGGGCGCACCGGCGGCGCGCACCACGTCGGCGAGTGCAGCACCGTCGATGTGGCCGGAGCCGACGTTGGTGTGCCGGTCGGCGCCGGAGTCGAAGACGTCCCGGGAGTCGTTGGCGTGGACCAGGTCGATCCGACCCGTGATGGCCTTCACCCGGTCGACCACGTCGGCGAGGTCGTTGCCCCCGGCCCACGCGTGGCAGGTGTCGAGGCAGAAGCCGACGGTGTCGCCGCCCTCGGCCGCGCCGATGGCCTCCCAGAGCCGGTCGATCGCCTCGAGGCGGCGTGCCATGGCGTTGTCGCCGCCGGCGGTGTTCTCGATGAGGAGGGGCACCGCCAGGTCGAGGCCGTCGATGCACTTGCGCCAGTTGTCGAAGCCCTGGGCCGCGTCCTCCTCCTTGCCCAGGTGCCCGCCGTGGACGATGACGCCCTTGGCGCCGATCTCGGCCGCCGCCACGAGGTGCTGCTGGAGCAGCTTGCGGCCGGGGATGCGGATCCGGTTGTTGAGCGAGGCGACGTTGATCGGGTACGGCGCGTGCACCCAGAGGTCGATCCCGGCGGCTTCGGCGTCGGCCTTCAGCGCCGCCGCGCCACCGGCATACGCCACGACCGGTCCCTTGTAGGACTGCGGGTCGCCGAGGAAGAACTGCGACAGGCTCGCGCCACGTGCCTGCGCTTCGGCGATCGGGTCCGTGGCGTCGACATGGCCACCCATCGGCAAGGTCATGGCGACACGGTATGCCGTCCCCTCACCCGTGAGCACGGCCGCCTCGTCACCTGCGCGCCGCGGCCGCCTCACCCGTGAGCGCCGCTGCCTCCTCACCCGTGAGCACGGCTGCCGGCAGGGCGGGTCGGCAGCTCGCCCGCCCCACCCACCCGTCGAGGGGTCACGAAACGCCCGGGAGAACGGGGCGGTCTCAATCGGTCAACGCAACGATGTGGTTTCACAGTACTTCGGCGAGGGCTTCGGCCGGTGTGCGCCACCCGAGGGTTTTGCGGGGTCGGGCGTTGAGGCCGTCAGCGACGTTGTCGAGGTC